>CALFBP010000001.1 GCA_937951625.1 uncultured Thermoguttaceae bacterium
AAAACCCGCCCAGTTCGGCGACCGATTCTGCCATCCAAAAAAACCGGCTGCTCAGCGTGACCGGCCAGCCACGCCAATCCAAGAGACAGCCTCGTTCCTTCCCCGGGGCAATATACCGGTCCTTCATGCCCTTTCACAAGCCACTTAAGCGCGTACTCCGCCTGACTTAACCTGAAGTTGCAGTCGCCCGGTTTTCGCCGGGAGTGGTCGAGCTTTAGGTCGCTTCGTTCGACGGCGCCGTTCCAGTAGCTCCGCAACGAACGTTTGGGGGGCTACTTCCGCGAGGAGACCCGGGAACCTACAATCCGGCCAACGATGGATCTCCAGCCACTGTGGATTTCCAGCCACGTGCGGGGATCGAGAGCCGTGATTGCTACGTTTGCATGTGAACAGTCATGAATGTCCTTGTCATCGGCAATGGCGGCCGCGAGCACGCCCTGGTGTGGAAAATTGCTCGAAGTCGGCGGGTCAAGCGGGTCTTTTGTGCCCCGGGCAACGCCGGCACGGCGGCCGACGGCGAAAACGTGCCGATCGCCGCCGACGACATCGCTTCACTAGTCCAGTTCGCCAAGCAGAATCAAGTACAACTCACCGTGGTCGGGCCCGAGGCCCCCTTGGCAGCCGGAATCGTCGACGCCTTCGAGCGGGAAAAACTTCGCATCTTTGGGCCGACCAAGGCCGCCGCCGAACTGGAGTCGAGCAAGGCCTTCTGCAAAGAGGTGCTCCGCAGCGCTTCGGTGCCCACGGCCGAGCACCATGTTTTCCGCAGCGCGGAAAGCGCGATTCGTTTCCTCCAGGAACGCGAGGACATGCCCATCGTCGTCAAGGCCGACGGGCTAGCGGCGGGCAAGGGCGTGTTCGTGTGCGAGCGTCGCCAAGAGGCAATCGATGCCGTGCGGCAAATCGGCCAAGACAAGATCTTCGGGCCCGCCGGCGACCGGATTGTGATCGAGGAGCGGCTGCATGGCCAGGAAGCCAGCGTGTTGGCCATCACCGATGGGCGGACGCTCGTGACGCTGCCGCCCGCCCAAGACCACAAGCGGGCGTATGACGGCGACACCGGCCCCAACACCGGCGGCATGGGCGCTTACTCGCCCACCCCGCTCGTCGACGAGAAGCAACTTGGTTGGATCGAGGAACACATCCTCGTGCCCACGATCCACGCCATGAAACGCATCCGACGGCCGTTTCGCGGCGTCTTGTATGCCGGATTGATGCTCACCCATCAGGGCCCTAAAGTTCTGGAATATAATGTCCGCTTCGGCGATCCCGAGTGTCAGCCGATCCTCATGCGGCTCCAAAGCGACCTGCTCGACGTGCTCGAGGCCGCGGCTTCGGGCGATCTCGACCGGATCGAACCGCTGGAATGGGACCCCCGGCCGGCCGTGTGCGTGGTCATGGCCAGCGAAGGCTATCCGGGCAATTACACGAAAGGCCACCCGATCCGTGGTCTGGCCGAAGCGGCCCAAGTGCCCGACGTCAAGGTCTTCCACGCAGGCACCACGCTCAAGGATGGCCAGGTGGTCACCAGCGGTGGCCGGGTACTCGGCGTGACCGCCTTAGGAAGCAACATCCCCTTGGCAAAGCTCCAAGCTTACACGGCCGTGAAGTGCATCCGCTGGGACGGGGCATGGTGCCGCAAAGACATTTCCGATAAGGCGGCGAGCCTTTGATGAATCGCATCGCGCTTGCGGTTTGCATCAAGCCGCGAGCCGGAGAAGCTCTACTTCGGACGGCGAGTTCGCGACCGGAGGCCCTTCGATTTCGGTGCGCACCACTCCTTGGTGAGCGTCTCGAAGACCTCGGGCGACTCGTAGCGGATGATGTTCGACCCTTCGGGCATGGGACCAATCAGGCCGCGGAAAACGGGTAGACCGCGCAGGCCCAAATCCGTGCTACAGTCATCCACCCCGATTTGGTAATGCCGTTTGAGCAGGTCTTCCTGCGAGTCGTAATCGCGGATGCGGATTTCGCCATCTGCTCCGCGGGTCACGACACGAAAGGTACTCTTCTTCATAACGTAACTCGCACCGATGGCATGGCAGAACGTTGGACAGCCTGTGTGACTATCGGTCTATCGGCGCGCCGTTCCGTGGACCGAAAAACCAACTTCGCGCTCCGCCACCAAGCGCACGACCGCAAGAATCGGCACCTTGATCCCAAAAACTACTCCCGGTACGAACGGACCCGCTCCGTGCCGATTTTGCGGCCGGCAACGAAGACAACGAGAGAATCAGTGCTGTTGAGAAGTCCGAAGATGCCGAACGGCGCGTGTTGGCCGGACCGATCTCGCTCAGGACCGGACGGGGACTGAGGTTTGATAGCGAACCGGATCGGGCAATCCCAATTCCGCGAAGCCGCGGAGCCGCAGCAGGCAGGCGTCGCAACGGCCACAGGCCGCGCCGTCGGGCGAGGGATCGTAGCAGGTGCTGGTCAGGGCATAATCCACCCCCAGCGCCAGGCCCGTGCGAATGATCTGGGCCTTCGACATCGCGATCAAGGGCGTGTGAATCCGCAGCTTCCGGCCCCCCTCGACAGCCGCTTTGGTGGCGAGATTGGCCATGCGTTCGAAGGCCTCGATAAACTCGGGGCGACAGTCGGGATAGCCGCTATAGTCCACCGCATTGACCCCTACGAAAAGATCGCACGCCCCCAACACCTCTGCCCAACCGAGCGCAAAGGCCAAGAAAATCGTGTTCCTGGCCGGCACGTAGGTCACTGGAATGCCCTCTGAAATCTTCTCCAACGGCCGGTCTTTGGGCACGGCCAGGTCGCTGGTCAGGGCCGATCCCCCGAAACAGCGGAGGTCGATCTCCACAATTCGATGTTCCGCCACCTGGAACCGCTGAGCAATCTGGCGCGCAGCGCGGATCTCCACTTCATGCCGCTGCCCATAACGAAAGGTCATCGCGTAGGTGTCGAATCCTTGCGATTTAGCCACGGCGAGGGTGGTCGTGGAGTCCAACCCCCCGCTCAAAAGACACACGGCACGTGGTTTTTCCGACATGAGGGAGTTCCCAACTGGCGAAGCATTGTAGGGCGAGCCGCGATGCATCCGCGACTTTGCGGGAGTCCTCCGCCGCAAAGGCCTTCTGGAATAGCCCGTTGTGGCGATCCAGCCGTTTCAACCCGCGCGGCGTCCGAGGGGCAACGCGGACTGTTGTGCTTTGGCAAAGGACTCGAACTGGAACGTCGTAACTTGACCTGAGGAGACACGTTGACCTAAGGGCTCCTCATTTTTTGCGATCGACTCAGGCTTGGAAGACGCTTATCTTGGTTGTGAACCATTTGCTTCGGGGTGTCAAGTCGCACACGCAAAGGGGTCAGAACTCTTTTACCTTACCCACCTCGCCAGAAAATAGTTCTGACCCGTTTTCGTCTTCCCGAGTTAGCGCTGTAGTATTAGATGAGAGGCTGTCGGCGGCTCCGCCAGCGCAGCTTCCACTCCTCGACCAGGCAATAGACGCAAGGGGTGATGAACATGGTGATCACTTGGATCGCCATGCCGCCCACGGAGGGGATGGCCATAGGCTGCATCACGTCCGAGCCGCGGCCTTCGGTGAGGAACACCGGCAACAGCCCGATCACCGTGGTGGCGGTGGTCATCAGGCAGGGGCGGATACGTTTTACGGCCGCCTCGATCACCGTGTCGCGGACCTCCTGGATCGTTTTCGGCTGCCGCTCATCGAACAGTTGCGAGCAGTAACTGGCCATCACCACGGCGTCGTCCTCCGCGACGCCGAACAGGGCAATGAACCCCACCCATACGGCGACGCTCAAGTTGAAGCCGTAGAACAAGAGCATGAGGAAGCCGCCCGACGCCGAGACGAACACCGCTGAAAAGCACAGCAAGGCGATCCACCAGCGGTTGAAACCCAGGTACAATAGGACGAAGTCGACCAAGAGGCAGATCGGCACGAGCCATTTCAGCCGGTTCATGGCTCGGACCTGGTTCTCGAACTGGCCGCCCCATTGGTAATGATAACCGGCGGGGAAGAGCCGCTGGTGGTCGGGGCGGTTGAGCCGTTCGTCTTCCTCGATCCGGGCCCGGATCGCCTTGTCGGCGTCCTCGACCACGCTCACTTCATCGCGGTCGCGGGTGTTCAAGGTGACGTAGCCCACCAGCCGGGTGTTTTCGCTTTTGATTTCTTGCGGGCCGAGCGTGTACGCTATGCTGACGACCTCGGAGATGGGAATGTTCGTTCCGTTGCCCGCCGGCACGAGAATCCGCTGAAGCTCTTCGAGGTTGTCGCGGAACTCACGGAGGTAACGCACACGGATGGGATAACGCTCGCGTCCTTCGACTGACGTGGTCAGATTGTCGCCGCCGATGGCGATCTCGATCACGTCTTGCACGTCGCGGATGTTGATTCCGTAGCGGGCGATCTTCTCGCGGTCGATGCGAAACTCGATATAGGGTTTGCCCACGATGCGGTCGGCCACCACGTCGGCGGCGCCGGGCACGTCTTTGAGGATCTTCTCCAGTTCCAGGCCAATCTGCTCGATCCGCTTCAGGTCGTCGCCGAAAATCTTCACTCCCATCATCGCCCGGAAGCCCGTCTGGAGCATCACGATCCGCGTCTGGATCGGCTGGAGCCAGGTGGGAAGCACGCCGGGGATGTCAACTTTTTTGGAAAGCTCGTCGAGCAGTTCCTGTTTGTCCATCGGGCGCTCTTCTGGAAAGAAGTAGCGGAGCGGACCTTTGGTCCAGTCGGGCCAGTGGCGGTAGAAGCGCTCGACGCGGACCTTGCGCCACTGGTCGCGAGGCTTGAGCATCACGACCGTTTCGATCATCCCAATGGGAGCGGGATCGAGGGCCGATTCCAAACGCCCGGCCTTGCCGACGACATGTTCCACCTCGGGAACCGAGGCGATCGCCATATTCTGCCTGGCAATCACTTCCTGGACCGCGGTGAGCGAGCCGGCCGGCACCAGCGACGGCATGTAGAGCAGCGAGCCTTCGTCTAGGGCGGGCATGAACTCGCGTCCCAGGCCCGGCAGCTTGTGCTTCAGCCAGCTCCAGGCTGGCCACTGGTTGACGTTCACCCCCGCCGCGGCGAGTCCTGTTTCGATCGGGCGTGTCACGGCGCCCCACCCAAACCAGACCACCAGGCCCATCACCACCAGCGCCGCGGGAATACTTAGAAATGCGAGCTTGTGGGTAATGACCCAGCGAAGCATGGGAACGTAGGTCCCGAGAATCGCCCGAGAGACCACATTCTCCTCCAGGGGAATCAGCCGTTCCCGGGCAATGCGCTGAAAGACCAGCATGGTGATCACGCCCACCGCGACGGCGAGGAACCAACCTTGGCCTGCCGGGGCTGATTCCGGCAGGAAATAGCGGCGGAAGATCGTTCCGGCCAGCAGCGTCATCACCGTGCCCGACGCGATCCCCACCGCCCAACTCCGCCGCCGGCTCCACTGCATGGGTTTAAGCAGGTAGTAGCTCAGCGTGGGGACGACCGTCACCGCGAGGATCGCCGAGGCGGTGATCGCAAACGTCTTGGTGTACGCCAGCGGCCCGAAGAGCTTGCCTTCCTGGTCGGTCAGGGCGAAGACGGGGATGAACGAGACGACGGTGTTGGAGACCGCAGTGACGATGGCCGTGCCGACCTCCGTGGCCCCTTCTTCCACGCATTGGCGATAGCTTTTCGAGCCGTCGTTCTGGGCGACATGGCGGTAGATGTTCTCCGTCATGATGATTCCCATGTCGCAGACGTCGCCGATGGCGATCGCCAGGCCGGCCAGCGACATGATGTTCGTGTCCACGCCCAGGAGGTACATGACGATGAAGGAAAACGCGATCGACGTGGGGAGCGTGGCGGCGATGACCGCGATCGAGCTCCGCAAGTGCAGCAGGAACACGACCACCACCAGCCCGGCCACGAGCGCCTCTTCAGTGAGGGTCTGTTTAAGGGTGTCCATCGTCTCGTGGATGATGTCGGTGCGGTCGTAATAGGCGACGATCTGGACCTTGGAGACGCGGCCGTCGGGGAGGGTTTTCTGGGGAAGGCCGGGGGCAATCTCTTGGATCTTCTTTTTGACCCGGTCGATCACCCGCCGCGGGTTCTCGCCGTAGCGCATGGTCACCACGCCGCCGACCGCTTCGACGCCCGCCTTATTCAGGAGACCTCGGCGAAACTCGGGCCCGAGGCTCACCGTGGCCACGTTTTTCACGTACAGCGGCGTGCCCCCCTCCGCGCGGATCACCACGTTCTCGAGATCCTGCGTGCTCTTGATGAAGCCCACGCCGCGGATGAAGAACTCGACCTGATTGATCTCGATCACCTTGGCGCCCACGTCGATGTTCGCCTTGCGAACCGCTTCGGTGACCTCGTCGAGGGTGACGCGGTGGGCCCGCAGCTTCACTGGGTCCACGTCGATCTGATACTGCTTGACGTGGCCGCCGATCGAAGCGACCTCTGCGACGCCCTCGACGGCGTTGAGCTGGTAGCGGACGTACCAGTCCTGGATGGTCCGCAGCTCGGCCAGGTCGAACCCTTCGCCCTCCAGCGTGTACCAGTAGATCCAGCCCAACGAAGTGGCGTCCGGCCCGAGCACCGGTCGCACCCCGGCCGGCAGCTTGGCCTCGGCCACATTCATCCGTTCCAGTACGCGGCTGCGGGCCCAATAGTAGTCCACGTTGTCCTGGAAAATCACGAACACCATCGAGAAGCCGAATCCCGAGGCCGAGCGGATCACCTTCACGCCGGGCGTCCCTTCCAGCGCGACGGTGAGGGGATAGGTGACTTGGTCATCCACGTCCTGCGGGCTTCGGCCGGGCCATTCGGCGACCACAATCACCTGCTTCTCGCCAATGTCGGGGATCGCGTCGACTGGTGTGTTCTGCATCGCATACCAGCCGCCCCCGATGACGGTCAGCATGGCCAGCAGCACGAGCAGAGTGTTGTTCAAGCACCAACGGATAAGCGCGTTAATCATGGTTTCCTCCTTGCGGCAGCACGCTGCCGGACGAACTCTGCCGGTTCCCGCTCGTAGGTTCAAGCTTCTTGAGCGTGGCTGCGGGATCGGCCTCCACTGCGGCTTCGCAGCCTTCACAGCAGAGGAAGACGATCCGGCCTTCGACGACCATTTTGTAAGGCTTGCCCATCGAGCCAAGGTTCATGCCAGACACAGGGCAGACCTTCTGCCTGGCGGCCAGCGCGCGATCGTCCTCGGCCAGTTGGTCGAGGTTGGCCTGCTCTTGCGGCGTGAAACCCGTCGCAGGATCAGGCCTGGCATGGGCGCCGGTCGATCCCTCGGGATAAAGCAGGCTGACCCGACCGGTAATTTGGAACTGGGAGTCGAGCAGAAAGTTGCCTCGGGTGACCACGCGGTCGCCCTGCTTCAGTCCGCTGATCACCGGGTAATAGTCGCCGGCGCGCGGCCCGAGTTGAGGTTCGACGAGCTGGTACTTGCCCGGTTCCTTTTCCACGTACACCAACTGACGTCGGCCCGTGGTCAGGACGGCGTCCGCGGGAACCGCCAAGACCTTGGGATGTTCGCTCGTCGCGGTCGAAGGACTGGCGGCGGCATTTGCCGGTAAGCCAGGCTCCATTTCGGTTTTGCCGCCGGGCGCCACGTCAGGCCGCGGCGGAACCAGTTCCAGCGGCATGTTGCACTGCTTGCACAGCCCGGGCCGCTCGGAGACCTCATAAGGGTGCATGGGGCACACGTATTTGCCCTCCAGGCCGGTGGGCGCCGGTTTGCCGTCCGGAAGGATCGGCACGCGGAGCTCGGCCTGGGCATACATGCCCGGCTTGAGCCGCAAGTCCTGGTTCTCCACGATTACCCGCACACGCACCGTCCGCGAGGCATTCGTCACCACAGGCTCGATGAACCCCACAACGCCGGTCATCGGCCGGAGAGGATCGCTTTCCAGAGTCACCTCGACCGGCTGGCCGGGCTGGACCCACGACAACTCGGATTCATAGACCTCCAACACGAGCCAGACGCGGGTCAAGTCGGCGATCGTGTAGAGCAGATCGCCCTCCTTGACATACTGGCCGGGACGAATGTTCTTTTCGATGATGGTTCCCCCCAGCGGCGCGTACACGGTGACGTAGTCCTGCGCCTGGCCCGACTTCTCCAGCTCGTCGATCTGCTGTTCGGTGATTCCCCAGAGCAGCATGCGACGCCGCGCGGCGGCGGCGAAACCTTCGCCTAGAGCGGCACCGGTCGATCGCCCGCCTCGGACCGCATGGAGGAATTCTTGCTGGGTAACGAGAAGCTCGGGGCTGTAGAGTTTCACCAGGTGCTCGCCGCGCCGCACGTTGGCCCCAGGAAAATCGGCATACACGTGTTCCACGCGGCCGGCGAGGCGAGCCGCAATGTGCGCCACGCGGGTCTCGTCGAGTTCCACCCGGCCCACCGTGCGCAGGTCTTTAAACAGCTCGCGCGGTTGCACTTCCATCGTTTCCACGCGGGCCATGCGCTTAGCCTGCTCGCTGAGCACGAGGCGGGTGCCTGGATCGTCCGCCTCCCAGGGATCTTGCCTCGCATCCACGGGGATCAGGTCCATGCCGCAAAGCGGACAGATGTCCTTATGATCCATGCGGACCTGCGGGTGCATCGAACAGGTCCAGACGTTAGACGGCGGAGAATCGCTGGGAACGGCAGCCGCGACAGGCGATTTTTCAACCGGACCGACGAACCAACGCCACGCCACAAAGGTTACGGCCGCGCCCAGGGTAAACGGAATCAGGATTCGGATCAGTCGTCTCATGGTTATGCCCTACTTTTCCTTCCTCGTTCCCACGCGGAGCGCCGGAACGAGACTTAATGTCTCTCCCAAAAGTCCCCTCTCCCCATGGGAGAGGGTCGGGGTGAGGGCCCAAGATCTTTGCAGACGACGGGAAAAAACGCCTGCCTTGCAGTTGGCCTCACCCCAACCGCTCTCCCGCGAGCGGGAGACGGGAAGTTGTGGAATAAGCTCTTTTTGCAAAAAGCCCGAAAAACGCAGGGAGCAACGAAGATCGGGTACGCGGTTGAAGACGCGAGCTACCAGACCGCGAACATTGCACGCAAAACCAAGCGCGCAGTGCTCCCTTGGGAGAGAGTCCGACTAGATAACGAGTCGGCAGAGCATGCTCAAACGCTCAGGGGCGCCCAAGGCGCGAACAGGGAGTCGGTGATCAGTGGCACGGGACGAGGGGGGACCAATTGCCGCCGTCGCTAGCCCCTGATCCGGCGGCGCCGCAAACGACTTGGACTGCTCGCTCCGCGACGGGTTCGCAGGCGGAACGGGCGACGGTGTGGAACGCCCCGCCGAACACTGGCACGAACTCGGTCCCGGACACGCACCACGCTGACAGCACGAGCACGAGCCCTGGACCGGGCAGCAGCTCCGCTTCACCGACTGTGAGACGCCGCGGTCGCCACAACAGGGCCGTGGAGCCGATCTTGTGGGAGAACAGCAAGATGGCGATGGGGCCGGGCGAACGGGCACCGCAACCGATTTCGCTTCGGTACGTTTCTGGGAGGCGATTCCGCAAGCACAGGCCGTCAGGGGACCCGCCTGGATCGGCACCAGCAGGGCGGCCACCCACACCACAAGTCGAACGGAAACGAGATCGCAAAAACGCACGGGGAACTCACCCCAGCTTCAAAGGCGACGGCTAGTCCGATGCCCACCTCATCCGAGCGAGTACGGACCATTCCATCGCCACCTTGTCCCTGCATAAGGTTACCCTTTCGGTGCCTAAAAAGTCAATCCAACAAAAGACCGAAAGTCCAAACCTCCAACCAGCAAGTGGGGGGCTGGGCACGGGTTTGTCATAACTCATCTCCGAGAGGGGAAAAAACCCATTGAGCGGTGAACTTGGGAAGGCAGATCGCTGTCGGCTAAAGTCGGCGTTCAAGCGCAAAAATCGCGGCCAGATTTCCCGGCTTGCTTCCGGCGGCTCCATGATTTGGAGACAGGGACGCTCGGAACCTTCGTGACCGGGATATGCCTAATTTTGTCGAATCTAGCCTAACCTTTTAGGGGACGCGAAACCTTTTCCAATGGGCGTGGTTAGATTATTGACAAGGTGTGGAATGCTCGGTTAACCTGGAGGGCGTAGGCCCCCTAGCCACGGGGCCTAAGGCACCGAGCCAACCCACCACGCCGCGAAAGGCGATTTTGCCCGCCTGAAACCTGCCCGCGGCCATCCAGGCAATCGTTTTTGTTCGGACACAAGACGCGACCAGGCTTTTGTTTTTACGTTGCCTCGACCTTTCTATCCCCGCGAGACCTTCCGTGTTGCCGCTTGGCCGGTGTTGAGGAGAGCCGCTAGGAACAGTTCGCGATACGCTTGGATCGGGTAGTGCCGCGAGACCCAGATCGTCTTGCCTGAAGGAGGCTAGCTCGATGGTTGACGACCGAAGCAAGGCTGGAGTAGAGTGTATTGCAGACCGCGTTAGGCGAACTCGTGCTGGTTATCTGCGAAGAGAAACGCTGCCGGGGGAACGCATGATTTGTCGCCAGTCGATTTCAGGGGTGGGCTGCTCGGTAGTCGAACTCAACGGCGTCAGGCACGTTTTCGCCTCCGCGATTCCTCGGCGGGAGGGCTCGTTTGAGGAGCAAGTCGACGAGGCTCTGCGGATGATCCAAAGCGTGACGGAGAGCGAAGGAGCACCCCGCTCCGTCGTCACGCAGACGGTCTTTCTCGCCGACGAGCAACTGCTGGGTCCTTGCCGCCAGATGCTGCGTGATTTCTACGGCGAGCACCTGCCAGTTGTCACTTACGTTCCGCAGCACCCATGCGAAGGAACCCTGGTGGCGATGGAGGCGATGTGCGTGGGGGGTGGACCCGGCGAAGTCGAAATCCAACGCCACGGCGAGCAGGTGGTGATCACGCGGCACAGCGGCATCACTTGGACCCACGTTGGCCAGATCCTGCCGCGGACTCTAGAACAAGGCGTTTACGCCCGCTCAATCGACGGCTTCAATCAGATGCGCCAAATGCTGGCCCAAGTCAACGTGCGATTCGATCAGATCATCCGTACCTGGCTGTACCTGGGCGACATTGTCGGGCCGGAGGGGAATACCCAGCGCTATATGGAAATGAACCGGGCTCGCAGTGACTATTATGAGAACGTCCGTTTCCTCGCCCAGCACGTTCCCTCGGGAGTGACCGAAAGGGTGTATCCGGCCAGCACCGGCATTGGTACGGACAGCCGCGACGTGCTTATGAGCTGCCTGGCGCTGAGCACGAAGCGCGAGGACATCGTGGCCTGCCCGTTGGAGAACCCCTTGCAAACATCGGCCTTCGACTACATGGCATGTTATGGGCCGAAGAGCCCGAAGTTTTCGCGGGCAATGGCCTTGACCACGGGCGGCTGCACGACGCTGCTCATTTCGGGGACGGCGAGCATCATCCAGTCCGAGAGCCAGCACATCGAGGACATCGAGGGCCAGACGCATCAAACGCTGGACAACATCGCGGCATTGATTTCCGATTCGAATCTGGCGCGGCACGGACTTCCCGGCCGCGGCGCCACACTCCGCGAGCTGGCCTCGGCCCGCGTCTACATCAAGCGCCAAGCTGATTTCGAGAAGACCCGCAAAGTCTGCGAAGAGCGCTTGGGCGACTTGCCGATCATCTACACCGTGGCCGACGTCTGCCGTCCCGAACTCCTCGTTGAAATCGAGGGGATCGCCTTCGCGCAAAGCTGAGACGGCGTCCAGGCGGGGCGACCAGGCGCGGATCCGGGAAAAACAGTTGGCCGCGATGCGACTGCTCGACTGTCGTCCTCCAGGGAACACGCTGGCGAGGAATCGCCGCATGCCCGCTGAAACGCGAGTTGAGACACCAGGGGCGGTTCCTCAGTCCATGCCCAGGATCGAATGGTGTTGTAACCCTGGGTAAAGACCAGTCAGACCCGTTTCGAGCACTGAACTCAAACAGCTTGCTGATCCCGGTGCCTTGTCACCCGACGGCTTAGTTTGGTGCGAAGGAATGGCCCCACGGATGCCTGTCCGGCGCTTCAAAGGTCTGTTTGACCACGATGCTGCGTCGGTCGAGGGAGCCCCAAGGAGTCGGTATTGGGCAGTCCCCCGGTTTGAAAAAGGATTGGGCAGGGTCCCGCTTTCCAACCAAAACAGATCCGGAAGACCGCCCTCGCTCGCGACCAGCGAGCTGCAAACATTTCAGCGGGCGAGAGAAGAGCAGACTATCCCCGGTGGCTTGCGCGCGGAAAGCACGGCTGTCGTTTTTGTAAATGTTCACAGGCGGTGAGTGCGAAAGTGGACAAACCCATTGCGCACCCTTTGCCGCCAAAATCAGTACAATCTCCGGGAAGGCAATCCGTTTTTTCTCTTTCAAGTCGCAAAACCTGGAATTCTGGGCGCGTCTGTGGTAACTTCATAAGTAGCGTCAGGCAGGCGTTTGCGGGGCGGGCGACCGCGGGGAGGCGGCCCACTTCACGCCGTGGCTCCTTGGATGCTTGTCTCAGTTTCGCCACGGCGTCCCTGGATTTCAGCGAGGTGCGGCGGCATGGTCATGGCCAGAGTGAAGGCCGATCATTTCCTGGACCTTGCGCGGAAGAGCGGGTTGGTCGATCCTGACCAACTCGACCGATTCCTGGCCGGACTTCGCGACCAGCGCGGCGGCGAAACTTTCGACGACGCGGAGCAGATCGCCTCGGGATTGGTCGCGTCGGGCCTGATGACGCGGTGGCAAGCCGACCAGATCCTGCTTGGGCGCTACAAAGGCTTTTTTCTGGGCAAGTACAAGCTGCTAAGCCATTTGGGCAGCGGCGGCATGAGCCACGTCTACCTCGCCGAGCATCCGCTTTTGCAGCGGCGCGTGGCCATCAAAGTGCTTCCCAAGAGCCGGGTGAACGATTCTTCCTACCTGGCCCGATTCCGCCGCGAGGCCCAGGCGATCGCCGCCCTGGACCACCGCAACATCGTCCGGGCGTACGATATCGACAACGTCAACGACATCCATTACCTGGTGATGGAATACGTCGAAGGCTGCGACCTCCAGACGCTCGTAAGCAAGGAGGGGGTTCTCGACTACGCCCGGGCCGCGGACTATATCCGCCAGGCGGCCGAGGGCTTGGAGCACGCCCATCAGGCGGGCCTGATCCATCGCGACGTCAAGCCCGCCAATCTCCTCCTGGACCAACACGACGTAGTCAAGGTCTTGGACCTGGGATTGGCCCGATTCACCGGAGAGGATCGCGCCTCGCTCACCTTGGCTTACGACGAGAATGTGCTGGGAACGGCCGATTATCTGGCCCCGGAACAGGCGATCGACAGCCACGGGGTGGACGCGCGGGCGGACATCTACAGTTTGGGGTGCTCGCTGTACTTTCTGCTGACCGCCCGCCCGCCTTTCCCTGAGGGCACGCTGCCCCAGCGGCTGATGATGCATCAGAAAAGCCCGCCCCCCGACATTCGCAAGTGGCGACCCGACGCGCCAGAAGACCTCCTCGAAATCTGCTTGAAAATGATGGCGAAAAAACCCTCCGCTCGATATCAGTCGGCCCAGGAGGTTGCTGACGCCTTGGCGGATTGGCTTCGGGCGCACGGGCATAGTTTCGATTCGTCGATCCTCGGGGGAGGCTCGTCGGGCCGCTTGCCACGGATCACGCCCGAAACGAGTTCGCAGAAGGGAGACACGTCGGCGGGTCGTCAAAGGTCGTCGAGCCTTCGCGCGGCGTTGGCGGCGGCCACGAGCGAAAGCGGCGTGCTCCGCGCGGAGCCTCTTGAAGAACCCCAACCCACCGCCAATCGGACGCCCCCCCCTTCAGGCAGCGGGACCCCTAAGGTTCCCCCAGACAGTAAAAAGTCGAAGTCGCCCTCTGGCAGTGGCCAACAGAAGGCGCTTCCGCGGGCGGCGCCGCTCGAACCGCATAAGGAAAAGCCTCCCCTTCCCACCGCCATGCCCTTGGACCAGCCGAGCGATCCCTTGGCGGAATTGATAGGCCAAATCGCGGCGCCAACCGCCATAGGGCCGAAAAGCAGCCTAGCAGCTTCGAGCACCACGAGCGTTGGCCGGCGACGATCCGGCACCCCCTGGTGGCTTTGGGCCGTGATTGCCGCGGGGGGTTTGTTGGCCGTCGTGCTGATCCTCCTGGGGGTGCTACTATCGCTGTAACGGCCGTGCCGCGGGGGATCAGGCCATCTCCGTCCATCGATAGCGGACTTCCCCGCCCACAATCACCGCCCAGGCCCGGCCCTTCAGCTCCATGCCCGCGAACGGCGTATTGCGGCTCTTGGACCGGAATTTGCTTGGATCCACCCGCCAAATTCGATCGGGATCGATAATCGTGATGTCGGCCTCGGCGCCGATGGCGAGGGTCCCCTTGGGGATGCCGAGAATTCTTGCTGGGTTGATGGTCATGGCGGCCAAGGCAGTGTTCCAGTCCAGGCGGCCCGGTTCGATCAGCTTGGTGATCACCAACCCCAACGCGGTTTCCAGACCGACCACGCCGAAGGGGGCGCGGTCCAACTCCTGCATTTTCTTTTCTTCGGCGTGGGGGGCGTGATCGGTGGCGATGACGTCGATCGTACCGTCGGCGAGGCCGGCAATGATCGCCTCCACGTGATCGCGGCTGCGCAACGGCGGATTCATCTTGAAGTTCGAATTGAACGATCGCAGGCACTCGTCGGTGAGGGTGAAATGGTGGGGAGTGGCCTCGGCGGTGACGCGCACCCCACGTCGCTTCGCCCGACGGAGGATCTCCACCGAGCCCGCCGTGGAGACGTGCATCACGTGCAGCCGCCCGCCCGTCGCCTCGGCCAGGGCGATGTCGCGGCTGACCATCACGTCTTCGGCGGCAGTGGGGAGACCGGGGAGTCCGAGGACCAACGAGACCAGGCCTTCGTGCATGACTCCCCGCTGGGTCAATTCGCGGATCTCGGCGTGGCTGAGCACCGGCTTATCGAACATGCGGCAGTACTCGAACGCGCGGCGCATCAATTCCGGGTCGAACACTGGGGCGCCGTCATCGGAAAAGGCCACGGCGCCAGCGGCGACGAGCTGACCGATTTCGGCCAACTCCTTACCCTCCCGATTGCGGCTCACACAGCCCACCACGACCACATGGCAGTGGTTGGCCCGAGCCGCCTGATGGAGGACGAACTCGACGGCGCTTTGGCTGTCGATTGGGGGATCGGTATTGGGCATGCAGGCGACGGTGGTGAACCCGCCCGCCAAGGCGGCCGCCGTGCCGGTCTCGATCGTCTCGTCCTCTTCCCGGCCCGGCTGCCGCAGATGGACGTGCATGTCGATCAGCCCTGGCGCCACGATCTTGCCCGAGGCGTCTAACACCACCTCGTCGCCCCGGGGAATGGCGTCGTAAGCGGCGATGCGGCCGTTTTCCACCAGAATGCTGGCCACACGATCCATCGATTGGCTAGGATCGATGACGCGGCCGTTTTGGATCAAGAGTCTAGGCATCGCGCGCTCCCAAAACGGTCCTCCCTATCCCCGACCTGTGCCAGGGCCGTAACCAAAACAGATGCCAAGATTCACCCTCCGCCGCGGCTGCAAGGCGCCTCTTGCCAAGGGTCAGTCTTTCGGGTGTTTTCCCCTGATTAGCAGTGACCACGCAACGGATCGCCCAACAGCTTAACACGGTAAGAAGCCATTACCAAGCCGGGGGCGCATCCCTGCCTGTTGAAACGTGCGCACAAATCGCGCAGATCATTCAAACAGGCAGCCTCGAGTGCTTTGTCCCAGCTTAACTTCGGGACAGAAACAGAAAAGGGGGGACAAACACCTTTTGCGGAGCTCGCCCTGAGGGCGCTTCGCACCAAAGGCGTCTGTCCTCCCACCTGAGAGCAATGTTACATGTTAGCTGTCACCCAACGGCAATCCGCCTCCGCGGCGGTTGCGGGACACGAATCGTCAATCGAGGAACCCGACCAGTTCTTGGCTCCGGCAGGGCTGTTGGAGCTTACGCACGGCCTTGGCTTCGATCTGGCGAATCCGCTCGCGCGTGACCTTGAAGATGTGGCCCACCTCTTCCAAGGTGTAGCTGTAGCCGTCGCCCAAGCCGTAACGCAGCTTAATAATCTCCCGCTCGCGGTAGCTCAACGTCTTGAGCACTTTATTGATGCGGCGGCGGAGCATCTCTTGGGTAGCGCCGGCGGCGGGGTTTTCAGCGGAGCCATCGGGCAAGAGATCGCCAAAGTGACTGTCCTCGCTGTTCCCCACCGGGCGGTCGAGGCTGATCGGGTAACGACTCATGGCCATCACGCGGCGGGCCTCGTCGAGGCAGGTGTCGCTGGCTCGGGCGGTTTCCTCCAGCGTGGGTTCGCGGCCCAGGTCTTGGAGCAGCTTGCGCGACACGTTCCGCACGCGGGACATGGTCTCGACCATGTGGACGGGGATGCGAATCGTGCGGCTCTGGTCGGCCACTGCCCGGGTGATCGCCTGGCGAATCCACCACGTGGCGTAAGTGCAGAACTTGAACCCCCGGCGGTACTCGAATTTGTCCACCGCGCGCATCAGACCGGCGTTGCCCTCCTGAATCAAATCCAGGAAGCTCAAGCCTCGATTGCGGTACTTTTTGGCGATCGAGACGACCAAGCGCAGGTTGCCTTCCGACAATCCCCGCTTGGCCTCTTGATATTGGGCATAAATCTCCTTCAAATACCGCACCCGATTGCGGAGGCTGGTGGGCGTCTCTTGGGTGGCGCGGAGGATTTTTCGGAACTCGGCGACCAAGGGCTCGCGGTCCTTGGCCGGGAGCCCGGCATTCTTGTGTTCCTGGATGCGGGCCTTGAGTTCATCGACGCGCTGACTGAACTCTTCGAGCATCTTGATCATCGGTTCGAGGCGTTGGGTTCGCAGCCCCAATTCCTCGACCAGAAGCACGGCGCGGCGTCGTCCGCGTCCTAGCCGCCGCCACGCCGCCCGCCGCTCGCCCCACGGCCGCGATTTACTCGTGGCGATGTTATAGTCCCGGCGGTTCCGCCTCAACAGCACGGCCAACGTGGCCAAATTGTGCGGCAAACGCCCTAGGATCTGTTCCTTCTCCAGGTGGTCGGTCACGGAGACTTGGACCGTGCGGTCGAAGGGCAATTCGCCCTCGTGGACCCGCCGCAACGTGCGGACAATCTGCTGGATCACGTAATCGCATTCCACCAGCTTGCGGCGAAACTTCGCCCGCGTCACTTCGATCTGCTTGGCCAGGGCGATCTCCTGCTGCCGGGTGAGGAGCGGGATTTCGCCCATCTGCGTCAAATACATGCGGACCGGATCATCCGACCAAGAGTCCAGGTCCTCACTCAAAAGATCGTCCAGCCCCGCATCGACCTCAAAATCCTCAGTCTCCAGGTCCTCGACCGCGTCGTCCAAATCGGTGTCGATATCCAAGACCTCCTCAGCCTTTTCATCGAGATCGATTTCGTCTTCGGGTTGGACCGCAATCTCCTCCAAATCATCGATCAAAGCGTCAGCGTCGAACAAAGCAACACTCCCTCCCTCAGAGACTTGATGCGTCCAGACGGCCCTTCAACAATCAGGCGGTAATGGGTAAACCCAAAAATTGTACCACCGATTCCTCGCCCCAACGGGCTAACCCAACATTTGGCAAGAAATTCGTTCTAAGCAGAGTTCACTGAGGCCAGCCCCAAACTCCACCAACCCGGCTCCTGGTTCCGCGAATTGACACGCCCCTGTCGTCGCCAAAGCAAGATCTTCAATCAACGCGCGCACTCTCTCAACCTCTCGGGAACAAAGTCCCTTCAACAAATCAATCCACCACGGCGGAACTTCACGGCACGGAGCGGTTGGCAGACTCGCTCGCCCTCGGTGCTTTAATAAGGCGGGAAGCACCACGCTTTCTCACCCGTGTGCCTCATTGGCCGAGGCTCGATTATCGAGGACGCAGCAATTAATTTTAATCAAACAATTCGCCAAGTCCAGCGGCCGCTTTATCTTCTCGCAATCCTTTTTCGCTCCACGCAAACCAGTTTCCCACTTCTTGCGTAGAACTAACTAAGCGATAAGGGTACGATATATCTGGTAATATGGGAGCTTTGGGGTATTTGGGTTCACACCCCTTTTCACGCATGGTGAGTTGCTCTTTCAATTGAGACGGGCGACGGTATCCGGTGGTTCATCAGTTTTTCGATTTCGGAGCCGCTTGTGAGTTCGCAATACTTACTCCCCTGTTCGTGTGGACGGCGACTCCCCGTCGACCTCTCCCAGGCTGGAAATCTTATTCGATGTGAGTGCGGAGAACAGCAGGAAGTCCCGACGCTCCTCCGTTTGAAGCAGCTTGAGCCTGCCGGCAGCAACCAGGCGTCGCGGATCGGATCGCAGGAGTCGAGTTGGGGCACGCGGCATCGCATTGCTTTCGTCGGGGCCTTGGCCTGCCTGGCGGGGCTTATTTTGGCCATCGGATCCTTTGCCACGCGCCCCCGGATCATCGACGTCGCCGAATACCCGCCCATAGCCACGTTGCAGCTTTGGGAATCGCTCAAGCAGGGCATCGACCTGCCGCCTGCGCCCTTGGAAGTCGCGCTCTTCTCGCGGATCCACTGGCATCACCGCTGGACCCTCGCCGGCTTGGTGGTTGCGGTCGTGGGGGCGGCGGCAATGATTGTTTCGCTTGCCCTGGGACATCGCTCTCTTGCCCGACGACCCCCGTCGGTTTAGAGTGTTGCGAACGTGCTCTGACGGTTTCATCACGCCGTGCCAACTCAGCAGTAAGCCTTCTCCGCGCGAGGGTGGCGGACCTTATTTCTGGCAATTTTTTTCGACCCCCAATCTCCCGAGTCAAATGTTGAGCAGGCGTGGAATCCTTCTTGAACGCGAGTTGGGTTAGCTCGGCGCAGGCATCTACCTGCCCGCCTCGTTGACTGGGAACCGACGATGCCCCAGCGGCTCAAGGAATTGGCCTGGTTGTTTCTCAAGTTGGGGACCGTCAGTTTCGGTGGCCCGGCGGCGCACCTTGCCGTGATGGAGGACGAAGTCGTTCACCGCCGGGCGTGGCTCCCACGCGAGCAATTCCTCGACCTGATGGCGGCCACGCAGTTGATCCCAGGGCCAAACTCTCTGGAAATGACCGCGTACGTGGGGTTCCGCAGGGCGGGTCTCCTTGGGGCGGTGGTGGCGACCGCATCTTTCGTGCTGCCAGCGGCGATGCTGACGGCTTTGTTGGCCTGGATCTACCAGCGCTACGGCGCGTTGCCCGATGTCGAGCCGTTCTTGCGCGGAGTGAAGCCGGCGGTCTTGGCGATCATTGTGGCGGCCGTCACACGCCTCGGCAGGACCGCGATCAAGAACTGGCGGACCGGGTTGATCGCTTTGACGGTAGTCGCCGCGGCCGCGCTGGGCCAGAACGAAATTGTCGTTTTAACGGTGGCGGGAGTGGCGGGAGCGATTTTTTTGGGCATCGCCCAGGGCCACGCCAAGCCGCCTTCCCCGGTCGCGCCCCCAGCGTGCGGCACGGGCATTTTCACCGCAAGCACGTCGGCAATGGCCGGGGCGTCGGTCGCCGCAGGTGCGGGCGCAAGCATCTCCGCTTGGCAGGTTGGCCTGTATTTTCTCAAAGTGGGCGCAGTGCTTTATGGCACGGGCTACATCCTGGCCGCGTATCTCCGCGGGGGACTCGTGGGGCAAGGCTGGTTGACCGAGCAGCAACTTCTCGACGCGCTGGCCGCCGGTCAGGTGACGCCGGGACCGCTGATCACCACGGCCACGTTCGTCGGCTTCCTGCTCGCCGGACCCGGCGGCGCGGCCGCCGCCACCGTGGGCATCATCCTACCCGGTTTCCTCGTGGTCCTTCTGACCCAGTCTTGGATCGCTCGGTTGCGTCAATGGCCGTGGTCATCGCGGTTTTTGGACGCGGTCAACGCCGCCTCCATCGGCCTGACCGCCGTGGTGGTCGTTTCCCTGGCCCGCTCCACGCTAGTGGATTGGCAGACCTGGCTCATCGCCGCCTTGGCCGCCTGGGCCGTATTCCGCTGGCAGGCCCCCGTGGCCCTATTGGTTTTTGGCGGCGGTCTGGTCGGGTTCCTGATCGCGTGAACTGCCCAGGTCATGAGTCCCCGCGGCTTGACTCATCTTGTAGTTCCCGTGGCCGATTGATGGAGCGGTGAATCGAGATTAGAATATCGCTTCTTTCCTAAGGACGCCTGGCCCACCTGGAAGGGCTGGTCAGGAGGGGGTGGCCGCGCTTCATGTTGGACTTTCCAAGGAAACACGATTTTCTCGTCGGCGTGGACTCGGACGGTTGCGCGTTCGACACGATGGAGTTGAAGCATAAGGAGTGCTTCATCCCGAACACGATTTTTTACTACGAATTGCAGGGGGTGAGCAAATACGCGCGGGAAGCGGCCGAATTTGTCAACCTCTACTCGAAAAGCCGGGGAATCAATCGTTTCCCATCGTTGGTCGAGACGTTGAAGTGGCTCAGGCGGCGGCCTGAGGTCAAGGGCCGAGGGGTCGAGATTTCCATCCCTCAGGGGTTGGTCGCCTGGATGCAGCGGGAGAACAAACTCGGCAACCCAGCTTTGAAAAAAGCGGTCGACGAGACCGGCGACCCCGATCTGAAAAAGGCCCTGGCGTGGTCCGAGGCGGTGAACCAGTCGATCGAATGGATGGTGCGGGGTGTTCCCCCGTTCCCTTATGTGCGGGAAAGCCTGGCGAAACTCGCTCCCATCGCGGACATTCTCGTGGTCTCCGCCACGCCGCAAGAGGCCCTGCGCCGCGAATGGCAAGAGCACGACCTGACGCAGTACGTGGGACTGATTTGCGGTCAGGAGTCGGGCACGAAGAAGGAGTTTCTCAAGGTCGCGTCGAACTATGCCCCGGGCCACGCCCTGATGATCGGCGACGCCCCCGGCGATTACGCAGCAGCCAGGGCCAACAGCGCCTTGTTCTTCCCCATTAATCCGGGCGCGGAAGAAAACAGTTGGAGACGTTTTTTCGAGGAAGGCATCGACCGCTTCCTCCGCGGTACCTTCGCGGGCCAGTATGAAGCGGAGCTGTTAGCCGCCTTCGACTCGTGCTTACCGGCGAACCCGCCGTGGCCGGTGGACGATGAAGTTTGACAATCAAGGGAGGGAGGAAACGACGATGACTCAACAGTGCGATTTCGGTCTGATCGGTTTGGCGGTGATGGGCGAGAACCTGGCCCTGAACATCGAGAGCCGGGGGTTCAGCGTGGCGGTGTTCAACCGGACCACGAGCAAGGTGGACGATTTCCTCGCTGGCCGGGCCAAGGGCAAGCGGTTCGTGGGCTGCCACTCGATCCAGGAGTTGGTGGCCAGTCTCGCCCCGCCGCGCAAGGTCATGCTCATGGTCAAGGCCGGCCCGGCGGTCGATGAGTTCATCGAGCAGTTGATCCCCTTGCTCTCGCCCGGCGACGTGATCATCGACGGCGGCAACACCCACTTCGCCGACACCGAGCGGCGGACCAAGTACGTCGAGTCGAAAGGCTTGCTGTACATCGGCACCGGCGTCTCCGGCGGCGAAGAAGGGGCGCTCAAAGGCCCCAGCATGATGCCCGGCGGCAGCGAAAAGGCCTGGCCGCTGGTCAAGCCGATCTTCCAGGCCATCGCGGCCAAGGTCGGGCCGAAAGGCGACATCCCCTGCTGTGATTGGGTTGGGCCGCGCGGGGCGGGCCACTACGTCAAAATGGTCCACAATGGCATCGAGTACGGCGACATGCAGTTGATCTGCGAGGCCTACTGGATGCTCAAACAGGCCCTCGGCTTCTCCAACGAGCAACTCTACCAAGTCTTCGCCCAGTGGTACGAGGGCGAATTGAACAGCTACCTCATCGAAATCACCCGCGACATCTTCACCGTCAAGGACGAAGAGACCGGCCAATACCTGGTCGATCTGATTCTGGACACGGCGGGGGCCAAAGGGACCGGCAAGTGGATGAGCCAACTGGCCTTGGACCTCGGCGTTCCCAGCACGCTGGTGACCGAGGCCGTGTATGCCCGATCGCTCTCGGCGATGAAGGACGCCCGGGTGCGTGCCAGCAAGGTGCTCTCGGGCCCGTCAGGCCGCTACGCGGGCAACCAAGAGGAATTCGTCGAACAGGTCCGCCAGGCCCTCTACGCCTCGAAGATTTGCAGCTACGCCCAGGGCTTCGTGCAACTCCGCGCCGCGGCGGCCGAGCACCAATGGCCGCTGGATTTCGGCTCCATCGCCTTGTTGTGGCGGGGCGGATGCATCATTCGCGCCGTGTTCCTGGAACGCATCAAAGAAGCCTTCGACGCCGATCCCAAACTGGAGAACTTGCTCTTGGCCCCCTACTTCTGCAAGGCAGTTCAAGAGGCCCAACCGGCCTGGCGCCACGTGGTGGCCACGGCCGTTCACCTCGGTGTTCCGGTACCCGCCTTCTCCTCCGCGTTGGCGTACTACGACGGCTATCGCTCGGAGCGTCTGCCGGCCAACCTGCTTCAAGCCCAGCGCGATTACTTCGGCGCCCACACCTACCAGCGGGTCGATAAGGAAGGCGTGTTCCACACCGATTGGATTCGGGCCAAGAAGACACCGTAGCTCGTCCCGCTGCTTCGGGGCGATCGAGGCCAGCGCGTCTTCAAACGTCAACTGGAAAAAAAGGACCCCACGACGATGTCCAAGGAATATCTCAACGAACTATTTGGATTGGATGGGCAGGTGGCCGTGGTCATCGGCGGCGCCGGTGTGTTGGGCGGCGCGCTGTGCGAGGGAATCCTCCGCGCCGGGGCCCACGTGGTCGTTGCCGATCTGACCGAAGAAGGCTGCCAGCGCCGCGTCGAGGAGCTGAAGCGATTCGGACCGCAGGCCAGCTATTGCACCGTGAACGTCACGTCCCGGGAGTCGATCGAGCATTTGCTGGCCGAGGCCCTCAAGGTGAAAGGCAGGGTCGAGATCCTCGTCAACTGCGCTGGGGTGAACGCCGGCAGCACGTTCCTCGAGGCTACCGACGCCGATTGGGACCGGGTGATGACCATCAATCTGAAGGCCGTATTTCAGGCCTCCCAGATTTTCGCCCGGCACATGGTCGAGGCCGGTGGAGGCGCGATCCTCAACATTGGCAGCGTGACCAGCCATTTGCCTCTGTCGCGGGTATTCGCCTACAGTGCGTCGAAAGCGGGAGTGGTGAACCTGACGAAGAACATCGCCCGGGAGTTCGGCAAGCAAGGCGTCCGCTGCAACGCCATCTGCCCAGGCTTCTTCCCCGCCGAACAGAACCGCAGACTGCTCGACCAGGAGCGGATCGACAACATCATGCGGCACACGCCCATGGCCCGCTTCGGTGAACCGGAAGAACTCATCGGCGCGGCGCTGCTGCTGCTATCGCCCAAGGCCGGCAGGTTCATCACCGGGGCGACGGTGAACGTGGACGGTGGCTTCACCGCGGCCTGGTTCTAGGAAATTACATCCCATAACCCTCCCTAGCCCGCTGGAAGGCGGTTTTTTCGGGGGGAACGTAGCTGCTGCAGCGTTTTTTCCCGTAGTCTGTAGAGAGCTTAGCCCCTCACCCCTACCCTCTCCCAGGGGGAGAGGGTGGTTTTGAGATAGGCTTTAAGCCACGGCCCCACGCTGGCCGTCAAGCTCTCGGGCACCTGCCAGACACGCTGGCTCTCCCACCTGCCAAACACGCTGGCAGGCGCGAGAGGTGTTTGTTTCCGTGGTATTCGAGCGAAAGACGGCGGTTACTTGTCCACGACGATGTTCTCGTGGCGCAGGGAGTGTTTGACGAGCAGGCCGCAGTTTTTCTGGAAGAAGACCGGGGGCAGGATCGGGGCCTTGGCGTGGATTTCGTTGCCCAGCTCCTCGGCGAGTTGGCGCACGGCCGCGCCAGCACGAACCCTCTCGCAGATTTGCTGGTGGTAGGCCGCCGTGGCCGCGAGACAATCGCGGAAATAGGCCGCCACGGCGTCCCGCCCACGGATCACCGCGTTGTGGCTCAGGCAGAGCACTTCGGCCCCAAGCTCGGCCAAACGCCGGATCGAGCCAAGATACTTGCCGTAGTCCCCGAAATAGCACGGCCACCAGGAGTGGTCACCGGGCATGTAGAAGCCCGTGGCGTCGGAGACGATCAGGACACCTAGGGAAGGCTCGTGGAAACTCAGGCTACAGTCGCTGTGACCGGGCGTTTCCAGGACCTGAAAGGATAGGCTTCCCACGGTCACCGCATCGCCTTCCTTGAGCACGCGATCCACGGCGATTTTCTTCTCTTCTAAAGGTTCGGGGCGGTGTTCTTCGTGGATCGAGCCGGCCTGGAGGAGAAACCCGGTCAAGGCTTGGTCGATGTCGCAGAACGCGGCGATGGCTTTTTCCGTGGCCAGGGTCTGGGCCGCCACGCTGGAGGCCGCCACGCAAACGCCTGGGAACATGGCACGAAACCGGGGAATGGCCATGACGTGGTCGGGATGGGCATGGGTGACCACGACCTGTTTCACCGCCTCGTTGGCCACGCCTAAGTCAGCCAATTGCTGCTCGAGCAGTTTGCCCACGGCCCCCACCCCGCCCTCGAAGAGGGCCGCCTCCGGGCCGTCTTTGGCCAAAAAGAGCGGGTATTCGTTGGTTCCCAGCATCCAAAAGTTTTCGAGAATCGCCACCGGGGGATTCTGGATCAGCATGAACGTCTCCTTCCAACATTCGGTTTGCCCAGGCGCCGGGAAGCGTGGGCTATTTTTCGGCCGTTTCCAAGGCGAACAGTGCCGCGCCAAAGGCGCCGGCGAATTGCGGGTGGGGGGGGACGAGCGGCTCTTGGCCGAAGACCTCGCCCATCAGCCGCGCGAGGATCGGGTTATGGGCCACCACGCCGCCGGTCAGCACCAACGCCCCCTGCGGCGAGTCCATCTCCACGATCCGCTTGACCACCGAGCGGAACGCGCCCTTGGCGATGTCCTCCACTTTTTCGCCGGCGCGAATCCGCTCGAGGATTTCCGTTGCCGTGAAGACCGTGCAAAAGCTGCCCAGCGTCACTTCCTTGGTGGACCGCTCGGCCAAGCCGTTGAGGTCGCCGACCGGCACGTCCAGACGGTGGGCGATTTCCTCCAGAAACGCGCCCGTGCCCGCCGCGCACTTGCGGTTCATCTTGAAACCGGTCCGCCGGCCCGCGGCGTCGAGGTGGATCACCTTGCTGTCTTGAGCGCCGATGTCGATCACGGTCATGGGGCGGCGGAAATGATGGAACGCCCCCTTGGCGTGGCAAGCGATTTCGGTCATCGTGGCCTGGGTCCAGGGCACGTTGTCGCGGCCGTAGCCGGTCGAGACCGTGCGCGCCACGTCGCCGCGCGAGAGGCCTGCCATCTCCAGGGCCTCGGCCAAACAGCGCTCGGCCGTGGCCAGATAGTCCACGCCCGAGTTCCGCATCGCTCTCGCCACGACCTCGGCGCGGCCGTCGATCACGACCAGCTTCGCCCGGCTCGCCCCGATGTCGATCCCGACGTAAAAGCTCATCCGCGATTTCCTTGTTTTCGTTGTCGGGCGAGCGTTACCCCTGCGCCAACTGTTCGATGAAGGCCTCGATATTCGTTCGGCTTTGCTCTTCGGAAAACAGGCGCAAGTCGTTCAGATCGCCGTGGAGGATCAAGAACGGCTTGCCCGTCTTCTTATGGATCCGCTGGGGCAACTCGTAGCGGCAGTTGGAGTTGTTCGGACAAGTCTTGGCGTCGTGATACAAAATCCCGTCGACGCGGTACTTGGCGGACATTTCCTCGATGTAGGCTTCCTTCCGGTCGTCGGAGCGGCAGATGAAGATGCTGCTGTAGGCTCGGGCCATGCTGCGGAAGGGATCGGCCGGATCGAGGTCCTCGAAGATCCAACTGTTGCAGTAGGTCGAGGCGACCACGCAGGTCGCCAGCTCGGCGAATTGCGTGGACAGGCTCTTCAGCTTGCCCCAGATAGGCATCCCTTCCCAATAGATGCGGAATCGCTCGCCGGGCACGGCCGCCACGCCCTGGGCAATCCGCTCCTTGAGTTCGGCCAGGAGCAGGCGGTAGTAGTCGATCGCCTCCTGCGTCCCACGGAGCACCACGGCCGGGCCCATCTGGATCGTGCCGTCGAAGAACGTGATCGGCGAGGGGACGTGGGCCGCGGTTTCCAGCACTTCCTTCCAAAGCACGGTGCATTGCCGCGACAAGCCGATGACCTCGCTCAGCCGGTCGCGATCGAGCTTCGTTCCGGCCACGTGCTCCAAAGGCTCGACGAGGGCCTCGATCTGGCCGGCCACGTAGTTCACCATGGCCTCGTCCACCTCGCCGATCGCACGCGGCGTATGGATGCCGATGCAGGGCACGTTCCACTCCCGGGCGTAGAATTGGAACCAATCCTTCACGTCGCGGCACTGGTTCGTGTTGAACACCAGCACATCGGCCTTGGGTGGGCCGGGCAGCTTCATCTTCTGGATTGGGCTTTCTCCCTTCAGGTAGGAACCAATGTCGCTGGTCAAATAGGAGCAGATGTCGGGCGAGAAACCCCGGGCGTTGGCCAAAGGGATGAGGTCCGTGGCCATGCGCGACGCCCCCAGCATGGCCCCATGGTTTTCCGGAAAGTACACGTTGAATCCCAAGGCGCGAAGCAATTCGGCCGGGCCCACGCTCGTACACCAGGCGGTCTTCTTGCCCTGCGCCGGGCCGTGGCAGAGTTCGGTAAAATACTTACCCATCACCGCTTTCATGGTGTTGGTGGACTCGAAATCTTTCCGCTCCTGAACGGTGGACGACATGGTCTGCTCCTGAATCGGTTTGTAGGGGGCAAGCCAAGGCATCACGGCTGGCATGGCGCTGCGCGTCATCGCCGCTGGCCAAGGATGACTGAGGGGTTCAACGCGCGTCGGCGACCTTCGTCGCCCGACGCCCTAGCGGCCGCAGGGCGGATGGCAGGAATACCGCGGCCCAGAGGCCAAACTTCCCTAGTAAACAGAACTCTTTTGTAACCCGACACGGCCCCTCGAAGCAATGCCCACTGAAGCGGGGACCCCGCCACCCAGCCCTTTGGCTTTCGCCGAAGACCGTGCTTCCGGCCGGTCGCACGCGTCTGGGACAGGGACCGAAGCAGTGGCCCCCCACAGATGGCCGTAGCCAAGCTTAGCACTCCAAATCGACGTGATTTGCAGCAATTAGAACACCAGCGTAATTTTCAGCGAGTCCACGGACTGATCGGGATGGGCGTACATTTCGAAGGCCTCAGGGGCCTTGTCCCAGGGCAAGCGGGGCGTGACCATCGAGCCCAAATCCACGTGGCCCCGCGTGATCATGTCCACGGCGGTCTGAAAATACTCCATGCACTCCGGCCCGTTGGACGTGAGGATTTCTAATTCTCGCATCACGGCCTGAAACCAGGGAAACTCTTGCATCTCGTAGTGCGGGATGCCGAACACGTAGAGACGGCCGAGCCGCCGCGCCAGGTGGACCGCAGCGCAAACCGTTTCCGGCTGCCCCACCGCTTCGACCACGAAATCGGCCATGGCGCCGCCGGTCAATCGCCGGACGGCCTCGGCGGGGTCTTCCTGGGAGGCGTCCACGACGTCGGTCGCCCCAAAGCGGAGCGCCCAACGCAGGCGCCAGCCGACCTTGTCGATGGCGATGATCTGCCGGGCTCCCATCCGTCCCAGCACTTGGGAGAAAATCAATCCCATCGGTCCCTGGCCCAAAATCGCGCAGCGCTGATTGATCACCGGCCCGGTCCGGGCCAAGGCACGCAACACAGTGGCCAGGGGCTGCGCCGTGATGAGCGCTGGCAAATCGGGCGGATTGTCGGGCAATCGGGCCAAGCCTTGGGCGCGGGAACGGATGAACTCGGCGAAACCGTTATAATCCTCGGGATGGGCCAGCACGCGCGTGCCCGGCTCCCAGCCGGGGGCCCGCGATTCCACGATCACGCCGATATTCTCATGTCCCAGCCATCCGGGCGGGCTATTCTCGACCAGTCCAGCCCAGCGGCCCTCGCCGAGATACGGCCCCATGTTCGTTCCACACAGGGCCACGTAGTGGCATTGCACCAGGACCTCGCCCTCATTCGGGACGGGCTTCGGCGCGTCGTCCACGAGGACCACTTTTCGCGGCCCGAGGAACTTTACCGCTCGCATGAGATTTCCCCACTGATTTCCACACGACGCCCCTTGCCAGAAGGATGGCTATTTTCGGTTGCGGCCCATGCCGCGTCAAGGCGACGGCGTTTCCATGATGAATCAAAGGTGAAATCGGAAGGTCTGCGACACAGCCCGAAGCAGCCTCGCCCCAAGAGACTGCGGCGCGACAAGGATCTTGGCCTGGCCGCGGGCGCCGGGAAGCAGGCCCGTGGGCGCTTCTTCAAGGGCCACGCGAACCTGATAGGCCGGGGCTGTCGGGCGCGGCGAACCCGAGCGATCCCGGCGGATCGGCAGATCGCCTGAATTGGCCAGCTCTCGCGGCACGAGCTTCATGTCCGTACTGGCCACCTCGACCACCGTTCCACGAAGTAGTAGGCCCGGTTGGGAATCGAGTTTTACCCGCACCCGCTGTCCTTGTCGCAAGAACGCCACATCAGCCTGATCCACCACCAAGGCGGCCTCGAAACCCCGAGGCGCGGCCACCTGACAGACCAAAGTTCCGCGTTCCAGAAACACCCCTCGATTCCTGAGCTCCAACAGTCCGCCGTGCCAGCCGGTCAACGCGCCCCGTTCGAAAGGAGACTGCGGCACGCGCGGCGCGGCAATCACCGTTCCAGCAACCGGCGCGCGGAGCACCAAGCGCTGCTGGTCCAACTTCCGTTGACGAAACCGCGTCTCCAGATCGGCCAAGGCTTCCTCGGCGGCTGGGATTTGCGGGGCCAAGCTGGGGTCGGCCAAAAGACGCAGGCGAAGGTGTTCCAAACGCAATCGCTGTTGTTCCTTTCGGCCCTGCAATTCAGCGAGTTCGCGGTCGATCTCGGCGTTGGCAAGTCGGGCCAACACGTCTCCCGCGGCGACTTGGGCTCCAGGCGCGACGGCCTCGATCAACCGGCCGGGAACCGAGACGTACACCGAGTGCCCCTCCCGAGGTTGAACCACCAGCGGCGCACGAACCCGCATCGGCAACGGAACGACCAAGGCGAGCACCGCCAGGGTCAAGGTTGCGGCCACTCCCAACGCTGCCCGGCCGGTGCGAATAGGCTGGAGGCTGGTCGGGCGTGACAGCCAGACGCCGAAGCGGACGAGGGGCGCGGCAATCATGCTCCCGAGAACCACGACAGCCAGCAACGCAGCTAGGACCTGCAAGCCGTGCGGTTTGAGAAAGTGGTGAACGGTCCACAGGATCGCCGCCACGAGCAACCAACGGTAGGTGGCCGACGCCAGCCCATAAGCGAACACAAGGCCCCGACGGCGCGGTAGATAGCGGTCTTCCGGCAGCTCGATGCCCAGGAGCCAATAACCCAGCCAGCGATGCAGCAAGGCCCGGCCGTGCTGGCTCAAGTTGGGAATCTCCAAAGCGTCGGCGAGCACGAAGTAGCCGTCGTAGCGGAGCAGCGGATTACCGTTGAGAAACACCGTGTTCACCGAGCAGATCACGACGATATTGAGGAACAGCGTGTTCCAAAATCCAGGCTCGCTGAACCACCAGAAAAATAGGGCCACCGCGGCCAAGAACAGCTCGACCAGAATGCCCGCGGCCGAAATGGCGACGCGATGCCATTTGTTCGGCAACAGCCAGGCGTCGGAGACATCGCAGTACAGGCAGGGCGTGCCTACCAACAAGAGGAGTCCGATTTCGTGGCACTCGCCGCCGAAGTGCTTGCAGGTCAAGGCGTGGCCGAGTTCGTGGAGGCATTTGACCAAGGCCAGGGCGACGGCCATCCACAGCAGATTGCCTGCCGTCCAAAAGGCCGAGGCTTGGCCCAACCGCATGGCAAGGACCTCGTATTGCACGCCCGCCAAAAGCACGGCCGCGATCACGACCAGCGCGCCGGTCGCCAGGAACCAGCCGGAGAAGAGCCAGCCGCAGCGGGGATAGAGCCAGGCGAGCATCGGCTCGGGATCGATTCCGCGGAAGCGGATGGCGAGCACATTCAACAGGGCTTCGACCCAAGCCCTGCGCCGCCGCTGCTGGCGGCGGTGGTGCAACGTCTGGCCTTGGCCGACTGCCTCTGCGACGATCAGTCCCAGATGGTGCAAATGTCCCAAGAAGGCGTGAAGCTGCTCCAGGCCGATCTGTTGGGGCGCGAAGCGTTCCTGGAATCGTTTCTGGAGATCGCGGAGACTCGCTTGGCCGTCGAGCCACGTCAAGATGGCGTGTTCCTCTTCGCCCAAATGGAAGTATTTGAGCGACAAAGGGTCTTTGACCAACCAATACGGAACCGACCCGTAGCACTGGGGAACCATCACCAAGTCGGGCCGAGCACGAAGTCCCAGCGGCCGGTCCGCGGCGGACGAGAACCAGTCGCGCGGAGCGGGTTTGTGCCGAGACGGCGCTCTTGCGTTCTCCTGTTCCACGGATGGGGCCATCACGGCTTTCCTTCGATGACCATGGTTGCCCTCATGCCAGGCCGGAGCCGCAACTGGCGGTTCTCGACCTCCGCCCAAATCCGCACTTGGTTATTGACCGGGTCGATTTCAGGGTCCACGAACACGATTTTGCCTGGCAGTTCCATGTCTGGTCCGTCGAAAAGATTGACGACGAGGCGGACCGGCCTGCCTTGCAAGTCCTCGCGGAGCAGCTCGGTCTTCACGAAGCCCTCGGCGCGGAGGCGGTCCAGGCGAAGGATTCGCACCACGACTTCGCCCGGCTTGACCCATTCCCCGCGGTGCCGATAAACCTGGACCACCAGGCCCGACAACGGGGCGACGATCTTGTGCTGGCTCAGCTTCTGTTGGGCCGCCCGCTGCTCGTTTTCCTTCACCTGACGCGTCAAGGCGGCGATCCGCGATTCGTGTTCGGCCTGCTCGATTTCCAGCCGACCCTTCTCCACCAGCAAGCGAAGGCGGTCGAGTTCCGTCTGCGAGACGCTCTTGGGGTACCGCTGGTTGGTCTCCAGCGACCGTTGCAACTCGGCCTCGGCGACCTCCACCGATTTCTTGGCGAAGCGGACATTGACCGTGTTTTCCGCGTTGGCTCGGGCGATCTCGTATTCCAATGTGGCGCGTTCGACGGCGATCCGCGCCTCGGCATCGTCGATCTCGGCGATCGTCGCGTCCTGCTCCACCATCTGGCCCTCGCCTACGTGGACGGCGGCCAACACGCCGGATTCTCGGGCAGGCACGTCAACCTGCTCCACCAGGCGGAGGAGCATGGCGGGGACCTCGATCCGACCCTTTGGGGCCTGGGCCGCCGCGCCCCCCACCCAAACGAGAAGACCCGCCGCCATCGCCGCCCGCCCAAAGTTCCTCCGAAAAGAATTTCGCGCCATCAAGTGGTCCTTCAAAATAAGATCCAGGTCCGCAAGGCATCGATCAGATCATGAAACCAGACGTAGCCGAGCGAGCGGGTCCCGCAATGGATGCGGGCCACGACCGTGGCGCCTGGAACGCGTTCGGGAATCTCGTCGGCGTCGACGGCCGCCGTGGCCAGGACCACCGCGCCGTCGAGTTCGCTCATTTCGGTCCGTTCGGCCAGTCGGTCCAATTTCGCCCGCAGCACCCGGCCAGGATTAGTGGCCAAAGCGAAGGACACGTCCAAGGGGCCGTCGCCGCGGGCCTGGGCCTCGGCGAGGTGGCGAATCCGCCGTTCCGGGATGCGAAGCTCCAAACACCAAGGTCCGGAAAGATCGGCGACCGTCACGAGCGCTTGTCCGCGGCTCACGGGCCGCGCAGCCAACAATTGCTCGGCGTCCCAGGTGAGCAGTTCGCCGTCGATCGGGCTGCGGAGGAGAAGCTCCGACTCCTGATGCTTGAGGATTTCGTGCTGCGTCTGGAGACTCGCCACGAGGGCACGGAGCTCCTCCTGCTGGGCCGTCAGTTCGGTGTAGCGCTTGCGCTGAGTCTCGTCCTCGCGCCGATTCAAGAGTTGTTCCGATTCCACCGAGGCCAACCGCTTTCGCGCGGTTTGAAGCTCTCCCCAGACCCGTTTCAACTCCAACTCCAAAGACGGTTTGCGAAGCACGAGCACAATCTGCTGGGCTGCTACTCGGCTCCCCGTTTGAGCCCGCAATTCACTCACCACGGCATCGTCCGGGGCGAAAAGATCGCGCATCACCACGGGTTGCAGCTCGCCTCGGGCCTCGACGCTGAAATCGGCCGGCGTCCAGGCGAGGACTGCCATCAAGGCCGCCAACGCCGCCCAGCCGGCCGCCCAGCCCAGCAGACGCCGCCCCTGACATGCCACTGCGGCCGCCGCCAGGCGGCGCTGGAACTGCCCGAAAGGCAAACGTTCCAACGTCAAGGCGTTTTGAATCGCCACGGCGCTCTGGGCCGTCAGGGCGGCTGTCATGTTGCGGAGTGCTTCGTCGGCCGGGCCGAAGAATCGCTCCACCACCAGGCCACCCACGATCTTCCGTTCGCCCGGCTCACCGTCGGAGCGCTCGATGCACAAGGGGAGGATCCCCAGCCCCCGGGCGTGCGATTCGTCGAGGTATTCTTGGAGTGGGGACTCGAGTTGGGGTGCGAGTTCTCGGTCCGTGGGATACCAAAGCGGTTCGCCAACCGCCAATGCTGCCTCGGCGAGTCGTTCCAAAAGGCGGACTGTGTTGGATCGGCGACTGAAGCTCTCGCTGCCGCTGATCGCCACGACCTGGTGCCGTCTTCGCCGCCGGACAAGCACGCTCACGCGGTCGCAAGAAAGTATGCGCAGCCCTTCGTTGGCGATTGCGTAAGCAACCGATTCCAGATCCAAACTGGCATGAATCCGGCGGGAGAAGTCGTCGAGTCGGCTCCAGTGCCGCTGGACAAGCCGCAGCTCGCCAAGCAACGCGCGGCGCTCGTAGTCGGCTATGATTTCGCACACGGCCTCCATGAAACGGAGGTAGCCGTTCTGAAGATCGGCAGATGCCCCGGGCCGCGCGGCAAGCTCGAACACTCCGCCCGTTGATTCGTCCACGGTCCAAGGAACGTAGAGGAGGAGCCAGTTTGTAGGATTCGGAGAGGAGAGATCGGAAGCAACGGGCACACCCGGTCCCATCGCCCTGGCCGATTGGCGGTCCAGTACCCACGCCGCGGACATGCGACGCCACCCAGCCACTCGGGGGTCTGCCATCTCCCCCTGCGCACAGCAGCCCACCACGGCCTCGGGCTTCAAATCAGCCAGGCCCCGTCGTCGCCAACAGGCAGCCCCTCCAGAAGTTGTAGAGGATACCAGGCGCTCAAGGAGGCAACGATAAAACGTTTCGCGGTCTGGCTCTTCCTTTACGAGGTTCGCCAGTGCGTCCAGCAACGTGTCGATCTGTTGGAGCACTGCATCGGCCATAAAAGGGCGTTGGTCTGAACCACAAGGGTCCGGTGTACTCCAGATTAGTGGTTTTTGCTTTTCTTATGAACGGTGGGTCGAAGGTTTGTCATTGTTTGGCCAGGAAATTGCGGCGTTTGAGGATGATGGGAAAGATTAGGGCTTTACGTGACTTCGGAAGAACTTGGAAGCGTGATCAAGGAGTCTCGTTTCAACTGTCGATTATGACGAAAAAGCCGTATTTGTCGGGAGTTTTGGGCCGACGGAATGTAAGGGCCACGAGGCTTTGACCGCGCCCTTCGCCAATATTGCAGGTTGATGATGGCCAAACGGCTCGGGTGGGCGTTGTTGCTCGCGGGGACCGTGGTCCTGATGTTTTCAGGCTGCTTGGTCCGCCGCGAAACTGCGCGCGTGCCGCCTCACACCACCTTGGATTTCAGCCAGAGAGCCTTGGAGACAGAATATCCGGACGTCGAGTCGGCGCCGAGCGATCAGGTGGGGGGGCCAGGAAATCCTCGCTCGCTGGAGGACCACGACAAACTCAAATACCAGGACATCACGCTTCAGGAGGCGATCCAGCTTGCGCTCGAGCACTCTCAGGTCATGGCCGACTTAGGTGGGACAGTGCTGCGTTCGCCCGACACGATGCGAACGACCTACGATCCCGCCGTGCAGGAGACCGACCCACAGTTCGGCGTCGAAGGCGCCCTCAGCGCGTTCGACGCCCAATTTGCCTCCAGCTTGCTATTTGAACACAACGACCGGCGATACAACAACCGTTTCGTGGGGAATTTGGGGTTCTTCGACCAGGAGTTCAATATCTTTAAGGCGGAAGTCACGAAGCGAGCCGTGACCGGCAGCCAGTTCACGGTACGCAAGACCGTGGACTTCGACCGCAACAACAACCTTGGCAATCAATTTCGCCAGGGCGCGTGGGATGCGCTGGTCGAAGGCGAGGTCCGCCATTCGTTTCTGCGTGGCGGTGGCGTGGAATTCAATCGCATTGCGGGCACCAGCGGCCAGAACGGTGTATACAACGGGGTGTTGATCGCCCGCGTAAGGAGCGACATTTCGCTGGCCGATTTCCAAATGGGCGTGCGCGACCTTTTGGCCAACGTAGAAAACGCCTACTGGGACTTGTATTTCGCTTACCGCGATCTGGACACCAAGATCCGTGCCCGCGACTCTGCCCTGGAAACCTGGAGAAGGGTTCACGCCTTGTACAAGACGGGACGCCGAGGCGGCGAGGCCGAGAAAGAGGCCCAGGCCCGAGAGCAATACTTCCGCTTCGAGTCGGAGGTGCAGAACGCCCTCTCGGGACGCCCACTCGATGCCACCCGAACAAACAACGGCACCAGCCCGGGCACGTTTCGCGCCGTCCCCGGAGTCTACCTGGCCGAGCGCCGGTTGCGGTTGATCATGGGGCTGCCGCCGAACGGAGATTTCCTCTTTCGTCCTGCCGACGAGCCGCCGGTGGCACGTGTTCGCTTTGACTGGCCAGTGGTGATCGACGAAGCCCTCGTCCAGCGTGAAGAACTCCGCCGCCAACGCTGGGAGGTCAAGCGCCGCGAGCTGGAATTGATCGCCAGCAAGAACAGTCTCTTGCCGTCGTTGGACTTCGTGGGACGCTATCGGTGGCGAGGCTTCGGCGAACACTTGCTCGACAGCGAACGCGACGGACGGCCCCCGTTTGACAATGCCTTCATGGACCTCACCAGCGGCAAGTTCCAGGAATGGCAGATGGGCCTGGAGTTTTCGATGCCCTTCGGGTTCCGCCAGGGGCATGCCGCGGTTCGCAACGCCGAACTGCGTTTGGCCCAGGCCCGAGCCCTGCTTCGCGAGCAGGAACTTCAAATCGCCCATGACCTGAGCACCGCGGTCAGCGAGCTGGACCGTGCCTATTGGCTGTTGCAGACGGAAACGAACCGTGCCATCGCGGCCCACCAGCAGCTCGAGGCGCTTTGGACCGCCTATGAGAACGATAAAGCGGAATTCTATGTGGTGCTCGACGCCCAGCGCCGCGCGGCGGACGCCGAGAGCCGCTACCACCAGGCGCGGGTCGAGTACATCGTGGCGTTGCGCAACGTCCACTTCGAGAAGGGGTCGCTGCTGGCGTACTGCGGCGTGATGCTTGCTGAGGGGCCTTGGCCGCTAAAGGCCTATGTGGATGCCGAGCGACTGGAGAGGCGACGTTGGAAGGGGCAACTCAGCACGGATTATCGGCTTGCACTCCCGAACTGGCTGACTCGGGACGATGTTCCGCGGCCTGACGGAAGCGCCCCGGTGGTGCCCTGGGAGGCCGAGCCACCGCCCGACCCGGGAAAAACCCCACCCGAACCTACCGCCAGCGAGGCCGACGGGCCCCTCCCGGCTGAGCCTGCCGTGCAAGGAAAGCTGGGCGACTCGCAACCGAAAAACCAAATTGGCCGATCGTCCGATTTGATGCACGAAGCGGTCCCGCCAAGCCAGCCGGGTCACAAGCCGATCACGCCCGTGCTGCTCGAACAGCCAGCTTCGGCTAAGGAACCAGACCTTGCGGATCGTTTTCTCCGACAGATTGGCTTTTGGTCTTCGGAGCCCTGTCCCCCGCGGTTGCAACAACCTGAATCGGCGTTGCAAAGCGATCGGCGGCCTGCCCTGCCTTCGCTCGGCGGTCAGCCACCGACAGCGCCGCACCCCCTTGGCATGTGACAATTAGGCCACACCTCAATGGCGCGCGGCGATGCCCGCAGCAAACCCTTAGCCGCGTGAACCTGCCGGCCGCGAAGTCTTCGTTCCGCGTGCAAGGAAAGCCGCGGGGATGGGCTTCGCGCCACGCATCAAGCGATTTCCCAAAAACGCATGAGCGTCCTTCTCTCGGGTGCTTTTTGGCACGGGTTCCAGCCCTACTGAAGGCCTCTTGTGCCCAAGCGTTGCCCTCGGCAAGCGATTCACTTTGGGCGGCGCAAGCGCCGAATGAATCGGCAGCCTACAAGGTACATGGGCACACCCTGTTCGCCGTGCGAACCGAGGGGGTCGGCTGGGGTTTCGACGCTGTTGACGGGTTTGAGTTCTCCCAACGGAAGCCGGAGCACCGGCACCGCCCGAACAATCTGTGCGGCGACGTACAGGGCGTGCGGAGGGACGCCGAATTCCACCACCAGACTGCTGAAACGCGGTTCCCCTGAGAACAAAAAGGAGAAGCCTTTCCTTGTCAGGTCGCGGCATTCGACAGGAATGAACTGATCGTCGCTGGGAAATTGCGATCCGTCCCAACGGGCAATCCGCTGGGCCGCCTGGAACGGAAGGCGTTTTTCGGTACGTCGATCGAGGATGCTGCCCCCGCGCTGGGTCTCCAGCATCTGATGGATCAAGCAATAGAAATTGGCATCCACTTCGCTGCCAACATGGGGCATGGCTGACGTGCTCGCAATCCTTAGAAGCTAGGCCCTAGGCTCCGGTGGGCGGGACACCTTGGAATCCAAGGGCTCTTTTGATGCGTACCATATAAATATGCTCGAGGCAAATTTGCCTTGACCCAAGTCGAAAGCCGCCCCACAATCAGTGGGTGATACTCGCCGGAAATCCAGCACAATGAGGGGCTTATGTCCGCCACGATGATTGTGCCCGACGCCCTCGGTCGCTTCGGTCCATTCGGGGGCCGTTATGTGCCCGAGACTTTGGTGCATGCCCTGGATCAGCTTGCGGCGGCCTACGATGCGGCAGTCGCCGATCCTCAATTTCATGCCGAACTGGAGCGACTTTTCAAGTTTTACGTGGGCAGGCCGTCGCCTTTGTACCATGCCGAACGCTTGAGCTTACAAGCAGGCGGGGCCCAAATCTATCTGAAGCGGGAGGATTTGAACCACACTGGAGCGCATAAGATCAACAACACGCTCGGCCAAGCCCTGTTGACCTTGCGGATGGGCAAACGCCGGGTGATCGCGGAAACGGGCGCCGGCCAGCACGGCGTGGCCACGGCGACCGCTTGCGCCCGCTTCGGACTGGAATGCGTGGTCTACATGGGCGAAGAGGACATTCGCCGACAGCGCCCCAACGTGTTCAGCATGAAACTCCTGGGAGCGGAGGTTCGGGCGGTCAAGAGCGGGTCGCGGACCCTTCGCGACGCCATCAACGAGGCCTTCCGCGACTGGATGACAACTGTCGAGACCACGCACTATTGTTTAGGCTCCGTGGTCGGACCGCACCCCTTCCCGCGACTGGTCCGGGATTTCCAGTCGGTCATCGGCCGCGAAACGCGCCAGCAGTGTCTGGAGCAACTTGGCCGATTGCCGGACATGGTGGTTGCCTGCGTCGGCGGGGGCAGCAACGCAGCGGGCATGTTTTATCCCTTTGTCGAGGATCCCGGCGTGAGGCTGATCGGAGTCGAAGCTGGCGGCCGCTCCAGCCAACCGGGGGACCACGCCGCCACCCTCGGCTTCGGCCGTCCCGGCGTGCTGCACGGCATGCATACCTACGTGCTCCAAGACGACGACGGCCAGACGGCCGACGTGCATTCCGTCTCGGCGGGCCTGGATTATCCAGGCGTCGGACCAGAACACAGCTATTGGAAAGAAAGTGGCCGCGTCGAGTACACGTATGCCACGGACTCCGAGGCCCTCGCGGCCTTCGACACCCTCGCCCGGGCCGAAGGCATCCTGCCAGCCCTGGAAAGCTCCCACGCCGTGGCCAAGGCGATCCAGGCGGCACGCTCCATGTCTCGCGATGCAGCGATTGTCGTTTGCCTCTCAGGTCGCGGCGACAAGGACGCCGCCGAGGTCGCCCGACTACGGGGCGAATCGGTGGGATGAATCCTCGGGCCGCGGCGACCGCGAGGAATCGAGTGGGGGTGAGGACGCGGCATCGCTCCCCTCGGAAGGGAAAGATCGAGCAGGCAGGGTTCGCCTCGGCTTCGCGAAGTCGCGGGGGCCGACCGTGCCACCAGAGCCACCAAACCGGGACGCCGCCCCTCCATGATGCACCACGATATGATCCTCCTCGGTCTGACGTTGGGTACCACGGTGTGGGCCGCCTTGGCTGCCGCGGTGTTGTTGTTTAGCGCCAACGCGATCGTGGTCTATCTGGTTGTGCGCCTGCCGGAAAACTATTTTTGTGAACCGCCCGGCCGCTCGCGGCTACGACAGCAACACAAGATCCTGTACTTCGCGCTTCGCATCGCCAAGAACGTTCTCGGCGCCGTGATGGTCTTGCTTGGCGGCCTGCTCACGCTGCCTGGCGTGCCCGGGCCCGGCCTGGTGCTCATCGTTCTCGGCCTCACGCTGGTGGAATTCCCCGGCAAGCGACGCCTGGCAAGAAACCTGGTGCGGCGCAAGAGCATCCACGGCACGATGAATTGGCTTCGGGCCCGATTCGGCAAGCCGCCGCTGGTGATTCCGCCCCCGCCCGTCCGACGCCGTGGTAAAATCCGAGCCGCGCCTGCTGTCTCTCCGCCCGAGCAAACGCCTCCCCGCGAAAAAGACCATGCTTGACCACGAACGATTACGAGCGGCGTACCGCATCGTCCGCGACGAGCTGGTGCGGGAACTCGCGCCCTCGGGACATTGGGTGGGACGACTGGCCTCGTCTGCCCTCTCCACGGCCACGGCCGCCAGCGCCATGTCCATCGCGGTGCAAGCCGCGGATTTCCCGCCGCAACGACGTGAGCCGATCCAACAGCAGATTCACGCCGCGCTCCAATGGCTGGCCGCCTCGCAAAACCCCGACGGCGGTTGGGGCGATACGGACAAGAGCTTCTCCAATATCGCCACCACGATGCTCGCCTGTGCAGCATTCCGATTGGGAAGAGCCGAAGACCAATACCCGGCCGTGGTCGACCGCGGAATGAAATACGTGGATCGGGCCGGCGGGGTGTCGGGCATCCGCCAACGTTATGGCAAAGACAAGACGTTTTCCGTTCCCATCCTGACCAACGCTGCGTTGGCGGGGATGGTCGGTTGGCGCGACGTGACGCCGCTGCCTTTTGAATTGGCGTGTCTGCCGCAAGCGATTTGGGGAATGCTCCACATGCCGGTGGTCAGCTATGCCGTGCCAGCACTGGTGGCCATTGGCCAGGCCAAGTTCCATCATGACCCACCGGCCAATCCGCTCCTTCGTTGGTTGCGGCAGCAAGCCATTCCGCCTTCGCTCGCCATTCTGGAACGTATGCAACCCGCCAGCGGAGGCTTCCTCGAAGCCACACCGCTGACGGCGTTTGTCGTGATGAGTCTGGCGGGCAGCGGCCAAGCTTGTCATCCAGTGGCCCAACGGGGACTCGAGTTTTTGATCCGCTCCGCGCGGGAAGACGGTTCCTGGCCGATCGACACCAATCTGGCCACATGGACCACGACGCTGGCCATCAATGCCTTGGATGGCGCGGGCGAGGAGATTTCGGACCGAATTTCCTTGGATTGGCTCCTGGCTTGCCAACACCAAAAACGGCATCCGATGACCGGCTCGGCGGCTGGCGGTTGGGGATGGACCGACCTGAGCGGCGCTGTCCCGGATGCTGACGACACCTCGGGGGCCTTGCTCGCCTTGGCGGTGTTGCGCCGCCGAAGTTCAGTCGAGCAAGTGCGGCAAATCGATCGGGCCGCGACCGCGGGGCTCCGCTGGCTTCTCGACTTGCAAAACTCCGACGGCGGCTGGCCCACCTTCTGCCGCGGTTGGGGAACGCTTCCCTTTGACCGCAGCGGCGTCGACCTCACCGCCCATGCCATCCGTGCCCTCCATGCTTGGCTTGGCGAAGCATGTCATGTTCGTCATGCCGAGACGCCCAGCCCAATAGGGACGGCGGCACACACTCTTGCTCCGCCATGCAGCCACAACGACAAAGCAAACTCCCTGCTGCAAAATCCAGCGCTCAGGGACCGCGCCGCCGGAGCGATTCGTCGCGGCTTTCGATACCTCGAACGTCATCAGCGGGCCGACGGGAGTTGGATTCCCCTGTGGTTTGGCAACCAGCATCATCCGGACGAAGAAAATCCCGTGTACGGCACGGCCCGGGTGCTTCTGGCCTATCGCGATCTGGGGATGATGTCCGCGCCGGCCGCCCGACGAGCATCGGACTGGTTGGCTGCGCGATGCGACGCCGAGGGCGGTTGGCCAGCCCGCTGGGATTCAGCCGCTGAACCCAAGGTGGCCAGCGTGGAGGAGACCGCGTTGGCAATCGAGGCCCTGCTCGACGCGCCCCAGGGGACGAAGCAGCGGGACGCAGTCCTAGCGCGGGGCATCGACTGGCTTGTTCGAGCGGTAGAGTCCGGCCAGCATCGCAATGCCACACCCATTGGTTTATACTTCGCCAGACTATGGTATTATGAAGAGTTGTACCCCCTGATTTTTACGGCAGCGGCTTTGGGCCGCGCGGTTCGCTGTTGGTCGGCCACAGCGACTCGCTGCTTGGAATAGGTTCCAGGCCCCTTGCGCGTAGGCAGCGGTTAGGAGAATCCTGCCCGCCTCGGCTGACATCTTCGCCAGCATTTCGTCTTGCCCCTTGCCCCAGTCGCCATGCCCAGGAAAGATCAAAACCCCTCGTCGAGCGAGCAGCTCAAGGTGGTTCCCCAGGGGCGTTGGGAACGGGAACAAATCCGACGGCGGGCTTTCGAATTGGTGTCCCAAGGCGACCGTACTCGGCCAGTGGTCCGGCCGTGGCTCGAGGCTCGCGGTCGGGAAATCCTCGGCGAGCTGCGGCTGCCCGAGAGTTACCTGGGTTGGGCCATGGTGGCGGTAGCCAGCGCCTATTGGCGCGAGCAGGTCGAAGCAGTTCCTTTTCATCGCCGCCTGTTGCTGCTGCCCCATTGCCTCCGCAATAGCGCCACTTGTCCGGCGGATTACGACCGCCAGGGGCTGGCCTGCCAGGACTGCGGCGCGTGCCGCCTGAGCGATTTTCGCGCGTTGGCGAAGCAGAAAGGCTATCAAGTTTTGATCGCCGAGGGTTCGCCGGCCGTCATCGACATCATCCTTCGCGGCCAGGCCGACGCGATTTTGGGGGCCGCCTGCCTCGATTCGCTGGAGAAGGCGTTGAGCAAAATCGTCTTGTCGGGCATTCCCTGCATGGCCGTGCCGCTGTTGCACAATTCGTGTCGCGACACGGCCACGGACGAGGATTGGGTCCGCGAAATGATCGACACCCCGTACCGGCCGAAATCCTCGCCGGCACCCAGCTACATGCACTTGCTCCGCCTAGCGAGGCAAATGTTCGAGCCGGACGAAATCGACCGGTTGTTGCCGAAACGCGGTGTCCTCGGCGCGAGCGGGAACGAGGTGGCCATGTCGCATCCGGCGGCCCTTACTGACACCTTGGCCCGCGAGTTTCTGGGCCGCGGCGGCAAGCACCTCCGACCGTTCATCACCTTGGCCGCCTACGACGCGATGCGTGGGGCTCCCGCGATCGGCGAACACGGTGAGTTCTGGGCCAATCGCATCCCCGATCCGGTGCGACGCATCGCCTTGGCGATCGAGGTGTTTCACAAGGCCTCGCTGGTCCACGACGACATCGAGGACGACGATGCGTTCCGTTATGGCCTGCCCGCCTTGCACCGCGAACATGGCGTGCCGATGGCGATCAACGTGGGCGACTATCTGATTGGGGTGGGCTATCGCTTGGTGGCGGAACAGCGGGCGTGGTTACCCAGCGAGGCCGTGGCCGACGTGCTCCTCCGCCTTTCCGAGGCCCATACGCGGCTCTGCGAAGGACAAGGCGCGGAATTGGCTTGGCGCGATGGGAAGCATCGCCGCCTGCCACCGGAAGAAACCTTGCGGATTTATGCCCTGAAGACCGCCCCGGCGTTCGAGGCAGCCCTGTTCGCTGGAATGCGGCTCGCGGGGCCGGTCGAAGCGCCGCGGGAAACCACGGCGCGGCTTGCCCGGCACATCGGCGTGGCTTTTCAGATCCTCAACGACCTGGACGATTGGTCCGAGCATCAGCCCAACAAGCGGAACAGTGGCGGCGACACGCTGGGGCATCGCCCCACCGTACTCTGGGCGTTCGCCTTGGAAAACCTCGATCCGGGTGGTCGCCGGGAATTGGAGATGCTCACATCCCAGGCGGCGGAGCAGCCCGCCGAGGTGGTCGAGGCCGTGCGGGCCCTTTACCAGCGTGCTGGCGTTTTTGAACAAGCGCGGAGTTTGGTCGCCAAACATCGCCAAAGGGCCCGTGAAATCTCCGACTCACTCCGGCCGGCCTCGCTGACCCAACTGCTTCACTATATCGCCGACACCGCCCTGGAGGGTTGAAACCAGCGCGTCGAGGAGTCGCAAACCATTTCGATAGTGTATCCAACGCGTTGAGGAAAAAGGCGAAAAATGGCTAGATTTGGCTCCCTCCGAAAACTCCAGTACGCTCCCGTGCCCCATCTCCCACCCCCCATCTCCCATCTCCAATCTCCCACCTCCCATTCTTAGCCATGCGGATCATCTCCATCGTTGCCGGCGCCGGAGGGATGTATTGTGGGGCGTGCCTGCATTCCAGCACTTTGGTGGCGGCATTGCGTCGGGCGGGGGAGGATGCGATCCTCGTGCCGGCCTACACCCCCGTGCGCATGGAAACGGATGAGGAGGGTTTGACTTCGCGGCGGATCGCCTTTGGGGGTCTGAACGTCTACTTGCAACAGCGGTTCGCCTGGGCCCGACGTGCGCCAAGGTTTCTCGACCGCCTCCTAGATCATCCCGCCTTGCTCCGCTGGCTCGGGCGTTGGAGCGGCAGTACGCGGCCGGAACGCCTTGGTCCGTTGTGCGTCTCGATGCTCCAAGGCGAAGAAGGCCGCCAACGTAGGGAGTTGCACAAACTGATCGAGTGGTTGCAACACGACCTGAGGCCCGACGTAGTTCACCTTTCGACCGCGCTGTTGGCCGGGATGGCGGGCGCGATTACACGATCGCTGGGCGTGCCTGTCGTGGCAACGCTTGCGGGGGAAGACAGCTTCATCGAGCGGCTTGCCGAACCTTATGCTTCCCAGGCCCGCGCCGCTTTGGCTCGCGGGTGCCAGCAAATGGCGGCTCTCGTGGCTTTGAACCGTTATTACGCCGACTTCATGGCTTCCTATTTGGGCGTGGGACGCCAGCACATTCATGTCATCGAGCCTGGGATTGATCTGGCTGGGCTGGAAACGCCCCCCGTGTCGACGCTGCCCTGCCGAGGCAGGCGCACGGCAGAGCCGACCATCGGTTTTTTTTCGCGAATCTGCCCGGACAAAGGCCTCCACCTACTCGCCGAGGCCTTCACGCTGCTTTATCAAACGGCGTTCAAGGAGGGGGTCGCAGGCTCCCCGACCCACCCCCCTGATGCACAGCACGGCTTGGCTTGCGGCGAGGAAACTCAAGTGGCATGGCGAGGAAAGCCTCGTTTGGTCGCCGCCGGTTACTTGGCCGACGCGGATCGACCGTACCTTGCCGAGGTGGTAAGGTACTTAAAGGCTCGGGGACTCGGATCGCGGTTCGAATACCGCGGGTCTTTGACTCGCGAAGAGAAGTTTGCTTTTCTCGCGTCGCTCGATGTGCTTTGTCTGCCGTCGCTTTTGCCTGAAAGCAAAGGCTTGCCGGTGCTCGAGGCCTGGGCGTGCGGCGTGCCGGTAATTGTGTCGGATCACGGGGCCCTCGCGGAGCTGGTTCGGGAGACCGGCGCGGGGCTGTGCTTCGAGCCTCGTCAAGCGGCGTCGTTGGCCTCGGCGCTGGGCCGCATGCTTGCCGATTCAGCCGAAGCGGCCCAGCTCGGCGATTTGGGGCAGGCAGCGGTCCGCTCCCGCTTCACCGCCGAACGCATGGCCAGCGCGATGATCGCCCTCTTTCGACGCGTCGCTGGAACCAACCGTCAGAACTGAATGATCAAGTCTGTCGAGAAGAGGAACTGATTGCGGCGGGTCTGGTCCGTGAAGGGATAGATACTGCTCGTGCCGATCGGGTCCGCCCAGTCCCATCGCCCCTCCGTTCGCAAGGTCACGTTGCGATGCGGCTTGTAGTGAATCCCCACCGAGATCTCGTTCCAATACGCCGGAAAGAGCTGACCGGTTGGCGGGAAGTCGAAGCCGCGCGGGGCTCCCAGCCCCACGACCCTCGCACCGTCGTTGTCGGCAAACCATTCGTAGCGGAGTCCGAAGCTCCACCGCGGGTTCAAATCGAAGAAAAGGTAATTGGTGACGCCGAACCACTCCGCACCCGCCACCGAACCGTCGGGCAGCAAGGCGTTGGTTTCGTAAGCGCCGACATGCTCCAGAACGTAGCGGAGGCGTTCGGCCAACCGCTGCTGCAACACCACGCTGTAGGTAGTGCGCGAGCTGGACCAGCCGACCTGCTCGTTGCTGGCCGTGAGACCGAAGGCGATCGTCGTGCCCGATTCCGCGTTGTCCCAAGCCACGCCACCCAAAAACCCCAACCGGTCGTTATTGTCTTCCCATTGATCCCAACCGCGGTGGAAACCCGCGCTCAACGAAAGCCGATCATTGAATTGCCATTTGACCAACATGCCGGTGTGCGTGAACGGCTCCCCGTATTGGAAACTGTAGGAACGGGAATAAAAGAAGGTGTCCAAGGCAGGGACGGTCTCGTAGCCCACGATCGAGTAGAAATGCCCCAACCGAATCGTCCAGTCGTTGAGGGCGAAATCGGCATACAACTGGGGCATGGAGAGTCCGTAGAACCGCTGGTTGCTCCAATCGTCATCCAGGCCGTTGGCCAGGGTGAATCGCGAGTCGGTCCCGTAGAGCAGGTCCACGCGCCCGCCCACGTCGAACCCCCGGCCTTCCGTGTCCGTCACGCGTTCCGCGATCAGATACAACTGGTTCATCTGGTATTCGTCGGCCCGATCGTTGAACGTCACGGGGCCGTTGAAACGGTCAAAAGGAAATTCGGCAGGAATGGTCACGCCCTGATCCACCCAACCGCGGATGCTGAAACCCCTACTGGTAAGCGCCGGCCAACCGAATAGTCGCCACGGCTCGTCGCCGGAGGATTCGCCAGCATTTGCCGCCCGAGCTGCCCGAATACGGGACGCCGCGGCGCAGTTTCCGAGGCAGGTTGGATCGCCGCACCAATCGCAGGGTGTGCGATCGCAGGCCGGCACGGAAGCAGGCGAGGGCGTGTTTGCATGTTGCAAGCCGTTGGCAGGAGGTGCGACGGCTTCGGCTGGCAGGGCCGACGGCGCCGCCACAGACTTGGGCGAGCGATAGCCGGGATCATCGGGGAGCTGGCTGGGCGGAGAGGATCCCTTGGCCGCGGCCTCTTTGCCCGCCACATTCGCCGAGCGTTTCGCAGCTTCGTCCTCACCGCGCCGACGCCACTCGGTGGCCGTGGGATTCGGCGATTCAGCCGGTGTAGGCTCGGCGTGCTTGGCCTTTTCACCACTCGGGGCCGCCGTCCCCGATTCTGCTGGTGCGGAAACCCAAAGGAATCCCGACTCGTCGCGGGCCTCCGCCTTGGCGACCACAACTAAAATCACCCCCAACCCGAGGCCGCAGAGATACTGCTTCCAGACGTTCATCGCCAAATCTCCATCCAGGCATCTCGACCATCAATATCGTTATCGACGGAAAATCCCAGAAAGCCCGCATATTTTGTTCGAGAACCTCCCGCTCGATGCATCCCCCCTAAGAGGCAGGGAACTGCCGGAGCACTAAAGAGGTTGTCCTATGGCGGATGCGGCCCGTTCCTCGCTTGGCAAAGGAGTCGCGGTTCGCCTCACGGCTACCTGAACCAACTCACAGATCGCCAAGGACGTTCTCGGGAGGTATAATGGCGTGCTCGGTCGGCGTGGCTGACAATTGGCGGGGGTGAAAAGGTTTTTTGCCAACCTCACGTTTGCATTCCACTCCGTTCAGGACTATCTTTTTTGACCTAACACATTTTCGTAAACATATTTAGGTTGCTTGAACGCTCATGACTCGCTCAGACAAGCCGCGGACGATGTTCGAGAAGATCTGGTCGGATCACGTCGTCCATGCGGAGGAGGGGAAACAGACCCTCCTTTACATCGACCTGCATTTGGTGCATGAAGTCACCAGCCCTCAGGCGTTCGAGGGTTTGCGTCTTGCGGGGCGCAAGGTGCGACGGCCTGAGCGAACCGTGGCCACGGTGGATCACAATGTCCCTACCACCGACCGGCGGCTGCCGATCGTCGATCCGATTTCCAAGCAGCAGATCGATACGTTGCGTCAGAACTGCCAAGAATTTGGCATTCGGCTATTCGACCTGACGGATAAGAATCAGGGAATTGTACATGTCATCGGCCCAGAACTCGGGCTGACGCAGCCGGGCATGACGATTGTCTGTGGCGACAGCCACACGGCAACCCACGGGGCTTTCGGCGCCTTGGCCTTTGGTATCGGTACCAGCGAGGTCGAGCACGTCCTGGCCACGCAGACCTTGTTGCAATCCAAGCCTAAGACATTGGAGGTACGAGTCGAGGATCGGTTGCCTTTTGGCGTAACCGCAAAGGACTTGATCTTATATCTCATAGGTCGGCTCACGACGCAAGGCGGCGTGGGCTACTGCATCGAATACACCGGCGAGGCGATCCGACACTTGAGCATGGAAGAGCGGATGACCGTCTGCAACATGACGATCGAAGCGGGCGCCCGCTCTGGATTGATCGCCCCGGACGAGAAAACTTTTCAGTACCTCCGTGGTCGTCCTTTCGCCCCCCAGGATTTCGACTCGGCCGTGGAACGTTGGAAAAAACTCCCGACGGACCCCGGGGCGATCTACGACCGCGTCGAGCGGTTTTCGGCCGCCGAGGTGCAACCGCAAGTCACTTGGGGCACCAACCCGGGCCAAGTCGTGGAGGTCGGCGGCAAGGTTCCCGCACCTGCCGATTTCGCTGATGAAACCGACCGCAAGGCGGCCGAAAAGGCCTTGGAGTACATGGGTCTCAATCCGGGCACCCCAATCGTGGACATCCGCATCGACCGGGTGTTCATCGGTTCCTGCACCAACGGCAGGATCGAGGACCTCCGCGCCGCGGCCGCCGTGGTCCGAGGCCACCGTGTGGCGAAGGGGGTCCAGGCGATGGTCGTCCCGGGCAGCGGCTTGGTGAAATGCATGGCCGAGGCCGAAGGCCTGGATCAGATCTTTCGTGATGCCGGCTTCGAGTGGCGCGAGGCCGGTTGCAGCATGTGCCTGGCGATGAATCCCGACAAGCTCGAGCCTGGCCAGCGCTGCGCCGCCACGAGCAACCGCAATTTCGAGGGCCGTCAAGGCAAAGGTGGACGCACGCACCTCGTCTCGCCCGCCATGGCCGCCGCCGCCGCCATTGCCGGCCATTTCGTCGATATTCGTCAGTGGGAGTATCGGTAGTCATGCGACCCTTCACCACGCATACCGGGTTGGTCCTCCCTTTGGATCGCTCCAACGTGGACACGGATCAGATCATTCCCAAGCAGTTCCTCAAACGCATCGAACGCACGGGCTTTGGGCAGTTCCTGTTCTTCGACTGGCGGTATCTGGACGATGGTTCACCCAATCCCGAGTTCATCCTCAATCGGCCCGAATACCAAGGCGCAAGCGTGCTGCTGACGCGGCGCAACTTCGGCTGCGGTTCCAGCCGCGAGCACGCCCCGTGGGCCTTGGAAGATTACGGCTTCCGCGTTTTGATCGCCCCCAGCTTCGCCGACATCTTCTACAACAATTGCTTCAAGAATGGGATGCTGCCCATCCGCTTTCCCGAGGAGACTGTCGACGATCTTTTCGCCCGAGCGTTCCAGCACCGAGGCTACCAGCTCACCGTAGACCTGGAGAGCTGCTCGGTGACCGACGATTTTGGACTGCGGTTGGAGTTCGAAGTCGACCCCTTCCGTCGCGAATGCCTCCTCGGCGGATTGGACGACATCGCCTTAACCCTGCAACACGAGCACAAGATCGCGGCCTACGAGCGATTTCACGGGATCGCGTAAAACTGGGTTCGCGGGACACGGGCGCGCTCATCGTCCCGGCGATCTGCTTAATTGTCGGCGTTCCATCGTTCGCTCGAAGGCAGATAGACACTTCCGCCAAGAAAGAAAAGTTTTTTCGCGGATTTTTCCGTCCCGAGGAGAACCGGCCTCGCGGAGCGACGAAGCCAACCCCGGCGCCAAGAAAGTCGAAGGCCGCGCCCCGACGATCCGCTTGGGGCGCGGCCCCTACCGGGAGGAACACGAGGATCGATCCAAAACCGGGATCGATTGACGAGGGAAAGCTAAACTTCGTGTTACCGCCGAGTACCTTATTTCTTTTCTTTGCTCACTTTGGCTAAGGCGAAAGCCTTTTCGAAGCCTTCGCCAAACACTAGTTTGCATTGTTCCGCAGCGTCGACCTTAGCCACCTTGGCTTGACAATTCTTGCAGCAAAAGGCGACTCCCACGTCGCCAACTTTGATCTTCACGCCTGGGTTGAACTTCGCGCCAGTCAAGGGGCAAGCAATTTGCTCGTACTCGCCGCTCAACACAAGCTGCTGGTTGGCCTTCAAGCGATACTTCTCCGTGTTTTCCTTGAAGGCTGGAATGCAATCGGAGCAGCAAAAATAGACCTGAGCGTTCTTATATTTAGCAGCCGCCTCTCGGTTCGCAGGATGACCGGACACCGGGCACTTCAGCACCATTGCCTCCGACTTCGCCGCACACGCCGACTGCACAGCCTCGTCAGGGCAGCTTGCACCTTCAGTTTCGTCGCCCACGACTCGCCCTGCGCTGAGCAGGAAGATCGCGGCGCCTCCAAGCACTGCCACAAGACTTTTCATGGTCTTACCTCTACACAAGTTTGAAGGTGAGCTCGGACGGGCACCAAACGCTTTACCGAGTCATAAAACTATTTTCATCTACCGAAATTGTCTATACGATCCCATGCTTGTCAAGCGCGACTATTTTACTAATCAATTAATCAATTTATGGGTTGGAGTTTTTCTTGTGGCTTGTTGGTTCGATCGGTGGGTTTGCCTGCGGCGCGGACGATTAGCCCGACGATGGCCACGCTACTCAAAAGTAGTGTCGCGGTCGCCTGTTCAACGCGGCGGGCGGGTTCTTTGGCTCCCACTACCCCCAGCAGGGCAAAGTATTCCCGCGGAACGCGCGAGGTATCAAGCAGTTCCTGAGTGCGATTCGCCTGAGGAAAAGCAAGAGACTTCGTAAGAATGGGTTGCGGCGTTCGAGCGATCGGCAGGGCGTATTCAGCGATCCCCCCGCAAGCCCGGGATGGGAAATTGAGCGCAGAGATCCGCGATTTCGCCCCGGATGCGGCCGGCGGTTTCGTCCAGATCGTCCAGGTGGCGGCAAACTTCGTCGATCCATTGGGCGATCAAGTCCATTTCCGCTTCCCGCATTCCCATCGAGGTCAACGCGGGCGTGCCCAACCGAACGCCGCTGGTGACCGACGGTTTTCGCGTATCGCCCGGCACCATATTGAAGTTGCAGATGATCCCTGCACGAGCCAAGGCTTCGGCCACGTCTTTGCCGGTAAAGGGCCGGTCGCGGAAATCGAGAACGATCAGATGGTTATCGGTCCCACCACTCACAAGACGATAACCCCGCTCCAAGAGTCGCTCGGCCAAGCGACGGGCATTGCGTTGCACCTGCTGACCGTACGCCCGAAATTCTTCCGTCGCCGCTTCCTTGAAGGCAACCGCCATGGCGGCGATGACGTTCATGTGAGGCCCCCCTTGGAGCCCAGGGAAGACACTCCGGTCGATTCGCTTGGCTAGGTTTAACTTGTTTTCTGGAAAGTACTTGTGGTGATAACGGTCCTCGATTTTGGAGAGGATGAAACCTGCCCGCGGTCCGCGCAACATTTTATGGCTGGTGCTCGTCACCACGTCGCAATAGGGCACGGGATTGGGATGAACTCCGGCCACGATCAACCCGTTGATATGGGCGATGTCTGCGACGAGATACGCCTCGACCTCGGCGGCGATCTCGGCGAATCGTTGGTAGTCGAGGATTCGCGGGTAAGAGGTTGCTCCAACCCAGATGATCCGCGGCCGCTCCCGTCGGGCAATCTCGCGGATTTGGTCGTAATTCAACATTCCCGTGGCGGGGTCCGGTCCGTAAGGCACTTGCACGTAATCCATGCCAGAAAAATTGACCCGCCACCCATGCGTCAGATGGCCCCCAGCCGGAACCGGCATTCCCATCACCTTGCAGCCATGTTCCGCCAAAGCCCGATAAGCCGCTTGATTGGCGGGGGAGCCCGAGTAGGGTTGCACGTTGGCGTGCTCGGCACCGAAGAGCGACTTGGCCCTTTCGATCGCCAAAAGTTCAATCTCATCGACAATCTCGTTCCCCTCGTAGTAGCGGGCCCTGGGATAACCCTCACAATACTTGTTCGTTAAAATCGATCCCGTCGCCTCGAGGACAGCAAATTGGGCAAAATTCTCCGATGGGATCATCTTGAGCGTCGCCGACTCCATGCGAATCTGCTTATGAAGCATGGCCGCAAGTTCGGGATCCACCTTACTGAGATGGGGATAGCGATCAGCAAACATGAAACAAAGTCCTTGACGCGAAATTCCCGTGCGTTGCTTCAAGATAACCGTCTGGTCGAGAGGCGACAACCGCTTCAACGATTCATCGGCAAGAGGAGACGGAGTGTAGCGTTGCCGACCCTTGTCATCCCCCGACGCCGGGCGAATGGTAATCGTCGTTGGAAAGGTAATCCAGCACGTCTGCCGCGTTACCCCAGACTTCCCGCATAAACCGCTCCTGGAGATACGCCCGAACCGCGTTCTTTTGCGGCCGCAGGAGCGAACCCGGGCCAGTGATCGACTTGCATATCGTGTCGTCGCCTCGGGGCAAGCCGTTGAGGGCCCATCGCTTGGCCAACTGATACACCCGAAGTCCGTGTAGCTGCATTTCCCCACTGGAGTGTTCCATGCGCAATTCGACGAGCTTGAAGTCGCCTTGGCTAGGAATTTTTTCCGGATTCCGCGCAGCGCTGGCGAACCCGTGTTCCGTGCGAATTCGCCACCCTTGGCCGTTATTTTCCCAAGTGGCGATGACCCGCGATGCGTCGCAAATCAAGTAAAAATTCGTGCGCAAGAGGCGGATCAGGCCTTCGAACGACGCCGTCGACGCCTCGGCAGGGCTCGGCATCGCCTCGGAACTGCTTGGGGGCGGCTTCTCCGCTACACTCGTGGGCGAGGTTTTAGCAGGTGTGGCAGACGCGGGAGAGGCGTCCTCGACCGGACGAATGACCACGGGCTTGCCGCAAGCTGGGCAATTCCGTGTTTGCCCGAGCAACTCAGGTTTGGCATTGAGTTTCGCCGAGCAGTGCGGACATATCACCCGAATCACGTTAACAGCTCCTGCGGGCCTCGGGCTGGGTCAACCGACGGCCTTGCCGCTTCCCCGCTAAAAGGTGCATTCAAAGCAGGACGGTTGAAGAAGCCGATGGAAGGGGAATCCACTACTTCTGGGGGATAATACAAGTCTCATAGTGCCACGTCAAGCCCCAAGCTGCTGGTTGCGATGGCTTTAAGGCTATCGTAGGATGTTGAATTTAAGTAGAGACCGTAGGATTTTCTGTTTAACTTAGATCGTTTGGTTTTAGGGGCAGTGCATTACCGAAGCGACTTGATGCCCAATAGAACGAAGTACGTACTCGTGAAATGAGGTGTCTCGCCGTGGCACACATGGACCGGCTACCGGGTACTTTTTTTGGCCCCCCCACACTTGTTGACCTCGTTCGCCACCGTGCGAGGTATCAAGGCAACGACATCGCTTTTACTTACTTGGTGGACGGCGAGAACGAACAGGTCCATTTGACGAATAGGGAATTGGATCGACAAGCTCGGGCGATTGGGGCGTGGCTGCAATCGCTGGACCTGGCTGGCGAACGGGCGTTGCTTTTGTATCCGGCTGGGCTGGAATTCATCGCGGCGTTTTTCGGGTGTTTGTATGCTGGTGTGGTGGCCGTTCCCGTCTATCCCCCGCGTCGGAACCGTTCCCTGGCTCGAATTCAAGCGATTGCCGACGACGCTCAGGCCAAGGTGGCCCTCACGACCGATTCCGTCCTGGCCCGCGTCGAGTCGCTGATCGACGAAACCCCTCATCTGAAACAACTAACTTGGTTGGCGACCTCACACTTACCTGAAGGGATCGAGGACAAGTGGGACGCGCCCGACATTCACGGGGATACGCTAGCGTTTTTACAGTATACGTCAGGCTCGACGGGAACGCCAAAAGGCGTGATGCTCGATCACGCCAATTTGCTGCACAATTCGGCGTTGATTGCGTATGCGTTTGAGCACACTCGATCTGGACTGGGGGTGTTCTGGCTACCGAGCTACCACGACATGGGCCTGATTGGCGGCATCCTCCAGCCCTTGTACGTAGGCCGGCCCAACATCCTCATGTCGCCCATGGCCTTTCTTCAAAAACCATTTCGCTGGCTTTCGGCGATCTCGCGGTTTGGCGGGACAACCAGCGGGGGCCCGAATTTCGCTTACGATCTTTGTGTGCGTAAGATCACGCCGGAGCAGAAGCAGACGTTGGACTTGAGCAGTTGGACCGTGGCGTTCAACGGCGCGGAGCCGGTGCGGGCCGAGACGATCGAGGCGTTTTGCGAGGCGTTCGGGCCATGCGGGTTCCGCCGCGAGGCGTTTTATCCGTGCTATGGCTTGGCCGAGGCCACGTTGATCGTTTCCGGCGGTTATGCCAAGAACCCACCCGTCATCCGCTGGTTCGAGACGGCGGCCCTATCGAAGAACCAAGTCGTCGACGCCAGCCCTGAAGAGGAGGGCGTTCGGGCCCTGGTGGGCTGCGGCGAAAACCTTCCCGACCAGAAAATCGTGATTGCCGACCCAGACACGCTCACCCGGTGCGAGCCCGATCGCATTGGCGAAATTTGGGTCAGCGGTCCCAGTGTTGCTGAAGGGTACTGGCAGCAGCCCGAGGCTACCCAGCGAACCTTCCGCGCCTTTCTGAAAGACAGCGGCGAGGGCCCGTTCCTTCGCACGGGCGACCTGGGGTTCATGAAAGACGGCGAACTGTTTGTCACCGGCCGGATCAAGGACCTGCTGATCCTGCGCGGCGTGAACGTGTATCCGCAAGATATCGAGATGACCGTCCAGCAGGCCCATCCCCATTTGTTGCCCGATTGTGGTGCCGCCTTCACGGTGGAAATCGACGGTCAGGAGCGGCTGGTTGTGGTTCAGGAGCTGCACCGCCGCTATCGGGATGACGTGGAGGAGGTGTTTCAAGCGATTCGGCGGGCCGTGGCCGAAGAGCATGATTTGCCAGTGGAGGTGATCGTGCTGATTCAGGCCGGATCGATTCCCAAGACCTCCAGCGGCAAAATCCAACGTCATGCGTGCCGGGCGGGATTCTTGGAGGGCACTTTGGAAGTCGTGGCCCAATGGCAAGCGGCGCGTGACACGGCGACTCCTGTCACAGCGCCCGACGAGATCAAGGTTGGCGCCGAGCGGCAAGCAGCAGGGGGAGCCGCTGCTGTCACGCCCGGCAAAAACGGTTCCCGTGTCACTTTCCCAAAAAAGAAAACGGCCAAAATCGACCTCGGTCGCACCGCGGAGATCGTGCTCGAGCAAGTGCGGCTGATCGCCCGCGAACGCGCCGACGAGTTGACGCTGGACACCCCGATCACGGAAATCGGACTCGATTCGTTGGAGCGGATGGAAGTGCTCGCCGGCTTGGAAGAACGCTTCGGCGGTCGGTTTCCCGAAGAAGTCCTCCCGCAACTGGAGACTTGCCGACAGGTGGTCGAGGCGGTCGAGAAGTACCTGGGCGCCGAACCTCGCACCGCGTCCGCGCGTCCAGCGGATTATCAGACTCCCGAGGAAAATTACACCGTGGCCCTGTTTCCCGAGTTCCTTAAACTCCGCGAACGCCTGCAAGTGGCCGAGGCCGCCGGTATTGGCAATCCCTATTTCACGGTTCACGAGGGCCTGACCAACGATCGCACCATCATCAACGGCCGGGAGTATATCAGCTTCTCCAGCTATAACTACGTGGGAATGTCAGGGGATCCGGTCGTGGTTCGGGCGGTCCAAGAGGCCGCGGCCAAGTACGGCACGAGCGTTTCGGCCAGCCGTCTGGTCTCGGGCGAAAAGGACCTCCACCGCGAATTCGAGACCACGCTGGCTGAATTCCTGGGCGTCGAGGCGGTGGTCGCCTTTGTCGGCGGGCACGCTACGAATGAAACGGTGATCGGCCACCTGTTCAAGCCGGGAGACCTGATCCTCCACGATGCCTTGTCGCACAACAGCATCCTCCAGGGAGCGATTCTTTCCGGCGCACGGCGGCGTATGTTCCCCCACAACGACTGGAAGGCCGCCGATGAGTTGCTCCAGAAATTCCGCCATGAGTACCGCCGCGTGTTGATCGTGATCGAGGGCGTGTACAGCATGGACGGCGACATCCCCGACCTGCCGCGGTTCATCGAGGTCCGTAATCGCCACAAAGCACTGCTGATGGTCGATGAGGCCCATTCCATCGGCACGCTGGGGGCGACGGGCCGAGGGATCGGCGAACACTTCGGCGTGAACCGCCGCGAGGTGGACATTTGGATGGGCACCCTCAGCAAATCGTTCGGCAGTTGCGGGGGATACATTGGCGGCTGCCGGGAGCTGATCGAATTGCTCAAATACACGGCTCCAGGTTTTGTGTATAGCGTGGGCCTTTCCCCGCCCGCCACCGCGGCGGCCTTGGCCTCGTGCCGGCTTTTGCAAGCCCAACCTCAACGCGTCGCCACGTTGCGCCAGCGATCCCGACTCTTCCTCGAACTGGCTCAAGAGCGGGGTCTGGATACCGGGCTCAGCAAGGATTCGCCTGTGATTCCCATCATTCTCGGCAACTCCCTTCGCAGTTTGCAATTGTCCAAAGCGCTGTTCTTACGCGGCATCAATGTGCAGCCGATTGTGTATCCGGCCGTCGAAGAGAGCGCCGCGCGCCTGCGCTTCTTCATCACTTCGCTGCACACCGAGGAGCAGATCCGCTATACCGTGGACGCCATCGTGGAAGAATTGGCGAAGATCGACCGATCGAATCAGGACTCGCCGACCTCCCGCCCCGCCGCAGCCGCGATGCAGACCTGAACGCAGATTCTTAGGGCAGAGCAAAACGCCGAGCTCCAGAAAACAACCTGACCGCGGCTGTTGTTTTGCGCTGCGTCGGCGAAATACGGGGTCGCGGGGGACTGTTCGGCAACGAATGACTGCGACGACGCAGTCCGCATTATCCCCTTGTCGTGGCGCGGCGCGTCTCCATAATGGTGGGAAGCGGAGGGGGCTCGTGTGGCGGTTCAATGTCCCCGTTGTGGGGTGGAATACGATGTGACGTTGTTTCAGTTCGGCCGCGTGGTCCGCTGCGATTGCGGCGCCGTGGTGGATTTGCGCGGTGGACATGTACTTCGGATTTCCCCAACCGGAAAGGAGTGCGGCGCCATGGCAGAGACAGAGATCGGCAAGGTTACCCACTACTTCAGCAAGATCGGGGTGGCGGCCATCGAGCTTACCGCCGGATCGCTCTCCGTCGGCGACACGATCCGCATCAAAGGCCACACGAGCGACTTCACGCAGAAGGTCGACTCGATGCAGGTCGACAATCAAGCCGTCTCGACGGCGGTGCCGGGCAACTCGGTCGGGATCAAGGTCAAGGAACACGCCCGGGAACACGACCTCGTGTACAAGGTGACGGAGTGAGGCGTCGAGGGCCGGACGATTCGCGGCTGGTTCGCCTCAGCGAAGCGGCTCCATCAGGCGGGCCAGCGTTGACCCGCTACGCCTCGGCCCCTTCGAACAGCAAGCACAGGACCTCGAGCGCTTGGACCGCGATCGAAGGGTTGCGCTGTCCGGTCCGTTGAATGACTTTGTCCCAACTTTCCAGGGCGTATCGCAGATACTGTTCCCGAGACTCGGCAACCAGAGGATCGTCCCCCCATTCGTCCCGGACTTGGGGCCAGAAGCCGGCCAGCTCCTCCAGTGCCTCGCGGCTGCCGGAGATGGCGTCGAACACCAGATCGTCCAAGCGCTCGAGCTTTTCCAAGACGGCGGGATCGGTGGGATCCAAGTCTTTGGAAGGCGGTCGGGGACGCCATTGTTTCGCGGTATTCGCGGCGGCCTCGGCCCACCATGCTTGGCAGCCATAGGGATATTCCTGGTCGACTCGCGCGTCGAAGCGAGGGTTTTGCGGTTTCATCGGCAACTTCAGAATCAAGGGACGTTGGAGTTAACGGCGATTTTGCCTTGGGAGGGCGGGGGCGATTTTTGGGCCGACGGCGCGATGAAGAATTCGAGAAGCTGACGCATCCGCGTCAATTCCTCGCGCCACTGGGTTCGTTCCTCATCCATCTGCCGTCGTTGTTGGACCATGGCTTCGGCAATTTGGGCAGTCGCCTCGGCGACCTCGCGGCGGACCTGGTCGCGAACCTGTTGTTGTTGCGTATCGATTTCAGCTCGCTGCTGACGCAACTCCGCCTCTTGTTGACGCAATTGTTCCTCCAGCCGACGCCGTTCCTCGGCCAGCGCCCGACATCGTTCCTCCAATTGGCAATGCAGGTCCTCCAGCTCGTCGAAGATGCCCTCCATGAATCGAATCAGCTCCTCCCGGCCGGCAACCAGCTCGGCCAGGGCTTCATGCGCTCGGGCATGGCGAGGCTCAGGCGGTGGTGGTGCAACCGAAACAGAAGCATTCATGAGAAGAGCGACGAGAGGCCGCGCCGGTCCCAAGGGCCACGCCGCCAGAGAACCCGGCGACCCGTAAGCAGGCATGCGACCCAATGCAAACTTACTTCAAGGGATGGCTATGGGCAAATCCATGCTAGAAGGACTTTTTGTCGTCGAGTCGTGTTGCCCATCTAAGCCGTACGACGGCGGAACTTTGCGCGGAATCGGGCCCGATCGTGGAGCGACGGTAAGGGAATGACGTCCGGTTCTGCCAAATTTTCCGGCGAGTCCGATCGCTCGGATTGTGCCACCCCTTGGTCCGCACTTTTGCTGCTCCGCCACATGGCCGTCACACGGCCATCGTTTCCCACGGCGTAGCGGATTCCTCGCCACCGCACGGTGCGGCCCCCGATCGAAAGCAGGACGCTCACCCAGTTGACCAAAGAAGCGAGGGGACTGAACCAGACTTCGAACCGTCGTGCCCGACGTAGCTTGGCATACCACTGGGGAAAATAGGAAAGCACGAGGTCCTGACGCAACAGCCCCGCGAAAAGACTGAGCATATAAAATGCTGCACAGAACGCCGAAGGGATCCAGGGATTGACAACGTTGGTCGCCACGGCCGCCAACAACAGGCCTGCGTTGGCCGCGGAAATCGCATTGACGAACGTAGTCATTCCCAGGGCGAAGGTCCAGCCGCCGGGCACGTACCATCGGCCGAACAGGTATTGGCGGCGCGTGAATTCGAAGAGTCCGCCCAGGGTGACGTCGGCCGGCGACGGCGTCATGCAAGCCGGTTCGAACAACACGCGGAGACCCGCCTCGCGCAGCACTCGGCTGGCCACCAGATCGTCGCTCAGCGTTCCCGCCCACGCCTCGCGGATGCCCAAGGCCTCGAACGTGTCGCGCCGTATCGACCAGGAGCCTCCCCAAACGATCGTCGGGCAGCGGTTGCCAAACAGCACCGCGATCTTCGCGTTGATGCTATAAAGTAAGCAGTTGCTGAGACGGAAAGGCGAGGGTACAAACCATCGATAGCCGGTGATCGCGCCGACGCCGGGCCGATCCAACCGCGCCAGCATCGCGCGAAGCCATTGCGGGCGGAGGCGGGCGTCGGAATCGACAAACACCAGGTAGTCGACGTCGGGGGGTAAGTCCGCCGTCGCGTGCCGGAGGTTATGGACCTTCTGACCCTCCTGAACCGCCTCGCCGGCAACCAGTAGTTCCGCCGTCATTTGCGGATGTGCGGCCAGCAGTCGCCGGATCACCGGGCAAGCTGGGTCCGCGGCGCTTTCGACCACAAACCGAATCTGGTAATTCCCATAATCTTGGTGAAACAGGGTGTGAAGGTTGCGTGAAAGCCCCACGTCTTTCCCGCGACAAGGCGCCACGATCAGGGCTTTGCCCTTGCGTGGGTAGGCTCGCATCTTTGCCAATCGGCTGCGTGCGTAGCGGTGGTGCTCCCAAGTCTGCACGACCACCAACACGGCCTGCACCACGGCAAGTCCGCTCAACACCAGATATATGGCCAGCAGCCAGCGTTCCATGCTTTCGAGGCCGTGTTGGGATAAAAGGCGGGGCTGTCCATCGTCCGCTCGCCGGCAAGAGACGCTGGCGCATGCCCCCCACGAGGCAACGGTGAGCGGAACATAGCCGGTCGTCAAAAGTCCGTCAAGGCCAATCAGTTAACGCATTTTCCCTAGCTTGCGCCCTTTTTTCCGCAAACAAGCTCGGCCAGCCATTCGGGTGGCCGCACCGGCTTACCAGCAGCGTTCACCACGGCATGGATCGTGTAGCCGCGACAGACGGGCAGCCCAGTCTCGGCATGGGTGACTTCCACGTCGAAACGCACTTGGGCCCGGCTGGGCATCGTCAGCACGGTGCGCACGCGAAGAAGATCGTCGTACTGCGCCTTGCCGAGATATTCGACGTGGGCCTCGCGGACCGGCATGAACAGCCCCGAGGCTTCGATCTCGGTATAAGGCCGTCCGATCGCCCGCATCAACTCGCTGCGGGCGCACTCGAACCATTCCAACGGACGCGAATTGTAGTACGTGCCCATCTGGTCGGTTTCGCTGTAGCGGACGCGGAGGAAGATTTCGTGCGCTGGAGGACTCATCGGGGCGAATGGATTCTTCAAACTCGATGCTCTCAGGCCAAGAAAACGTTGAGGCGTTGTTTCCGCCAAGCGCCGCGACTGCCCGTTCCGACCCAATTTTTCGCGGCTTCTGCGCGCTAGTTTCCCTGTCTACAATAGTTGCATGACCGAGTCAACGAAACCCGCCACGGAACCACTCATGACGCCGGTCCAATACGTCAAGGGGATCGGTCCCCGCGTGGCGGAATTGTTGGAAAAACTTGAAATCCGGCGGGTTTGCGACCTGTTGTTTCTCTTTCCCCGAGATTACGAGGACTTGACCGACCGCCGCGAGATCCCTGACTTGGAAGAGGGGGCTTTGCAAACGGTGCTGGGAACGGTCGAAGACGTCGAGCTCCGCAACACCGGCCCTGGTCGCTGTGTGCTTGGGGTCTTGCTCCGGGGGGCTAACGGACATTTGCGCGGTTTGTGGTTCAACCAGCCGTTCTTCCGAGAGCGTTTCACGATCGGCCAGAGGTTCCTGTTCTCCGGCAAACCGAAAAAGAACGGTCTGGTGTGGGAAATGATTCATCCCAGGATCACCGCGCTGGCCGACGACGAACCACCGCCGCCTGGGGAGATTTTGCCGATCTACCCGTTGACCGAGGGCCTGTTGCAGTGGCAAATGCGGCGGATCATGCGCGCTGCTTTGGATGCTTATGCTGGCTTCCTCGAGGAAGTGTTTCCGGCCGAGTATCTGGAGGCCCACGGGCTATGGCCGATCCAACAAGCCTTGCGGGCGATCCACTTTCCCGATTCGCGCAAGGCCCTCGACTGCGCCCGGCGGCGATTCATTTATCAGGAACTTTTCATCCTCCAGTTGGCCTTGGCGGTGAAGCGCCACCAGCAACGAACCTACAGCCGCGCGCCGGCGCTGGTGGCCACGCCCAAGATCGATGCCCGGATACGACGCCTCTTCCCATTCGAACTTACGCCGAGCCAGCGGCAGGCGATTGCGGAAATTGTGGCCGACATGGGCCGAAGCGAGCCTATGCAGCGGCTCTTGCAGGGGGACGTCGGGTCGGGCAAGACGGTGGTGGCCGTCTACGCCATGTTACTTGCCGTGGCCCACGGTTATCAGGCCGCGCTAATGGCCCCGACCGAGGTCCTCGCCCGGCAGCACGCCCAAAACCTTGATCGCCTCCTGGCCCATAGCAAGGTCCGTCGCGCATTGCTCACCGGCGGGCTTGTTCCGGCGCTCCGCGAGGCGGTTTTAGCCGGGATCAAGGCAGGCAAAATCGATCTGGTCGTCGGCACGCACGCCGTCATCCAGGAAGAGGTCCAATTCGCCAAGCTCGGGGTGGTGGTCATCGACGAGCAGCACAAATTCGGGGTGCGACAACGGGCCGCGCTCAAGTCGGCCTCCGCAACGACGCCCGACGCGCTCCAACCGCACTACCTCGTGATGACCGCCACTCCCATTCCCCGCACCATCGCCATGAGCCTCTTCGGCGACCTGGAACTGTCCACGCTCCGCGACAGCCCCCCCGGCAGACAAAAGGTCCACACCTATCTGGTCCGCGAAGCGGAAAGGGCTCGGTGGTGGACGTTTTTTGCCAAGAAGCTCCGCGAAGGACGGCAAGGCTATGTGGTTGCGCCGTTGGTCGAGGAATCCGATGCCATCGACGCCGCCAGCGTGCAAGCGGTGTACGAATCGCTCGTCAATGGGCCGTTGGAGGGCTTTCGCCTCGGTCTGCTTCACGGCCGGATGTCGAGCGAGGAAAAGGAGGCCGCGATGCGCGACTTTCGCACGGGGGCGACGCAAGTGCTCGTGTGTACTTCGGTGGTCGAGGTGGGCGTGGACGTACCCAATGCCACGTTGATGACCATCGAGGGCGGCGAGCGCTTCGGCTTAGCGCAGTTGCACCAGCTTCGCGGCCGGATCAGCCGGGGCGCCCATCCCGGGTTTTGCGGCGTCTTCGCCGATCCCCAGACCCCCGAGGCCGAACAGCGTCTCAAGGCCTTCCAATCCACGACCGACGGCTTTCGCTTGGCCGAGATCGACTTCGAGTTGCGTGGGCCGGGCGAGCTATTGGGGTGGCGGCAGCACGGCCTCCCGCCCTTCCGCATCGCCGACCTGACGCGCGACGCGGCGATCCTCGACGAGGCCCGCCGCCACGCGAAGGAACTGATCGAATTGGATCCCGGCCTGGCCCACCCGGATCATGCTCGGCTCCGCCGTCAGGTTTTGACGCGATATGGCCGGGCGCTCGATCTGGCCGACGTGGGTTGATTGGCGCCGGCGGAACTCGTCTCCCCGCAGGCTTTCGCTCGCACCTCGACTCGCTGCCTGCCTCGTCCCCCGTCACGACCGTCCGGGGCGGTGCGAGATAGCGGGGGCGGAGCCTTGTTCTCCGAGTCCCCGAGTCGCGGCGGCTCGGGAACTCGGAGCGTCGGGCAGGAAGGCTACTTCTTCTTCGCTTGGATCGCCGCCTGGGCCGCTGCCAACCGGGCAATCGGCACGCGGAAGGCCGAGCAGCTCACATAGTTCAGGCCGGTGCGGAAACAGAACTCGACCGAGGCAGGATCACCGCCCTGCTCGCCGCAGATGCCAATCTTCAAGTCGCGACGCGTCTTGCGGCCTTTCTGCACCGCCATTTCGATCAACTGCCCAACGCCCTCCTGGTCGATCGTCTGGAACGGATCGGCCTTAAGGATGTTTTTGTTCAGGTATTCAGGCAGGAAACCGGCGATGTCGTCCCGGCTGAAACCGAAGCCCATCTGCGTGAGGTCGTTGGTGCCGAAGGAGAAGAATTGAGCGGTTTTGGCCATTTGGTCGGCCAAAAGCGCTGCCCGCGGAATCTCGATCATCGTCCCATACAGGTACTCGATCTTCACGCCCAGCTTGGCTTCGACTTCGGCGTGGACACGTTCCACGATTTCTAGCGTGACGTTCAGTTCGGCCACATCGCACGTGACGGGAACCATGATTTCCGGATGGGGCTGTTTGCCGGCTTGGATCAGCTCGCCCGCCGCCTCGAAAATCGCCCGCACCTGCATTTCCGTAATCTCGGGATACGTGATTCCCAGACGGACGCCGCGATGGCCCATCATCGGGTTGGTTTCGTGAAGCTGCTCGCCGCGGCGTTTGACGTCCTCTAGGCTGATGCCGAGCGCCTTGGCCAATTGCGCTTGCGCTTCTTCCTTCTGCGGCACGAACTCGTGGAGCGGCGGATCCAGCAAGCGGATGGTCACGGGCAAGCCGTCCATCGCCTCGAGCGTGCTTTTGATGTCGCGTTTGACGAAAGGAAAAAGTTCATCGACGGCGGCCTTACGTTCCTCCGGCGTCTTGCTGAGGATCATCTTGCGGAGCACAAAGAGGGGCTCGTCCGATCCCTTGCCATAGAACATGTGCTCAGTTCGGAAAAGACCGATGCCTTCGGCGCCGAAACTGCGGGCAATGCGGGCGTCCTCGGGCGTGTCGGCGTTGGTCCGCACGCCGAGCTTGCGGTACTTATCCACACGCTGCATGAACTCGGCGAAACGCGGGTTTTCTGAGGCGTCGATCATCTTCAACGCGCCGGCATAGACCAACCCCCGGGTCCCGTTGAGGGTCAACACGTCGCCTTCCTTGAATTGCTTGTCGCCCACGCGGAGGACCTTGTTTTCAAGGTCGATCTTCAACTCCCCGGCGCCGACGATGCAACACTTTCCCCAGCCCCGGGCGACCAGGGCCGCATGGCTGGTCATGCCGCCGCGGGCCGTGAGGATGCCCTGGGCGGCCCGCATCCCGTCCACGTCCTCCGGGTTGGTCTCTTCACGGACCAAAATGACTGTCTCGCCACGGCCCGTCCACGACACCGCGTCGGCTGAGGTGAACACGATCTTGCCCACCGCTCCGCCCGGTCCAGCAGGCAAGCCCCGCGCAACTGGCTCATGCTTCTTTTCGTCCGCGGGGTCGACCACCGGATGGAGGAGTTCGTCCAATTGCCCCGGCTCGACGCGGAGGATGGCCGTCGTCTCGTCGATCAGGCCCTCGGCCAACATGTCCAAGGCCATGTTCAACGCCGCCGTGCCAGTCCGTTTGCCGTTGCGGCATTGGAGCATGTACAGCTTGCCTTCCTGGATCGTAAACTCGATGTCCTGCATGTCTTTGTAATGCCGCTCGAGCCTCAAGCGGATCTCGTCGAGCTGCTTGTAGAGCTCGGGCATCTCCGTTTCCAGCGACGGCAAGTGTTTGTTTTGCTCGTTTTTGGTCGCCTCGTTGAGCGGGTTCGGGGTGCGAATGCCGGCGACGACGTCCTCGCCCTGGGCATTGACGAGCCACTCGCCATAGAACTTGGGCTCGCCCGTGGCGGGGTTGCGCGTAAACGCCACGCCGGTGGCCGACGTATTGCCCATGTTGCCAAACACCATGCTCTGCACGTTGCAGGCTGTGCCCCACTCGTGGGGAATCCCCTCGATCTTTCGATAGGAAACCGCGCGTCGCCCATTCCAACTCTTAAACACGGCGCCGATCCCGCCCCAAAGCTGCTCCATGGGGTCGTCGGGGAACTCGCGGCCCAACACCTCCTTCACTTTGGCGCGGAACTGTTCACAGAGCGATTGCAAGTCCTCGGCCGTCAGGTCTGTGTCGGACTTATAGCCCTTCGACTCTTTCAAGTGATGCATGATCCGCTCGAGTTGAACGCGGATGCCCTGGCCTTCGGCTGGCTCGATGTCCTCGGCCTTTTCCATCACCACGTCGGAATACATCATGATCAGACGCCGATAGGCGTCGTACACGAATCGCGGATTGTTTGTCTTTTTGATCAGGCCGGGAATGGTGGAGGAGCACAAGCCGACGTTCAGGACGGTTTCCATCATTCCCGGCATGGAGCGACGCGCACCCGAACGACAGGAGACGAGCAGCGGGTTCTCCGGGTCTCCATACTTCATGCCCATGGCGGCCTCAACCCTTTTGAGGGCCTTGCTGACCTCTTTTTTCAGCGAATCCGTAAATTTGCGTCCCCCCTCGAGATAGACTTGACAGTATGCCGTGCTGATGGTGAATCCGGCGGGTACGGGAAGTCCCAATTTCGCCATTTCAGCCAGATTAGCCCCCTTGCCTCCCAAGAGGTCTCTCATCGAGGCATCGCCTTCGGATTCGTCCGGTCCGAAGTAGTAAACATACTTTTTCGCCATGGCAAAAATTCCTTCGCTATCGAGTGGCGTCTTGTCGCGGGAAAGGAAAGGAACGAATCTAACTCGCCTCTAAGTGCCCGTCAAGGACTACCCTCCCCCTCTCCCTTGGGCAAGACCCCCAATATAATGGCCCGTCTTCCAGCCTGCTGAAAAAGTGAATCATGAAGCACGAAGCCTCGCAGATGCCCGATGCATTTTTGCTGGCAGTTATTTTTGAAGGCGGTATTGGTTTGCTCGCAGTCGGGTTGGGTTGGCTGCTGGGGTATCCTCCCGCAGACCTAATCCAGTGGGATTTGGATTCCGTAATCTGGGGGGTGTTCGCCACGTTGCCACTCATCGGTGTCATTTGGTTGGCAATTCGAACTGAGTGGCGTCTGTTGCGCCACGTCCTTCAAGTAGTCAAGGACCAGCTATTACCACTCTTGAGTGGATGCGGACCAATAAAACTAGCTATAATAGCTCTCTTTGCTGGCTTCGGCGAGGAGATGCTTTTTCGCGGGGTCCTCCAAAATTGGGTGGCTGATTTCTACCCTAAAGATTTAGGAGCCTATATTGGACTCATCGTGGCGAGTGTCATCTTCGGCATCGTACATTGGGTAACCGTCGCCTACGCGGTACTCGCGATGCTGATCGGACTCTATTTGGGGGTGCTATGGATGCTTTTTGGCAACCTGCTTGTCCCGGCCCTAGTTCACTCACTCTATGATTTTTGGGCCATGCTGTATCTTATTGGCCATGCTGAATCTCAACAGAAAAACTCCTAATAGGGGATAGACACACGGTCGTGTTGACCCGCCAAGCCGACATGGACAGTTCGAATAGCACGACCCTTCTGCAATTTCCAATGCTCAGGCTTCAATAGTTCAACGGCATTGACGGCTCTCGGGCTTGGCGTGAGAACAAGGTTAGAAGATTCGATGAAATTGCGCCATTCGGCACCGCTATCTTTCTGCTTTGACCCGGCAAGGGCCGTGGCCTATACAACTTAGGGGAAAAGCGCGGGCCAGATCGCGCCGTGTTCGGCCTTTGAGGACTCTGTCGGCGGCGCTGGAGTCTGCCTCAAACGCATTTTGCCCTGCGGGTTCTCGATCTACCGGCCGCGGAGCGTGAGCCTGGATTCGTGCCCCAGCGTAGAAACAAACTACCAATGACCGACTTTTGCTCCACGCTGGCTGGCGACGACCATTGGGCTGAGACATTTGCCAAGGCCCTTCGCGCCCAGCGGCAGCGTCTTCGCGAATTCCTCGCTGCGCTCAGCGAGCGCGAACGCCGCGCCACAGCGGAACTCGAAGCAGGGCTACAAGAATCGCCCATGCCGATCCCCCCCAGCGATCTACCGCCGGCAAGTTTGGATTGGGAAGCCGAGAAACGTCGCGTTCTGGCCGCACTGGAGGCCGAGGGCGATGGTTCGACCACGAACGAAAATTCGCAAGGCTTCAGTAAGGAGGACGTTCAAGCGTTGGTGCAACGTACCGAGATGCTCCTGGCCGACAAAGATCGCGAGATCGCCGAACTCAAGCAACTCCTCCAGCAGCAGAGCACCAACCTCGGCTCGGTAGCCGTGGGCGCCGCGGCCATCGGTGAACTGTTAGATGCCGATGCGATCATTCAGGAAGAGCGCGAGAAACTCCGCATGCTGCAAGCCGAATGGCAGGAGAAACTCCGCACCGCGGAAATCGAAATCTCCGTGGAACGCGCCAAACTGGCCCGGCAGCGTGCCGAGATCGAAGAGATGCTCCGCGACAACCGCCTGGCGAACAACAACCCTCCCTCGCACACGCCCGCCAAGGCGGATAAGGCCCCCGCCGGCCGCTGGCTTGCCCGCTTGGGCCTCAAGGACGCCAACGAGGATTAGGGCCCGCTAGGATTTGGGCACGATGTCGATCTGGAGGGCGGGATCGGCGGCGGGCACGTAGGTCGTGGGAAGGCCCAGCTCGCGACGCACGATGTTGCACCCTTGGGCGATGGCCGACGACTTATAGAAGGCGATCTCGCGGTTGCAGCCTTGCCGCCCGAAACCACAGTCGCTGGACACGATCAGCCGTTCGGGCGGGATGTACTTCAGCGCCTTGCGAATTTCAGCGGCCACGTCCTCGGGCCGGTCGGCTTGGAGCGTGCGGTGGCTGACCGCCCCGATGCAAATCTTCTTTTTCAGATCGCCCTTGAACCGCTCGAACAGTTCGATGTCCTTGAACCCTCGGTCCTTCATTTCCACGGTCCAAACGTCGCCCTTGGCGTGTTCCAAGTACAGCTCGATGGACGCGGCGTAGCTGGTGTCTTCGCGCACGCGTTGCATGTTGGGGTTGCCCCAACAGGTGTGGATCCAAATCTCCACGTCGTCCAGGCCCTCGACCTCGCGGTTGTAGGCCTCGATCATGAACTTCGTTTCGCCGTGGTCCTTGCCGAAGGTGTTGGCCATGAAGTGAAAGCACGGCTCCTCGACTTGAATACATTTGCAGCCCGCGTCGCGCAGGGCTAGTAGCTCCTTGTTCATCGCCACGGCCAGGTCCCAGATCACCTCGTGCTTGTCCTTGTACTTCGCCGTATGGATGTCGAGGAACAGGCTCATGACTTGCGAGCAGCAAGTTCCAAAACGAACGGGCTTGCGGGTCTTGGCCTGGGCGATGCGCCAGATTTTCGGATAGTCCAAGGGGCGGTGCTCGATCTTGTCGACCACGCGCGGCCACCGCCAGCCGGTGTAGATTTCGTGCAGGAGCGTGCCGGGCGGGTATTTGAGCCATTCGGATCGGGTCTCCTCGGCCTGGAGGTAATCGCCCTCCAAGCCGGCCCAACGCTGAAGCGGATAATGGTGCCACGACCTTCCGGCCATGTCTTCGTCGCAGTGGTAGTCGCCGTGCGTCAGGATGTCCAATCCCGCCCGCTCCTCGTCGCTGATCACCACCGCCATGGCGTCCTGGAACTTTTCGCGGAAGCGGACGTCCATCATGCAAGTGTCCAGCGGCTTGCCCCACATGCTTACGTCGAACCAGCGCGGGCGAGGCCAGGAACCGGTGATCGTGCTCGGTAGAATCAAATCGGCAGTGACGGTAAACACGGGTTCTCCCTCCATCGGGTGGCCACGGGTCTTTGTGAAATCACGCGAAAATCGTAGAAGAGCTCGTTGCGATGGTCAAGGAACAAGTCGCTGTGGGAGGGCCGATCGCAACTCATCGCGAAGCAGGCGGCGTGTTTTCTGGCGGCGAAGAGCAGCAATCTGACGTCCGTGGCTTCAGGGCGGTTCCTTCACGGCGATCCATTTCCTTTCGCGGGCGGCTCGGTACATGGCTTCCATGACCTTGACGCGGGCGGCTGCCTCGCGCACCGGGACGAGCGGCAGGTCCTTCTCGCCCGACACGGCGCGGACAAATTGCAAAAGGGGGTGGTCGGGCCCGGGCGGTAGTTTTCCCCAGGGACGCGCACCGTCCGCGCCGGGAACTTTCTTCGTCCGCAGATAGAGCCGATCGTTAAAGATCACGGCGTGGCCTTCCGTGCCGACGATGGAGAAGGTCACCGGGTTGTCGGGTTCTACCCAGCCCGCGGCGATCGTGCCCGCCGCCCCGCTGGCGAATCGAAGCATGGCCTGGCCCGTCTCGTCGCAATTGGGATAGCGGTTCGTGACCGTGCGGATCTCAGCCGCCACGGATTCGACGTCGCCGAGCATCCACATCAAAGCGTCCAGGGCGTGGGTCCCCAGATCGGCAAAACCGCCCAAGGCGCCCCACTTGCGATCCGTGGTCCACTGAAAGTCGGTGTCGAACGCCCCCTGGAGCACGCAATCGTTGCTCACCGCGCAATGCGCCCGCACGATCTTGCCGAAGTGGCCTTTTTCCAGGTTCTCCTTGATGAAAATGTATTTGGGAATGGTGCGGAGATAGTAGCCGATCGTGAACAGCACTCCCGATTGCTCGACTGCCTCCGCGATCTGCGCGGCGTCGGCAGCGCCGACTGCGAGCGGTTTTTCGACGAAGAGGTGCTTTTTAGCCTTGGCGGCGGCGATGGCAAGCTCGGCGTGGAGAAGGGTTTCAGAGAGCACCACCACGCCGGCCACGTCCTGGTCGTCAAGCACTTCCTGAACGGACTTGGCCGGCCGCGCGTCGCACTGTTTGGCCCAGCGCTCCGCCCGGGCGGCGTCGTGGTCCCAAACGCGAACGATGTTCACGTCGTCGCGCGATCGCAGCACCTGAAGGAACATCGGCGTATGGATGTGCGCGGCGCCGAGCAGGGCCAGCGTGATGCGGGGCTTTTCCGCGGCGGCGGACGTTGCGGCGGTCCAAGCCCCGAGCGTCGTTGCGGCCACTGTCTTGGCGAAACCCCTCCGCGTGGTAGAATGGCGGTCGATCATCCGAAACACCCCGTGCAGTCTGTGTCCTCAACGGCGTGAATGCTCCCTGGGAGCGTCCGCAGCCTACCATGAGGAATCCGCAAAGGAAAGGGCAAAGCCATGTTCGAAAACCGCATCGGGTGGTGCGGCTGGTTTGGGCTTTTGACATGGTGCTGGGGTTGCTGGGGCCCGGCTCACGCCGCGGAACGGCCGAACGTGGTGGTGATCCTCGCGGACGACCAAGGTTGGGGCGACTTGAGCCTTCACGGGAACACGAATCTCCAGACGCCTCGGATCGACTCCTTGGCGCGCGATGGCGCGCGGTTCGAGCGGTTCTACGCGTGCCCGCTGTGCGCCCCGACGCGGGCCGAGTTTCTTACCGGGCGTTATCATTCGCGTGGGGGTGTGCATGGCGTAACCACCGGCGCGGAGCGGCTGAATCTCGACGAGAAGACGATCGCCGACGCCTTTCGGGCGGCGGGCTACGTGACCGGCGCGTTCGGCAAGTGGCACAACGGCAGCCAATACCCCTACCACCCCCGCGGTCGCGGCTTTGACGAATATTATGGCTTCACCTCCGGCCACTGGGGCCATTATTTCGATCCCGTCCTGGAGCACAACGGCGCGCTCGTTCGTGGCAAGGGATACATTGTCGACGACCTGACCGATCACGCCTTGGCCTTTATCGAGACGCATAAAGACCGGCCCTTTTTCTGCTATGTGCCCTACAACACGCCGCACTCGCCCTTTCAGGTGCCGGACCGCTTCTGGGAGAAGTTCAAGGACCACCCGATTCCCCTGCGCGCCACGAATCCCAAGCTGGAAGACCTCCCTTCCACCCGCTGCGCGCTGGCCATGTGCGAAAACCTGGACTGGAACGTAGGCCGGATTCTGGACAAGCTCGACGAGCTGAAGCTGGCCGAGAAAACCATCGTGGTCTACTTTTCGGACAACGGCCCGAACACCTGGCGATGGAACGGCGACATGAAAGGCCGCAAGGGCCAAACCGACGAGGGAGGCGTGCGCGTTCCCTGCCTGGTCCGGTGGCCGGGCCGCATCCGGCCGGGGACCGTCGTTCGCCCCATCGCCGCGGCGATCGATCTGTTTCCTACGCTGGCTAGCTTGGCCGGCGTGTCGGCCGCCAGCCCCCAGCCGCTGGACGGCGTGGACCTCGCCCCGCTCCTGCTCGGCTCGGCCCAGTCGTGGCCGGACCGGATGATCTTCTCGCACAACGCGGGCCAGGTGAGCGTGCGGACCGACCAGTTCCGCCTCGATCACCGCGGCCAGCTCTTCGACATGAATGCAGACCCCGGCCAGCAGCGCGACATCTCGGCGGAGAAGCCGGAAATTGCTGTCCGGCTCGCTCAGGCGGTCTCGCGTTGGAAACAGGAAGTGCTGCGCGAGGGCAAGGACGACCGGCCATTCCCGGTCGGCTACCGCGAGTTTCCCACCACGCCGCTTCCGGCCCGGGATGGCGTGGCGTCGGGTGGGATTCGCCGCAGCGCGCCGGCGCCCAATTGCTCTTATTTCACGGATTGGAGAAGCACCAATGACGCCATCACTTGGGACATCGACGTGAATACGGCCGGACGGTACGAGGCCGTGCTCTATTACACGTGTCCCCCCGAAGACGTTGGGGCAACTATCGAACTGAGTTTCCAAAACGCCACGGCCCGCGCAAAGGTCGCCGAGCCCTTCCATCCGCCGCTTTTCGACTCGATGGACCGTGTGCCTCGCAAGGCCGAGTCCTACGTCAAGGAATTTCGTCCGCTGCGCCTTGGATCGCTGCATCTCGCCAAGGGACGGGGACCGTTGACGCTTCGGGCCCTGAGCATCCCCGGCAAGCAAGTCATGGACCTTTGGGCCGTGGTGCTGACCCTTGTCGCGCCGGCCGAGACCTCGACCGGTTGGAAAGCGGGCGCGGCCTCGGTGGTCATCACCCCAGAGGAGCCGATGTGGATGGCGGGCTACGCCAGCCGCAACAAGCCCTCGGAGGGCAAGTTCCAAGACCTTTTTGCTAAGGCCCTCGCATTGGAGGACGCGGCCGGCACCCGGGTCGTGATCGTAACGCTCGATCTGATCGGTGTGCCCAGGCCCTTGCGTGAGGCCGTAGAGAAACAGGTCGCTCAAAAATTCGGCCTCCCGCCCGAAAACCTGTTGCTCAACGCTTCGCACACCCACTCCGGACCGGTGATTCGCGTGGGCAAGACCTTTTACGAACTCTCGCCTGAACAGCAACAGCGGACGAACCGATTTGCAGTGGAGCTTCAAGAGAAGTTGGTGGCCTTGGTGGGCCGGGCGATTGCCGAACTGGCGCCAGCACGGCTGGGCTACAGCCACGCCCGGGCGGGCTTTGCCATGAACCGTCGTTTGCCGACGCCCAAAGGCTACCAGAACAGTCCTTACCCCGACGGCCCAGTGGACCACGACGTGCCGGTGCTCCGGGTCGATGGGCCGGACGGAAAGCTCCGCGCCGTGCTGTTCGGCTACGCCTGCCACAACACCACGCTGGGGCTTTACCAATTTTGCGGAGACTACGCCGGTTATGCTCAGCAGTTCCTCGAACAGTCGCATCCCGGCGCCGTGGCGTTGTTCATGGCTGGCTGCGGGGCCGACCAGAATCCTTACCCGCGTGGCACCCTGGAGCTGGCCCAGCAGCACGGCCGCACGCTGGCCACGGCGGTCGAGGCGGCGTTGTTGCCACAACCCCGACCGATCAACGGCCCGCTCCGCGCAGCGTTGGCGGAGGCGAAACTCCCGTTCGCCGCGGTCCCTGGCCGCGACGAACTGCTGCAAGCCCAACAGAAGTCCACCAACCCGTACGAAAAACGTCATGCCGCCAGGCTTCTGGAAGAACTGGAGAAGACGGGACGATTGCCTGAGTCCTACTCGTATCCCATCCAAGTGTTCCGCTTTGGCGACGATTTGATCCTGGTGGCCTTGGCCGGAGAGGTAGTCGTCGACTATTCGCTGCGTTTGAAGCGTGAATTGGCCGGACCGGCGGTTTGGGTCGCTGGCTATTCCAACGATGTGTTCGGTTATGTGCCCTCGGCCCGGGTGCTCAAGGAGGGCGGCTACGAGGCGTCGGGCGCGGTGTTCTATTCTTCGCTTCCCTCGGCCTTCGCGCCGTCGATTGAAGATTCCATCGTCGGCAAGGTCCACGAGCTCGTGCGCGCCACGAAGCCCTAGCCATTGGCTCAACCACGATCGCCGCAAGGTGCGGGTTCTATCATTCCGGTCTTCGCAACCGAACCATGACGGTCGACAAGTCCCCCCACCGCATTCGCGAGATGTTCGGGCAGATTGCGGGCCGTTATGACTTTTTGAATCACTTGCTCTCTGCCGGGATGGACCTTTCGTGGCGGCGGCGGACGGTTCGTTTGACGCGGCCCAAGGGCGAGGCCAAGGTGCTCGACGTGTGTACCGGGACGGCGGACCTGGCCTTGGCTTACTGGCGGGCGGGGCGAGGCGAATGGCGGGTCGTGGGGGCTGATTTTTGCCACCCGATGCTCGCCATCGGGATGGAAAAATGCCGCCGCGCGGGGGCCTTCGGCGTGACTCTTATCGAGGCCGACGCCCTGCATCTGCCCTTCGCCGACGAAGCCTTCGATGTGGTCAGTGTGGCCTTCGGGTTGCGGAACTTGAGCGACGCGGATCAGGGCCTTCGGGAAATGGCGCGGGTGTGCCGGTCCGGCGGCCGAGTCGCCGTGCTCGAGTTTTCCATGCCTCGGATGCGCGGATGGCGAGGGTTGTACGGCTGGTATTTCCGACACGTGCTTCCCCTACTTGGCCAAGCCCTGGCACGCAACCAGCAGCAGGCCTACAATTACCTACCCGAAAGCGTCGGCGAGTTTCCCCAACGTGAGGCCCTGCTCGCCCGGCTCCAACAAGCCGGTCTCCGCGAGGTCCGTTGGCATTCGTTCACGTTCGGTGTGGCCGGACTGTACGTGGGAATCAAATGAAACGCAACATCGTGGTCGGTGTGACCGGCGCCAGCGGCGCGGTCTACGCCCGGCGACTCCTCGAAGTGCTCTTGGCCGCCGGCTGCGATGTACATCTCTCCATCAGCCCGGCCGCGGAGGCCATCCTTCGCCAGGAATTGGGCCTGTCGGTCGATTTGGACCGCTTCGACGCGGCGTCGCTGCGACTCGACGCCGGAGTGGACCTTCGGGACGAAAAGCTCCAGCGGGTCCGCGCGATGGCCGACAGTTCCCGCGAATCCAGCCGCGCAATCGCGTCGGGCGCTAGTCAGGGCGGCGTGTTGCGCTATCATCACCATGCGGACCTTTTGGCGCCGATCGCCAGCGGTTCGTTCCCAACCGACGGCATGGTCGTCTGCCCATGCTCGGCCGGGACCCTCAGCGCGATCGCCCAGGCAGCCAGCGGGAACCTGATCCACCGCGCCGCCGAGGTCCACCTCAAGGAACGTCGCAAGCTAATCCTCGTGCCCCGCGAGACGCCGCTATCCTTGATCCAGTTGGACAATATGCGGCGGGCAGCCGAAGCGGGGGCCGTGGTCCTGCCCGCCATGCCGGCCTTCTACCACGGCGTGGCCTCGGTTCAGGACCTGGTCGATTTCATCGTCGCGAAAATCTGCGACCAATTGCAAATTCCCCACGACTTGATCCGCCGCTGGGGGGCGTAAGGTGCTAGGGAGCGTACACAACGTGGCGATGGCCGAGTCGGCGAAGCCGTTGCGAGATCAGGAGCAAGAGTCAGCGGCGAGCAATCGTCGCGGCGTCTTGGCTCGCGTCGCGGCTTGGCTTGGGGCCGCCGCCGGCCTGGTGCGCCGTTTGTTGGAGATGATTCGCTTCAGCCATACGGTTTTCGCCTTGCCCTTCGCTCTATTGGCGGCAGTCATGGCCTGGGCGGCGAATGCGCGAAGCGATCCTCCGGGTAGGTTTCGTTGGCTGGACCTGGCTGGCATCCTCATCTGCATGGTCTTCGCCCGCAGTGCGGCCATGGCCTTCAACCGGCTGGCTGATCGACGATTGGACGCCTTGAATCCTCGAACGCAGTCGCGCCATTTGCCCAGCGGCGCCCTCAGTGTGGCAACGGTTGTCCTGTTCACGGTGGTCTGCTCGCTCGGATTCGTGGCCGGGACGCTGCTTTTTCTGCCGCACAATCCGCTGCCGCTGTATTTTTCCGTGCCGGTTTTGTTGTTTCTTTTCGGCTACAGCTTTTCCAAGCGGTTCACCGTCTTGGCCCATTTCTGGCTGGGAGCGGCCTTGATGCTGGCGCCTCTGGCCGCCTGGGTGGCGTTGCGGGGAACTTTGGATTGGGCGCCCGTCGTGCTGGGCGGGGCGGTGCTGTTTTGGGTGGCGGGGTTCGACATCATCTATGCCTGCCAGGACGCCGCGTTCGACCGCTCGATGCGGCTCCACAGCGTGCCTGCGCGCTGGGGCGTGGCCGGGGCCCTGCGTTGGGCCGCCCTTTGCCACCTCGGCACCACGATCCTCCTGTTCCTCCTACCCGCGGCTTATCCGTATTTTGGCTGGATTTATTATCTCGGTGCGTGCCTTATCGCCTTGCTTTTGGTCTACGAACACGCGATCGTTCGGCCCGACGACCTTAGCCGAGTCAATCAGGCCTTCTTCCACGTCAATGCGGTGATCAGCCTCGGGCTGTTGGCCGTGGGATGCCTCGATCTGCTGCTGCCGTGACCGGGAAGGCCGTTACCGCCATCGCGCAGCGATGATTGTGTGGCGAGTAGGGTGAGCATAGAATGGTCGCCGCGGTAGTTTGCCTGAATCGGGACTCGCCGTGAGGGCGGTTCTGAACCGCGCCCGCCGCGTGGGCAACGCGGAGGGACATCCCCGCCGATTAGTAACCCGCCGTTTTTGAAGGAGTACTGCCATGGCTTCTACCGGTCGTTTCGCCAAACGTTTTGATCGTCGGGAACTGCTGCGCCATGCCGGGTTGGCGGGCGTGGCGGTGTGGACCACCGCCAAGAGCTGGGGCGGCGAGCCGCCCAAATCGCCGAACGAGAAGCTCAACCTGGCGGGAATCGGCGTGGGCGGGCAGGGAGGTTGGGACATCGGCGAATGCGCTAGTGAGAACATCGTCGCGCTTTGCGACGTGGACGACCGCCGTGCCGCCGGATCGTACAGCCGTTTCCCCAAAGCGCAACGTTTCCGCGACTTCCGCAAGATGCTCGAAACGATGGGCCGCGAGATCGACGCGGTGGTGATCGGCACGCCGGACCATACCCACGCCCCGCCCGCCGTCATGGCCATGGAAATGGGCAAACATTGCTACTGTGAAAAACCCCTGGCCCACTGCGTCTATGAGGTCCGCAGGATGATCGAAGTGGCCAACAAACACAAGCTGGCCACGCAGATGGGGACGCAGATTCACGCGGGCAGCAACTATCGCCGGGTGGTCGAGTTGGTGCAATCTGGCGCGATCGGTCCTGTTCAGGAGGTCCACGTCTGGCATCCGGTGGCCTACGGCGGCGGCGACCGCCCCAAGGAAACTCCGCCGGTACCGCCCGAGTTGGATTGGGACCTCTGGCTTGGGCCTGCCCCCTGGCGACCCTACCATCCGGTCTATCTTCCGGGCGCGTGGCGGAGTTGGTGGGACTTTGGCACGGGCGGGCTGGGCGACTTCGGCTGCCACTACATGGACCTGCCGTTCTGGGCCCTGAAGCTGCGGCATCCGACCTCGATCGAGCCGGTCGAGGGCCCGCCGATCCATCCCGAGCGGACCTCGCCGGGCCTGGTGATCCGCTACGAGTTCCCCGCTCGCGGCGACTTGCCGCCAGTCACCATGACTTGGTACGACGGCGGCAAGAAGCCCAACTTTCTCGCCGAGCGCAAGGTGCCCGACTGGGGCGCGGCCGTGCTGTTCATTGGCCAAAAAGGGATGTTGATCGCCGACTACGGGCGGCGCCAACTCCTGCCCGAGGACCAATTCGCCGGTTTCCAGCCGCCCGAGAAAACCATTCCCGACTCGATCGGACATCATGCCGAATGGATCCGCGCGTGCAAGACCGGCGAACCGACGACCTGCAACTTCGACTATTCAGGCACCTTGGCCGAGACCGTGCTCTTGGGCACGGTGGCGCATCGCGTGGGCAGAAAGCTGGTATGGGACGCGGAGAACCTCAAGGCCGTTGGCTGCCCCGAGGCCGATCGCTTTATCCGCAAGACTTACCGCGAAGGGTGGCAACTCTGAGGACGAACCGGGCGGCCTCGAGTACCATCTGGCCCTTGGCAAGGCGCACGGTCCTTCAGCAGGGGGGGCGTGGTCAGACAGAGGGGATCATCCACGGAAAGACGTAGGCCTGAAGCAACGTCAACAGCCCCATCATCGAGGCCAGCACCAGACTGTGCCAGAAGACGAAGCGAAGGATTTGGCCTTCGTGACCGGGCTGCGCGGTGGCCACGGCCGCCACCACGATGCTCTGGGCGTCGATCATCTTGCCCATCACCCCGCCCGTGCTATTCGAGGCCACGATCAGGATCGGGTTGAGCCCGAGCTGCTCGGCCGTGATTCGCTGGAGGCTGCCGAACAAGGCGTTGGCCGAAGTGTCGGAGCCGGTCAAGGCCACGCCCAGCCAGCCGAGCATGGGCGCGAAAAAGGGATACAGCCACCCGCTCCGCGTGAACGCCAATCCCAAGGTGGCGTCGGAACCACAATACTTCGTGACGAAGGCCAGCGCCAACATGCAGGCAATGGTCAGGAGGGCCCAACGCACGCGGTAAAGCGTCTCCACGCATTGCACGAAAAAGACGCGTGGCGCGACCCGCAGCCAAATCGCCGAAAGCACCGCTGCCAGAAAAATGCCCGTGCCGGTGGTCGAAAGCCAGTTCAATTCGAACAGGGCCTTCTCGGGCTGATCGGCCGGGTCGGAGTCTTGGGGCTTGCTTGCGACCCGGCCTGAACGATACACCTGCTCGTGCAGGTACGGTACATCCAGAATGAACCTGGTTTTTCCTGCAAGCAGGTTCGGCTGGGTGGGCGGGCCGCCATTCAAGCCGGTTTTCACGGAGGGCCATCCCCAAAGGAAGACTATCACGGAGAGGAAAATCCACGGTATCCAGGCGTAGACGATTTCGCGAGCCGTGAGGGGCCGATCCGCGGGGTGGCGGCCCTCGCCAGCATCGCCAGGGCCGCTGGGAGCGGTTACCGAACCCGAGTTCCCGGAAGCATGGGCCCCAGATGGAATCGTCGGGGGAGGATTTTGGGCGGTCTCGTCCGGGAATCGCCAAGTTTCCTTGGGCTGCCAGAAGCGGAGGAACACCGCCAGGGCGACTACCGAGCCTACGCCGCCAAGCACGTCGACCAGTGCCGGGCCGTGAAAATTGGAGGTGACGAATTGAATGACGGCGAAGCTGCCCCCGCAAACGAGAATCGCCGGCCAACACCCGACAAGGCCCTTCCAGCCCGACATGGTCGCCACGAGCCACGCCGGGATGATCAGCGAGAACCACGGCAGTTGCCGCCCGGCCATTTGCGACAACGCCATTTCGTCCAGCCCCGACACCTTGGCCAGCGTGACGATCGGCGTGCCCAAGGCCCCGAAGGCGACCGGCGAGGTGTTGGCGATCAAGGCCAATCCCGCGGCATAGAGCGGGCGAAAGCCCAGGCCAATCAACAGCGCGGCCGAGATGGCCACGGGCGTGCCAAAGCCCGCCGCTCCCTCCAGAAACGTGCCGAACGAAAAGGCGATCAGCAAAACTTGCACGCGGCGGTCCGGCGAGATGGCGGCCACGGACCGTTTGACAATCTCGAACTGGCCCGTCCGCACCGTCAAGTGATAGAGAAAGACCGCGGAAAAGACGATCCATCCGATGGGCAACAGCCCGAAACATGCGCCATAGGCGGCCGAAGCCAAGGCCATGGGCGTGGGCATCTGGTAGACGCCGATGGCCACGGCCAAGGCCGAGCCTAGACCGACCATCGCGGCCACGGGCGCCGAGACTTCCAGCACCAACAGGCCCAAAAGCAGCAGGATGGGCAGCCCGGCCACCAACGGCGAGAGCCAGGCCGAACCCAAGGGATCATACGTTTGAATCCAGGCGAGCGGCATCGTCTCCGGCCTCGAAGGGGTTGGCAATCGCGCCGCCAACCTCATCCTGGGCCACCGGGCAACGCTTGCCGTTCGAGCTTTTTCGCTCAGCGTTTCAGCCAACGGTCGATGGCCGCGGCGGCTTGGCGGCCTTCGTAAATGGCGTGGACCACCAGCGATGCGCCTCGCCTGGCGTCGCCCGCGGCGAAGACGCCCTCCTCGTGGGCCATCCAGTTGCGCACGGCGATGTTGCCGCGCGGGTCCAGCTTGAGGCCCAATTGCTCGATGATACCCTCGTGGACGACGTGAAGAAAGCCCATGGCCAGAAGCACCAGATCGGCCTTGACGGTGAAATCGGTGCCGGGGCGTTCCTTCATTTCCCAACCCTTGGGACCGCGAACCCAGTCGATTTCACAGGCGTGCAATTCAGCCACGGAGAGGTTCGGTCCGGCCGAGAGGGCCTTGGTCAACACGCTCCAGCGCCGCTCGCAGCCTTCTTCATGGGAGCTGGAGGTCCGCATGATCTTGGGCCAAAAAGGCCACGGCGTCTCGGGGTTTCGCTTTCCCTCGGGCGGTTTGGGAAGGATTTCGAATTGGCGGACCGAAAGGGCGCCTTGGCGGATCGCCGTGCCCACGCAATCGCTTCCCGTGTCGCCCCCACCGATCACCACCACGTGCTTGTCCTTGGCATGGATCGCGTCCCGGCCGGTCGTAGGAACGGGATCCCCCGCAACGCGGCGGTTTTGCTGCGTGAGGAAATCCATGGCGAAGTGAACGCCGGGCAGGTCGCCTCCGGGCACAGTCAAGGGCCGTGGCTGGCCCGCGCCCATCGTCAAGCATACCGCGTCGAACATCCGGCGGAGGTACCGACCCGAGACATCGATCCCCACATGCACCCCCGGTTCGAACTTCGTGCCTTCCGCGATCATCTGCTCCAAGCGGCGGTCGATGACGTGTTTTTCCAGTTTGAAGTCGGGAATCCCGTAGCGGAGCAAGCCGCCGATGCGGTCGTCCTTCTCGAACACCACCACCTCATGTCCTGCCCGGGTGAGTTGCTGCGCTGCGGCCAAACCGGCCGGGCCGCTGCCCACCACGGCCACCTTCTTGCCGGTCCGATAGGCAGGCCGCAATGGCTTCACCCAGCCTTCCTGAAACGCCCGTTCGGCGATCTGGTATTCGATGTGTTTGATCGTCACAGGATCGGCGTTGATCGACAGCGTGCAGGAGGTTTCACAGGGGGCCGGACAGACGCGACCGGTGATCTCCGGAAAATTGTTCGTCGAGTGTAGGTTCTCGGCCGCTGCCTGCCAGAGTCCCCGATAAACGAGGTCGTTGAATTCGGGAATGCGGTTCCGCACCGGGCAACCAGAGGCGTGACAAAACGGGATGCCGCAGTCCATGCACCGCGCGGCCTGCTGGTTGAGCGTGGCCTCGACCAAGGGCATGTCGATCTCGTGCCAATCGCGAATTCGTTCCTCGATGGGACGATGCCCCACGTCAACACGTGGAAAATCGATGAAACCGGTTGGGTGAGCCATGGTTGCGATTTGGAATGGTTGCCTTTCAAGGCGTCGTTTGTAGGCTGTTGGGCTTGGAGGGGCGCTCGCGAAAGCTGCTGGAATCCGTCCCAGCGGCCGCCAACGCCCAGGTCCAAGGCCCGCCTGAGACCTATCCTCGGAACACCTCCTCGGTGGCGACAGTCTGTTCCGCTCCAACGGCCTCGCGTTCGCGGAGGCGCTGGAGGGCCTTGCGGTAGTCGATGGGCATGACTTTCACGAATTTGCCGAACATTTCCTGCCAGTTGTCGAGGATTCTCGCGGCTTGTTCGCTGCCGGTCCACTGGTGATGCCGCCGGATCAGGTCGCGGAGGAGACGCTCGTCCTCCGCCTGCCAGGGCGGCTCCAAGTCGACCATGTCCAGGTTGCAGAGGGTGTCGAACAGTTGGTGCTCGTCGAGTACGTAGGCCACCCCGCCGCTCATGCCGGCGGCGAAATTGCGTCCCGTGCGGCCGATGACGACTACCACCCCGCCGGTCATGTACTCGCAGCCGTGATCGCCCACCCCTTCGACCACAGCAATGACCCCGCTATTGCGGACCGCAAAACGCTCGCCGGCCAGGCCGTTGATGAAGACCTCGCCCCGCGTCGCGCCGTAAAGGAGCGTGTTGCCCACGATGATGTTTTCGGCGGGATCGAAGGGGGAGCCGGGGGGCGTCTGCACCACGATCCGGCCGCCCGAAAGCCCCTTGCCGAGATAATCGTTGGCCTCGCCGATCAAACGGAACGTCACTCCCGGACACAGAAACGCCCCGAAACTCTGTCCCGCCGCCCCGCGGAACGTCAGTTCGAGGGTTCCATCGGGCAATCCTTCCGCTCCATGCTTTTTATAAATCGTGTGGCTGAGAATCGCCCCAACCGCCCGATGCACGTTCCGGATGGGAAGCTCCAGCCGCACGGGCTGCTTGCGCTCGATCGCTTCGGCCACCTGAGGCAGGATCGTCCAATCCAGATGGTCGCGATGGGTGTTCGGCTGCGGGCGGACACATCGCAGCTCGCAAGGCCGCGGCGACTTTGGCTGAGCAAACACGGCCGAGAAGTCCAACCCCTTGGCCTTCCAGTGATCGATCGCCGGGCGCACGGCGAGACGGTCCACCCGGCCGATCATCTCGTCCATCGTGCGGAAGCCGAGCTGGGCCATGATCTGGCGGACCTCCTCGGCCACGAAGGTGAGAAAGCGGACCACATACTCAGGCTTGCCGCCGAATCGCTCGCGGAGGTCCTTCCGCTGGGTGGCGATTCCCACGGGACACGTGCCCAAATGGCACTTGCGCATCAGAATGCAGCCCAGGCTGACGAGGGCCGAGGTGCCGAAACCGAAACGTTCGGCCCCCAAGAGGGCCCCGATCACCACGTCCCGACCCGTCTTCATCTGCCCGTCCACTTGAACGACGATCCGGTCGCGCAAACCATTGAGCACCAAGGTTTGCTGGGTTTCGGCCAGACCGATTTCCCACGGGATTCCGGCGTGCTTGATCGAGGAGAGAGGGCTGGCGCCGGTTCCGCCGTCGTGACCGCTGATCAGCACTTCGTCGGCATTGGCCTTGGCCACGCCGGCCGCCACCGTGCCCACGCCCACCTCGGCCACGAGCTTGACCGAGACCAAGGCCTGGGGATTCGCCGCCTTCAAGTCGTAGATCAGTTGGGCAAGGTCCTCGATGGAATAGATGTCGTGGTGCGGCGGGGGCGAAATCAGCGACACGCCCGGCGTGGAGTGCCGCAATTGAGCGATTTCTTCGGTCACTTTATGAGCAGGCAGTTGCCCGCCCTCGCCCGGCTTGGCCCCTTGAGCCATTTTGATCTGGAGGATTCGGGCGTTCGACAGGTACTCGATAGTCACTCCGAACCGAGCGCTGGCCACTTGCTTGATGGCGCAGTTGGCCGAGTCGCCATTCGGAGAAGGACGATACCGGGCGGGATCCTCGCCCCCTTCGCCCGTGTTCGACATCGCCCCCAGCCGATTCATGGCGATGGCCAACGTCTCATGAACCTCTTTGCTGATCGAGCCATGCGACATAGCGCCAGTGTAAAACCGCTTGACGATCTCCGACACCGGTTCGACCTCTTCGATCGGCACCGGAGTGCCCGGCACGAACTCGAACAGGCCGCGGAGCGTACACAACTCCCGATTCTGGTCGTTCACCGCCCTGGCGTAGTCGGCATACGCCTCCGGGTCGTTGTTCATCACGGCATGCTGAAGCCGGGTGACCGTAGTCGGGTTCCACAGGTGCGCCTCGCCATCGAGGCGGTAGTGGTATTCGCCGCCGTAATCCAGTTCGAGTGCGGCCGGCGGCCGCGGCGCGAACGCATCACGATGGCGGGCCAAGGTCTCGCGGGCGATCGTGTCGAGCGTCGCCCCACCGATCCGCGACGCCGTGCCCACGAAATACCGGTCGATCACCTCGCGGCCCAAACCGATCGCCTCGAATTGCTGCGCAGCGTGGTAACTCCGCAGCGTCGAAATGCCCATCTTCGACATCGTCTTGAGGATGCCTTTCTTGACCGCGCTGATGTAGTGGTCGCACAACTCGTCGAAGTCCGCCTCCGCTGGCAGCACCTTCTCGGCGAGGAGCTTGGCAATCGCCTTGTAGGCCAGATAGGGATAGATCGCGTTGGCTCCGTAACCGCACAGCAGGCAAAAATGCATTACCTCGCGGGGTTCGCCGCTTTCGATCACGATCCCCGCTTCGCTCCGCAGCCGCCGTTCCAAAAGCCCGTGATGCAACGCGGCGGTCGCCAGCAGGCTGGGAATGGGGGCTTTGTCGGGCGACACGTCGCGGTCGCTCACAATCAACAACGACGCCCCCGCGTGGATCGCCTCGGCCGCCGCGTCCACCAGATCGTCCAGGGCCTTGCGCAGGCTTTCGCCCGGCGACGGCCCGTCGATCCCGAACGTCGCCGAAATCGTCGCTACGCGAAAATCGTCGCGTTTGGACTCGCGCAGCCGTTCCACATCTCCGTGCGTCAGGATGGGGTGCGAAAGCTTCAACTGCCGGCAGTGCTGGGGCGTTTCCTCCAGTAAGTTCCGCTGTTTGCCCGTAAACGACATCAACGACATGACCAACCCTTCGCGCAACGGATCGATCGGAGGGTTCGTCACTTGGGCAAACAACTGCTTGAAATAGCTAAACAGCAACTTGGGGCGGTTCGACAAAATGGCGATCGGCGTATCCGTGCCCATGGAGCCAACGGGCTCTTGCCCATCGCGGGCCATGGGCGCGATCACCATGTCCAGGTCTTCCCGCGTGTAACCGAAGACCCTCAATCGCTCGCTCAGCCCCTCGAGGCTGGCCTGCCCGTTCCGCGATGGCGCAAACAAGCCCCGCAGCTCGATACGGTTCTCTTCCAACCAGCGTCGATACGGTTTCTGGCGAGCGATCTTGCCCTTGATCTCGTTGTCGACGACGATCCGACCCTCCTGGGTATCGACCAGAAACATCTTTCCCGGCTGAAGACGGCCTTTCTGGCGAATACGCTCCGGCGGGAAGTCCATCACACCCACCTCGCTTGCCAGCACCACCAGCCCGTCGGTCGTAATCACATAGCGGCACGGGCGCAAGCCGTTGCGGTCCAGCGTCCCGCCGACCAAACGACCATCGGTGAAGACGATCGCGGCCGGACCGTCCCATGGCTCCATGATCGCCGCATGATACTCGTAAAACGCCCGCTTGTCCGTGCTGATGTGATACTGAGGGCCAAAGGCCTCGGGAATCATCATCATCAAGGCATGGGGCGCGGACCGCCCCGCACGCACGAGCAACTCCATCGTGTTGTCGAAGCTGGCCGAGTCGCTCGCCCCTGGTTCCACGATGGGAAACAAATCGGACAAGTCCTCGGCTAGCGCCGGACACCGCATCGTCTTCTCGTGGGCCTGCAACCGGCTCAGATTCCCGCGGAGCGTGTTGATCTCGCCATTGTGCGCGATCATGCGGAAAGGATGGGCCAACCGCCAACTGGGAAAGGTGTTGGTGCTGTAGCGCTGATGGACGATGGCCAGGGCGGTCAGCAAGCGCGGGTCGGCCAGATCGGGGTAGTAAGCGAACAGTTGCGGGGCTAGGAACATCCCCTTGTAGACGATCGTCCGGCAGGACATGGAGCAGACGTAGAAGTCGCTGGCCGCCTCGCCCCGCGCGGCGCGCACCCGATGTTCAGCCCGCTTGCGAACCACGAACAATCGCCGCTCCAAATCCTCGCCTTGCAGCCCTTGACCGTCGATCAACAACTGGCGAATCACCGGCTCGCAACTTCGGGCAATTTCTCCCAGGCAATCGTTGCGCGTCGGCACGTCGCGCCACACCATGGGCTTCAAGCCGCCCTCGACGATCGCGCTGGTTAGGATTGCCTCGCAAGCGCGACGCACTTCGCCGTCGCGCGGCAAGAAGATCATGGCCACGCCGTACTGTTCGGGCGGGGGAAGGGAAACTCCCTGCGCGGCGGCCTCGTCGGCAAAAAACTGGTGGGGGATTTGGAACAGCACCCCGGCCCCGTCGCCCGTCGATTCGTCCGCCCCGGCAGCCCCCCGATGCTGAAGGTTCAACAGGACCTGTTGTCCATACTCCAAAATCTTGTGATCACGCCGCCCGGAAATGTTCACAATCGCGCCGATGCCACAGGCATCGTGCTCCCAACGGGGGTCGTACAGTCCGTGAGCGCTCGGCAACCTCAAGGGCGTGATCTCCAGACAACAAAATCAGCAAACCGAAAGGCAGGGAACCGCAAGTCTCTGCCCTCAAAGGCAGGAGAACCCCGCGGCCCCGACCGCCACAAGGCTTTGGATTCATCCTAGCATTAAGCATACTAATGTCAATGGCTTTCTAAAATTAGTTTTATTTCACAAAAATTATTTCCCTTCCCAGGCCGGGCACTGGCTCATTTTTCGGACCATCTTTGGAACCCAAACATGCGTCGTTTCTCAAGGATTTGCGAGGAACGGTCCCTAGGAACAATTATCAGAATCATTCCTTGTCTATTGGCCCGAGGCCGGGACTGGTCTCACAAGAACACCCTCATCGGGAGCAACGAACGGGCTGGGGTCCCCTTCGACTACCGGCCCAGATGGGACGGCGAGCGGCGAAAAGAGAACCGCATCCTAGGGGAAGGGCAGCATTTGAGCGAAGCTGACGCAAGGCCGTTTCGACGCAATGCGCTCCCGCTGTCCCAATCGCCTTCGCGCCCGCTACGCGCGTTCAACCGCAGTCCGATGCTTGGAATGCCGCCTCCCGTTTTCTCAGAAGGTGACAATCATATCAAACCCACCCGAAAATTGGCTAGTCGATTGCCCATTGTTGAAAGGGGCGTTGCCGCCGGCGATCGTGCCGTCGAACCAATCCCAGCGGATTTCCGGGCGGAGGACGAGATTGGCATGGGGTTTGTAGTTCACGCCGAGCGTAGCTTCATAGTAGTTGCCCACGTTATTCGGCACAACGCGCGCTCCATCGTCGTCGCGGAACCACTCCAAGCGGCCCCCGATCGACCAACAATCATTGATCTGGTAGATCAAGTGTTGATTCACGCCATACCACTCGCTATCGCCGATCGGATTATTGGTGTTGGCCCCAAGATCGTGCTGGAGCACATAGGTCCATTTTTCGGACAGCTTGAGGGTGAACACGATGCTGTTCATGTAGATGTCGCCTTGGGTGGCTCCGGGAAAGGCGTTTCCCGTGCCCCAATTCCCCGCCGTGAGCGCCCAAGCCAAGGTGGCTCGTTCGGAGAAGGTCAAGTTCACGCCGCCGAGGAAATTGTCGGCACCGTTCCGGTTCGCCCAGCCGCTGTCCCAGCCGTCGACCCAGCCACCGAAGACGCTCAGCTTATCGTTGATTTTGCGCGTGACTTGGAAACCCGTGTGAGTAAACGGTTCACCATAGAAGCAGGTGTAGGAGCGACTGTAAAAAAAGTTGCCCGTGGCCGGGACCACCTCGTAGCCAATGGGCGTCCAGAATCGGCCGCCTTTGATGGCCCAATCACCCCAGGCCAGTTCCAAATACAGTTGGGCGATGGACGAGCCGTAGTCGGGCGAGCTGTTCCAACCGTAATCCCAACTCTGGTCTCCGAAGGCCTGCGAATCGGGACCGTCGATGCCGAACATATACTCCACGCGACCACCGAGGTCCCAGTTTTTCTCTTCAGTGTCGGTCTTCCGTTCGAGGACGCCAACTAGCTGGTGGAGGTTGAAGTCAGTCAGATTCGTAAAGCCCAACGGACCGTTCGCGTTGGCGCCGTGGGCGTTGGTATACAGCCCCGCGCTGATCCATCCGCTGGCCGTAATACCCGTTTGCTTGAAAAAGTTGGGCTGGGGTAGTGTCCAGGCCTCTCCCAATTTCCCGCAGCGACACCACCGCGAGGCGTCTTGCGAGTCTTCCTCCTCGGGTATTGCTGCATCCGTGGCTGTGGCATTTGGCGTCGTATGGTCCAAGAACGACATCTGCATCCCACCGGGGGCTGCCGGCGGAGCGGCAGCATCCGCCAAGGCCCCCCACGACATGGCAATCGATAGAACGCCGATGAGACCGAACTCCCTCATGATCATCCCCCCTTAAAAACGCCCCAAGGAAAACCTCTCAGGGCTTCCATGTTAAATCCCCCGACACGGCGAGCATCACCCTCGCGCGTGCGATTGCCGTGACTTCTATACTTTCTCTATCGGCAACAACGCCTGCACGGCTAATATCGAATACCCAACCAGACGAGGTATTAATCAACTTAATGCTTGAATTCGACGCCAGAAAAAATCTGCCAAGCCGCGATATTTGCCCTCCCTCGTTCGGGCAAGGCGGAAAACTCCGCATAAAACGCAGCTTTTACCAGAGCTAAGGGGCGAGCCGAGAACTGCGGGGCTGCATTGATGTTTCCGTGGCGACGCCTTCGTTGAGAGCGGCCCTCGGCCCGATTGCTGAGGAAGAGCTCAACCCCGCTTGGGAAACCCGCAGCCCCGCAGCAGTCATCCGTCGCGATCCCGCCCAAGCGGGTTCCCAACGAGGAACCAAAGGATTCAGGAATGCTTCAAACCTGGGACTCGGAGAACTGTCGGGAATCGATGCCCAACTTTTTGACTTTATAGCGAATCATGCGCGGGGTGATGCCCAAATGCTTGGCGGTCGCCGTCACGCTACCGCGATACGTTCTCAAGGCGTCGACAATCAAATCGCGATCCAATTGGCTGACACGGGCTTTCAACAGCCCGCCCGAATGGGCTCCGTGGGATGCCAGAAGTGGAAGCGGGCGGAGATCATGTCCGCGAATCACCTCATCGTGCTCGGCAGCACGGCGTACTCCATGCAATTCTCCAGTCCACGGACGTTACCAGGCCAATGATAGGCGAGCATCCGATGCATCGCTGAATCGCTGATCCGGCGCATGTCTTCGCCCATCTTCTTGGCGTACTTCTCCATGAAGTGATCGGCCAAAAGCGGAATGTCACGCTGTCGGTCGCACAGCGGCGGCAGCGACAAAGGAAGGACGTTGATCCGGTAGTACCAATCCTGGCGCAACAAGCTCGCGGCGACGCGTTGTTCTTGGTTCTGATTCGTTGCGGCGATCACGCGGACATCGGCGCGGAACGTCTGCTTGCTGCCCACACGATCGTTCGTTCGTGTAACCACTGCGTCGCCCAAATGCTTTTCTCCCCGGCATAAAAAGCCCTATCATTGCGCAGAATTGGTATTTGTCCTCGCGGTCAACAATACTTTCGCCGCTGCGCAAAGCTTGTGCCGTTGCACCAAATGCCCATCATCCTACCATCAGCGGCAGCATAGCCACCAGGGACATTACAGCGACGAGAAACAGCCACCAGCAGGTGGTTCGGTGAATCGTTGACTGTTGGCCTCGGAGAGCGGAGCGGATGGGCCCGGCTCTCAGAGAATTCCCTCTAAACAGAGGGGGCGGGCGACGCGAGCCATTCCGGTCGGGGGCCTCCAGACAAGCACATTTGCAATATATCCCATCGCCAAGTGGGCGCTGGATGCACTATCCCGTGGGTCCACTTCGCCACCCAGCCTTGAACGTAAGCAGGCTAGTTTCAATCAAAAGGCCCACTCGACACGTAGGCCGGGGTTCAAACTCTGATCTCCACGGGTGCCGTTCCAGAAAGGCGAAAAGCGGCTCGTGTCGCGGAAGAAGCACGGCCTCGCAAGGATCCCGCAGTGGCCGCGGCAGGAGGCGTCTAGCGGAGGCTCACCGAATCGCGGGCTTGCCGTTGGGAGACCGCTTTTGACCTATGAAAATGTAATTTGGAACCCTGGCGAAGGGGAGGTAGGGAATCGGGGCGCGGGACTCGATCAAACGAAGGGCGTTGAATCGACGGTGCAAATAGGGCACGTGATCGGGCGAAAGAAAGACGTTATCACTGGCAAACCACGTCGGCCAGAACCAACGAGCCAGCCAGCCGTGACGCACCATTCCCTCCAGGGGATACTTGCGTGAGACATAGAAATCGACAACGCCAATGGTCCCGCCGGGGCCGAGCATTGCCCAGGCATTGTCCACGGCAGCGAACCAGTCGGGGATCATCGTCAGCGAATAGGAGAACGTCACGACATCGACTTGCCCCTCGGCTGGCTGGAAGGTCGTGGCGTCCGCTTGGACCAGCTCAACGTTCGTCCATCCGTGCTCCTCGACTCGGCGCCGCGCCACGTCTAAAAGGGAACTCGAGAGATCGACGACGTAAACTTTGCCGAGCCGATCGAGGCGGGGAATCCATTCGAGGTTGGCTGCCGTACCGCCACCGAGATCGACCCAGACGCCACCGAAAGGCGCCGAAATTGCCTCAAAAAGCTGGCGACGGCCGTGAAGCAAACGTTGACGGAAGCGATCATAGGCCGCCGCCTGACCCTGATAGAATCGCTCCATCCTCTCCGCATGGTCTCGGCCGCGGATCGGTTTCAGCAGCAGATGGTAGAGGATTTGAAGATCGGAGAACCAAGCCATCACGCCACCAAATCGGCGATGTGAAAGCTGCCATAGGTGTGAACACGGCATTGTTCGTGGAGCCGCTCGGCTTGCTCGCGATGGTAACGCAGAAGCTCGCCCACCTGACGATTGCGGCCGTTGATAGTCACCCGGGCCCGGTCGACAAAATCGGTCCGCAGGCCCCCGCTCCGCCAAATCGCCCGTGCCCCGGGCGCTGCGCGGCGCACGATCCATTGCCACTCGGCTTCCAGCACAGGAAAGAGCCGGTCACAAAGCCAATCCATGTGGTCCAGGAGCACGAATCGGGAGATTTCGCCTTCGTAGGACTCCAAGAACCCTTGCACGGTGTTGGTGTGGACACGGATGCGATCGGCCAAGCCATTTTTCAGACGCAGGAAGTTGTCCGGCTTGAGATACTCTGGGCAACAGTCGGGGGTGTATTGGCCGGTCATGTAGAGGCGCCAGAAATAATTGTCAGCCAGGGGTAATCGTGCGAATACCGCTTCGACACAATCGCGCACGAATTGGACCACCCCGCCCGGATATTGGGACTCGAGCTGGCGTCGTTGGGACCGCGGCACCCCGACCAACGAGAGCACGGCGTCGCGTTTCAAGGCGAGGCAAACAGGCCGGGTCCAGAATTGGTCTCGCAGGTGGTTTTCATAGATCCACCGTTGTTCCTCCAGACCCCGCGCCTCGAGGATCGCTTCCACCCAAGGACGAAGCTTCACCACGTGGTTGGCATAGGCGTTGACCAGCAGCGCGAACGTCCCGGACGTGCCCCGAAAATAGAACGGACGCCGGTTCGACTTCTGGAAGAACTCGATCCGCCGGTCCCAATAAGCCTGGGAGAACGTGGAGAGGTCGGGCCGCAGCTTATCGTGGTAGATTCTTTTAACGCAGGGGTGGCGTCCGAGGCCGAACATGGCGAAGAAGTCCTCGAACTCCAATCGACGAATGCCAGCCAGCTTCAATTCCAACAGGGCGTTCTGCCGGGGATTCATGTCCACGGCATGGACTTCCTTGGGACCGGTCAAGGCATAGTCCAGGGCGTTACAGCCGGCCGAGGTGATGACCAGCACCGTGTGGTGCGGGCCAAGTTCCAAGGCTACGCGGTCCAGGCGGGGATCTTCCCAGCACGTGTTGTAGACCAGGTTGTGCCGATGGACCAGTTGGAAAACCCGTCGGCTGAGCCAATCGGAGACGGACATGTTTGCAACTCCTGAAAGAAACGCTTTTTCCCGCGGCCGGGCCGCGTGTCGCCATGCTTGGTTCACGCCACATCCATGGCAATCAAGGCGGATTGTGGCTCGGCGGAGACTGTCTGAAGCGAGGGATCGTCGACCGTTTCGTCGCCGCGCGTGCAACGCCAGAACCGCTCGAAAATATCCTCCCAGGCGTTTTCCGCAGCGCTGCGCAAGGCCGCCTGGCGCATTTGCGCGCGGAGGTCCGCGTCGCCGATCAGTCGCTCCATGGCATCGGCCAGAGCCGCGGGGGCGCCCATATCAACGACCAGCCCGGAGCCATGCCGCTCGACGATTTCGCGAGGACCGCCCGTGTCGGAGACGATGGCGGGCAGGCCCGAGGCTTGGGCCTCCAAGACTGCATCGCCGAACGTTTCCGTGCGCGAGGGGAAGACGAACACGTCGGCGCTGGCGTAGGCCCGCGACAACAGCTCGCCCTGCAAGTAGCCGGTGAAGGCCATGCGGGGATGACGATACTTGGCACGCAACTCGGCCAACAGGGGACCTTCGCCCACGAGGGCCAAATCGACATCGTGGCGTCGCTCCGCGAGGCGCACGAAGGACTCCGCGAGAACCTCCAAATTCTTGTCCCGCGAGATGCGACCCACATAAAGGAACGTGAAACCCGATTTCAAACCGTAACGGCCCCAGAATCCGGGCCGACGCAAGTTGGGGCGGAAACGATCGAGGTCCACGCCGTGTCCGACCACATGCATCCGCGCCGGGTCGAAGCCATGCTGCTGCAATTGCCGCGCGTAGCACTGGCTGGGAACGATGATCGCATCCATCCGCGAGTAGAACCAGACGACGTAACGCCAGGCGAGTTGTTCCATGGCGTGATCCTGGGTCATGTGGCGAACCAAAAGCGGAAAATCCGTGTGGTAAATGCCCGTCGTCCGAATGCCCAGCAGCCAAGCCGCGGCCAGACCGGTCAGACCGACCGGTCCCGGCGTCGAAATAATCAGTTCGCTGAAATGGTTCCGTTCCAAATACTCGATGATGTCCAGAAATGGCGGGAAGGAGAGTTTCTGGACTTCATACTCGGGGAGACGAAACATGCCGACAGGCGGGAAATTCGCCATCTGAAGCTCGCACTCCAGTGGGCGATCCAGGCAGGTGACCACCGTCAAGGGCTTGCCTTGCCGCCGGGCGACCGCTCCCAATCCCTGCACCGTGCGTGCCACGTCGTTGAGATCGGCCAACGTGTCGGTCAGCCAAGCCCGGCGGTCTTCGCGTTGCCCGAAACGCCGCGCGACCGGGAAATGCGATGTCACGGCACGCAACAAGGGTTCGTCCTTATGCTGGGCCGAGAAGGCCGCCAAGTACGGCGTGATTCCCAAGGTCACCGCAGCCAAGGAAGCAATCGACTGGAGACTGTCGATCAGCCGACCCTCCTGCACGTGCTTTTCAAACTTCCGCAAGAAACTGTAACCCAGCATGTGGGCGATCCGCGCTGCCGTCTGGAACGTGCGCCGTTCGTCGGCCGGCGTTCCCGGCGCATGGTGTTCCTCGCGGTGCCGCAACATGGCGAATTCCTCGACGATCATGCGTTCGGCCGGGCTGAGCCGCCGCAGCTTCCGACGCATGAAAAAATTCACGGCGAAGGAGGGAACCAGATAGCTCAGGCGACCACGTTTCCGCTCGGACTGGGTCAGCAACCGTCCGAGCAGCTCGCCAATCACGCTAGGCCGCCCATTGCCCTCGCGGAGGAAACGATCGTGATAATAGCCGTAGGCAATGTGATAAAGACTGTGCCCGAGCTTCAGACTTCCGCCTGACGAACCGCCCGCGTCATGCTCGCCCTTACGCATTAGCGCGAGGAAATCTTGGACGGTGCCCGCCGGCGGGGTTACGGTGTAAGCCGAGGCCACATAAACCCCGCTATGGTCATCGCTGCCACCAGTGAATCGTTTGATCCACGGGTTGGGGATGGTTGGTTCCAAGCCGTGGCGATCCGCCATCGCCTCGATCATCGCCGGCGTGAGGTTTTCCAACACCACCCGGGCCAATCCCGCCGCGCGACCATCGCGAGAACCATTGATTGCCTCGAATCGTTCGAATAGAAGGATCAGCTTTTCGAAATGCTCGATCGTCAGGCGACCGTTCACGCGGAACAGCGGGTGGGTGATAGAGTGGAGGATGTCGTTCTCCACCAAGTAACGCTGCAATTCGTAGATATTCGCCCGCACCTCTTGGATGGCGCGAAACTGCTCCTCGGTAATGCCGATCGCCAGACAATGGATTTTGCAGCCATCCTCGGGAAAATAGGTGGTGATTTCATTCGAGAGGAACACGCCAGGCAAATGGGCGATTTCCAAGGCCCCGGCGATGTTGTTGTGGTCCGAAATGGTAACAAAGTCCATGCCCCGTTCGCACGCTCGACGATAAATGTCGATCGGCTCTACGTAGCATTCTGGAGCCCCAACACGCCGAAGGAACCATTCGCCTGGACGATCCGAGTGTTTGCTGTGCACATGGAGGTCAGCTCTTGACACGATGCAACTCGCTGGGCAGAGGTTCGAGGGGCCATTCCAAAACGCCGCCGTCCCTGCCCCACGGCGGCTGGTTCAAGAACTGCCCGCGTCCGTAAATCAATTGACTGGATGCTGCGCCGGAAGGCTCGCTTGCCTTGCGCGACGTGCGAAATTATGACCGGGGTAGGTGAGTGCTTCGTTAGCGGGTTGCAAAAAAAACGTTAAAACCAGAAACAACTTTCACTCCACTTCAGTTTGTTCGCACAGGGATGACTTGCCAGGCCAAGGCTACGCGTGCAGCGGCAGTTCCAACGTGAACATGGCGCCGCCATCCGGGCGATTGGTTGCCAGCAAAGTGCCACCGTGTTCCCTGGCAATGCGGTGGCTGACCGCCAGTCCCAGTCCCGTGCCTGATTCCTTACTCGTGACGAAGGGTTCAAAAATCCGGTCCAGGACCGGCTGGGGGATCCCCGTGCCACGATCCGAAACGCAGACGCGGCAAACGCCGTCCCGTGGAGAGTCGCTTTCGATGGCGATCTCCAACGTACCGCCGCTGGGCATGGCCTCGATACCGTTGAGTAGCAAATTGACCAGAATCTGATGGAGTTGTTCCGGATCGCCATTGACCATGACGGGTACATGGGGCAGGCGTTCCGCGATGACGACGCCCTGTTGCCGTGCCCGACCTTCGATCAGATTCAAGGCCCGCCGCACCGTGGTGCGCAAATCGTGGGGCACGCGGTGCAGCGCTGGCGGCTTGGCGAAATCCAAAAGGTCCTGGATGATCGTCTCCATGCGGCCGATCTCGCGCTGCACGACTTGAAGTTGCTTCCGCGCGGCCTCGTGCTCGATTTGCCGCTTCACCGTCTGAATGAGCAGTTTGACGGAGGTGAGCGGATTGCGAAGTTCGTGGGCGATGCCGGCGGCCAACTCCCCTACGGCCGCCAGGCGTTCGGCCGACATGGCCTGACGGCGGGTCTGATGGAGCTCCTCCATCACGTGGCGGATGCGGGAGGCGATAGCTTGGACCTGTTGCTGGAGTCCCGGCAGGTCGCCTAGTTGGCGAATATCGACGGAGCCCACGTCGCGTTGAAGGTCGCCTGCCGCATCCCGTAACGTTACGCTGATCTGCGAGATCGATCGGTTCAGGCCTCGCGCCACCCAAAGGCCATACACCACGCCCGCGATCGGGCCTAACCCGAGGAACGTGAACCGAACCACCTGGAGGGCCGTTCGCAGCGAGGCGATCCGCGCCATGGATTCGGCGAGCAGACGTTCGTTGAGGAGGATCAGTTCACGGCAGGGTTCCGCCACGGAGCGGGCCAAGCGGATCAACTTCTCGCGCTCTGCGGCCTGCGAGGCCAGAAGATCGGTCAAACCGAGCGGCTGCAAGCGACGCGTCACCTGGTCGCGATACACGGCGAAATGGTCTTGCACGGCCCGGATCAGGACCTGCTCCTCGTCGGTCAAAGCGGTTTTCTCGGCCTCACTCAAATGCCGCGTGAAGGCGCTCTCCCATTCGGTCACCTCGACGCGGACCTCTGGGCGATCTTTGACGCCGGATTCCATCACCGCGGCGTGAAGGCGCCACAACGCCGCCTGCATTGCCCAGGCCTCGCGGATCGTGGCCACGTTGTCCGCCAGGGCCCTTGCCTGATATTCATCCACCCACACCATGGTGTACGTGGTGATGCTGCTGGCGGCAATCCACAGCACGCTCACCAGGATCGTTGGACCAATAATCTTTCGCCACATGGTTTCGCTCTCAGGGCAAGACGTGCTTGCCGCGGCTTCGCGCGGACCCGAGCCTCGGACCTTCGCCGTAGAGCCAACAGCGTCGGCGCGTGGCGACGTCCCTTTGCCCGGGCCTGAAGATCCGGCGATCTTCAACCGTGCGGAAGCGCTATTGTCGCTCGACCTGCGACAGGCTGACAAGGTGTTTTTCAAAAGGCGAAGGACAGCGAATTTGGGGTACCCAGGGAGGCATTTTGCCAAAGTCATGCTTGTTGGGGGTTTCCGAGCGATGGGTGGAAAATTTTTTTCCCCCGTGCTCAATTTTTGGCCGCCCGTTCAGGGCCACCGCCGGAGCCTTTTGCTCGTCTTCAGCGTGCCGCAATCAGCAATTTCTCGGCTTTTGGTGCAAACCAGAAAGTGATCTGCGCGGAGCAGAGGCGGAGCTCGGGTGATGCCGGCCGGTTTGGCACGCTTCTTGCTAAGTAAGGCAGCAACATCGTGTTCCGAGGAGTGCGGCACATGTTGATTCTCTCCAGACGAGTGGGGGAGGAGATCGTCCTCCCGAGCGCGCGGCTGACAATCTCCGTGCTCGGCACATCCAGCAGCCGCGTTCGGCTGGGTTTTATTGGACCGCCGGAGGTCACCGTGCAACGCAAGGAGGTCTGGGAGCGGGCGACCAACGCTAAAAAGCCGTGTGAATTTTCAGACCCGGCGAATGGCGGGTGTGCGCCTTCCGCGCGCGTGCTGATCGCCGATGCCGACGACTGTTTACGGGAATCCTACCGGACGTGCCTTGAAGGTCAGGGGTTTGTCGTCATCGGGGCCGCCAGCGGCTTGGAATGCGTGGCGAGACTCCGCGACTCGTCGCCCGACATCCTGGTTCTCGATCCCGCCGTGCCTTGGGGCGGCGGCGACGGCGTGCTGGCCATGATGGACGAAGAACCGGACGTGCCGCGAGTCCCTGTGATCGTGGTGGCTTCGCACCTTGATCGCGGCGTCCTTTACCGGCTCGCTCCCTTCGGCATCGACGATTTTCACGTGAAACCGCTGAGGGCCAATCCGTTGGCCGAGCGCATCCGCGCGGTCCTACGACGTCGGTCGGCTGAGGGGCAGCCGGCCGTTCGCCAAGCTTGACAAGATTGAACTGTTCGGAAAACTCATCGAACTTCGAAAGCGGGGACGTTGTTTCAAGACTCTCCGGCAGCTTGCATGGGATGCGGCCATGGTTCCCCCTAGGAACTAGCTACGTTCGAACAAGGGAGATCGTGCGATGATTACCGTGATCATTCCCGTACTCAATGAATGCGAAACGGTCGCTTCGGTGATTCACTTCGTGCGCCGCGATCCGAACGTCAGCGAGGTGATCGTGGTGGACGACGGTTCGATCGACGGGACGCAGGAACTGGCCCGCGCGGCTGGCGCCTCGGTCATCACCAGTACGTTGCTCGGCAAGGGCGCCTCGATGGAAGACGGGATGAAGGCCGCCCGAAATGAGGTTCTGCTTTATCTCGATGGCGACTTGGGGCAGCTTCGAGAGGACCTCGTCCGGGCAATGACCGATCCCATCTTGGAGGACCGCGCGGACTTCGTGAAGGCCAAGTTTTCGCGGAGCGCTGGCCGAGTCACTACGTTGACCGCCCAGCCCTTGCTGCGGACCTTCTTTCCCGAATTGGCGCATTTCGAGCAGCCCTTGGGGGGCATTGTCGCGGCCCGACGCTCTGTCCTCCGCCGTGTTTCCTTCGAAAACGATTATGGCGTGGACATCGGCTTGTTGATCGATGTGGCCTTGTCCGGGGCGCGGGTCGTGGAAGTGGACATCGGGCGCATCGAGCACGATAGTCAGCCCTTGGAAACGCTTGGCGACATGGCCGCGCAAGTGGTTCGCACGTTGCTGGACCGGGCGGCCAAATATGGTCGTTTGAATCCGGCGCACCTGAGCGAAGTCCGCGAAGTCGAGCGTCACGCCGAAGCCGAGCTATCGATCCTGCTTCAAAAGACAGGCCGCACCGAGCGCCTCGCCCTGTTCGACATGGACGGCGTGCTCTTGAGCGACCGATTCATCGTGCGGCTGGCGGAACGCACACGAAAGCTCCGCGAGCTGTCGAATTTCCTCGACAAGCAATCCTTCTCGCCCGATGAACGCACGCGACACATTGCCAGGCTTTTCGCTGGCGTTCCCCGACAGGTCTTCGAGCAAACCGCCCGCGACATCCCTTTGATTCGCGGCGCTCGCGATACGGTGGTGGGGCTTCGCCGGGCGGGGTTTCGCGTGGGCATCGTGACCGACAGCTTCCGCGTCGTGTCGGAGATCGTGCGGCGGAGGGTGTTCGCCGACTTCAGCATCGCGCACCTGATGCGGTTCTGCCGGGGCGTGGCCACGGGCGAGGTCACGCTCTCGCCGGCCATGGTCCATCCGGAGGGGTGTTCTCGGCATCCGCGCTGCAAGCTCAACGCCATGCTTCACCTGGTCGAGAAGATGGGCATCGGCCCGGAAAACGTGCTCGCCGTGGGCGATAGCGAAAACGATATTTGTCTCTTGGAAGCGGCGGGCGAGTCGGTGGCCTACTGCCCGACCTCCACGCGCGTCCGCGACGCGGCGCGGCATGTTGTCCGCGGCGATCTCAGCCAGATCCTCTCGCTGGTGATCCCCTCGCGTCAACCGACCGAGGCCAACCCTCATCCCGAGGGATTGCGCCCGCGATTCCGTCCCACGTTTTCAAGCCCTATCTGGTCCTGACCGAGTGCCGACAGTCGCAAGCCGCCGCCGCGTGCGTTCGAACCCGGCTACCCCTCGGCAAACAGCACTCAGTCGCTCAAGCGGCTCACGCCGGAGTAAGAATGCGGAGCGAAACCTCTTGGACAAGTGGTTTGACCGCCTTTCGGTACTCGACCATGTGAGGGGCGATGAGGTGCGCCTCCAGGGCCGCGACACTGGCCCACTTCTCGACCACGGTGACGACATTGGGCCGTGGCGGGCTTTGCATTCCGATGCTCGTGGCCACGTCGATCATCGGTGCGTACTCCAGGCAACCTGGCTCTTGCAAGACCTTCGGCACCACGCGGCGGAATTCGGTGAGAAAGGCCTCGCGCTGTCCTTCGGCAATTTCGATCGTGGCGATCACGCAAATCATGGCTAGGGTCTCCGGCAAAGCTTAACCGTGATGAGTCAGATGGGCCTTGGCCAAACTATGCTTTTCGACCCACGCGAGGTCCGGCTCGAAGCCGATGCCGGGAGTGGACCAAAGGGGCACGCGCAACACGCCGTCGGAGGAATCGCGCACGGGTTCCAGCGGTTCGCCCAGGTCCTCGTGGAAGACTTCGGAGGCCACGAAGAAATCGGCGGGGTAGGTGCAATTGGCCTTCGACGCCAAGGCCAGGCCGATCCGCATACCGATTGCGGATTGCAAGGGGGCGCCGACCCAGCAGGCCACGCCTTGAGCCTGGCAGGCGTCATGGATGGCTACCGCCGTGGTCAAGCCGCCCACGCGGCCTGGTTTCAGATTGATGTATTTCGCGCTATGCAACTCCAAGGCCATGTCGGCCTGTTGCGGGGTGGTGATCGATTCGTCGAGGCATAACGGCGTGCGGATGGTTTCCTGGACCATGGCGTGGCCGACCAAGTCGTCGGGCGCAAGCGGCTGTTCGATCATGGCCAGCATGAAATCGTCCAAGCGGCACAGCATATCCATGTGATTCAAGGTCAAGTCGCCTTCGACATCGATATGGATGCGTTGGGCGGGAAAGTCCTGCCGCACGATATTCAACATGTGGACATCCCAGCCGGGGCGAAACTTCAGTTCCACGCGGCTGTAGCCCGCGTCGAAGACCCGTTTCAACGCCTCCAACAACTGGTCGATGGTCTCCATGCGATCGAACGAGGCGCCGACCTCGATGGCGTCGCGGACGTTGCCCAGGAGTTGGTGCAGCGGCTTCCCTTCCGCCTTGGCCTTCATGTCCCACCAGGCGGTGTCGAGGGCGGCCTTGGCATAAGGGTTCCCTCGAAACGGGGCGAGCCGTTCCTGCAATTCCTGGCCCGTACGCACCTCGCCGCCGAGGAGCCGCGGCGCAAGCCAGTCGCGGACGCCAAGGAAAACGCTCGAGGCCCATTCCGGACCCAAGAGCGGTGCGTTGCCGGGACTGGCCTCGCCCCAGCCGCTCGCTCCGTCGCAACGCAAGCGCACAAGCACCGTCTCCAGCGCGGTGAACGGACCGCACGGCGTCGATCTCGGCTGACGCAGCGGCAACGCAACCTGATAAATGTCGATGGCTTCAATCAGCATGGTAAGGCACGGTGGAAAAGCAAAGGTTTCGGCTCAAAGGGGGGCGCGTATTTTCTGACGATTTGGCCTTGCCCGACACGAACGTCGCAGCAGCGTCCCGACTCTTCGACCCGCCGCCAACGACAACCCGCAGGAATGGTCACCCATCCTTGACCCTCGCTTCGGCAATCTCGATGGCCTTGAGCAAGCCGCGGGCTTTGTTGAGTGTTTCGTTCCATTCGTTCGTGGGCAAGCTATCGGCCACGATGCCGGCGCCGGCTTGGACATAAGCCTTGTCGCCCTGAATCACCAAGGTTCGCAGCGCGATGCAGGTGTCCATATTGCCGCTGAAATCGAAATAGCCCACGGCGCCGGCATAAGGGCCGCGGCGGTGCGGTTCCAGTTCGTCGATGATCTGCATGGCGCGGACCTTGGGAGCGCCGGAGACGGTGCCGGCGGGCAAGCAGGCCTGGAGGGCATCGAAGGCAGTCTTGCCCGGGGCCAACTGCCCGCTCACGTTGGACGTGATGTGCATCACGTGGCTATAGCGTTCGATGGTCATCACGTCGCTGAGTTTGACGGTACGGTAGCGGGCCACGCGGCCGATGTCGTTGCGGCCCAGATCGACCAGCATGACGTGTTCCGCCCGTTCCTTCGGGTCCGCCAGGAGCTCCTCCGCCAAGCGACGGTCCTCTTCTTCCGTCAACCCTCGCCGCCGCGTGCCCGCCAAAGGCCGTGTCGTCACCTCGCCGTGGACCACACGGACCATGATCTCCGGCGAACTGCCCACCAAGGTCACGCTGGGAGTGCGGACATAGAACATGAACGGGCTGGGATTGACCACGCGCAACGCTCGGTAGATCTCGAACGGATGGGCACGGATCGGCACCTCCAGCCGCTGGCTGATGACCACCTGAAAAATGTCGCCAGCGCGGATGTATTCCACACACTTGGCCACGGCGGCCTCGAACTCTTCCTGAGTGAAATTCGACCGATAGCTCAACGTGGGCGGCCCTTCCGTGGCGATATCCACCGGCTCCAGGTCGCAGGGATTGTTGGCCAAGTCGGACACGAGCCCATCGACGCGGCGGCAGGCCTCCTCATAGGCCGCGCGCGGGGTGACATTCGGCCGGTCCAAGCGCGCCATGGCCACGACCACGATCGTCTTGTCCACGTGGTCGAACACGACCATCTGATCGTAGAAGGCGAAGGCCAGGTCCGGTACCTGGCGATCATCTGGCGGGGCGTTGGGCAACCGCTCGAAGTAGCGCACCACGTCGTAGCCGGCGTAGCCGACGGCCCCACTGCAAAACGGCGGCAATTCGGGGAGTGTAGCCGCGCGGACCCCTTCGACCCGCCGGCGGAGTTCTTCCAACGGATTCTCGCACTCGAAATGGCGGCAAACGAGGATCGGTCCGCCCGACGCCGACACCCCCGATGGCGAGTTGATCGTGACCCGACGCTCGTAGGCTTCGATCTCGAAAAACGGGTGGGTGGCCAAGAAGCTGTAGCGGCCCACCTTTTCGCCGCCGATGACGCTTTCGAACAAACAAGCGCATCGGCCAGCGTCCAACTTGTGAAAGGCGGACACGGGCGTTAGCGAATCGCCGAGCACACGGCGGTAAACGGGAACCAGATCGGCGCCTTGGGCGAGCCGCTCGAAACGCTCAAAATCAGGATAATAGCGGGGCACCGCGGGCATGCGTCAACCGTTCGCCTCGGGCTCGAACTCTCGCGGCCATCTGTCAAAAGACGTTAGCTTAGCAGGCTGAACAAGGGGCGGCAAGGACCGCTGAGGCCCGTGGGCTCATGCTGCAAATAGGGACATTCCTACGATGAAACCAAGCGAATAATCCGCGTACGGCTCGGCGTGGGTGTTCACCTTGACAGCCCCGGTACTAGTGATAGAATCCAAACGGGGTCGATTCTGATTGCGGCCTGAGGGTCAGGTTGCGCAGTTTCGATGCGGTCTCGATCACGAGGCAGCTTCGGGAGCTAGGGTGCGGCCCTTCCTGCAAGTGTGAGGATCCACGAGTCCCCTTCGCGAGGGCTAGAACACGATGAAGTGTCAGAAATGCGAGCGCCCAGCTACATTTCACATTACGGAGCTGACCGGCGGTAAGCCGCTGGAACTCCACTTGTGTGAAGAGTGCGCGAGAAACTATTTGACCCAGTCAAGCGAGCAGCCTGCGACGGCAACGACCATGGCGGCCGCCTTGGCCCATCAGCTTGCCCAGCAAATGGTCGTTGGCCAGACAGCGGAGGAGCTAGCGCAACTCGACCAGCGAGCCTGCCCGGTTTGCGGCATCACCTTTCACGATTTCCGGAGCCAAGGCCGCTTGGGGTGTCCCCATGATTACATCGCCTTCGAGGCCCAACTGGGGCCCTTGCTGCTGAATATTCACGGCGAAAATGAGCACGTGGGCAAAATCCCCAAGTATCACCCACAAGGAAGCGAAAAGCGGACCCAGTTGATTCGCCTTCGCCGGGAAATGGCAGCGGCCGTGACCGAAGAGAACTACGAGCGGGCCAAAGAATTGCGCGACGAAATCCAACGCATCGAAAGCGGAACCGACTCGTGACGCGGGCCGCCCTGATGGGCAGGACGATGGACGACGCGATCATCGACCCCTCGATGTTGCCCTAGGGTTGCGAAGCCGGGGGAAGCATCCATCATAACGATATTCGTACCGCATCCTTCGGGTGAGAACCGTGGAACTCGACGAACTGGCACGACAACGTGGAGAGTGGCTGCGAGGCAGCGGACCAGAATCCGATATCGTCATTTCCAGTCGCATCCGATTGGCGCGCAACCTGGCTGATTTCCCGTTCATCAGCCGGGCCACGGAGAAGGACCGCTCGCGGATCGAAAGCGTGCTCCGCGAGGCGATCCCAGACACTGAGAACGGGGCAAAGATGCTGTATGTGAATGTCGAGCAACTCGGGGCAGTGGATCGGCAATTCTTGGTCGAGCGACACCTCATCAGCCGGGAACACGCCGAGAGCCAAGGCGCCCGGGCCGTGGCCATCGACCCGGCGGAAACGCTGAGCGTGATGATCAACGAGGAAGACCACCTCCGTATCCAGGTCCTGTTCAGCGGATTGAATCTGAACGATGCCTGGGAGCTAATCAACCGTGTGGACGACCAGATCGAAAGCAAGGTCACGTACGCCTTCCATCCGCGGCTGGGCTACCTGACCGCGTGCCCGACGAACGTGGGCACGGGCATGAGGGTCAGCGTGATGTTGCACCTGCCCGCCCTGGTCCTCACTCGGCAAATCGACAAAGTCTTCCGCAGCCTCCAGAAAATCAGCCTCGCGGTTCGCGGCCTCTATGGCGAAGGATCTCAGGCCATGGGGGACTTTTATCAGATCAGTAACCAAGTCACCCTGGGCAAAAGCGAGGAACGCCTGATCAAGGACGTGGTCGATATTGTCCCCAAGATCATCGAATACGAGCGGACCGCCCGCCAGTTCCTCATCAAGGAAAGCCAAGAGAACCTTCACGACCGGGTGAGTCGGGCTTACGGCATCCTTCGGACTGCCCAAACGATCAGCTCCGAGGAAACGATGCACCTGCTTTCGAGCGTGCGGATGGGAGTGAACCTCGGGTTGATCGAGGACCTGGAAATCCCGACCCTCAATGAGTTGTTTCTCAAGACCCAACCCGCCCACCTGCAAAAATTGGCTGGCACGGAGTTGGATACGGCAGACCGCAACATCGAGCGTGCCCGCTTCCTCCGCCGTCATCTCAACAAGGATTCAGGCGGGTCAGCAACGAGGAACTGACGCTGTCCGCGGCGCGATGTTCGCCTCGCAAACGGCTTGGCGAGCCCTTTGCTAGACGTTCTGGGCCTATTCCCGCAAACGTTGGAGCCTCGCCCGCACCGCGGCGACCACAGGTCGGGGTAAGAATCGGGCCAAAGCCTCGTCGCTCGCAAGCGGTGCAATCTGCTTGATCAGCGAACTGGAGACGTGCGCCAATTCACCGTCGGCGATCATGAACAGCGTTTCCACGTCCGGGGCCAAGCGGCGATTGGCCATCATCATCGTGAGTTCCGCGGCGATGTCGGTGATGGGACGCACCCCCCGAATCATCACCCGCGCCCCGCATTCCTTCACAAATTCCACCGCCAAACCATAGAAGGTTCGGATTTCGATGTTGTCCAGATGCGCGGTCGCGTCGCGGACCAATTCCTGACGCTCTTCGGCGTTAAACCAAGGCACCTTTTCGATATTGACCCCAATGCCCACGATGAGTTTGTCGAACAGCCGGCTGGCCCGCTCCATCACGTCCAGATGGCCTAGCGTGATTGGGTCGAACGAGCCGGGGTACACGGCAATGCGAGGATTCGTGCCACTCATGAAGTTCTCCGCAACGGTCTGAACATCTCGGCAATGCGGCTTGCCTCCGACGAACGCGCTTGCTAGGACGAGAGGCCACCATTTCCGACCCTGAGGTCGCTTCCAACCCTTGACGTCTTCAATGCCTCGATCAGCCGGTCGAGATCGGAAGCGTCATTATAAGCATGGGGGCTGATCCGCAAGCCGCCCCCCCGGCAACTCAACACCACGCCGCGTTGGCGACATAGCTTACGGATCGCCTCCGGCGCCCCGTTGGGCGGATCAAAAATCACGATCCCGCTTTTATGTTCTGGGCTGCGATCGCTGCGAATCGTGGCCCCGATCTGGCGGAGTCGCTCGCAAGCCCAATCGGTAATCTCTTCAATCCTTCGATACAAAGCCTCCGCTCCGAACCGCATCAACAGGTCCAGACTGGCGGCCAATCCTATGGCGCCGACCATGTTCTGCGATCCGCCCTCATAGCGCGCCGCGCTGGGTTTGAGCCGCAACTGGATGTGCTGGAAATCATGGTCGTGAACCACACTATGCCAGCCCACATTCATTGGACGCAACCGATCGAGGTGTTCTCGCCGCACGTAGAGCACCCCTGCCCCCTCGGGTCCGAGCAGCCATTTGTGCCCATCGGCCGCCAAAAAGTCGATGGGCGTTTTGCGGACATCGAGGGGCGTTACGCCGAGGGCCTGAATCGCATCCACCAGGATCATGGCGCCACGCTCGTGCGCCAGGGCAGTGAGCCGATCCAGATCGTTTCTCCACCCGCTGGCGTAACCCACCCAGCTCACCGCAAGGACTCGAGTCCGTCGATCCATGGAGTCGGCCAAGCGATCGATGTCTACAACGCCCTCGACAGTAGGCACGCGGCGCGTCTCCACCCCCCTTGTGGCCAGATTGATCCAGGCATACTGGTTCGAGGGGAATTCATCCGCCAGGGTGACCACGTTATCGCCGGGCCGCCAATCTAGGCCTTCGGCAACATAGTTGATCCCCTCGGTGGTGTTGTGGACAATGGCGATCTCCTCCACCAAGGCTCCCAGCAGGGAAGCAAGCGACTCGCGGAGGTGTTCGACCTGCCTGGCCCATGTCGACCAGACGGTCACGCCATCGACCGCCGCTGCTTCTGCCCAGGAATTGATCGCCTGTTTCGTAGGCTCGGGCAGGGGGGCCACCGCGGCGTGATCCAAATAGGCCCAACCCCGCGTGACGGGCATCAAACGTCGGAACTCCCGCCAATCTAACTCGCTCATTTGTTAAGCATTCCAGCCTGAGCGTACTGACAATGGCCGACTGCTTTCGACTTACTGACCACAATAGGTGGATTGTTTTACTACTATGAGGTTATTCACGGAAATCGGTCCGACATTCACGCGACGCCACAATGCTGCAACTTGTTGCAGCACACAGATCCCGCTTGGCTTTGGCGACTTGTCGCGGGAGCATAGTGGTAGAGATCGCGCACGCCGTGAATTATAATCCAGAATGGACGTTGCATCTGAATGCCTCATCGCCTGAGAACGACCCGATGCCCAAAGCCCTCTGCATTCTCGGAATGGCCGTGGCCGCTATCTTGTTGCTGTTGTTCGGTCTGGATTTGGGGCTCGGCATTCCATTTGGCAAGGTGAGCATGATGATGAATGTCGGTTTCATCATTTGCGCGGTCGTTTTGGCTTATTTGAGCTGGTCGACGTTCCGAGAACAGACGTAGTCGGGTCTTCCAATCGTTCTGGCGGGCTCCATCCGCCGTGCTTGCTCGGCTGGGCTGACTGGGCATCAGGCGATACTGCTCACGCGGATCTGCAAATCGCGTCCCACGACGCGAAGCACATCAGGGGATCTTGGCCGAAGCGGATAAGATCGCTTCGATCATCCCGTCTATGGTATAACGCGCAGCCTCCACGTTAGGGGGGAACCCTAGCGCATTCAAGGTGGCGGAGGTGACGGGGCTGATGCTTACTAGGCGGGTCCGGTGGAGGGTTTCGCCGAAAAGTTTTACCAGCGATTGGGCAATCGCCGAGCTACTCACGGTAACCCAGTCGATCTTGCCCGCGGCCATCGCTTCGAGGACGCCGGGGTCTGGTTCCGTCACGTCGATGCTTTGATAGGCCACGACCTGTTCTACCCTTTTGCCCGCGGCGGCCAGTTGTTCGGCCAGGACCTCGCGCCCGCGGCTGGCTCGGACCAATAGGAAGCTCTGGCCGCTTGTTTCGTGGAGCAGGGCATCCGCCAACGCCTCGGCGCGGAAGGCGTCGGGCACGAGATCGGCCCGAAGATGGTACCGGGACAGTTCGTCCGCGGTGCCAGGCCCGATCGCCGCGATCCGTGTCCGCCCCAGCCGCCGCATGTCGCCACGGATCGCCTCAAGGCGATCGAGAAAGAATCGCACCCCGTTGGCGCTAGAAAAGACGATCCAGTCGTAGCGATCGAGGGCCTGTAACACCTGATCTACCGGCTGCCAGTCCGCTGGGGGGGTGATGGCAATGGCCGGTTGCACGAGCACTTCCGCCCCGAGTTCCCTCAGCCGTGTAGCGATTTGGGCATTCTGACGTTCAGGCCGCGTGAGCAAGATCCGCTTTCCAAAAAGCGGTCGCGCGGCGAACCAAGAGATATCGGGCGCTAGGTCCACCACGTGGCCCACGATGATCACCGTGGGCGGGCGGAGGTCGAGTTTTTCGATGACTTCGGCGACGTCGCCCAGCGTACATCGAACGACTTTTTGATCGTTCCAAGAACAACGGTGGACAACGGCAACAGGAGTCGTGGCCGGCTTGCCTCCGCGAATCAACGCCTCGCTCCATACCTTGGCCGAATTGGTTCCCATATAAAAAACCAGGGTGCCTGGAAAGCCTGCTAAGGCCGCGTAATCCAGTGCCTCTGCCTGTTGACGATGGGGCTGTTGGCCCGTCACCAGCGCGACCGCGGAGGAATGCATCCCATGGGTGACCGGAATGTCGGCATAAGCGGCGGCGGCGAAAGCCGCAGTGACGCCTGGGATGATCTCATAGGGGATTCCCGCCGCCCTCAAAGCCTCGATCTCTTCGCCCCCCCTCCCGAAAACCGTAGGATCCCCCCCTTTTAGCCTGACCACTACTCTACCTGCAAGTGCATGGCGGACGAGCGACTCTAAGATTTCCTCCAGAGACCACGGTGCGCCCGACTCGTGTCTATCGAGGCAAATCTTCACCGCGGTGTCGGGAGCGAATTGAAGTAGGTCGGGATTAGCCAAGGCATCGTAGAGGACGACCTCGGCCTGACGGAGACACTCCACCCCACGCAAAGTGATCAATCCCGGGTCGCCCGGTCCTGCGCCTACCAAGAACACGATTCCAACCGTTGTGTTGCCCATTGCTGGTGGTAGAATAGGTACCATGGACTGGATCATGTTTGCCAGGGTTTTCGGCCGGCCAAGGGATTAGCCGCGCCGTACCGCCCGAACCTCCTCGAACGATCGGCCTCACCATGGCACTTGAAGAACTCACACCGGGCAAACGCAAGCGGCTCCAGCAGAGTTTCGAGCAGGCCAACAACTTGATGCGGCAGGAAAATTACGACTATGCCAACGAGTTGTTTACCCAGTGCGTGATGGGCGATCCGTCGAATGTGCCTTACGCCCAGAGTTTCTTGGCGAACCTCAAGCTGAAGTATAACAACAACAAAAAGGGTAGCAACCTGGCGTTCATCCAGACGGCCGGGGCCCGGGGCATGGTCAAAAAGGCCCTCATGCAAAAGGATTGGAACGCGGTGATCAAGCACGGGCTGGAGGTGCTGAAGTACAACCCGTGGCACGTAAACACCTTGAAAGCCATGGCTGCCGCCTGCGAAGGTCTCGGATGCCTCCAGACCCAATTGGTGTATCTCAAGACCGCTTTGGAGCCGAACCCCAAGGACATCGAAGTCAACCGGCTATGCGCCAAGGCCTTGGACGAAGCCGGGCAGTACGACCAGGCCATCACTTGTTGGCACCGCGTGGAACAGATCAAGCCCGGAGACGAGGAGGCTGCCCGGGCCATTGCCAGTCTGACCGTCAAAAAGACGATCCAAAAAGGAGGCTGGGAAAAAGGCCAGGACATCGCTAGCCAGAAATTCGCCCGGGACAGCGGTAGCGAGCCCGGCGAATTGACGCCCGAGCAACGCCTCGAACGTGAGATCCGACGAAATCCCAAGGATGTGAGCAAGTACGTCGAGCTTTCCGAGTTGTACCTGCGGGACGAAGCGTTCGAAAAGGCTGAAGAGGTCCTGGCGCGGGCTTACGAGGTCTCCAATAAAAACCCGGACATCCGCGAAAAATGGGAAGACGTTCAACTGCGTCGCCTCCGCCAGCAAATGACCAAGGCCCTAGAAAAAGCCGAAGCTACGGGAAGCGAGGAGGATCGCGCACGCTACGAAGAATTGCGCCGACAGTTCAACGAGAAGGACCTCGAATTCTGCCGCAATCGGGTGGCACGCTACCCGAACAACCTCCTCTTCCGTTACGACCTCGGGGAACGCTACAAACTCAATGGGATGTACAACGAAGCGATCGCGGAATACCAGCATTCGAAAAACGACCCGCGTCGCAAAGGCTTGTCGCTTCTGTCGTTAGGGCAATGCTTCCAAAAAATCAAACAGTATCGGCTCTCGGCGGCGCATTTCGAGGAAGCAATCCGCGAGATCCCCGACCGCGATCCCGCCAATAAGAAAAAAGCCTTATATTTAGCCGGCCGCCTGGCCATGGCGATGCATGATTTGGATACCGCAGAGCGCCATTTGACCGCCTTGGCGGGAATGGATTTCAACTATCGCGACGTTTCAGCCCTTCTGGACAAGATTGCCGAAATGCGGCAAAATGTGGCATCCGAAGGCGAAGCAGCCTCCGGGACAGGAAGTTCGGAAGGGTGAAAATCGGCCGCGTGTGTCCGCCTCTCGCGAACAGGTAGGCACCTGACTCGAAATCAGGTTCCGAGGGGCGATGTCCCCGGCCGATGAATGCTCGCAACATTGGAAGCAACCTCAGGTTTTCATAGACATGCCCAACACGAAAAGTGCAGCCAAACGGCTGCGGCAAAATACAGTCCGAAGGGCCCGCAATCGTTCCCTCAAGAGCGAACTCCGCACTCGTTACAAGCGCGTCATCGAAATCCTCAAGGAGGGAAACGTCGCAGAGGCGGAGACGGTATTTCGCACGGCGGCTAAAAGGCTCGACCAAGCCGCCGCCAAGGGCGTGATTCATCGCAATGCGGCCGCCCGGCTCAAGTCACGTCTGTCCGCTAAAATCAAGGCGGCCAAGATGAAGGCCTCGCCGTCTGGCTGATGGCCCCGGCGATTGTTTCTAGCTTGGGCAACATGCCATCCAACTCGGGCGATTCTATGATTTTCGCTCGCGCCCAACGTCTGGTTTCCCCAAGCAACCTGCGGTTGGTAAGCGATGCGACGCTCTTGAGATTGAATGGCTTTCCCTTGGTGTTCAGACAAATCCGCCGGGGAAGTCAGATCAAGAGGACAGGCCGCTAGCAGGCGACCATTCTTCTCCGCCCAGCGACTTGGCCGTGGCCGCCGTCGCATTATTGCCGCTCAAATAGGGCCTTGCGGATCTCTTCCTCGAAGGTCGCACTGGCTCGGAGCACGGCTTCGAACTGTTCTTTGCCTAGCGTGTACACTTCAAGCTCTTCCTTGGCGACCACGGTGGCGTTGCGTGGGGCCCCGGTGAGCAGGGCCGCTTCGCCGAAGAAGTTGCCGCGGCCCAAGGTGGCGACCGTGCGGCGTTTTCCGCCGTCCTCGACGATCACCTCGACCGAGCCATTGCGAATGACGTAGAACTTGTCGCCCGGGTCCCCTTGCCGCACGATGACCGCGCCGGCTGGGTGCCTTTCGGCAACCATCTGGTCGGCGACCTCGGTAAGCGTCCGCGGAGTCAGCCGGGCAAAGACAGGGCATTGCAACAAAAACTCGCAAACCAGCGACGATTCCCGAACCACCACGTTCGATTTGATCCTCCCCTGCACCATGGTGATGATCCGGTCGGCGACGTCGAGAATGCGGTTGTCGTGCGTGACCATGAGGATCGTCGTGCGGTGTTCTCGCGCCAGCTCCTGGAAAAGCGTGACCACCTCGCGACCGGATTTTTCGTCCAAGGCGGCGGTCGGCTCGTCGGCCAGGACGAGTTGCGGGCCGTGGACCAGCCCTCGGGCAATGGCCACCCGCTGTTTCTGTCCGCCCGAAAGCGCGGCCGGTTTGTAGTGGATGCGGTGGCCCAGGCCCAAGCGGGTCAGGAGTTCGGTAATCCGCGATTTCATCTCGGCGGCCGTATAATCGAAGAGTTCCAGCGCCATGCGGGCGTTCTGGAATGCCGTGAGGGAGGCGAAAAGGTTGTGGTGTTGGAAGATGAAACCGATTTTGCGCCTTAGCGCGATCAACTGCTCTGGCGAGGCACCATCGAGGCGGTGGCCCAACACCTCGACGGTCCCCTCTTGCACCGTGCGGAGCGTGCCGATGATCGTCAGCAGCGTGGTTTTGCCACCGCCGGATGGGCCGGTCATGATCACGATCTCGCCTGGTGCGATCTCCAAATTGTTGTCGAACAGGACCTGGCTGCGGAGCGCTCCTTGGCCGAAATAATGCTGGAGGTTGGCGATCCGAATTGCATAACGGCCGTTGGGCGAAGCCTCGGGAGGTCTTGACAGGGTCGTTTCCACGCGGGGAAAAAAGTCGCTCATAGGGCGTTTACCAGTTGGCTGTCGGTTTTCAACGTTTCGGGTCGGAAATCCAGCAGTGCGATCAGCGCCTATCAAAACAAATCGGCAGGATCGGCGGCGAGTACTTTTCTCATCGCCAACACGCCCGAGCATAAACACATGGCCGCCGTTAAAACGAAAATGAACGCGGCCCGCGGCACGGTCAGCACCATCAGCAGGCCGGTCCCTCTCGCCAAAACGGCGTAGATTCCCAGACTGACCAGCAGGCCGGGCAGGAAACTCAGGATCGACAGAAGCAACGCTTCCTCAAGCACGAAAAACATAAAGTACCGATTGCGGTAGCCCATGGCCTTGAGCGTGGCGAACTCGGGAATATGGTCGCTGATGTCGGCGCTGATGATCTGGTAGCACACGACCACGCCCACTAAGAAGCCGATCAACATGCCCAAGAAGAAAACGTAGCCGATGGGCGTGCTCTCATTCCAGAAAGCGATCTCGCGGTCGATGAAGGCTTGCTTCGTATAGACGCGAACATCGTCGGGCAGGAGGCGTTCGAGCGCAGCACGCACTTCCTCGACATCGGCCCCTTCGGCCACTTGAATCACGCCCAGGTCCACGGCACTGAGAGGATCCTTACCCGGCACGCGCCCTGGTAGAAACTTGGCGAAGTTCCGATCACTCAAAATCAAGTTCCCATCGGCCAGGAAGTCCGTACCCAGCTCGAACCAGCCCACCAGCCGCAAGGCACGCTGGTTGAGCTCGACGACGGGCTGAACGGCCACGGGATCGGCGCCGCGGGGAATGCCATACAAGGGTTTGCTGCGGCGGTCGATCAGGGCCGTGCCGGGCTCTTGCAGGGCCTGGACATACCCGTTGATTTCGGGAATCGCCAGCACGGGATCGGACAAGGAAAAGGCCAACATGCGAATGGGGTGAATGGTCTCGCCCGAGGCCTTCCAGAGGACGCCGTAGAATTGAAGATAGAACGGATACGCGGCCTTGACACCTGGACAGCCCCTCGCCTGATAGATGCGCTGGCGGTCGAAACGCTCGAAGGAAATGAGTCCCTTATGGGCCTTGCTGGCCAGGATCAAATCGGCATTGAGCTTTTGCGGGATTTGAATCGTGGTGTCGAACAGGGCGTTGCGGAACCCCAGTTCCGTGAACATCAGCACCACGGCGAACCCCACGCCCGCGAGCGCCACCGCCAAGCGTCGCCGATTGTGTGTCAGATTATACCAGGCCAGCGGGGTGCGCATGGCATCCTCTAAAACAAATCGGCCGGGTCCGCGCAGCGGAGCTTACGCAAGGCGAGCAAACCCGAGATGATGCACATGCCCAACGACAAGCCCAACACGCCAACGACCCGGACAGTCGTCATGTCCAACGGCAGGCGGGTCTTCCAGGCCGTGAGCATGTACAACCCCTGGGACACGGCCAAGCCAGGCACAAATCCGAGGAGGGCCAGGATCACGGCTTGAGCGAGCACGACACGCGACAGAAATCCGTCAGAATAGCCCATGGCCTTCAGCGTGGCGTATTCCGGCAAGTGATTGGTCACGTCGCTCGACAGGACCTGATACACGATCACGCTTCCGACGACCAGGGCCACAGCCACGCCCATGCTGAAGATCAGCCCGATCGATTGCTGCCAAAGCCACACCCAACGTTCGTGTTGAATCACTTGGTCGCGGGTAAACACATCCACATCTACGGCCCCTTGCTCGGCAAAACGGCGGCGGAGTTCCTCGCGGACCGCGGCTGGGTCGGATTGAGGCTCGACGCGGACCAGGCCAAGGCTGACGTGCCCGGAGGGCCAAAAAGGTTGGAGGCGGCGGAAGCCCTCGTGGCTGAGCACGACCATGCCATCGGCGTCGAAGGTGGTGCCGAGCCGGAAGTGCCCGACAATCCGCACCCAGCGACGTTCCAGCTCGGCTTCCGTGCCAATGTCTTGGTCGCCGAACTCCCTGCCGTTGACCGGATCGAACTCTGCCCGGGACGCCCGATCGATGAGCAAGAACTCCGGCGCGGTCAACAGGCGGATTTTGGTCTGGAGTTCCGCATTGGAAAAGATCGGGGCGTCGGGAGACACCCCCAGGGCGAGGATCGGCCGGGTCGCCCCGCGGGCCGATTGCCAGCGGAAGTAGCTGAGCCACAACCCGCTCACGCCCGACACGCCGGGCAGCGACGCCGCCTGATCCAGACGCATTCGAGGAAATGGCCGGGACTGAGAGAGCCGGGCGGAATTGCGGGAACGGATCAAAATATCGAAGTCCAACGACTCGTAGACCAACGAAGCCGTTCGTTCCGCCGTGCCACGAAAGCCGAGTTGGAGGAAAATCAGCACGACGGCGAACATTACCCCCGCCACGGCCGCGACCGTCCGCACCTTGTGGTGGGCCAGGTTGTACCATGCCAAGGGCGTCTTCATGGGCCGAGCGGGGCGAACTGCACCTCGACTTGCAAGTGGATGAAGTCGCCAGCGATTTTGCTTCCCTCGGGATCGAGGTCCACGCGGACCTCGATCACGTGCCGATCCGCCGGAGCCAGCGGATCGAGCGATTTCAGTTCGGGCCGGGCGATGGTCTTTCCGATCCGCGACACCGTGCCGCTCAGACCCGTCGCGTCGTAGGGGCTGGGAAAGGCCCGGCTGAACACCCGGGCCTCTTGACCCTCGCGGATGCGTTTGACGTCGGCTTCGTAAACCTCGGCCAGGGCAACCATCTGACGGCGATCAGCAAGTTGAAGGACCGGAGTCGGGCCCACCGTCTCCCCCGGACGCAAAAAGATTTTCAGCACCGTGCCATCGATGGGCGCACGCAGAATCGTTCGCTCCCATTGAGCCTGGGCAAGTTCTTCCCGTTTCTTGAGGGATTCGAGGGCGATCGTACTGAGGGTCTGCTGCTTGGCGGCCAACGCGGCTTCCAAGTCTGCCTCGGCGGCGGCCACAGCGAGTTTGCCTGCTTGGCGGCCCTTCTCCAAGGCCAGTTCCGCCGCCTTAAGTTCTGCCTCGGCCTTGGCCACAGCAAGCGCCTGTTCTTCCCGTTCCTGAGACGAAACGAGATCGGTCGAGGCGAGCTCATCGAGCCGCCGTCTCGTCGCCTGCGCCAAGGCGAGGTTCTGCCGCAGGACTGCCACCTTGCTTTCCTCGACGCGAAGGTCCAACTCGTAGTTTCTGGCCTGATTCAGGGCTGCCTTGGCGGCGGCGACGCGGGCGTCGGCCAGTTTCTCCTCGGCGGCTCGGCGCGACTCGGCCTCCAATCGCTGGCTGCGGTAGGCCTGAAGCTCTAACTCGCGGAGTCCGCGACTGTCGAGCGTCGCCAGGGGATCGCTCTTGCGGACCTCGGCGTTCTCCTCGACCGCCAGCGATTCAAGCCGGTCGCCCGGCAAGGCGCTGACGTCGATCACTTTGCCGGCCGGTTCCAACCGGCCGAGGGCCACAGGCCCCCGTTCGCCTGCGACTTCCCCCCGCGACCGGCCACGTTCCCCGCCCGCTCCAGGGCTTGGACCGGAACGCATAGAGCGGTCCGTCCACAAAGATGGTATCCCCGAATCGCGAAGCCACCAACCGAGGGCCGCGAACACAACTGCAATGCATGCAAACCAGGCAACACGACGAAACATTGCGGCCAAATCCTCTGCGCCGACAGCCACGTGACCGCTCAAGTCTAGGCTCCGTTAGCAGGAGGGGGAAGCGGATCGTGATCAACCTTGGCGCCGGGACGGATCGGGAAATGCCGCCTTTGCCGATGATGCGGGTGTTTGAGACCCGAGGCCCGCCCTCCGTTCCCGCAAACGATTCCTAACGGCCCTTTTGACCCGGGCACTGCTTTGGATCGGCCCCGTCCTGAACCAGACGACCTATTACGGCCCGTGCGCTCGCGCGTAGTCTCGCAGGGCAAGGAGATTTTGTGGGGGCGTGTCGCGGGGAACTTCGCAGCCCGCGCCGACAATATAACGCGGCCCCACCTCCCGGTGGCATTGGGCAATCGCGGTGGTGACCGTGGCCGGGTCAGCATTGCGCAGGACTTTAACGGGATCGATGTTGCCCAGAAGCGTCTGATTCGGGCCCATCGTTTCGCGGGCCTTGGCCATCGAGACCATGAAGTCCAGGTCCACGATCTCGCAGCCCAACTCGCCCATCCCCTTGAGAATCCGGCTGGTGTTGCCGCAAATGTGCAGACGAACGCGGGTGCCCAGGGCGTGCAAACCGTCGACGAGACGTTTTTCATAAGGCCAGACGAATTCCTCGTAGATTTGCGGGCCGACCAGCGAGGCGGCCGCATCGCCCACGCCGATCAGGTCCACCCCGGCCTCGACCTGCGCTTTGGCGAACTTGAGCCCTAAATCCAGAACGAACTCGAATAGATCGCGAACGAAGATTGGATCGTCGTAGAAGTCGAGCATCAGGCGGTTGATGCCGCGGAGATCGGCCGCCTCGGCGCAGGGCCCCTCGATCCAGCCCTCGATCGCGAGCTGCTTTCCCACTTTGTCGCGAAACAAGGCGTTGGCCCGAACACGATCGAGCATCCTCCCGCCCGCCAGCGGATCGGGTGGCTTGAGCCGGGCCAGCACGGTCTTGTCCGCCAACAAGGAGTTGTTCTCATCGACCGCCGGTGGTTGATTGTCGAAGTACTGAACCGCCGCCCCGCAATCGGCCGCCTCACGGGCGGGATCCGAAATGCTGGAAACGTAATCGAAGCCGAAGTCCTCGGCCGTGCGCAATTGGGCCTCCACGAGCACCCGGTAGTCCGAGGCATACCGCCCGTAAGGCTGGCCAATGTGGTCGGCCGCAAACATCATCGTGATCGGCATATTGGGGAGATGATCCACCGGCCGACCCTCCATCATCGCAAGCACGCGTTCATAGCCGTTCATTCGTGGAGCCTCACGATCCCTGACTGTTCGAAGAAGGGTATCCGCTAGTTGTGGGATTCCCGCCGTGGACCGTCTGTCGAAGACCTCCGAGGTACCTCGTGGCGGGAAGACGGGGGTTCACTATGGTGCCGCGGGAACTGCTTTGATGATCGAATCGTCGAAACTCGGCGCCACGCGGTGGCCCGGCGGGACGACGAGGAATCGCTCAGCGTCCCAGGGGCCATCGACCAAGGCTTGAAATAAGGTCATGTCGCCGGCGAGTTTTTCGTATTTCCAACCCTTTTCCGCCGCCCGCTCTTTGGCCCGACGCTCGAAGCGGTCGTCCGGCTCGATCCCCATGTCAATATACGTGATTCCGCTGTAGTTCCGCAGGATGTTGCAAAGCTGCTCGTAGAGGAATTTGGCGTTGTCTTCGCCGTACTTGGCCGCCATTTCCTCGTAGGACAGAAGCATGCCGCTTTTGGCCGCGATCGAATCGGGACTATGTTGTTGGGTGTTCTCGCCGCGCTCGATCCAGCCACTGGTTTGGAAATAGACGCCCGGGTGGGACTGAAAATACTCCCAATATCGCTCTTTGCTGCCGAGAAACAACGTGATGCAATCGTGCGCTCGGGGAATCACGAGGGGAATCGACGGCGCCGTCAAACCCACCAGCCCGTTGTTGCACAGCGCATAGCCGAACAAAACGGCCTCATAGGCTGACGTATTGACCGAAGCCAAGGCCTCCTGAAGCCGACGTCCCATCCCCTCATGCCCAATGTCGTGCAGTCCCTTCGGCAAAAACTCCACGTCCACCTGGTTGACGCTCCGCGCGACGACCGCGCATATCTCCCGGTATAAGATTTCGCAAGCTAAAAGTTTCAGTCGCACGGCACTGGTTCACATCGGGCGTTACGAGGCCACGAAAGGGCCATTATAGCTGGGAATCGTCCCTACCGCAGCTCTCTTCCGTGAGCGAGAAAAACAAGCAAATAAGTCGGACGATTCACAATTTCCAAGTCGAGACTTTTCAGTCGGCTCTCCTGAAACCTCGGTCTTGCGCGCGTTTTTGCCTCAGACGTAAGCTATTTGGCGATCAATGGTTAAGACCTTGCCAAATGCTAATTCATGTTGGGCAAATGACAACAAACCAATCGGGGAATGTTCTTTTTGGACCTTACGCAGACAAGCTGGAAAACACTAGCGATCAGGCAAAATAGCTAGTATCATGAACCCGAGTTTGGTTTCAAAACTTTAACGGCTAAGAAAATGGCAACCAAGACCATCGGTGTATATGAAGACCACCAGCGATGACGGCTTTGGCGGAGCATTTTAACAAGATGGCGAAACGGAAAGTCAAGTATTGGCTGCAGAGGTAGATCTTCTCGTCGCCATTTTTGTAGGCATCCGAATAATTAATTGCTGGCGAGGATGCGTGCTCAGCCACGATCAAGGTTTCATTAATCTCTACGAGAACCCCTTGTGGGTGGTTTTAGTCCACTTAGTACAGTGGTGATACGACGAGGCGACAAAACGATTGTTGGAGTCAGTCTACAGGTGTCCCTGCAATTACTGGATTTTCAAAACACGGAAGCAGGTTTAATAACCTTTGCTTGCGGTGATGAGGCACTGATAGGACGGAGCAAATAACTTCCTGTGCGGAGGGAACTAAATCGGCTGAGGAGGATGTTTCGACTGAATCGATGGCGCGGAGAAGCCGGTCCTATCGCCGTAAGCTAAAGCAAGGCGAGGAAGAACGCCGATATGGCCGGAGAAACCGCTCAGTCGACTGCCGCCATTTTGGGGGGTCGATCATCGAATTCTCCTCGGCGAGTTGTGGAAGTCGCGATGTAAGGTTGGATTCCCTGCCCTGGGGATGATTGTCGGGGCGTCGAGATTCGACCAGAGGTGGGGTAGCCCAACGTAGGAACCCGTCGAGGATGGATTCGTAAGTGCGGAGATCGATTTGGCGAGACTGCGGTGGTTTGACTTCCCGTAACAATGCGACACCCATTCGACGGCTCATCCTCGGAATACCCGGGTTGCGTTAGCTTAGTCGACTTGTTGCGTCGGCGGGCTGAGACTTGCGGCGACAAGCAGGCCTTCTGTTTCGTCTCGGCGGACGGCTCGGACGAAGCGAGTTTGAGCTACCTTGAGTTGGACGCGCGGGCAAGGGCCATCGCTGCGGAGTTGCAAGCCTTGGCCCCGCGGGGTTCTCGGGCGTTGCTCCTTTATCCGCCGGGGCTGGAGTTCGTGCCCGCCTTTTTTGGCTGCCTCTATGCTGGCATCTTGGCCGTGCCGATCGCGCCTCCGTCGCGTGGGCGGCAGGCGTGGCTGGGGGAGTCGATCGTCGAGGCCGCGGATCCAGCCGTCATCTTGAGCACGGCGCGCCACCGCGATGAGATCATGGCTTTCCGCACGCCGCAGGCGTTACTAAAACGGCGTTGGGTTGCGACCGATCAGATCGCCTCGGAGCAAAAGCACGCCTGGCGTGACCCCCTTGTGGACGGTTCTCAGATAGCCTTTTTGCAGTACACCTCTGGCTCGACGTCGCAACCGAAGGGTGTGATGCTCAGCCACGACAACCTCTTGCACAACGCCGCTCTGATCCGTCAGGCGTTTGGAAATCGACGGGAGAGCAGGGCGGTGTTCTGGTTGCCCTTGTATCACGACATGGGGCTGATCGGGGGGGTCATTCAGCCAATTTATTGCGCTGGTTCGTGCGCGTTGATGGCGCCTGCGTCGTTTCTTCAGCGGCCGGCCCTCTGGTTAGAGACGATTTCCCGACGGCAGGCAACCGTGGCGGGCGGTCCGGACTTCGCCTTCGATCTCTGCACGCGAAGGATTCGCCCAGAGGACCGCGAGAAATTGGACTTGCGGAGCTGGGAGATTGCGTTTGTGGGGGCCGAACGGGTCCGTCCGCAGACGCTCCAGCGGTTCGCCGAGACGTTTGCCCCCTGTGGTTTTCGGCCTGAGGCGTTCTTCCCGTGTTATGGGCTTGCCGAGGCCACACTGATGGTGTCGGGTGGTCCGCGGCGAGTGACCCCGAAGGTGGTCTATATCGACGCGGAGGGGCTGTCGCGTGGGCTGGTGTGGGAGGTCTCGCCTACCGATTCGGCAGCGCGAGGTTTCGTGGCCTGCGGGCAGAATCTGCCCGGGCAGCGGATCCTGATCGTCGATCCCGACGCTCGCCAGCCTTGCGATGACGGCGAGATCGGCGAGATTTGGGTGCAAGGGCCTAGCGTGGCCAGCGGCTATTATCAACGGCCAGAGGCCACGGCAGAGGCGTTCTCCGCTCGCCTGGCGGGCACCGGCGAGGGGCCGTTTTTGCGAACCGGCGACTTGGGGTTCCTCAAGGACGGTCAATTGTACATCGTCGGCCGCCGCAAAGACGTGATTATCATCCGCGGCCGCAACTATTACCCCGAAGACATCGAGGCAACCACGGAACGGGCCTACGAAGGGCTTCGCATCGGCTATTGCGCCGCCTTTTCCGTAGACGGCGAGCAGGGCGAGCGCCTCTACGTTGTTCAGGAGGTGGAGCCGCGACGCCGGGACCTGGATATGGATCAAGCGCTTCATGCGATCCGCCAGGCGGTGGCCGCCACGCACGAAGTTGAGGTGTCTTGCGTGGCTTTGGTTCGCGCCGGCACGATTCCCAAAACGTCCAGCGGCAAGACGCGTCGTTCCGCCTGTCGCGAGCTTTTCTTGGCCGGCCGGATCGAGGTGTTGGCCGAGTGGCGGGCGCCATCGGACGAGAGCGAGTCCGAGCCGCCGGACTGCCGCATCGTCGTCCATCCCCGCGCGGCGACCGTGCAGGAAGTGGAGGCTTGGCTGACGAAGCGGATCGCGGCCCGACTACGTGTAGATCCTGCCCGGATCGAAGTCACCACCCCCTTCGTCGAGTTCGGCATGGGCTCGTTGGACGCAGTCGAAATAGCTGGCGAGCTTTCCCGGTGGCTGGGCCGCTCGCTGTCGCCGACGGCGATCTACAATTATCCGACGATCGCGGCCTTGGCCCAATGGGCGGCGCGTTCGCAAACGGAGGTCCCAGGCCCGCACGTCCACCAACGGTCTACCCCCTTGCTGGAGCCCCTCGACGAGGACCGCCTCAAACGCGAGGTCGCGACGATGACCGACGAGGAAATGGAGGCCTTCATCTCACGAGAATTGGCAAGCCTCGAACTAGAGAGGGCGAAGCCGACTAGGCGTTGAGACTCGAGACGGAAGTCGCTTCGACCGTGCGCGGAGGGATCGGCGAGGCCGGGCCTCCGACGAATCGCCTCTCGCGCGGCAGCCGAATGGATTCGCGAGCCGGGTGCTCTTCGAGAAGTCGACAGATTCGTGTCGGGGCGACGGGCTCGGCATCGTCCTGCTTTTCGAAAGGACATCATGGCTGACGAACAACTCACGCCCCTACAGAACGCGGTCCAATTGATCAAGCAGTTGCAGGCCCGCTTGGCCGCCCAAGAGCGGGCCCAAGCGGAACCGATCGCCGTGATCGGCGTGGGGTGCCGTCTGCCCGGGGCGGAAAACCCCACCGCCTTTTGGAAGCTGTTGCGTGACGGGCAAGACGCGATCCGCGAGGTTCCCCCCGACCGTTGGAATATCGAAGAATACTACGATCCCGACCCCGCCGCCCCCGGCAAAATGAACACGAAGTGGGGCGGCTTCCTGGACCGGATTTATGATTTCGACGCCGATTTCTTCGGCATCTCGCCACGCGAGGCCGTGCGCGTCGATCCCCAGCAGCGGTTGGTGTTGGAAGTCGCCTGGGAGGCGCTCGAAGACGCGGGACTGGCTCCCGCCTCGCTCGCGCACTCGAATACGGGCATCTACGTCGGCGTGATCGGCAGCGACTACGGGCTGCTGACGTCGCGCGACTTCATGGACTTGGACGTTTTTTCCGGCACCGGCAGCAGCCAGGCGATCCTTGCCAACCGGCTGTCTTACTTTTTGGATTTGCACGGGCCCAGCGTGACGTTGGACACTGCCTGTTCCTCGTCCTTGGTGACGGTCCATTTGGCCTGCCAGAGCCTGCGGCGCCGGGAGACGGACCTGGCCCTGGCCGGGGGCGTGAACTTGATTCTCAGCCCGGAAATGACCCTGGCCTTGACCAAGGCCTACATGATGGCCCCCGACGGCCGGTGCAAGACCTTCGATGCGGCAGCCAACGGCTACGTGCGTGGGGAAGGCTGCGGCATGGTGGTCCTCAAACGATTGAGCGACGCGATGGCCCATGGCGACCGCATCCTGGCCGTCATCCGCGGCAGCGCGGTGAACCACGATGGCCGGAGCAACGGACTCTCCGCGCCCAACGGTCCTGCTCAAGAGGCGGTGCTCCGGGCCGCACTCGCCGACGCGCGTCTGAGTCCCCACGACGTCGACTATATCGAGGCTCACGGCACGGGCACCCGGCTGGGCGATCCCATCGAGATCGGGGCCTTACGAAGCGTGCTCTGCGGCGGTCGCACGCCGCAGCGACCTTTGGTGGTCGGTTCCGTCAAAACGAACATCGGCCATCTAGAGAGCGCCGCGGGGATCGCTGGCCTGATCAAACTGGTGCTTATGCTACGACATGGCGAGATTCCTCCTCATCTCCACCTGAAAACGCCGAATCCCTTGCTCGAACTGAGGGACGGTCTGATCGAGATTCCCACCATGTTGCGGGCTTGGCCGCGCGGGGAGACGCCACGCCGGGCAGGGGTCAGTTCCTTCGGGTTCGGCGGAACCAACGCCCATGTGATCCTCGAAGAAGCCCCGTCGCCGGAACCTGCCACAGTCGAGAGCCGTGATCGGATGGTGGCCCCATCGGCTGAGCGACCTTGCCACGTGCTGACCCTGTCGGCCCGGTCCTCGCAGGCGCTGATGGAACTGGCCGGTCGCTACGTCGCCTATGCCGAGAGCGCGGATCGGGCTTGTCTGGCCGACGCGGCCTACACGGCCAACACCGGCCGCACGCACTTTGCGCATCGGGCCGCCGTGGTAGCGGCCTCGTGGCCCGAGGCGCTGACTGCATTGCGCAAACTGAGCGAAGGCGGCGAAGCCCCGCGCTTGGCTCGGGGCGAGGCGCCGCACGATGCGGCCCCACGTGTCGCCTTTCTATTTACCGGGCAGGGGGCCCAATATCCCGGAATGGCCCAGGCTTTGTACGCTGCCCACCCGACCTTTCGCGAGGCGATCGACCGCTGCGCAGAGATCCTTCGGCAACACCTCGACCGGCCGTTGCTCGCACTGTTATCGCCTGACATCGGGCCGGCCCTGGATCAGACCGGCTATACCCAGCCGGTGATGTTCGCCGTCGGTTATGCCTTGGCGGAACTTTGGCGGAGTTGGGGCGTGGAACCGGCGATGGTCATGGGCCACAGCGTGGGCGAATTCGCCGCAGCCTGTGTAGCTGGGGTCTTCTCCCTTGAAGACGGCTTGCGGCTGATTGCCCGACGGGCGGAACTGATGCAATCGCTGCCGTCGGGCGGGGCCATGGCGGCGGTGCTCGCGGCCGAAGACCGAGTGAGGCCCCACTTGGCGGCTTTCGCCGGGCGCGTCGAGATCGCTGCCTTGAACGGCCCCGAGAGCGTGGTGATTTCCGGCGATGGTCAGGCGGTGCGGGAAGCCGTGTCGCAGTTTCAAAACGCGGGAATCCAATGCAAGTTCCTCGCCACGTCGCACGCCTTCCATTCGCATCTCATGGAACCGATCCTGGAGCCGCTACGGCGCGCCGCCGAGTCGATCCGGGTTCAGTCGCCCGCCATTCCCATCGTGGCCAACCTGACCGGCCGCTTGGCCGACGCGCTGACCTTTGCCGATCCCCGCTATTGGAGCCGTCATGCTCGGTCTCCGGTGCGTTTCGCCGAGGGCATGAAGACCCTGGCGGCCGAAGGCTGTACGGTGTTTTTGGAGATCGGCCCCAATCCGACGCTGATCGGCATGGGCCGCCGATGCCTCGACCACGGCGACTACGCCTGGCTGGCCTCGCTCCGCGCCGGTCGTGACGACTGGCAGGTCTTGCTGGAGAGTCTTGCCCAATTGTACGTCCGCGGCGCACCCATCGACTGGGTGGCCTTCGATCGTCCATGGAGCCGCCGCCGCGTGGCATTGCCCACCTATCCTTTCCAGCGGAAACGCTTCGTCGCCAATATCGTGGCCGACGCTGCTCAACACGGTTTATCCGGGGTGCGGTCGGGGGCGGCGACGATTCACCCCTTGCTGGGCCGCCGTTTGCCAGCCGCGGTTCGCGACCACGTGTTCGAGGCCCAGATCGCGGCCAACCGGCCGGCAACCCTTGGCGATCACAAAATCCAGGGGACGGTGGTCATGCCGGGCGCCGCCTATTTGGAAATGGCCTTGGCCGCTTCGTCGGCTAGTTTCGGCAGCTTGGGGCAAGTGGTGAATGTAGCGTTCCAAGAGCCGCTGCTTTTGGACAAGAAAGCTCGGATCGTGCAAACGGTCATTACGCCCGAGGGACCGCGCGGGGCGTCGTTCCGCATCGTCAGTAGGAAAGAGGACTCGCCCGACGAATCGCCCTCGTTCGTGCTCCATGCGGCTGGACGTTTGGAGGCTGTCGACACGGCCCCGGTCGGCACGATCGATCTGGCGGCTGAACGGACCCTCTTCACCGGCGAGGCACGCGACGAGGCGTGGACGGCCGAGGCCTTGCGCAAGTCGGGTCTGGAGCCAGGACCGACTTTCTGTTGGACCCGGCTGCATTGGGTGGAAGGCCCAGAGGCCCTCGCCGAATTGCGAGGCCCCAGCCCTACCGACCACGCCGATTCCTACTTCATCCATCCCGGCTTGCTCGATACGGCGTTTCAGTTGCTGGGGTCCGCGCTTCCCGGCGCGGGCATGGGAATCGATGCCTTCGTGCCGGTGGGGGTGGATCGACTCCAGTGGCATGGACGAGTCGAGGGGCCAACGTTCCTCCGTGCCACGTTGACCTCGCACGATGCCAATCAGGCCACGGGCAAGTTCCGTCTCGTCGATGCCTCGGGCCGCACGCTCCTTCAGGCAGAGGGCGTTCGGTTGCGACGGGTACCGCGGGACTGGTTGGCCCGATTGGCCGCAGGCCCCTTGCCCGACTGGTGCTACGAACTCGCTTGGATTCCCCAGGCATTGCCTACGGTGGAGTCACCGAGCGGTGTCGAGCCCGGGGCGTGGCTGATCCTCGATGCGCAGGATGGTCTTGGCAAGATGGTTGCAGAGCGCCTGGAACAGGCGGGGCATCGTTGCCAAGTGGTTTCCGCTGCCGGCGATCCCGAGTCGCGCCAGGCGGCGGTCAGGGAGTTTCTCCACGGGGCGGAAAGCAACGCCCGCGGCGTGGTTTACCTGGGTGCGTTGGACGTGGACGGAACAGCGGACGGACCAGATTTCCAAGCCGCGCGCGCGGTCGGCTGGGGCGGTCTATTGGACGTGGTTCACGCCCTGACCCAACAGGGCCGTGCCGTGTTGCCTCGCCTCTGGGTCGTGACCCGCGGCGCCATCGCCATCCCCGAGTTTCCCTCCACGCTGTCGCTGGGCCAGGCCCCGATATGGGGCTTGGGCCGGGTGATCGCCAACGAGCATCCTGAGCTGTCCTGCGTGCGAATCGACCTCGA
>CALFBP010000002.1 GCA_937951625.1 uncultured Thermoguttaceae bacterium
AAGCTCATGGTGAGGCCCGGCGGCAGCAAGACAGCGGGGCTCGCCCTCCATGGCGAATTCCTGCACTGGGGTTCCCGATGGCTCAAAGATTTGAATCCTTTGGTCGCCGGCCACGTAAATCCGATCATCCGGCCCGACGCCAATCGCCCGCAACTCCTTGAACGCCAACGCGATCTCGCCCGTCTGCCGGTAAAGAATCAGCGCCGGATCGATCTTTTTGATGTCGTCCAGCCTGTAGTCGAACGTTTCTGGCAAACCGCTCCCGAGACGCCCGGCCACGTCGCGCCGCAAGACCACCACGGTCGCGACCACGATCGCCACGGCCACCGTTATGAGCATCCAGGCGCTGGCCGGGGCGAGCGAGCCGCGCCGTGAGCGGCGGGGGTGCAGAACAGGCCGATCCGCTCGTGCTGCTCGGTTCGACGATGGCCAGCCAACAGGTCGGAAAAAGGTCCGTGTTCGTTTCGTTGTGCGGTTCATGGTTGGCTCACGTCGACGCATATCATTCGAGTGAAATCGCGGACGAGCAGACGGCCGCCGACCATGGCCATGGGACCCCACGCATCATGGCCGTCGAGCACTCGGGCCTGGGCCAACTGTTGGTATCCTTTCGGACTGGCCGCGGCCAAGGTCAGCACGCCTTCGTCGCTCAGGACGTACAGCAGACCATCGGCAATCAAATAAGGACCAAGACCGAAGCGGTGCTCGGATCCGCTCCGCCACAGTTCCTTGCCGCTGGCGTCGAGGCAGACCAACTCCTTATCTTTCTCGCGCACGCCGTAAATATGGCCTTGAAAAAAGATTGGCGTCTGCTGCGTGGAGCCGAATTGTCCCGCCTTGAGTCGGGCAAGGACCTTCGGGGCCAACGCACCAGTGCTTTCCTCCAACTGAACCAGCAGGGCACCGGCGTTGTAGCCGCCGCTGAAAAAGATTCTTCCGTCCGGCAGCGGAAGCGGCGAGGGCACTGTGGCGATACTGATCTTCCATTCCGTGGTTTCCCAAAGGATCGAGCCGTCCTCCGCCGAAACTCCCACCACGCCATCGCTGGCGCAATAGACGAACATCCGCCGCCCACGGTGCTCCAAAGGCATGATCGACGAGTGGGTCATTTTCCATCCATGGGGGTTGGGCGTTTTCCATACCGGCTTGCCGGTGGCAAGCTCCACGGCTAAAAGCAAAGCATCCCTCCCGCCCGGAGCAAGGATCACGCGCCCCCGATCGATCAACGGGCACTGGCCGGTGTACCAAGGCGGCACCGTCGTGCCGTATTGCCGGACCAGATCGATTTGCCATTGTTTCTCACCCGAAAGAGCGTCCAGGCAAGTCACCTGACACTTGGGGCCAATGCTGACGACCCGATTTTCGGCAATCGCCGGCACGGTCCGCGACATGCCATGATTTCGTTTGACGTTCGAGGGGTAGCTGAATCGCCAAATCTCGCGACCGTCGGCCAGCGACAGACAACGCAAGGCGTCGGCCGCGTTCTCGCGATCATAATCCAGCACATAGACCCTACCGGCAAAAACCGCCGGCCCGGCATACCCCTCCCCCAACTCCACGGACCAAAGCACTTTGGGCCCGCCGACAGGCCACTGGCGGGCCAAGGCAACGCCGGGTCGGGCGATGTTGTCGAACTGCTCTCCACGAAAACGCGGCCAAGCGCCCGGCAAATCGGCCGCCTTGCCCTCGCCCCGCGACAATATGCCCGAAGCCGGGATTTTCGATCCCTCCTCGCCCTCGGTCGAATCCCTGCGGTCCAGTCCTGGTACGCGCTCCGGCAAAAGCACCGCGGAGCTGGCGCGAAGCCAGACCGCCACCGCCGCAATGCCGAGCACCGCGCCGACGGCGGGAACGAACAAGGGAACGACCGTGAAGCGGTTGTTCATTTTCGCCAATCAATATTGGTACAAGCCGTACATGGTTTTAGTCTAGCAGGAAAGAAGCGTTGTGCAAACGCATGGGTCGGGTACCGCAGAAGCAAAAAACACCCAGATTGACCCTGCGCGTCTATCCCACTATCTTCTCTTCGTTGGGTCGGCGGCCGAGATTCCCTACTGGTGTCGAAAGACCGCCGAGAGGGCACAGCCTCATGCGGAGTTGAAACCGAAGACGTGACAGTTTTCGGCATCCTTTATGAAGTTGGCGGTTGTTTGGGCGTCAATAAACCGCCTGGCGTGTTGACCCAGGCCCCGCCAGGCATCGACAGCTTGGAAGTTCGGATCAAGCAGTTGCTTGCGCAACGGGCGTCGGCCATAGCCAGTGCCAAGGCTCCCGAAGAAATCTACTTGGGCGTCCCCCATCGGCTCGACCGGCCTGTTTCTGGGGCCATGATCTTCGGCTTGGATTGGAAAACCACCCGGCGGTTGGCCGCCCAATTCGAAAAGCGACGCATCCGAAAAACATATTGGGCCTGCACTTCGGGCAAAGTCGAGCCGCCGATGGGGACGTGGACGGACTACGTGCGGAAAATCCCGGGGGTGCCCAAGGCGGAGGTGGTTTCGCCAGACCACCCCGAGGCGCGTCTGGCCGTCCTCCACTACCGCACTGTGGCGCTGACACCGTGGGGAAGTTGGTTGGAAATCGAACTCGAAACCGGACGCATGCACCAGATTCGCGTCCAGGCCGCAGCCCGGGGCGTACCGATTCTGGGAGACGAGGATTATGGTGCGACCGTGCCCTTTGGGCCGCAATACGAAGACCGGCGGCTTCGGGCCATTGCCTTGCATTCCCGCACCTTGACCTTTAAGCATCCCTCCATGCATCAAGAGGTCACTTTGGTGGCGCCGCTGCCTGAGGCGTGGACCGCAGCGGGCCTCGCCATGCCCTGAAGCAGGGATTGGCGACCGCCCGATCCTGGGCTACGATGCTGCAAAAGAACCAGTCGTTGATTTCCAGCTCTGAATGCAGCCAATCCTATGAGCACCACTTCTCGGACGAGGGACCCCTTTCAGGCAAGAGATACCTTCGAAACAGGCTCAGGCAAGGCCGGTATTTATCGACTCTCGCGATTGGAAGATGCTGGCCTGACCTCGGTTTCCCGGCTGCCTTACAGCATCCGCGTGTTATTGGAGTCGGTATTGCGTCACTGCGACGGCTACCAAGTGACCGAGGCCGACGTGAAGCGATTGGCCGCATGGTCTGGCCGTGGCCGACCGGAGGGCGAGGTCCCCTTCAAACCCGCCCGCGTTATTCTCCAAGACTTCACCGGCGTGCCCGCGGTCGTCGACCTGGCCGCGATGCGAAGCGCAATGAAACGCCTGGGAGGCGATCCTAAGCGTATCAATCCCTTGATCCCGGTCGACCTGGTGATCGACCACTCGATTCAGGTCGATCATTACGGGTCGCCGGATGCCTTCGCAGCCAACGTGGAATTGGAGATGGCGCGCAACCGCCAACGCTATGAGTTCCTCCGTTGGGGGCAACAAGCATTTTCCAATTTCCGCGTCGTGCCGCCGGCGGTGGGAATCGTCCATCAGGTGAACCTCGAGTTCCTCGCCAAGTGCGTTTTTCTCAGAACCGACGACTTCGGTCCCGTGGCTATCCCCGATACCTTGGTGGGCACCGATAGCCACACAACGATGATCAACGGTCTTGGGGTGTTGGGTTGGGGGGTTGGCGGAATCGAAGCCGAGGCTGTCATGTTGGGCCAGCCCCTCTACATGCTCGTGCCCGAGGTCATCGGCTTCGAGCTTTCGGGCCAACTTCCCTGCGGCGCGACGGCCACGGATCTCGTGTTGACGGTGACCCAAATCTTAAGACGCGAAGGGGTGGTCGATAAGTTTGTCGAGTATTTCGGGTCCGGCGTCCCGGCCATGGGCGTCGCCGATCGGGCCACCTTGGCCAACATGGCCCCGGAATACGGGGCGACGATGGGCTTTTTCGCGATCGACGAACAAACGCTGGAATACCTCCGGCTCACAGGACGCAGTGAGGAGGAAGTCCAACTCGTCGAACGGTATGCCAAGGAGCAGCAGCTTTTCCGCACGAAGGACGCGCCCTTGCCCGAGTACACCAAGGTCTTGTCGCTCGATCTAAGCACAGTCGAACCTAGCCTGGCCGGGCCGAAACGCCCCCAGGACCGGGTACCGCTGGCAAAGGCGCGGGAGGCATTTCGGCGGTCGCTCGGGGCGCCGGTGGTCGAGCGGGGTTTCGGCGTGCCTCAGCAACAATGGGACGTAAAGGTCTTTTTGCGCGAACCGGGGCGACAGGGCGTGATCGGCCACGGCTCCGTGGTCATTGCGGCGATCACCAGTTGCACGAATACGAGCAATCCCAGTGTGATGTTGGGGGCGGGATTGCTGGCCAAAAAGGCCGTGGAACGGGGCCTGCGCGTGCCAGGGCACGTCAAAACCAGCCTGTCGCCCGGTTCTCGCGTGGTCACCGATTACTTGGCGGCGGCGGGACTGGACGAGCCGCTCGCTGCCTTGGGGTTTCAAAACGTCGGCTACGGCTGCATGACCTGCATTGGCAATAGCGGCCCCTTGCCTGAGGCTGTGGCCCAAGCGATCCGCGAGATGGACCTCGTTGCTGCGGCGGTGCTGAGCGGCAATCGGAACTTCGAGGGCCGAATCAATCCCCTGGTCAAGGCCAATTACTTGGCCAGCCCGCCGTTGGTGGTCGCCTACGCCCTGGCGGGCACCGTGGACGTGGACTTGCTCCACGACCCCCTGGGAACTGGAAGCGACGGAAAGCCAGTTTATCTGAAAGACATCTGGCCTTCGCCTGAGGAAATCGAGGCCCTCATCCGCCACGTAGTGCGGCCCGAAATGTTCCGTGCGCGATATCGCGACGCCTTCACGGCCAACTCCAAGTGGAACGAGATTCCCGTAGCGGCCAGCGAACTCTATGCTTGGGACGCAAAGAACACGTACATCCAGGAGCCGCCGTTCCTGCTCGACATTCCTGCGACGGCAGGCCCGATCAAACCCATCCTCGGGGCCCGAGTGCTCTTGGCCCTCGGCGATTCCGTGACCACCGACCACATCTCGCCAGCGGGTTCGATCGCCAAGACGAGTCCGGCGGGCAAGTACCTGATCGAGCAAGGCGTCCAACCGGCGGAGTTCAACAGCTATGGGGCACGACGAGGCAACGACCGCGTCATGACGCGGGGCACGTTCGCCAACGTGCGGCTTCGCAACTTGCTCGCCCCCGGCACCGAAGGCGGCGTCACGCGGCACCTGCCCGACGGCGACATCATGACCGTCTATGACGCCGCGATGAAATATCGAGCGGAAGGGGTGCCCTTGATCGTTCTGGCAGGCAGCGAATACGGGACCGGCAGCAGCCGCGATTGGGCCGCCAAGGGAACTCATCTTCTGGGTGTCCGCGCCGTGCTTGCCGCCAGTTTCGAGCGGATCCACCGCAGCAACCTGGTAGGCATGGGAGTTTTGCCCCTCGAGTTTCTCGAAGGCCAAACGTGGCAGTCGATTGGTTTGACCGGCGAGGAGATTTTCGACTTGCCCGGCCTCGACGATCGTCTCCAGCCGAGGGACGTGATCTCTGCTCGGGCGACGGCGCCGAGTGGAAGCGTGATCGAATTTCCCGTCCGTGTGCGGATCGACACGCCCGTAGAGCTAGAGTATTACCGCAACGGCGGCATTCTCCAGACCGTGCTCCGCAAGCTGCTCGCCTAACCGGCCATGCGGTGGGGCGCCGGCGTGGTGGGAGTGAGCAGTCGCCGGCCGAAAACGCTTTCGCGTTCCCCTTGGGAATTCACGGTGGACACCACGTTGGTGGAAAGCAGGAGGTGCTCGACGATTTCTCGGGCGTCGGCCTTGTCGAGGGCGCCCGGCTGGATTTCAACCAACGTGGCGTGGGACTGGCCCGAAGGCAGCGTTTCTTCCAAGCACAGCACCCCACAGCGATCGGGGCGCCAGTGAGGTGGCCACAACGCATTGCGGAGCCAGCCACAGGCGAACTCCGCGCAGACCTGGGGTCGCCTGGCGTGGATGCGGCAGCCGAGGGCCCCGGCGTACGGACAGGGAGTGCCGGAAGGCTTTGAGCCCGCCTCAGGCAACCCGGCCGGAACAGTCAAATGGACACAGCAAGCCGTACAAGCGCCGCAATGGCGGTCTTCGGACGAACCTCGAACGGGATCGGACTGTAGCATGTCGCCCTCCGTGGTGGCTAGTAACGGACATTGGATCAAATTCGCTGGTCCAGAGACGCATCGCGACCGGTTGGCCAATTCCTCTGCCCCGCGGAAAGACCGGCCCGATCCGTTTCTGGTCCCGGACCTCCTACGCCACGTCCCTGGCGAAACACTTCAAGCGCCTCCTCCCACGCGGCGCGATGGTTGACGGCTCGAGGGATGTTCCCAAGAATCGGACGCTCGGGGCGGGCGCTTGAACTCTGTGCCGCGCCGACGCGAGGCCCCCCTAACCATGACAGAGAAGCTGGACGATGCGTTTCACGATGGCGTCACAAACCGCACCGCCCGCAAAAACGCACCCCCTCAACGACGGGAGGGCGATTCGTGACCTATCACTTCAAGATCACGCTGATAGAAACGAATGGCCTCCTCAGGCGTGAAATTGAAAATAGCCTTTCCGTCCGTCTCCCAACGGTTGCCGAGGAAACGGAACACAGCGGTTGCCGCACGGTGAATGGTTGTTCCCTGTCCCGCCTGGCTCGTGGCGACGCCCAAGTCCTCCATTTCGATATTGACTCCCACCAGCGCGGTCAATTCGCCCGTCGTCCGATTTCTGGCAAAAGCCACCTCGTCCTCAAAATCGCAGTCCATCCACCGCGGCGCGTCGCGCCGGGTCGGATAAGCCCCGAGCTGAACGAACTTCGCCTCCAAGCGTTCCCGTTGCCGGTGGAAGTCTCGCCGGGCCTCGGCCAATCGCGAGGCGGGGAGCGGCTTTCGCACCGGGAACCACTTCCATGCACACCAAGCTCCCGCCGCCAGCCCCGCCACCACTAGCCACCAGTAATCGGCCATCTTCTTCCCCCGAATGCCACGGCCAATAACTATCTTCGTCTGCTGGTCTCATTGTAACGAATCTCTTTCCAAAAAAGCAAGAAGCCCGAAAGAGCAGCCAGCCGTAAATCAGCGGAAATCTGGGCCTCAGCACGCCGAATTTCAACCCATTTTTCCGGCCAGTTCGACAAACAAGGCCACGCCGTGGCCGTCCGCGGCGCGGAGCTTCAGACCGGAAGGGGCTGTTCCGTGGAAGGCGTCGCAGGACCAGGCTCCGGGGTCGCGCCAACCGAACACGAAGCCGCTGGGCTTTCAATCGCCCGCTTCTCGTATCCCAGTCCGCGGAGCACTTCCAGGATTTCGCTGCATGTCGGAAACATCCGCCCGCTGCTCCGCTTATAGGCCTCCAACGCCTTCATGAACTCGATTTCCTCGGGCGTGTAATCTCGTTCGCAGGTCGTCGGATCGATCTGGCGGCGTCGGTTGACTTTTGCTCGCCGCTGGAGTTGGCGTCGCTCTACGCTTACAGGTTGATTGGTCTTGCGGCGATCCCCACTTTTGCGCCGCTCGCCTGAGGTTCGCCGATCGATCACGATGGTGTCGTCCGCAATCGGAGGAGTCGGCGCTTGAGTCGGGGGACCTGCTGCATTGTCCAAACGCTTGCTGTGCTGTTTGTTGGAGTGGGCGGTGCCCGAAAGTGGCCTCTTCGTGTTTGCCATGATCCCCCCTTTTACTACATTTCGCCGACAAATTTCGTACTGCTCGCGCTGACTTAGGCATCGGATGGATAAATGGGCAAAATGAAGCGACTGAAAAAAATATGCTAATATGACGCTTCGATTGGTTTGGGTAATAAATCTGGTTTAGAGAAAGCTTTCGGTTGGGAATTCAGGATGCAATATGAACACACCCAAGGTGTATATCGAATCCGCCCGTATTAGTGGCACGCTGGCCGGGGGAGTATTGGTTAGCCAGCCTTGACGCAACCCTGCTTCGAAAGCTACCCTGCCCACCCTCGATTGAACGGAGGGAATTTGGCGGGATTTCACGGCTCATTGGAGTTCACGATGTTTCCCTTCCGATGGGGGATGCTCGCTTTTGCCGTCGTAGCATTCGGTTCAGCTCAGGCCCAAGAGACGTCCGGCACACGCCCGTTGGTGAGACTGGCTAACGACCTACCCCAAGCGAGCGTGTTCGACGATACGGCCCTTTATCTTTCGGGTGGGCTTGGAGATAGCGACGCAGGGGCCATCAATCCATCCTCGGTGTTGCGAAAAAAATCACTCAGTTCCGTGAGTAGCGGGGAGCCAACCGAGTTGGCCCTGACAGATTTCGGATCCGGCGTCACTTCCACCATCGAGTCCCGCCCCGTCGAATCCAGTTGGTACACCCGGCAAGAATATTTTCACTGGCGTGAGGAGTTCGGCGGGGCGGATTTCGTGAACGAAGACGGGTTGTTGCTGACGCTCGGGTATCAGCGCCGGCTCGGCCCTGAGCGTTATCGAGCGGAAGTGTTCGGAGGAACCATGCACTACGACGGAGGCGCTCAGTTCGAAGATGGTTCCACCGAGCCTTTGAGGTCCAAGACGGGCTACTTGGGAGCAAGGGCGGAATACGACTTTCTCTTCGAACCCGCGTGGTTGCCAAGATCGAGCCTACTGATCGGCTTAGGCACGCGGTTCTGGTTTCGCGACCTCCGCGACGGGCTCACGGAGTCGGGGGTTCCTGTCCTAGGCTACCAAGAGACGTGGTGGACAATTTATCCTTACCTGGGCGTGGAAACGCGCCGGGGGGGCGGCGGCAGACCTGAACTATTCCTTTCCAGCCGCATCGGATGTACGGCCATCACCTACGAACACGCGACGTTCTTCGACGCCGTGCTCTACCCCAAAACGGGGTTGACCGGACAGTTAGAAGTCGGCATTCGCGGCCACCATTTCTTCTGCTCCGCGATTTCCGAGGTCTTTGCTTGGCGGCAATCCTCTGTCGCCCGCGGCGCGCTCCAGCCAGAATCCACTTTGTTCACCGTGGGTCTCAAGGCGGGTGTGAACTTCTGAGTCGCAGCGCCGGCCAAGCCGGAAACGTAGACAAAGACCGAGGGCTTGGGTAGGAGCAAACTTCTATTTTGTCGCGGGAATGAGCATCTTGTTGTTTGCCATGGCGTACCCGGCGACTGTCTCAATGCCAAAGGATCAAATCTCGTGACCCGCCCCTTCGCCAAGGCGTAACGCTGCGAGCACGGTATCGGCGGCCCGCTCGCCGGTGTCGATGCAGTGGGGGATGCCAACGCCTTGAAGGTAGTTGCCCGCCAAGGCGATCCCTGGAATCTTGCCCATCCGTTCTCGGATCCGTTGCACCACCTGTTTGTGGCCGACGTGGTATTGGGGCATCGTTCCAGGCCAGTGGGCGGTGCGGCAGTAGACCGGCTCGCCGCGAATGCCCAGCAGGCGGCGGAGGTGGTCGAGCACGAGCGGCACGAGTTCGGCATCGGGCATGGCGGCCAGTTCCGGCCGCTTTGCCCCACCGGCGAACACGCGCAAAAGAACGTGGCCTTCCGGGGCACGATGCGCGTATTTCTGGCTGCTGAAGCTGATGGCGAGGAGGGGGATGTTTTCGATGGCGGGAACCACGGCGCCCATGCTGTTGAGCGGATGGGCCACCTGTTCCCGACGAAAGCCGATGGAGACGATCGCCGTGCCCGAATGTTCGATCCCGCTGAGAAGACTACTCAGTTCGCCGTCGAGCGGGGCGAGGAGTTTGGCCGCCGCAGATGCCGGTGTCGCAAGCACCACGGCGTCGAACTGGCGAGAACTCGCCTCGTCGGGCAGACCGCGGCCAACGACCAGCCAGCCGCCGGCGGGCGCTGGCTCCAAGCGGGTCACTTCGGTCCTCAGAGAGACACTCCCGGCTGGTAGCCGGGCGGAAATCGCCTCCACCATGCTGGAGAGACCGTGACGGGGCGTGACGAAAAGGCTGTACCGAGCGCCGCTGTCGGATGCGCGGCTTTTGGGTTGCTGACGCATTCGGGCCCGCATTGCCCGAATCAAGCTCCCATATTCCAGCTCCATTTCCCGAAACTGGGAAAGCGTCGCTTCGACGCTCAACCGCTCCATGTCGGCGGCATACACCCCGCTGACTAGCGGCTCGACCAACCGCTCGAATACTTCCTTACCCAAGCGACGCCGAACAAATTGCGCCATGCTCTCGTCGCCGTCCGTGCGCCGCGGGGGGATGAAATATTCCAGGGCGGCGCGGAGTTTTCCCAGCGGGCTGAGCAAAGGGGTGACCGCCAGGGGCCACAACCGAGACGGCGCCATCATGAGAAAGCCGTCCGGAAGCTTGTACAACCGGCCCTTGCGAACCACACAGGTCTGACGATAGGCCGGGTTGGTCTCGATCAACTGATCGCCCAGGCCGATGCGCCGGCACAGCTCCACGCCCCAGGGGACCGTGGTGATGAAATTGTCGGCGCTCAATTCGACCTGAAAGCCGTCTTGCTGGACCGTCTCCAAAACGCCGCCCAGCCGGGCGTCGCGTTCGTATACGACGAGATCGCACGACGGCGCTTTTTCTATGATCCGCAAAGCGGCGGCCAAGCCCGAAATGCCGCCGCCCACCACGGCGATTCGCGGTCTGGCGGCAGCTTGATCACTCATCGACCCATCCCGATTCAGGTAAAAAGCGGACCCTTCGGTGGCCTCCGCGCGTTTCCAAAAGCGGTGGCTGTCGCTTCCCAGGCGGAGAGACCTTTTTAGCGACAGGATTCTCTATTCTACCAAGAGCATCGATTGGAGAGAACTCGGTTGCCCGCCGGGCATCGAGGGCGAGGCGGCAATCGACGACTGATTCGCAAGGCCAAGCTATCCGTTGGCGACCCGCAAGCCCGGCTCATCGGGCAGGTTCCTGCGAGGCGAGTTGGTCGGCCTGTTTGCGGGCCTTTTCCATGACGCTTTCGATGGTCACGGGACATCCGCCAAGGCGCTTGCTTTCGTTGGCCGCCTCCATGAAGGCGATGACGGCAAGCGATTCTTCAGGGCTGACGGGCGGCTTGCCCGTCTTGAAGAACCGCACGATCTCGATCAACAGCGGCTCGTAGCCCTCGAACTTGCCGGCGCTGACGATGGCGTTCTTGCCAAACACGGTCGCCCCGTAGGCGTGCGGCCCCTGGCGCGTGCCGCGAAACGTGCCGATCCGGCCCCCTTCCCAAAGGCCGACGACCACATCGAAGTCCTCGGCGGGGACGCGCGTGACGGATTTGCACTTGGGGCCCATGATCGCGAACAGGGTCTCGATTCCGTGGATTCCATAGTAAAACAAATCGGGATGGTGCGGCATGGCCGAGGCCGGGCTGTAGGCGTCGCACCCGAGAATCTCACCGACTGCCGGATCAGACCGCACGCCCGCCGTGCCGGGCGCCATACGCAAGGCCGAGGCCGTAAAACACGGCACGTTGTGTTCTTGAGCCAGCCGATAGATGCGGATCGCGTCGGCCAGCGACGCGGCGATCGGCTTGTCGATGAACACCGGCTTGCGGGCGGCGAACACCGGCCGCGCCTGGGCCAAATGCGGCCGTCCGTCAATGCTCAGAAGCAGCACGGCATCGACCTTCGCTAGCAATTGCTCGATCGAGTCGACGATCTCCACGCCCAGCTTGCGGCACGGTTCCACGGATTTGCCGAGGATTTCCATGCTTACCGGCAAGTCGGGGCTGCCGCCGGGATAGCCGGCCACAATTCGCATTTCGGCCAGCTCGCCTTTGGCATTAGGGCCGTTGATGATTTGCGTCCAAGGCAAGGCGTGAGCGTCCATGCCGATGATCCCCACGCGGATCGGTTTCGCGGGCTCAGCGCCCGCGGCTGGAAGATGACCGACAACCGACACCGCTAAGAGCAGAACCATCAGTCCCAGACCGCGGGAAATCAAGTTGGGAAACATCGTTTTTCTCCTGGAAAAATCCTCTCGCCTTTCCGACCAAACAGGAGAGGTGCCCGAAAGACGCTGATCCTATCAGGCCTACTTTCAGCTCACAAGCGGCTGTTACAGCGTCCAACTGGCGCGATATTCGCGGCCAATGAAGCGATCCGCCGCAAAGCAGTTGGTGGCATTGAGGTGAACCGGGCCCAGCGGAGCTCAACGCCAACCCGGCACACTCGACTGGCCCACTAACCCAAGACGTCTGCGACTCGACGCCTTCACGCAGTTTGTCGCGCGTGGGAAACAGGGATAGGCTCCAAGCGGACGATATGCATCAGAGACAGTGCCTCGTAGCGATCGAAGTAAGGGTCGGTTTCAGGGACGCGCAAGCCGATGATGACCGTTCGCTTGCCGACCAGAAGAAACGGCACATCCTTTTCCGTGATGTCTTAGGTCTTGCCGGTGCTAGTGACAATCCGGAAGGGCTGAAAGGGCGTTTTCTTTAGTTCGGATTCCAGGTCCTGCGGCGCCATCGAGGTCGCTCCACATCCAAAATCCGTTGTATCACTTGCGATTCACCGGTGCCACGGCGGCGCGAGGAATCCGATGGCCTCGTCGAAGGTCGCTCGGCGGCGGAAATCAGCCGGGTTGTACAATGGATTGGCTGGATCGGGGTTAAGCCACCGCGGGTGGTGGCGGCCGAAATAGCTACCGTAAAACTGGTAGTTCGTGTCCACCCAACGGCTCAACCGCATCAGCTCCATCGCCGTCAGCAGCTTCGTATGGTCTTCCTTGGCGTTCTTCGGGTGCGATGGATCGGTCAATACCGCGATCAAGACGCTGGTGGGGCATCCGAGGCTCCGCGGCGGCAGATACGCGCCGTTGTAGTTGCCCTGATCACCCCGGCCGAACGAGGTGAATTCCGAAATGATGGGGCCTGCCAACTCCTTTTTGGCAAGTTCTTCGTAAGAAGTGTTATAGAATTCGGTCACCTCGCCGGTGAGCCTCAAGCCGCCGGCGGGCTCTTTAGCGCCATGGCATTGGACGCACTTGGCGTCGAAAAGGGGCTGGATATCCGTCGGGTAGTGAATCACCTGGCCGGCGAGGCCGTCGCCGCCGTTCTCCACCAGGTCGCAGGGCTGGGGGGCCAGTTGGCTTGGCGGCCGAGTCAAGGCGATCGGGAGCGGAGCCTCGGCGCTGCGGGCCAGTGGCGTTCGGTTCGATTGGCCGTGGCACCCCGTGCAGGAGCGAACCTCGCCCGGCATGTAGTTCACATAGGTCCGTTCCCGCTGGATCTCACGGAAGTTCTCGTCCAAAGCTTGGAGGAACAAGGGCCGGCCCGCGGGCACCACGAAGTGCGCTGATCCGTCCTTCTCCACGGGCACGACGCCCCATTGCACGCGAGGCCACAGCGCGGCCTTCCACGAGGAGCTGCTCAGCGAAGGCGACCACCGCCGGCCCGTGGACCAGTAACGCGGAAGGGCCTCGTTCACCCTTAGCCACTTCACCTCGCCCGGTTTGACGCCCTCCATGCCATGCGTCACGTTGGTTACCACGCAGACCGCCTGGTTGCTGGCGGCATACTGGGGGTCCCGAGCAACCGACACGATGGGCGGCACCGGCCGCGGGACCAACGGTATCGGGTGCCAGCACGACAGATGCTCGTCCTTGTGAACAAAACGATGATTGCCTGACGTGTCGATCAAATAGAGGGCATAGGCATTGGGCACTTCCTTATAGTGGTGCGTTGGATCGACCTTGAAAGAAACGAGGAATTGATGATCGCTCACCGGGTACGGATGCGTGTAGAGGTGCCCCTGACGGCCTTCGCGGTCGTGGACGTACTTACCGTCCTTGGTCAGAAAGTGCCAGCCCGGCTCGGTCCGGCGTTGGACGAAGACGTGCGGCGTGACATTGGCCACCGGATAGCGGGCATCGTATTGGACGTAGCCCGGTTCGTCGGGGTCCGGCCCTGGCACGCGAATGCCCTTGCCGTAGTCGATCAGCAGGATCGAACCGAGGCAGCCGCCCTGCGGGAAGTGGCACGTGCCCACGCAGACCAGGCGATGGTTCCCGCCGGGAAGCGGCCGGGGATACATGTAGACCGGCGTGGCGTCGTCGGCCAGGCCGAAGAGTTCCTTGGTCCGGGTGCCATCGGGGTTCATCGTCCAGATCGTCTTGCTCACCCGCGCGCCCCGGTCCACGTACTCCCAGCGGTGATACATGACCCGCCCGTCGTCGAGGACCACGGGGCAAAACTCGCTGACCGGGCTCCGCGTGAGCTGCTCGACATTCGTGCCGTCGGCATTCATGCGGTGCAAGTTGGGGGCCACTAAGTGCGAGGAGCCGCCACAAAGGATTGTGTGCTCGCAGCGGGTCGAAGAAAAGATGATCTTCCCGTCGGGCAGGTAGCAGGGGTGGATGTCGTCGGTGTGCCAGCCGGGATGCCAGCGGGCCGCTTTCTCGGCTTCGTCCGGGGGAGGAAAGGAGACCTGGCGCAGGCCCTTGCCGTCGATGCCCACTTCCCAAATCCGGAAGCCCGAGCCTGGATCCTGGCGAAAATCGAACAACACTTTCTGGGCGTCAAACGACAGGCTGATCCAGCCAATGAAACCCTTCCCGCCAGGCAGATCGGCCGCAGTGACCACCGGCCGCTCGGAGCGCGTGCGGAGGTTGAAGATATAGATGCCATTGCGGGGATCGAAACGGTCCGGGCTGGTGCCGTTGTTGATGTCGGTGTAGTAGTGATCCGACGAGTACGGCCTGCGCTTGACGAACACGATCTCCTCGAATCCCAACTCGTGGGCCTCCACCGTGGCCTGGTGGATTGGCTGCGGCAGGGAGGGCACGGCCGCCGCGTACTCAGGATAAACAGTCAGGAGGAACCCCAGCACCACGAACAAGACAACCAAATCCATTTTCGCGTTGAAACGACACATTGGCTTGGCCTCCTGTGGATTGGAGAGTAACTCAATCATCCGCCTGAAGATCGGGCCGAGGAAACAACCATAGGCCTCCGACCACGAGTGCGCCCGAACGCGTCTTGCTATGCCCTGTCAAAGCTCAGGCTTCGAACCGCATTATCTCGTCTCGAAGTCCAAGCCGGCCAGTCCCCCTCGCGATTCGAGGAGGCTGAGGAGATACTCGCCGTAGGTGTTTTTCTGGCTGCGGGCGAGCCGCTGGAACTGCTCGACGTCGATGAATCGCTTGCGGAGGGCGATTTCCTCGATACAGGCGATCTTCAGCCCCTGCCGCTGTTCGATGGTCTGCACGAAATTAGCGGCCTGGAGCAGCGATTCGTGGGTCCCCGTGTCAAGCCAGGCAAAGCCGCGACCGAAGATTTCGACGGCAAGCTGTCCTCGCTCGAGATAAACCCGATTGACGTCCGTGATTTCCAACTCGCCTCGCGCCGAGGGGCGAAGTCCCGCCGCGATGCGGACGACGTCGTTGTCGTAAAAATACAAACCGGTCACCGCCAGATTGGATTTCGGCTCGCGGGGCTTTTCCACGATCGACAAGGGGCGGCCGCTGCGGTCGATTTCTACCACGCCATAGCGTTCCGGATCTTTCACGGGATAGGCAAAAACCGTGGCTCCCGCGGTCCGGGCAACCACGCGCTGGAGCATCCCCTGGAAGCCTTGGCCATAGAAGATGTTGTCACCCAGGACCATCGCCACGGAATCGTCGCCGATGAACTCGCGGCCGATCAGGAAGGCCTGGGCGAGCCCTTCCGGCCGTGGTTGCACAGCATACTGAATGTTTAGCCCCACTTGGCTGCCGTCACCGAGCAGCCGCTGAAAGGAACCGATGTCCTCCGGCGTCGAAATCAGCAAAATCTGGCGAATGCCAGCCAGCATCAAGGTGGACAGGGGATAGTAGATCATCGGCTTGTCGTAGACCGGGAGCAGTTGCTTGCTCACGGCACGTGTGACCGGATGGAGCCGTGTTCCCGCCCCGCCGGCGAGGATGATTCCCTTGTTGACGTTCTGGGTAGTGCTCATGGTTGGCGTCTGAAAAACACGAGGCTATCGGAGAAGGTCTTTTGCCGAGTCTGAGGAGCCGACGTCGCGTCGTTTCCGCCGAGGGAAATGGGCAGCAATGCGCGTTTTATCGCCGCCTTGCCCCGCCGTGCCGGGCCGATTCACGTTCGAGCGACGTTCCGTTCTAAGTGCTGTCTAAAAGTCCCAGGCGCTGGCGTTGGTACTTGCCCGAGGTGATCCGTTCGACCCAAGGCAGGTTATCGAAATACCAGGCCACGGTCCGCCTCATGCCGGAGGAAAAGTCTTCCTGGGGGCGCCAGCCGAGTTCACGCTGAATCTTGCCGGCGTCGATGGCATATCGCCGGTCATGGCCCGGCCGATCCTTGACAAACGTGATCAATGACGAGCAGGGGGCGTGGGGCAGGCCCGGACGGAGTTCATCGACCAAGGCGCAAATGGTCCGCACGACGTCCAGATTGGCCCGCTCGCAGTTGCCTCCGATGTTGTAAACCTCGCCTGGCCGGCCCCGCAACAGCACCAAGATAATCGCTCGGCAGTGGTCTTCGACGAACAACCAGTCGCGGATTTGTTGGCCGTCGCCGTAAACGGGCAAGGGCTTGCCTTCCAAGGCGTTCAGGATCATCAGGGGAATCAGTTTCTCGGGAAATTGATAGGGGCCGTAGTTGTTCGAGCAATTTGTGATCAAGACCGGCAAGCCGTAGGTGTGGTGATAGGCCCGGGCGAAATGATCGCTGGCCGCCTTGGAGGCCGAATAGGGGGAATTGGGGGCATAGGGCGTGGTTTCGGTGAATTTCCCCTCCGGTCCCAACGAGCCATACACTTCGTCGGTCGAGACGTGGAGGAACCGGAAGGCCGATCGCTCAGGTTCCGGTAGTTCGACCCAATAGCGTCGCGCAGCCTCCAAAAGCCGGAACGTGCCAACCACGTTGGTCTCGACGAAAGCGGCAGGGCCGTCGATCGACCGGTCCACGTGCGATTCGGCCGCGAAATTGATGATCGCCCGCGGCCGATGCTCCGCCAAAAGCCGAGTCACCAAGGGGCCGTCGCCAATGTCGCCTTGGACGAACACGTGCCGCGGGTCTTTCAAGCAATCGGCAAGCGAGTCGAGGTTTCCCGCATACGTGAGTTTATCCAAGTTGATGAGCCGCTGGAGACCTGGATACTCGCCCGAAAGGCACAAGCGAACGAAGTTGCTACCGATGAATCCCGCCCCACCCGTGACAAGAAGCACGTCGCTTGTCATGCACTTTGCCTCCACTGGCATCGAGTGTAATTACACAAGGGGTCCGTATCAATCCCGCAATAAGAGGGAGTGTCAAATCCGAATAACGGCGACGAGACGTTCCACCGTTTCCCTCGGGACCACGGGGCCTTGGCCGCTGCCTGGACAGACGCGGCAGGTCTGTTGCCAGGCCTGGTTCGAGCGGACATTCGATTCCCAGAACGGCCAGGTGCGACACTGCCTTGGTCGGAGTTCATAGACGCGGCAGCGACGGCTCTGGTTGTCGAAAAACACGCAATCGCCATTGGGAAGCTCGACCAGGCTCCTTCGCTGCCCCACCCAACGAACGAACAACTGCTCGAACTCCTCACGGCTCATCTGGAGCGCGTTCGCCAAGGCCGCGATTTCCTCGTCCTCGACCCAAACGTAGCCGGGATCGCCCGTGCAGCAACGACCGCATCCTTGGCACTCGAAGCGCAGACCTGCGTGATACCATGGTTTGGTTGCCACGATGAATCACTCCCTCTGAGGCCCTTCAATCAATGACTCAAAAACGGTTGGAGGAAATGCCAGGCGCCTTGCGGGAAGAGTGTTTTCTGGGCGGGCAGCGTTTCATCGACCTCCCTTGGGCCGTCGCGACTGCCACGGTCAACCGCCGATCTGGTACATGGCGCGGCCCGAGCGCGCGAACTGGCCATCTTCGGCCCCCCGTGCCGCCCGCTTGGCGCCGATTGCGGCCTGGAACATCGCGATCAGTTGCTCGTCGCTACCTCCGCCGCGGAGCAAACTGCGAACGTCCCATTCCTCAGGCGAAAACAGGCAATTGCGAAGCCTGCCCTCCGCCGTCAGGCGAATTCGCCCGCATTGGTGGCAAAACGGCTGGCTCACCGAGGCGATCACCCCAACGCGACCGATGCCGTCGGCAAATCGGTATTCGGTCGCCACGCCGTGGACCTCGGATTCGGGGATCGGCTCCAGGGGACCGACGCCCTCGCTCAGCAGGCGAAGAATCTCGTCCGAAGCCAGAACATCCCCGGCTTGCCACCGGTTCGCGCCGTCCAAAGGCATGAACTCGATGAAACGCAGTTCCAGACCGTGTTCCCGGGCAAAACGCGCCAGCGGCACAACGTCGTCCTCGCTTTGACCACGGAGGGCCACGGCATTGATTTTGATATGCTGGAAACCCGCGCGACGCGCAGCCACGATTCCGCGGAGCACTTTCGGCAAGGCGTCGCGGCGGGCGATCTGGCGAAACTTCTCCCGATCCACCGTGTCCAGGCTGATGTTCAGCCGCTGCAAGCCCGACCGCCTCAACTCTTCGGCGAACTCACCCAGGCGGACGCCGTTGGTGGTCATGGCCAACTCGACGATGCCAGGGATGGCCGACAACATCCGAACCAGTCGGCAAATCCCATGTCGAACCAAGGGCTCCCCGCCCGTCAAGCGGACTTTGCGCACGCCCAGCGATGCCGCCACGCGGACCACACGCTCGATTTCCTCGAAGGTAAGGATCGCGTCATGCGGCTTGAAAACCACTCCGTCCGCTGGCATGCAATACTGGCAACGGATGTTGCAGCGGTCGGTCACCGACACGCGGAGATCGGTGTGGAGGCGGCCAAAAGGATCGACGAGCGAACCAGAAGGGGGCGTCGTGGTCATGGTTCCTCCGCGGCAGCATCGGCGTCCACAGCGGGGTGGACCCACTCGCTCGCCCCATCCGCCCAGTGTTCCTGCTTCCAGATAGGAACGACTTGTTTGATACGGTCGATCAGCCATCGGGCGGCCTCGAAGGCCGCTTCGCGATGGGCGGCGCTGGCGGCGATGGCCACGCTGATTTCGCCCACGGCCAGATGGCCGAGGCGATGCACGATCGCGCAACCACTGAGGGACCATCGTTGCACGGCCTCGGCCTCCAGATCGGCGAGGGCCCGCTTGGCCATTTCGGCATAGCATTCGTAGGTCAATGATGTCGTTCGCCGCCCATCCGTCTCTTCCCGGACCGTCCCCAGAAAAAGAACCACCGCGCCGGCCCGAGGCGAACTCGCCGTCCGCAACACGGCGCTGACGTCGATCGTGTCTTGCGTCAGTTCAATCATGCTTTGATTCTCGACGGCGTGCGGCGGCTTCCTGCCGCGCGTCCACAGGACCACTTGAACTCTGTATTCTATCCTCCGCTAACCGGCGGAATACAGGCCACCTCGGCGTCAGGGCGTAGTGGAGTGTCGAGCGGCACATATTGGGCGTCGATGGCGAACAGCATCTGACGCATCAGGCCCGCCGCTGCGGGAATTTCGATTGCCAGGCGATCGCGCAGGTCGGCCACCGTGGCCCTGTCGGGAAGTTCAAGGTCGATTGCGTCGCGACCGGCGGCTTGACGCACCGCGGCAAACAATCGAACACGGACATTCACGGCGTGAGGTTCTCCTGGCTGGACGAGAGGAAGATCGGCCTGACGTCTGGCATCAACCCGTAAGCGAGGGCCAGCAGCTTAATGGGGTGGATGGTAGGCTTGTTGGTTCCCTGTTCCATCTGAATTTTACAGGTGCTGCACTCGGTCGTTCCCGCCTGAAAATTGGGATTGCGGATCGCGCGGATCAGGTTCCAACCGGCGCGGAGGCTTGCTCGATAGTTTTCCCGTTTCAACCCGAACGTCCCCGCCATGCCCGAGCACCCCTCCTCGATTCTCGAGACGTTTAGTCCGGGCACCAGTCGAAGCAGGCTCTCGCCGGGGGAACCCACCTTGAGGGCTTTCAGTCGGCAAGGCATGTGGTACCCCAGCGCTGCCGAAATCGGTTCGAAGTCGAGTTGGAGTCGTCCCAGGGTGTGCATTTTCCAAAGGTAGTCGCAAGCGTCGGAGGTATTCTGCGCGACCAGACGCGTTTCTTCATCGTCGATCAGGTTGGGATATTCCCGCGTCAGGCATAATGCGGCCGAAGGTTCCGTCGTCACGATGTGATAGCCTTGACGCACGGCTTCGGCGAGGACCTTGACGTTGCGGGCGGCCAAACGTCGGGCGATGTCCAACGCCCCACACGAGATGGCAGGCATTCCGCCCTGGACTTGCTCCGGCGGGACGTACACGGCCACGCCGTTGTGATGCAGCACAGCGATCAGGGCTCGGGCCAACTGTGGGTCAAAATAATTGGCATACAAGTCCACGAAATAGGCCACCTTCCCGCCTGAACGACGGCTCGGCCGGGTGAGTCGCCGCCGTGCGGCCCATTGCAGAAACGGACGAGTGGCCAGCGGAGGAAGTTTGCGGCCCTGCGCAATTCCCAATAACTTATCTAGCAGCCACCGGGCTTGGCGGTTACGCAAAATCCAATTGGCCAACGTGGGGGCTTGGCAGCCGATTCGGCAAAGCCAATCGAGCCGCGCCATCACCCAGTCCGAGAGCCCCAGGCCACTGGCGGCGACGTAGGCCCCTTTGCCCTCCAGCATGAGCTTGGGAATATCCACCCGGGCAGGACATTCCAACACGCAGGCGTGGCAGTTGACACAGAGATCGGCCACGGCTTTGAACGCTTCGCTGGAAAGACTCGTCAGCGGGAGCTGACCGGTGAGCACGCCGCGAATCAGATTGGCCTTGGCCCGCGGCGACGCCTCTTCTGAAGGCAAAAGACGAAAAATCGGGCACATCCGCCAGCCGGGCGCCTGCGTCCGGCAATCGCCGCAGCCGTTGCACGCCCGCACGATGTCGGCCACCTGGTTCGGATTCCAACTGAGTTGGAGTTCCAGCAAGCTCCTGAGCGAAGTCGGTTCCTCTCCGCCGGTCTGCGGGGGCGTTGCCGCGGCGGGCGAAGAAACGACCGTCGGACGCAGGCGGCCAACCAACTGAAACGCTTCTTCGCCGACAATCTTGCCTGGATTAAAAATGCTTTGCGGATCGAAGACCTGTTTGATCTTGCAGAACAAGTCGTACAAGTCGCCGTACTGCCGCCGCACAAACGCGGTTCGGCTCAACCCGCAACCATGCTCCGCGCTGAGGGTGCCTCCGATTTGGAGCACCTCCGTGTACAGGTCTTCGGCCAAGCGTTGGATCCTCTCGACATCCTCTGCCGAACCAAGGTTCAAAAACGGCTGGATGTGAAGTTGTCCCTGCCCCGCGTGGGCGTAGGTGGCCGCGATCACCTGATGCCGTTTCAACACGTTTTGGACACGCACGAGGAACTCGGGAAGCAACTCCGTGGGAACGGCAATGTCCTCGATGATGGGCACGGGGCGCGTGGCGGTCTTGCTTCGGTACAGCGCCGGCGTGATGCGGTGGGCAAGGTGCCAAAACAACTCCACCTCTTCGGCCTCGAATGCCAGCCGCACCGCGAAGGAAACCTGCCGCCGCCCATGGATTTCCGCCACCAACTCCTGCACGCGGCGGCGCACGTCGTGCAGCCGGTCGCCGTCGAATTCCACCAGCAAGGCGGCTTCCGTGTCCGGAGGAATCAACAGCTCGAAGCGGATTTCGGTTTCGCGGGCTAGGCTCAGATGACGGCGATCCATCAAGTCGCAGGCGCTCGGGCCGAGGGGCAGGATGTCGAGGACCGCCCGAGCCGCTTTCTCCACGCTATCGAAGAGCAACAGCGCCACGCCGCGGGCCCGCGGCAAAGGCTGCGTGGCCACGACCGCCTCGGTCACCAGCGCCAGCGTCCCTTCCGAACCGGTCAGCAACCGCGCCAAATCCAGAAAGTCGTCGCCGAGTACGCCTGCCACACGATATCCGCAGCGGTTCACAGCCGATTTCGGCTGGTTCGCGCGGATCAACTCCGCGTGCTCGGCCAGCAAACTGGCCAGTCGGTCGATCAATTCCCGTTTTCGGGGGTTGGGGTCGGTACTTTTTCCGTTGACGAGTGGCTCGCGGCCCGCCTCGATCACCTGGCCGTCGGCGAGCACGACCTGCATGGAGATCACATGTTGGCCAGCCGAGCCATATTTCAACCACCGGCTGCCCGCCCCGTCCAAGGCGATCAGGCCGCCCATCGTGCTCATGTTGCGGTTGCCCGAACCGGGGCCGAAGAATCGGCGCAAAGGTCGGAGGTGGGCATTGAGGCGTTCGCAGCCGAGTCCCGGTTGGATGCGCACCGAAGAGTCCTGGGTGTACTTGACCCGGGCGAGGTATCGCGAAAAATCCATGACCAAACCCGGGCCGAGCGACTCCCCCGCCAATCCCGTTCCCGCTCCCCGCGCATGGATCGGAATCTCCTTCTCCGCCGCATACTGGACAGCGGCCACAACATCGGCGGTGGAGCGCGGCCGGATCACGCCCAGCGGTTTGATCTCGAAGATGCTCCCGTCCGACGCGTAAAGCTGGCAGAACACATCATCACAGCGCACGTCGCCATCGATCAGCCCTCGCAGGTCTTCTTCGATCCTTACGCGGTCGTGGTCCGACAGGGCCATGTCAGCGACGATTGCCGTAGATGAGTGTCATGATTTCCGCCCGGGTCGAGGGGCTGGTGCGAAACGCCCCTTTCATGGCCGACGTCACGCACACGCAACCCGGCTTCCGCACGCCCCGTACCGTCATGCAGGTGTGGACCGCCTCGATCACCACGGCCACGCCCTTGGCGCGAAGTTCTTCCACCAACAGATCCGCAATTTGTTCCGTCATGCGTTCCTGCACCTGAGGACGCCGCGCCACCCCCTCCACCACCCGCGCCAGCTTGCTCAGACCGATCACTCTACCGTCAGGGAGGTAGCCGATATGAGCCTTGCCCATGAAAGGCATCAAGTGGTGTTCGCACATGCTTTCGAAGCTGATGTCGGTCACCAGCACGACTTCATCATACTTCTCAGTGAAGAACTTGCGAACGTGTTCCCGCGGGTCTACGTGCAAGCCACTGAACAGCTCCGCGTACATCCGCGCGACGCGCGCAGGAGTGTCCCTTAAGCCCTCGCGATCGGGATCCTCGCCCACGGCAAATAAAATTTCGCGGATCGCCCGCTCAATTCGCGGCAGGTCGATTGACGGCGGGACTGCGCCGGACGCATCCTCCTCTTCGAACGCCAGGCTGCCATGCATGAATTCCTTACTTTCCGAATCGTTGGACATCGAACGATCTCTTTAACCGGGACGGGAGGAGACGATTGCATCCTAGGACCCATTTCGGGGTCCGTCAAGGTCGCGAAGGCTTCCTCTCCCTGCAACGCAACCGGCTCGGTTCCGTCCTACGTTCCATTCCTCGCAGACGCCCATTCAGTTTGCGAAGAAAAATAGCGAAAAACCCGCATTTCTTCAGTTCCAAAGGGCAGACGCGACCGGGGGATTTCCCCCGGCAGCGAGAAGCGGAAACGACGCAAAGAGAGCCCAAGGACGGGCCGGCAAATACCGACGAGCGCAGTCGTTCCTAAAGTTGGCTTAACGCGCCGCAAGTTGGCTCAAGGCGTCGCTGACGCTCGACGAAAGCAAAGTGCGCGAAGGCTCGCACGCTCGCCGTATCGGGTGCAGATTTACAGTGTCCAACCGTCGGGCAGGACGGTGCCCTTAGGGGCCACGAACACCCCATCGCGGATCATTCCGTAACAAGTTTCCTCACTCGCTTGGCGATTGCCGGGCACGATCCGCACCTTCTGCCCGATGCGGCAATTCTTGTCGATGATGGCGTTCTCGATGTGGGCCGCCGGGCCGATGCCTAAGTCGGGACTTCCCGCAGAGCTTTCCCAATCCTCAGCATCAGGTTTTTCGTAAAAGTCGTTGCCCATGATGATCGAATTGCGGATCACGGCGTCGCGTCCGATGAGACTTCGCAATCCAATGACGCTGTTTTCGATGGTCGCTCCCGCCTCGATCACGCAGCCGTCGGCGACCAGGCTGTTGCGGATCGCGGCGCCGTCGACGCGGGTGGGGGGAAGGAATCGCGGGTGGGTGAAAATGGGCGCATTGGGCAGCAGAAGTTCGAAGGGAGACTCGGCTGTCGCCAGTCCCAGGTTGGCCTCGAAGAACGACCGGATCGTCCCGATGTCCTCCCAATACCCATCGAACAAATGCACCTGGACGTGGCGCGTGCGGATCGAGGCTGGGAAGATCTCCCGGCCGAAATCTTGGTAATTCGTCTTTTCCAGGACTTGCACCAGCGTGTCGCGATTGAAGAGGTAAATGCCCATGCTCGCCAAACAATCGCGACCGCGACTGGAGATGCCGTGGGCGTCGATCCACTCCGGGCTGACGCGGACGTGGTTCAATTCTTCTTCCGTTTGCGGCTTTTCAAGGAACCCGATCACCCGGCCGTTGTCGTCCAAGCGCATGATTCCAAGTCCGGAGGCCTGATAGCTGTGGACCGGCACCGCCGCGATCGTCACATCGGCCCCCGATCGCTCGTGGGTGGCGATCATGTCGCGATAATCCATGCGGTAAAGCTGGTCGCCGGACAGGATCAAGACATACTCAATTCCCGGTTCCTCGACGTAGCGCAGGTTCTGACGAACGGCGTCGGCAGTGCCTTGATACCAGTTCGAGTGGTCATTGGTCTGCTGGGCCGCGAGGATTTCGACAAACCCCTTGCTGAATTGATCGAAGTTGTAGGTATTGCGAATATGCCGGTGCAAGCTGACGGAGTTGAACTGCGTCAGTACATAAATGCGATTCAAGCCACTATTGAGGCAATTCGAGAGGGGAACGTCGATCAGGCGGTACTCTCCAGCAATGGGTACGGCCGGCTTGGAGCGATATTTCGTCAAAGGATAAAGACGCGTCCCCCGGCCCCCCCCCAAAACAAGCACGACGAGTCGCTTCATTGATGAGTCCTCAAGCAGTCAGCCCAGCCGCTTAACGGATTGCTATCGTAACGAATCGACAGAGAAAAAGGAATCATCCCCCGCCAAGAGGGAAGACACGGACCTGGTTCGCTCGAAGGCGTGAAACGGGCGGATCGCTGCCTCTGGTTCGCACTCGGCCACCGAGCGGAGATTGGCTGCGGGTCGTTCGGCAAAATGGAATGGGCTTGCCTATACGAGGCCCTGTCCCTTGCCCGCGGCTCACTTTTGGCAGGCTTTTAGTGGTGGCCTTGCCTTGTCCGTCGATCGCTACTCGGCGGTAGACATGCTCTAACGGTTCCTTGCAAACGTTCCGGCGTGCGGCACGAGAATCACGACTTAAGAAAGACTTCCCGGACGATGCGCATGATCGTCAACAAGATTGCCATCAGGCCAAGGCATACCACGACGAAGAGTGGAACCAGCCCTCCCAGTATCCCCAAGGTAAGTTCGAGCCACGACCAGACCGACCGCCAGCCCACGATCAAGGCCATCGCGGCCAGGCAGAGGAAAGGTCCATAAGGGATTTCATTCTCGCGGCGCAAAAGCCATTGGAGCAGCCCCAGGAACAATCCTGCCACGGGCGCGAGGAAAAAGATCACCAGGCACGATTGCCAGCCCAACATCGAGCCGATCATGGCCATCAGGGTCACGTCGCCGAAGCCCATGGCCTCGCGTCGGAGCGTGGCGGCGCCGATGATGCGCACCGTCCAAATCAATCCCCCGCCCGCCGCCATGCCGATGAGACTCGTCAGTAGCCCGTGCCAAGCCCATCCGCCCCAGAGCCAAACGCAGAAAATCGCAAGAGAACCGATGAGCCCTTGAGCCAGCAGCCGCAATGTCGATGGCGAGCGAGCGAGTCGAGCGAAAAACAGGCGGAGGGCCCAGAACCAGCCCCATCGAGAGCGCCAGACGCGATCCATCAGCCCAAGGGACCAAAGCCACCACAGCACCCAGCCAAGCACTAAGGAGCTCCATTGTGGGGCGCTATCCAACTGGCTGGGCCACGCTTGGGGAGAGGCGGCGTGAAGAAAACCGACGAACGGTCGGCCATCAGGTAACTCCCACACCACCGGCAGCAGGCCGAACGGATACATGGTGGCCAGGACGATCCCAAAGATCGTCCCTGGGACCGTGATCTCATCCGGGATCAGTTTTTCGTCGGCGTCGATCAACGAAGCGACCAGCATCAACCAAGCCAGCACTAGGTGACAGCTCCACTGGACATGCACTCGGACCGCCAATTCCGTCATGAGCGAGGGGGGAAGAGCGGCGGGCAATAATCCGCCGCAATGCACCTCCCACCAATAGAGCCACCCTGTGCCCAGGGCGAAAAGAAAAACGACCAACGTTTGGCGGAGCTTCACTCCGTAACGACGTGGGGTCCAGGCCAAGCGCACGACAGCCCAGTTGGCTGCCATTCCCAGGATCCCTCCGACGAGAAGGGCGAACGACAGCCGCAAACCAATCGGCAGCGCAAGCAAGGCGTTCACGCGGACCCCTCGGCGACGGGCTGGACAGGCAAGGCCTGAAGGATTTCGCAGGCGATCTGTTCCGGTGTTTTCCCCTCCGTATCGACCACCAGATGAGCGGTTTCTTGATATACAGGGGTCCGTTGGCCCAACAGATGCACGATTTCTTCCAGGGCGCCTTTCTGTGTCAGACTAGGCCGCCGAGTGGCGGTAGTGGCGTCGCCGGACATGCGGGCATGAATGGTCTCGGGTGAGGCGGTCAGCCAGACCACGTGTCCCGATTCCCGCATCCGCCGACGAGTCTCCTCCCGCATAGGGGCACCGCCCCCCGCCGCGAGCACTAAATGATCCCGCCTACACAGCTCGGCAGTTACCTCCGCTTCCAGGTCGCGAAACGCTTTTTCGCCGTTTTCGGCGAAGATGCGGGCAATCGATTTGCCGGCCCGTTGCTCGATGACCACATCAGCGTCGATCCACTCCCAACCGAGTTTCTCGGCTAGGAGGCGCGCTAAAGTGGTCTTTCCCGTCGCCCGATAGCCGATCAGAATGATGTTCATTACGTGTGCGCTCCGCCATTGCACGCGGGGCGAGGCGTCCGCGAGACCGGCAACGTCCAGGGCACCTCGCCGCCAATTGGCGATTCCAGCCAAGCTGGAGTGTACAAGGCTCAATGCGTTCAGACAACCGAAGGCAAACCAAAAACTAGGCAATGACTAAATGTTCCCTTATGTCATTGATTTGACCCAATGTAAACGGCACGACCCGTTTCCGGGCGTTCGCATGTATACAACCCAGGCCGAGAAGATGACTCTCTCGGTGGTGGATTTGGAACCGCACGCCGTCATCCCCGAGCACAACCACCCCCACGAACAAGTCGGGTATTTGGTGGACGGGGAGTTTGAGTTCATCATTGGCGGCCAATCGCATCACGTCACAGCCGGGCAAATCTGGCGAATCCCAGGCGGCGTGCCGCACAAGGTCGTCGCAGGCGAGCGGCCCGCTCGTGCGATTGACGTGTTTTTTCCCATCCGTGAAGACATGCTTTAGGAAATTACATTGCCTCGTCAAAGCCTGCTTTTGATCGTCTTTCTTGTGGTTTTCATCGATCTGCTCGGCTTCGGCATGGTGTTGCCGCTGATGCCGGTCTACGCGCGGCAGTTCACGACCGGGTTGCCGCAAGGTCAGCAGGTGCTGATCCTCAGTGCACTGATGACCTGTTTCTCGATCATGCAGTTGATCTTCGCTCCGATCTGGGGGCGGCTTTCGGACCGGGTGGGCAGGCGACCCGTGTTGCTGCTGAGCCTGACGGGATCGACGATCTTCTATTTTTGGTTCGGTGTGGCGACGCTTCGCGGGAGCCTGGTGGGAATGTTCCTTGCCCGAATCGGGGCCGGCATCGCCGGGGCCACCGTGCCCACGGCTCAGGCCTGCATTGCCGACGTTACCCCTCGGGACAAGCGGGCGCGGGGGATGGCGTTGATCGGTGCGGCCTTTGGGTTGGGGTTCACGCTCGGTCCGCTCTTGGGAGCACTCGCGTTATGGAGCGCAGGCCACGCCGGGCTTAGCCCCTGGCCCGGCTACACCGCCGCCGCGTTGTCTGCCGTCGCACTGATGCTCGCCATTTTCCTTCTGCCTGAATCGCTCGATCCGAAATCGCTGCCCGAGGTCCGCCGCCATTTCGACCTCCAGTCGCTCCGCGAGGCGATCGCGACGCCCAGCATCGGGTTGTTGTTGGCTGCTGGTTTCCTAAGCGTCTTCGCCTTGGCCAATTTCGAGTCCACGATCTCATGGACCGTGGCGGGAATGCTCGGCGTCGAGCGGTCCAGCGCCGAAATCCTGATGTTCTTCGCCTATGTGGGATTGGTACAGACTTTGGTCCAAGGACTAGTGGTCCGCCGCCTGGCCACGCGCCTCGGCGAAGCAAAAATGATCGCTTTGGGCGGTGGCTTTTCGGTGCTCGGGTACCTGCTTTTGGCTTGGGTCGCGGCGCCCTCGCAGGGCAGTTTGCGCGGGATTTGGTGGGCATCGGCCGTGGAGGTCAGCGGGGTCGCCTTTCTCTTGCCTGCCCTTCAATCCCTACTCTCCCGTCGCTCCGATCCGGCCAAGCAAGGCGGCGTGCTCGGGCTTGGTGAAAGCACTTCGGCCTTGGCTCGCATCACAGGCACCGTGGCCGGGGTGGCGCTGTACCATCAGGCCGCCACGCTCCCTTTTTGGGCCGCCGCTGTTGTGACCTGCGCGGGCATTGGAGCGGCATGGATCGCCTTGGTCCGCGGCCACGATTGGGACGAGCAGCCCGCCGATGCCTCCGCTGCATCATAAACGTTGTGGTAGCGGACGCCCTAAGCAGCCGCGATGAACCCCTGAAAGCAGCTTTACGCGGCTTGTCGGTTTGCCGTTCACTCGGGCTGCCGGCTCAACGGCCCGAAATGGAATCGAGCGTAATCCTCGCCAGCGACTCGCTGCGGTCTTTTTCAGCCATGTCGTATTGAACAATCACCGAAAAACGGCGGCCTTTGCTCTCCAGTACGTACATGCGGCAGACCTGCTCGTCGTCATCTTCGTCCTTATATGTGAATGCAATCGTGTAGCCCCGTGAGCGTTTGAACGCAATCGGCGCAGGCGATGTCTTGCGGAAATCCTTGCAAACGCCCTGTTTGATGCGGCTCTCCATCTCATCGGCGATCTCCAGCAGCAGGGCCTTGGGCCCGTTGGCGTCGGCCGGCCCGAAATCCGTCACCACGATCGACACGCCGCTTCCCCGAATCAGGTCGATGGTCCGTTCCTTCTGGTCGAAATCATCGTGCAAGGCAAGCGACTTGTCGTAGTCGAACTCCAAACCGTCGATCGCATAATGCTGGATGGGCTTGACGCGAATCGAGGCTTTGACAAGTTTGCCCTGAAAGGTAATCTCAGCCGGGGCCGAATCCTGGATTTCAAAGGTCTGCCCGTCGAGGGTCAGCTCGAACGTCAGCGGAGGGTTTTTTTCCGCTTCAGCACCGTAGCCGACCGTGGTCAAAAGCCCGATTGCAACAACCATTGCCACCATGCCGCGTGTGCTCATGCTCGCCTCCTTTGCGGAAAAATGTCTGCGACCAGGCCCGACAGCCACTCGTCATGCTAGGAGCGGATCGTATCAACGTCAAGGTCGTATTGGCGATCTGCTGCGTGGGCCTGGAAGGCTGTTTCAAGACGTGGTAAACTTGCTGTCGCTTGGTCCTCTGCGCCAGTGTTTCGCCATGGCGTTACTTTTGGGCTGATCGTGTCCGAACCCCCGAGCCACCTGACGCGATCCGTGGTCATCACCGGGGCGTCGACCGGGATCGGCGCGGCCTGCGCGCTGGAACTGCACAACCGGGGGTTTCGCGTCTTTGCTGGGGTGCGGCGGGCGGCGGACGGCCTTCGGCTTCAGGAGCAGGCCTCCCGCTTACTCGCCCCCTTGATGATCGACGTGACCGACGTGGCCAGCATCCTCGAGGCCGCCAAGACGGTGGCAGGGTCCCTCGACGGCGGGCCGCTGGTAGGGGTGGTCAACAACGCCGGGATCGTGGTGGGCGGCCCTCTGGAAACGCTTCCCTTAAGCGAGTTTCGCCGTCAGCTCGAGGTCAACGTCGTCGGCCAACTGGCAGTCATCCAGGCGATGCTCCCCATGCTCCGCGAGTGTGGGGGACGCATCGTCAATATCAGTTCCTTCAGCGGCCGAATCGCCATTCCCTACAGCGGGGCCTACGCCGCGTCGAAGCACGCCCTGGAAGCCATGAGCGACGCCCTGCGGATCGAATTGCGTCGCTGGAAGATCCCGGTCTGCCTGGTCGAACCGGGAAGCGTGAAAACGCCCATTTGGGACAAGGCCCTGGAGGATGCCGACCGCGCACTCCAATCCATGACGCCGCAGGCGCTGGCCTTGTATGGCGAGGATGTCCGCGCGGCGCGCGAGGCAGCGCGGCGTTTGGCCGCCCAAGGGATGCCCGTCCAACGCGTGGTGGCTGCGGTGGTCCACGCGCTGACATCCCCGTCGCCCAAGGCCCGCTATCCCGTTGGATTTCACACGCGTCTGGCCTTCCTTCTTCAACCGTGGCTGCCCGTCCGCCTTCGCGACTGGCTCCTCCGCAAGGCCCTGGGATTGAGCTGAAGGAGCACATGCCTAAGACTCGACCTACAGTACAAGCCGGTGGACGTAGCTTGGATCAACGCAACAAGACTAGGCACGGGTACGGTAAGATATGACCGACATGACTTTAGGAGATCACTTCGCTAGGATTCGTTAGTCGTTGGGCATTGGGGGCCTGCGCCGAGGCGCGTGCCTGGCTCCAATGGCAATTCGTGGCCATGTTTTGTGCTGCGGAGTTCACGTCGCACGCAGGTGACGACAAGCTCAGCCGCGAGGAGTTTCTGGCCAACCAGCCGGACCCCAACGAGGCCCCCAAACGTTTCGACGCCTTTGACGCCGACAACGACGGCTTCTTGAGCCGCGAGGAATTCATTTCCAAATAAGGACGAAACCATGACCATGCAGTTTGCTATATCCCGAGGGATTTTGGGGCATCGTCAAGACCCAACAGGGGAAAACCCACGGTGGGGCCAAGGCTTTTTCATCGCCCGACTCGCCTCGGTTATGCCCGTGTGCGGCGTCCTGGCCGCGATACTGGTGTTTTCGAACACGCTCCGCGCCGAGCTGCCCAAGCCCCGGGGAGAACGTGCGGTCTTTGTAATCTCTCCGGAGGTTGCGGTGGCGTCCCCGCCGCGGTTCGGTGTGAATCTCGATCCCCCGTCCATGTCGCATTGGGGCGAAGAACCATTCCACAATCAATGGTGGAGCCATCCGAATCTCAATCCGATTGAGGCTCGGGTGAAGATCCTCGCCACTGGCGGCGGAGTGGACTTCATTGAGGCTGATCCCAAAAACGGCGTGGGCATGGGCTTTTTCGACGTGTTTCGGGATCGCTTCTTCGACGGGGCTTTGGTGACGGTATTTCGCCACGAAGCCGAAAAGACCACCCTGCTGCGCGAGGGCGCGATCAAGTCCTACAGGGCGTCGCTGAACGGCGAGAACCGATTAATTTTTGATCGACCGGGGCCGTCCGTTAAGGCCGGGGACGAGTTCATCATTCGCACCACGCGCGACGACATTCCTCCCGGCACGACGCGAACCATGGAGGGCCAGCCGCTGGTGATGCGAGGGTTCTCCATCTTGGAGCACGAGCAGAAACAACGCTTCATGCAGGCCGGGGGAAAGATGTTGATCGATCAGGACGCCCCACCCGGCGGTGGCTTGGGCAGCTTGAAGGTGATCTTGCCCCAAGGGGCAGTCCCGCTTCGCATTGGGGACTGGCTCCACGGGAACGCTCAGCCAGATTGGCCGCGACTCAAGGACGGCAAACCTTACGTTCTCCAATTTTGGGCGAAACAGCAGGGCATGGCCACGGGCAACGTGAGGGTTCGCGTGGCGTTGTTGAAAGAGACCGAAGTTCGCGTAAGCACGGACTGGAAACAGTTCTCGATCGACTTCGTCGGCGGGCCACCCAGAACCGTCGTGGAGGCATTGGAATTCGTCCCCAGCGAGCCTGGCACGTTCTGGCTCGACAACGTCGTGATCTTCGAGAAAGACGCTCCCCCGTGGCAATTCTACCCGGAGGTCGTGGAGTCCTTGAAAGAGTATCGCCCGGGCCACCTGCGGCTCTGGCCACTCCAGTGCAACCGGGGGTTCGGTCGGGCGCTGGACTCGGCGCTCGGGCCGGTGCTCGAAAGCAACACCGAATTCGGCGAAACGAGCGGCGGCGAGCCGACCAACGCCACGAACCTGCACCAGCAGCTTGAACTCTGCGCCACGGTGGGTGCGAGGCCGTGGATCATCACTTCCACGCTGTTCACCCTGCAAGAACAACGGAATCTGATCGAATATCTCGCCGGTCCACCTAATTCGCCCTATGGCAAGCGTCGTGCGGCATGGGGCCGGGAGGCACCTTGGACTGATGCCTTCGACCTCGTGTACATCGAACTGGGCAACGAGACGTGGAACGGCATGTTCGGCATGCAAGGCTTTCCCGGTCGGCCCAAGGATTACGGTAGCTACGCCGAACTCGTCTTCCAGACCATGAAGGCCAGCCCACACTTCCAGGCCGGGAAGTTCAAGTTCATCCTCAACGGCTGGGTGGCGGGCACCGACCGCCAATGGGGCTACGGCCCGCTGGCCCTCTCGACCTGTCCCAGCGCCGATGCCTCGGACATCGCCTATTACACGGGCGGCTGGGACGCGGTCGGGCTGATCAAGGCCGAGGACGAACAGGGCGGCTGGTTCAACATCCTCACCTATTCCTATCGCATGCTTCGCCCCCGCTCGCTGGAATACGCCGACGTGCTTAAAGCCATCTCCTCCGAGCGCGGACGGAAAATTGAGCCGATGGTCTACGAGGCCGGTCCCGGCTACACGCTCCCCGGGCCCGACAAGTTCAACCGCAAGGAACAGGAAGAAGGCAAATCCATGGCCCAGGCCGTCAATGCCCTGGACATCTTCATGACGAACCTTGCGGTGGGCTACACGGAACAGTCGTTCTTCCTCTTCCGCAACGGCCATTATTGGTCGTCGCACAATCGGAAGTGGCAGGAACACATCGCCTGGAAGGCCCTGAAGCTCCGCAATCAACTGTGCGAAGGCGACCTGCTCCGCGCCGAGGCAACGGAAATGACGCTGATCGACCTGCCCGAGGCCGAGGCGGAAGTGCTGGATCAATCCAATAGCGCGGATCGGGGGGTACAGAAATTTCCGGCCGTCAAGGACGTGCCGCTCGTAGCCTGCTACCCGTTCAGGCAAGGCAAGCGATACGCTTTCCTGCTCTACTCGCGGCGGTTGGACGCGGCCACGCCCGTGACGCTCCGACTGCCTTACGACCCCAGCCCGAATGTGGAAATTCACACCCTTTCCGCCGACAAACCCAGCGCGCACAACATCGACGACGAGGCCGTGAAAGTCCGAGTGGAAAAACGCAGCGATTTCGCCAAGACCTACCGGTTCCTGCTGGCTCCCTATTCGGTGATGGTTCTCGTCAACTCGGCGAGATAGGTCGCACCAGGGTAGCGACTTCAAGTTCGGTGACCAAATGAGCCTTGCCAGCGGCCATTGACAGTGCGACGCTCACCATTTAGCCTCAAGGCGAGGATCGGAGGGATACCTCGAATCTGCGAGTGGCACGGTGTCGTTGGTTTTGCTTGATTTCTTTCACGGTTGGCTTCAGCAAATAGAGGATGAAACGGTATGAAAATGCTTGTAGGGATCACTTGGGCGATGCTGTTGGTTGGGGTACTCTCAGCATCGGACGCCAACGCCCAACGGAAGGTCGTCGTTTGGTCCGAGGGAACGGCCCCGAAGGCCGTCTACCCGGACGACATCAACGGCGCGGTGGCCGAGGGGCTGAAGTGTCTGGCCGGCTGGGAGGTCATCAAGGCCAGTTTGTCTGATCCTGATCAGGGGCTGAGTGATGAACGCTTGAACCAGTGCGATGTGCTCGTCTGGTGGGGCCACACCAAGCATCGGGTGGTCAAGGACGAGCTGGTCGAGAAAATTGTGCGTCGTGTCCGGGACGAAGGCATGGGATTCGTCGCCTTGCACTCGGCCCACTTCGCCAAGCCCAACATCGCTTTGATGAGCCTCGCCGAGACTTCCAAGGACTTGTTGGAGAAGGTCACGCCGAAGGGCAGGGTGGCCGCCTGGGGGGCTTATGTGGGCGACTCCGTCACGCTGACGATTCGCGTCACCGACCCAACGCACCCAATTGCCCAGGGCATCAAGGATTTCACGATCCAACATAGCGAACGCTACAGCGACCCTTACGCCGTGCCCCCGCCAAATAGCGTGGTCTTCAAGGGCGACGCGAAGCTGAAGGATGGCTCGATCGATCATTCGCTCGTGGGGCTGTGCTGGGAGATCGGCAAAGGCAAGATGTTTTACTTCCAGGCGGGGCACGAGACCGATCCGGTGTTCTTCGACGCCAATGTCCGCAAGATCATCGCCAACGCCGTCGAGTGGGCCGCTCCGCGGAAATAGCAAGCGGTCAATTGCGTCGCGCAAATGACCGCAGGCAGTCGATTTGCAGATGCCAGGCCCTGCGCGAAGGCATCGAGGTTGCCCTCATGGGATAGCGTCTTCCAACCCCGGGCGCGCTCATTGCTGGAAAAGTTCGTCACGTCCGTTACCAGCGGTAAAGGAGGAAACGCCATGTTGCGGCAAGTGGCTTCGACGCTGAGTTTGGTCCTTGTGTGGGCAGCGTCCGGCGGGTCTCGGGCGGAGGAAACTTGGACGCCGTTTCATTTGCCCTGGGAGGCCCCGGCCGAGGCCGTGGCCGACGCCCGATTCCTGCTCGATCCCCCCGCGGGAAAACACGGTCCAATCACTGTGCGCGACGGCCATTTCCATTTTGCCAACGGCGATCGCGTGCGGTTTTGGGGGACGAACGTGTCGGGGGAGGGCTGCCTGCCGCCGCGCGAGCTGGCCGGTCGGGTTGCCGATCGGCTGGCGAAATTCGGCTTTAATCTGGTCCGCTTCCATGGCCTCGATTCCCGGTGGGGCAAAGCGCTTTTTCCCCCCAATGCTCAAGACACGCAGCATTTCGACGAGGCCCAGCTCGACAAGCTCGATTACTTCATTGCCGAGTTGGAGAAGCGCGGGATCTACATCAATTTGAACCTGCACGTCGCACGCCATTTTCAGCCGGGCGACGGTCTGCCCGAGACCGAGCTTCTCGGTTACGCCAAATACTGCGTGATTTTCAACCCACGGATGATCGAACTTCAGAAGGACTACGCACGGAAGCTGCTGGGACATCGCAACCGCTACACGGGCCGGACCTATGCCGAGGATCCGGCCGTGGTGATCGTGGAGTTGACCAACGAGAACTCGCTTTTTGGCGGCTGGACGCGCGGGTTTCTCCGGGGGCGGCAGACGCAGCGGAATCCCGGCACGTGGGCCGACATCCCGCCCTTTTACGGCAAGCAGTTGACGCAATTCTACAACGAATGGCTTGTGAAACGCTATGGCACGCGCGAGGCGTTGGCCGCGGCATGGCGAGGCGGCGCCCGAAAGCCTGGCCCCCAACTGCTGCTTAACGGCGCATTCCGCGAAGGGACGCGGGGCTGGGAACTTACGCGGCAAAAGACGGCCGCGGCCGAGTTCGCCGTGTCCCCGGACGCCCCCGACGGAAAGCCGTGCGTCAAAGTCACCGTGACTCAGCCCGGCCAGGAATCGTGGTACGTCATGCTCACCCAGCGCGGCTTGAAGCTGGAAAAGGGCAATCAATATCGGGTGGCGTTCCGTGCCCGGGCCTCGGCCCCGCGGCGACTGGCCGCCGAGGTGTGCCATAGCTCGCCCTACCGCGGCTACGGCAGCGCCCGCTTCGAGGTGGGAACAACCTGGCAGGATTTCCAGTTCACCTTCACGGCGCCGGAAGACGACGATCAGGTTCGGCTCAGCTTCCACTTCGGCGACAAAACGGGCACGGCATGGATCGCCGACGTGATCCTGCATGAGGCCCCCTGCTACGGCCTGCGGGACGATGAGGACCCGCAGCGCGGGACCGTGCGCCGACTGGAGCCGGAAGAGTTCGCTAGCCACACCGTCGAACGTTTCCGAGATGAAGGCCGCTTCTACTACGACTTGGAGAGCGGTTACAACCAGCAGATGTACCGATTCCTCCGCGAAGAACTGAAGGTCCAAGCGCTCATCGAAGGTACGAACCACAACTATGGCTTGCCCAGCCTCCGGGCACAGTCGCTGATGGACCTGATGGATTGCCACGCCTATTGGCAGCATCCCCGATTTCCGCGTCAACCGTGGTCCCGCACCGACTGGGACATCGGCAACACGCCCATGCTCGACGCCCCGGAAAAAAACTGCTTCTCCCAACTTTGTCGATCCGCGGTGTTGGGCAAGCCCTTCACCGTCAGCGAATACAACCACCCGTTCCCCAACGAATACGGCAGCGAGATGCCGTTGCTTCTGGCCGCTTATGCGAGTTTACAGGACTGGGACGCCGTGTACGGCTACACGTTCCTGCACCGCTGGACAGAACGCGAACTGAGTGGCGACGTAGTGACGGGCTACTTCGACTTGGTCAACGAAGTTAGCAAAATGGCCCAGATGCCGGTGGCTTCCCTCCTTTTTCAGAGGCAGTTTGTCCGTCCCGCCGAAAAGCTGATCCAGGTCGCTTACGACGAGGCGCGCACCTACGACAGCCTTAAGGAGAGACGCAGCGATCGAATCGAGTTCTATCTGGAAGGCGAGATGTCGCCTCTGCTGCCGCTGGTGCATCGATTTCGGGTAAAGCAGTTCGATGCGCCGCGGACGACCCGGGCCGCCGACCTCGGCTTCACCCCACCCCAGGGCCGCATCGCCAGCGATACTGGCGAACTGGTTTGGGAAGTGGGCGAGAAGGGCACTGGTCGCTTGTCCATCGATACGCCGCGCGTGCAGGCTGCGGTGGGTTGGATCGGCGGTAAGACGCTGTCTACGGCCGACGCTGAATTCCGCCTCAAGACGCCGTTTGGCGCCGTTAGTCTCGTCGCCCTCGACGAACAGCCGCTGGCAACGTCCACGAAGATCCTGCTGGTTGCTGCTGCCCGCTCGGCCAACTCCGGCATGAAGTGGAACCCGGAGCGGACGAGCATCAACGACAATTGGGGAGGTCCGCCGCTTTTGATCGAGGTCGTCGAAGGGCAAATCACGCTGCGTCGAGGCGAGCGGGCGGCGGAACTCAAACTCACGCCGCTGGATGGCCGCGGCGTGCCAAGGAAACAATCGGGCGTCGCGCTTGCCAAACGCGGCGATCGCCGGGTAATTCCGCTACGTGCCCAGGATGCCACGGTGTGGTTTGTGCTCGAACCGTGATCGGGCCAACTGGGCCACAGAGTCGCCTCCAGCCCCCGCGCGTTTTCGGCCTTCCTGGGTTTCGAGCTTTAACGTCGGGCCATGGAGCGAAGGATTTCCACGCCGCGCTCGATCACCGCGTCGGGCGCCGCGTAGGAGATGCGGAAATGCGTGTCGCGTTGGCTGAAGACGTTGCCCGGGATGATCAACAGTTTGTGCCTGGTGATCGCCTCGTGGACGAACTCGGTGGCATTATCGCGCGGCGCGCGGGGAAAACAGTAGAAAGCCCCGCCAGGCGTCGCCAGCTCATAAACATCCTTGAGCGCCTCGACCACCAAATCGCGCTTGTGGCGATAGGCGTCAATCTGCGGGCCCATGTCGATGTCCAAGGCGGCGGCCCCGGCCAGTTGAAACGGATGGGGAGCGCACACGAAGCTGTATTGTTGCAGCTTGATCATCTCTTGGATCACCGCCTTCGGCCCATGGGCGAATCCCAACCGCCAACCTGGCATCCCGTAGGTCTTGCTGAAGCCGTCCACGACGATCGTTTCCGGGTAAAACTCGGCGGGCGAGACGAAGGGGCCGTCGTAGCAGAACTCGCGGTAGATCTCGTCGCTAATCAAAGCCAAGTTCCGTTCCGCGGCCAATTCAGCCAACCCACGGACCTCTTCCCGTGAGGCGACCACGCCGGTCGGGTTCGCTGGGCTGTTGAACACGATCGCCTTGGTTCGCGGGGTGATGGCCGCGGCCACCCGGTCGAGCGGGATGCGGAAGTCGGGATAGGTGTCGATCCGCACGGGCCTGCCGCCGCATACGCCGGCCAAAGCGTCGTACAACACAAAGCATGGATCGAACACGATCACTTCGTCGCCGGGATCGACTAGCGCGAGCAAGGCCAACATCAGCCCGCCGCTCGTGCCGCACGTGACGAACACCTCCCGGTCCGCATGAGGGTACTGTTGGGCGATACGGGCCTTGAGCTTGTCCAAAAGCGGCGCCACGCCTTGGGTCACCGCATAGCCGTTCTTGCGACTTTCGATGGCCTCGATGGCCGCCCGACGAGCCGCTTCCGGCACGTCGAAATCCGGCTGGCCGATCGAGAGGTTGATGGGGTCGGTCAGGTTGGCCGCCAGGTCGAAAATCTTGCGGATTCCCGAGCTGTCGAAGCACTTCGTGCGTTGGGCGATCCACTGCATAGGCATCAACATGCAAGGCGAAAAAAGGACGCGAGCGGATTCGGGAAAAATCCTCCCGCGGAGGTCCTCAACGTTGAGATCGGCTCTCCACCAAGGCCCAAGATCTCGCGAGTACGCGGTACCGGGGCAGCTCCGTCCAAGGGGCTGCGTTGGTAACTGAGGAAACCGCCACAATAACGTGTTTCCTCAAAGGCCCTCGAAGAGCCGCCCTGATTATGCGTCGCCGGATCGCCCACGACAAGTCGCCGTAATTACGACTACGCTCGCGGACTGCCTCCTGGGAGAGGCTTTCCTTGATCCGCCGCAGTGGCCAAAAGCGGGAGAGCATGATTTCCCCATTTAAAGGCGATCGCAGAGCGCGCCGAGATCACTCAACGAAAGCCCCTACCCACCGTTTGCTGGGCAGGACAGGAGCGTCCACGCGGGGGGTGGCGATCCGCCACCCATAGAAGTCCACTCCCCGACGGAAACGAAGGGAACGGCCCCTTTTGCCGCGTGGGAGATGAAACCCGGGCGGTTGTCGGGCAGTTGCCCGCCAACTGGAGACAGCCCGAAAAATTCACCGCGAGAGGACCCTAATGGTCCCTTGACGAAACTAGGGCGGCGGGATATCGTTTATCGTAGATGTACGATATAAGGAGGTGGGGATGAAACGCCAGTTTTGCTCGGAGGGTGACGAGAACACCGCCAAACGGCTGGCCGAACCACTGGACGCCGACGAACAGTTGGCGCGGTACGCCAAGGCGCTTGGGCACCCGGCGCGGGTGAAGATCCTTCGTATGCTCGCCCGGCAGAGAGAGTGCATCTGCGGGGAAATGGTCGCTGAACTGCCGCTGGCGCAATCGACCGTATCGCAGCACTTGAAGATCCTTAAATTGGCAGGATTGATTCAGGGGGAGATCGATGGCGCCCGGGTCCGCTATTGCATCACCCCCAAGGCGCTGCGTCGGCTGAGGAGGCTGGTGAGGCAGTTGTAGGCGCCGGCAGGCACGGCGATTTTCGGGGGTCGAAACTTTCGTATATCGACGATGGACAATTCAACCGATGGCAAAGGGAGGTATGGGTCATGCCGACGTATGACTATGTGTGTGAGGACTGCGGGAAAGCATTTGGAGTGCATATCACGATGGCTCGGTATACCGAGGGATACAAGGCGAAGTGCCCCGATTGCGGATCGGGGAAAACAATCCGTACGTTCACGCCGGTCAATGTGCTTACCTCTCGGGCCAGCAGGGGCGTTCCGTTTGGCGGTTGCGGCCCGGCGGCCGGCCCTGGCTGCTGCGGTTCATAGGAGGCAGCTCGAATGGTTTTTCCTTTTCAAACCCCACTCGATAGCGCCGTGGCTCAGGCAGCCAAGGCGCTGGCGCACACCCTTCAGGCCACGCCGGAATGGGAGGAGTGGCGCAGCGCAGAGGCAGCCTTCGAGGGCGACGCGGAACTCTGCGCTCTGATGGACCGCTATCGCATCCTCGCTGAGCGGTGGCGAAGTGCCCGAGCAAACGGCAAGCCCCTACCGGGCGAGGACGCCATGGAAGTGGCCGAGGTGGAGGAGAAAATCCGCGGGCACCGGCTCTTTGCGCGGCGGCAGCGGGCGATCGAGGAGTTGACGGCCTTGTTCTTGGAGACCAACCAGGTCGTGACCGAGGCGCTGGGGATTGACTTCGCCGCCAATGCCGTTCCTCGAGGCGGAGGAGGGTGCTGTGGCTGAAGCTCTCGACGCGGCGACCAAAGAACTGGTGGGTATCGCCGCCGCGGTCGCCGGCCATTGTCAACCCTGTTTTGTCTATCACTACAAGCAAGCATTGGCTTTGGGTGTGCCCGTCGCGGCCATCCAGGCGGCCGTGGAACTCGCCCGCGCCGTGCGCGGCGCGGGGGATCGGCACATGGACGAGTTCGTCGTACGCCGCATGACTGGTGCGGGAAAAGAAAGCTTGGAGGAAATGAACAACGATGAATAGGCACGAATCCGGCACCGGGGCGGGCTCGGTGGAGCTTTCCTCGGCATCGCCAGCTCTGGAGACCCCGGCAGGGGCTGCCTCCCATGCCTCTTTCCGACCCACGGGCACCATGTGGTTTTACCTGGCGGCCGTGGTCGTCATGTATCTAAGCGCGCTGGTGTATGCTTCCGTAAACGGGTTGTCGCTTTCTTCGCTCTACTGGTATGGTCTGCTCCAGCCCCCGGGAATCAGCAGCGAAGACGCGCGACTTGCGGAGATCGAAACCCCCCTCTCCTGGAACATCCCCCAGGTAGCCTGGTTCGTGTATATCAAGGGGGCGGCGGTCCTGGTGGAACTCTTCCAATACTGGGTGATCGGGATGCTGATCGCCGCGGGCCTGATCGTGTTCGTTTCCTGGGAGAAAGTCCGAGCGAAAATGGGATTCGGAGGGTTCAAGGCGAATCTTCTGGCAACGATGGCGGGTGCAGTGATCCCGATTTGTTCCTGCGGTGTCGTGCCGGTGTTGGCGGGAATGGTGGAGGCGGGGATTCCCCTCGCCCCGACCATGGCCTTTCTCATTGCGGCCCCCATGCTCAACGTGCCGACGGTGTTCATGACGGCCGGGGTCTTGGGCTGGCCGATGGCCATTGCCCGCATCGTGGCCACCTTCGGCATCGCCCTGACGGTGGGAGAAGTGCTTTCCCGCTGGCAGCGGAAACACCGAAGCCCACGCAAGTTCCTCAAGATTCATGTCCCCCCGCGGCTTTCGCCTGAGATGCAACGCTTTGCATTCCAATTCGGGCTTCTGGCCAGCAAGCATCCCAACGGTGTTCGGGCGGACCAACTCGGGCCGGATGGTGAACAGAAGCTCGTGCTACTAGAGGAGGCTGGCCTGGTAGAAAGCTCCCCCGCTGGCCTGTGGACGCTCGTGGAAGCCGAGACCGGACAGATCAAGAGCGTGGGAGCCTGCGCCATTCTTCCGGAGGGAGGCGCCGTGGAGAGAACGCTGGGGCAAAAGTTCGCCGAGATGTTCCGCTTGGGCCTGCGGCTGTTTATCCAACTGAACGGCTATCTGCTGCTGGCGGTCCTGATCGCCGGCGCGATCAAGGTCCTCTTGCCCACCAAGCTGATCACGGACTGGGTCGGCGGGACCGCGCTGAACAGCGTGCTGGTGGCCGCCTTCGTCGCAGTGTTAGGGTATGTTTGCACCTACGTGGAGGTGCCCACCGCACTGGCGCTGATGAGCAAAGGGATGGGCCCGGGTTCGACGCTGGCCTATTTGCTCGGCGGTCCCGGGCTGTCCCTGCCCTCGATCGCCATGCTGTCCGGCGTGTTCCGGTCGAGGGTGCTCGTCCTCTACGTAGGCGTATCATTTGTCGGCTGCGTGGTGGCGGGCTACATCTACAATCTGTTCTTTTGAAGCAACGAGGAGGAATTTGTTCCCATGAACGAAGGGAAAACCATCCTTCGGCTGTACTATGTTCCGTTGAGCTTCCCTTGCGGGCCGCAATCTTCTTGCTGCGGTCCGGTCGGGCAGAGTGACGAGGAGCTGCGCAACTACGTGACTCAACTTAAAACCCACGTGCCTGACGTGGAAGTGCAAACTATCGACGTCTCCCAAAAGCTTGATCCTCACCGGGACCGAGCAGCGCTGAAGCTGCTGAACAGCTTCGGCGGAATGGCCTGCCCCATCTTCGCCCTCGACGGCGAGGTGCTTTCGATGGGACCCCCTACCATGTCCGAGCTCATCGAGATGGTGAAGGCCAAACTCCCTGCCCGGGCGTGAAGGCCGAGGGGGGGAAACATCGCAGCCGCCGAGCGGGTGCTCGCTGCCACCCTTGCCAGCCCAGGAGTGCGCCATCGTGTTGCTCTAGAGGTGAAGACGAGAAATGGAAGTTGAGAATCGGACGCTGCGTGGTAGTACTCCTGGCGGTTTCCTTGCGCGTCGGTTGACGGTGGGGGTTGATCCGCCAACACTGGCCGACACCGCCAGTGACCGGGCGCGGTTGGAACGGGCCTTGCACCCTCACCTGGGCGGGCAGGCTGCTCATTTTACGCTATCCGCGCTCCGCGCCTTGGGCTCGGCTCTGCGCCGGGGCAACTGGCAGGTCACCGTCACCCTGGCCGAGGTGGAAGGCGCGCCGTGGATCGTCGCGGTGGAGCCCGGCGAGGCGCGCAGCCGTTGCCTGGGCTTGGCTGTGGATGTGGGGACGACGACGGTCTCGATGGAACTGATCGACTTAGTCGACGGCCCCAGCCTGGGGACGCGCATGACCTACAACGGCCAACGCGCTTTTGGCGCCGACGTGACCAGCCGGCTAATCCATGCCGAGAAACCGGGCGGCCTAGCCGAATTGCACGAGGCGGTGGTGACCACCCTCAACGCCCTGATTGACCATTTGACGGACGAAACTGGCACGAGCCGAAACGATATCTGGGCCGTGGCGTGCGCCGGCAACACGATCATGGCACATCTCCTGCTGGGGCTGGACCCTACGGCCATCCGCCGCGAGCCCTACGTGCCCATCACCACCGTCTTCCCCAGCGTGCGTGCCGGGGACGTTGGCCTGCGGCTGGCCGACGAAGCGATTCTGTACGCCTTGCCCGCCATCAGCGGCTACCTGGGGGGCGACATCACGGCCGGGCTCTTGGCCACCGGCATCGCGGATGAGGAGCCGCTGTCCATCCTGATCGACATCGGCACCAACGGGGAGACGGTGTTGGGCAACCGGGACTGGCTGATGGCCTGTTCCGGCTCGGCCGGCTCGGCCTTCGAGGGCTGTGGGCTGGAATGGGGCATGAACGCTACCGCGGGCGCGATCGAGCGCGTCTGGGTGGAGGACGGCAACATCCGCTACCGCACCGTGGGTGGGGAGCGTCCCCGCGGCATCTGCGGCTCGGGACTGATCGAGGCCCTGGGGTGTTTTCTATCCGCCGGCATCATTGATCGCACGGGAAAAGCCAACTCCGAAGCGCCTGCTGTGCGGCAGGGCGAATATCATCCGGAGATCGTCCTGGCCCCAGCCTCCGAGACGGCCGTGGGACGCGACATCACGTTGCGCCAGCCGGACATCGAGAATCTGATCCGGGACAAGGCCGCGCTGTATGCCGGCTCGCGGATCCTGCTGGCCAACGTGGGGTTGAGCTTCGAGGCGGTGGATCGCATCCTCATCGCCGGCAATTTTGGACACGCTTTGGATACCGAGCAGGCCGTGCGTATCGGGCTACTGCCCGACATTCCACGCGAAAAGATTCGGTTTATCGGCAATAGCTCCCTGGCTGGGGCGCGGCAGGCGCTGCTCTCTGCCCAGGCCCGGCGACGAGCATTAGAAGTGGCGAGCGCCGTGACTGCCCTGGAATTGACCGTCGAGCCCCGCTACTTCGACGAATACACGGCGGCGCTCTTTCTGCCACATACGGACGTATCGCTCTTCCCATCGGTAGCGGCACAAACCATCGATCAATTCCGCCGGTAGTTTGGGCCAATCCAATTGAGAATCACCCAGATGCAGCAAGCAAGTTTGGTAGGCACGACTGCCGTCCATGAATGGAAATGGAAGGCGGGCCTGTCGAAATCAACGTTGGTTACTTCGCCAAAAAGCGTAAAATACTCGACGTCTCGGCATCGTGCAAAAGCAAAGGCCCCCCATTAACGCGATGGAGCCCAGTATGGCGTTGCACAGGGGGATTTGCGGGTCCCGCACCGCGAACTGCGATAAGCCGCAATGAGCGGTTGGTGTCGCTCGAAATTGTCTCTCACCAAGCAGCATGGAGTAAACCAGTCATGACCGACAGCACGTTGAAAAAATTGTCATTCCTCGACCGTTACCTGACCCTCTGGATTTTTCTGGCAATGGCCTTCGGCGTGGCGCTGGGATACCTTGTGCCGCCGGTGGCGCAGTTCATTGACGGCCTGAGGTTCGGGGAGACCACGAGCATCCCGATCGCCATCGGGCTGATTTTGATGATGTACCCGCCTTTGGCGAAGGTCCGTTACGAAGAGTCCGGCAGGGTCTTGAGCGAGAAGAAACTTTTGGGCTTCTCGCTGTTGATGAACTGGGTGATCGGCCCGGTCTTCATGACGGCGTTGGCCATCTTGTTTCTCCACAACTACCCGGAGTACATGGTTGGCGTGATTCTCGTCGGGCTGGCCCGATGCATCGCCATGGTCATCGTATGGAATGAGCTGGCGGGCGGCGACCGGGAACTTGCCGTGGGGCTAGTGGCCTTCAACGCCGTGTTCCAGGTGCTGTTTTACGCGATCTACATCTACGTGTTCATCACGTTCCTGTTGAATGCCCTCGGGTTGGTAGAGGGGTTGAACGTTCATGTCTCCATCCTGGAGGCCGCCAAAACCGTGTTCATCTACTTGGGGATTCCCTTCCTCGGCGGGCTGATCACGCGTTTTTCGCTCCTCAACTGGAAAGGTCGCCAGTGGTACGAGTCGGTGTTCATCCCCAAGATCAGCCCCATCACGCTGGTGGCGCTGCTGTTCACGATCGTCGTGATGTTCTCCTTGAAGGGGGACGAGATCATCAGACGCCCTGGCGACGTGCTCCTCGTGGCCATTCCGCTGGCGATCTACTTCTTCGCCATGTGGTTCTTCGCCTTTTTCGTGGCCGCCAAGTTGGGGGCCGGATATGAGAAGACCACGGCCGTCGCCTTCACGGCGGCCAGCAACGATTTTGAGCTGGCAATCGCCGTGGCGGTGGCGATTTTCGGCACCGCATCCGGTCAAGCCCTGGCCACGGTCGTGGGGCCTCTGTTGGAGGTGCCGGTGCTGATTAGTTTGGTCAATGTCGCCCTGTATTTCCAGAAAAGGTTCTTTCGTCAGCCCGCGGCACCGGAACCGATGGCAAAGCCATAGCCGATTTTTACCGCTGACCGGGCGCCAAGTTGGATTGCCCAATCTGACAATCTTTGAGGGCTGAGTCTGGACGGCGGCAAGACCCGCCCCTGTTCCCAATCGTTGATCGTGGCGGCGACCAACCTTTCTGAGGCATCCGATCCCGTGCGGAGGTGTCGTCAGACATCGACACTCGGGGGGTGGAGGCGGTCTTTCCAGCGCGGCCTGCGGCGGAGAGCCGTCCCAGGTTAGTCCGAAGCGGAAAGACCCGGCTTGCGGACTGCAAGGGGCGATCATCACCGAGGAGAGCGAAATTTCCCCCTCTCGAAGTTGACATCGATTGGATACAAATGTACACTATCCAAGGAACTGCGGAACGCACTTTTCCTGGCGGGACGCTGCCATGCCCCCCAATGTCCCAGTCCTTCAGAACGTCCATGTCCTTCAGAGTCCGGCGTCGCGGGAATTGATCGAGTCGCTCCGCGACCGGATCGCATCCTTGGAGGGGGCCCGGCGACCAAGGGAAAAAAAGCCGATTTCCAGCGGCTGCGAGGGCCTGGATCAAATCCTTCCCGACCACGGCTTCCATCGCGGGACCTTGGTTGAATGGCTTGCCTCGGGCGAGGGCTGTAGCGCGGAAAGCCTGGTGTTCGCGACGGCGCGGGAGGCGTGGCGGGCAGGGGGGGCCGTGGTCGTGTGCGATCAGGCCCAACAATTCTATCCCCCGGCGGCGGTCCGGCTGGGGATCAAACCCGAGGGGATGATCGTGGTCCAGGCTGCCAGCGACGCCGACAACCTTTGGGCCTTGGATCAGGCGTTGCGGTGTCCGGGCGTGGCCGCGGCCGTGGCATGGCCCGAAAAACTTGACCCCCGAACGTTCCGCCGTCTGCAATTGGCCGCCGAACAGGGCGGTGGTCTCGGCCTATTGGTGCGGCCAGCACGGGCGAAGAGCGAACCGTCGTGGGCCGAAATCCGGCTGGCGATCGAGCCCATGCCCACCACCGAACCGCACGGCCCTCGACGCCTCAGGATCCAATTGCTTCGCAGCCGCGGAGGCCCCACGGGCGCCGTGGCCGAGGTGGAAATCGAGTATGAGACGCATCCTTTGCCTTGCGTTTCCCCCGGGCCCTCTCCCGCAGCCTGCCGCCGCGCGGCCGGGGCCTAAGGAACGCGGCAATCGCGAGACGCTGCTGGAATGGGCGGCCTGGTGCCAGCGATTCAGCCCGACCGTGGGCGTAGAGGAATCGCCGACACCGGGCTGTTTGTTCCTCGACATCACCGGGCTGGAGCGTCTTTTTGGCGGTGAAATGGCCTTGGCCGGGCAGATTCTCCGGGATTTTGCCGCTCGGGGGCTAGCGGTTCGGGTCGCGATTGCCGATACGCTGGGCGCTGCCTGGGCGGTGGCGCGGTTTGGTACCGGGCAGGCTCCAGTCAGCCTTTTTCAGGAGCTGCCCGGTTCGGAATGCGGCGAAACGGTCGCAGCATCCCCTTCCCCTGCCCGACACACCGACCCCGGTCCCTTTCCCCCTTCCCGAGATCACAGCCTGCACCCCCCTGAGCAGCGCCGGCCTGGAACGGCCATTGTCTGCATCCCTCCCGGCCAGTCCTTAAGGGCGCTGAAGCCTCTTCCTGTCGAGGCCCTGCGCCTGCCGCTGGAAACGATCGAGAAGCTGCATTCCCTGGGAATTACCAGGATCGAACAATTGGAACGATTGCCGCGAGAGGAGCTGGCTTGCCGCTTCGGGCCTGGTTTGATTCAGCGATGGGACCAGGCCCTAGGGCGTCTGGCGGAGCCTATTCCCGTCTGGCCCCCGCTTCCGAAGTTCGCAGTCCGGCACGAACTGGAGCACCCCGTCACGAACCGAGAACAGGTGGCGATCGTCCTGGAGCAACTGGTGGCGAGGCTTTCCGAACAGCTCGTCGACTGCGGCTGCGGGGCATTGCAACTGGAATGCCGCCTGGAGTGCCAAGAGGGCGAGGTGGTTGCGATGGGCGTGGGCCTGTTCCAACCCACTGCCTCGCCGCGTCACTTGAGCCAGTTGGCGCAGACGCGTCTGGAACGGGCCACGATCCCCTCGCCTCTCGTGGCGATATCCCTCGGGGCGTCTCTGGTCGGTCCCCTGGAGCATCGCCAAGAAGAACTCTTTGTCGACGCCCCAATGCGGAACGGTTCGCGGTTCTTGGCGATGCTGATCGACCGCCTCGCCAGCCGCCTGGGACGCGGAGCGGTCTTGCGCGTCCGTCCCCTGCCCGACGCCCAACCCGAGTTGGCCTACCGCTACGATCCCTGGGTCTCGATGCGAGGGCGAGATACTGCGGTGCGATCCGCCGGACGGCCTTTCCCCGCCAGCCGAGCGCGTTGCCATCGTCCAGCTCGCGCGCAGGGCGATGGTCAGAAGGTACTCCGCGACGATCCCGTCGCCACTGGCGGCGCGTTGCCGCCCCGGCCGTTGCGGGTCCTGCGGCGGCCAATAGCGGTTTCCGTGATTTCGCTGGCGCCGCACGGTCCGCCTTTTTGTTTTCGCTTGCGCGGCAAGGAACACCGGATCGCTTGGACTTGGGGGCCGGAACGGATCGAGACCGGTTGGTGGCGAGGCCCTGCGATCGCCCGCGATTACTATCGCGTCGAGACGGCGGACGGCCACCGTTTTTGGCTCTTCCGGGACCTGAAAGACGGCCGTTGGTTCTTACAAGGACATTTTGCGTGAACGACGCCGGGCTGCGATCCGCTGCCGGGGGCGTCAATCGGCCACATGGCGTTTGGCACTCTTGGGTTCGGCGAATCGGATGGTACGGACCAGGTCGCGATCGCTCTCCCGGAACCGGTCGGCCAGGCTGGACTCGAGGGCGAATAGGACCACGATCCCCTGATTGCTCTTATCGACGATGCGATAGTAGATCCAATCCATGGGAATGCCCGACGATTCGCCTTGTACCTCGACGCGAAACACCCGCTGCTCCCCATCGGTCATCGCTTGCCCAGCACGCACAAACCGGCGGAAATCCTTTCCCAACGCCCGGCGAATTTCATCCTGGAAGTGGCTGAGCGTGACTTCCTTGGGCTGCGCAGCCAAAGTGGATACGTTGCATTGAGCGATGTATTTTCCCTCGTCCACCATGCGAAAGACGGTCAGGTCCTTCGAGTCACTGATGAGGACCCATCGCCGATCCAACAGGGCGCGCCACGTGCGGTCAGGCGACGTATAACTGAGCTGTTCTAACTCGGCGGTCGCCCCCAAGAAGACATTTTTCAGCGCTGGTTCCTCAAGCTGCTTTGCGGCCGCATTCGGCTCGATCTTGATTTGCAGACGTGCCACGACGTCCAGCCCCGGACCGATCGGCGAGACCTCCCGATCCTCCTTCAGAAGCAAGGCGAACCATGTGATTCGGCCCAACTCTAGGTCGAAGCGGTACTTGGCCCTGACCTGCAATCGCGTCGGTCGCCCGTGGATCGAACCTTCCACCTGACCGGCCATTTCCAGCTTTGCCGCACCCTGTTCTACGGATTGCAGAACACTTTGCGCGTCGCTGCTGGCGACCGCGTCCAGACCTAGAAGGGCGGCAAGCACGTCGTGGGAATGCTTCCACGAGTCGCCAACTGCAACCTGTTCAGAGGGGAGAAGTCTCTCTAGAAGGAGGGTGTTGCCTTGCACGTCGATGAGGTCCAGTTCCTCTCGCGTGAGGGGTCCGTGCGGCGAGTACAACACCGGCTTGAGTTCGCGTAGTTCCACGCCAATCAGCCGTCGTTGGTCGCGAAGAGAGGGTCGGAATTGCTGATCTCCGACTTGGATCGAAGCATCGGCTTTTTCATAATGACGAATCGCGGAGAGGAACCTGCCCGGTATTTTGAAATTGCCCAGCGGCTTCTCGAAATAGGCAAGACTCGCCCGCGCCGCCATTTGAACAGTGGATGAGCGTGCCTTCTCGGAGCCATCGATTTTGAGAGCCCCCTCCGCTTCCATCAGGGCTTCGACCCGGTCAACTGATCCGTCCACCCGGTTTGGGGATAGCTCATAGAGCTGTCTCTCTCCTGACTGCGATCTGGCCTCAAAAGCTGTGGCAAACAAATTTACCAAAATGATAATGATTAGTATTGCGGCTGCCGAGCGATGCATATTGATACATACCTCACAAAAGAGGGAATTATTGCACCCGGTACCTCATTTACTGAAACTCTTCAGTGGCTTGAAGACGCACCTTAGATCGACGCCCCTAGGCCGACAATTCATCTAAAAGCCGCGCTCTCACTCGGGTTAGTAAATGTGGGAAAAATAAATGCTTTGAGATAATTAAATGTGTCCTGGCGAGCGTGGTCCCGGTCTCTTTCAAATATGGAAGAATATGGGGCACCCATCGGCAACATTCCTAACGGTAACAGTGAAACCAGAAACGGGTTGAAATCATCTGATGAAAGTAGGGAGTTTTCTGAGATGATGAACTTAACGAACTTTCCCTTGAACCCGGAGTGTCTTGATCCGTAGAGCTAATAGGATGCGGGTTGCGTCAGAATTGGAGATTCACTCGCTCCAGAAGTAGCCTGGGTGGGTGGAAGAATATCCTTACGAGGATGGGTCTAGATTTGGAAAAATATTTCTGTCATAATTCTTGCACACAAATTAACTCGCCGAATCCGCCTAACGATTGTGAACGGAATACTATGTGCCCGGGAGTTTTACACGGTACAGTTGCGGCGAGCCGTACATCCAGAACAACGAGAATACCATCAGTGAGGGGGTATGCTTTACCCTGGAGGTTGACATGCACACCGATTATCTCAATCCCGCGATGCGTCAACTCCGCGATCAACTGGTACGGTTCGCCCCCAAGGAGAAAAAACTTGAACAGGTCGAGCAAGCGGAACGGCTCTTGGCCGAGTTGAAGCCTGATCGTGAGTATTCATATGAGTACATCTGTTTCCGGATCACAAGGTTTCGTCCGCAATCGTATCCAGACCTGCGACTGACTGGGGCGGAGGCGAGACACGATTTGCGGCTTTTCGTCGAAGATTTGTCGGATTCGGCCGACGTGCCGGTTGAGGAGGCAGGGGAGAAGGTCCTGACGGTTGAGGAGCTAAGCAAGCAACTGAAGGTATCGACGAAGACCATTTCTCGATGGCGGAACCAGGGACTAGTCAGCCGTCGCTTCGTGTTTGACGGGCGTAAGCGCGTGGGATTCTTGGCTAGCTCGGTGGAGCGATTCGTGCAAAACAATCAGGAACGAGTGCGGCGAGGCGCGCAGTTCAGTCAGTTGACGGACGAAGAACGCCGACGATTGATCGAACGTGCTCGGCGGCTGGCTCTCGCGGGAGCCTGCCCTGCTGAAGTGACTCGGCGACTTTCGCGGGCGAGCGGTCGGAGCGTGGAGACGATCCGTTACACCCTGCGGCAATTCGATCAGGAACATCCGGACATGGCGATCTTTCCGGACCACACAGGCCCGTTGCGCGAGGAGACGAAGCGGAAGATCTATCAGCAGTTTCGCCGTGGCGAATCTGCGGAGACCCTCGCCCGGCGATTCTGCCGTACTAAGGCCAGCATTTATCGGATCGTGGCCGAGATGCGGGCGCGTCGGATCATGGAGTTGCCGTTAGAGTACATTCCGAATGACGAGTTCGCCAAAGTCCGTACGGAAAAACAGGAGCAAGAAATTCTCGGACCGCCGCCGCCCGGCGAGCCTCTGCCCAAAAAACCGCGACTTCCTAGTGGGCTGCCGCCGTATTTGGCGAGTCTGTACGAGGTTCCCTTGTTGACCCGGGAACAGGAAGTCCACCTGTTTCGCAAGATGAACTTCTTGAAATACAAGGCAAGCAAGCTTCGCGAGCAACTCGACCCGCATCGACCAAAAGCTGCCCTTATGGACCAAATCGAGAAGCTGTACGACGAGTCGGTGGCGGTCAAGAACGAGATCATCTCCGCCAATCTGCGTCTGGTGGTGTCGATCGCGAAGCGGCATGTGGGGCCGGGTGAAAACTTTTTCGAATTGGTCAGCGATGGGAACATTTCCTTGATCCGCGCTGTGGAAAAATTTGATTACGCGCGGGGCAACAAGTTCAGCACGTATGCGAGCTGGGCGATCATGAAAAATTTCGCCCGAACTATTCCGGACGAACTTCGCCATCGCGATCGCTTCCGCACCAGCCATAGCGAAATGTTCGGCGCGACGGAAGACGCCCGGACCGATCAATACGAACAGGAATCGGCCCAGCTTCAACGCGAGACCCAGATCGGACGGATCCTGGAACGCCTTGACGAACGGGAGCAAAAGATCATCATCAGCCGATTCGGGCTGACTCCCGGTCAGGAACCGCTAACGCTCAAGGAGGTGGGCGCCGAAATGGGAGTGACCAAGGAACGCGTGCGACAGATCGAGGCCAGGGCGTTGAGCAAGCTCCGTCGCGCCGCGGAGGAGGAAAAGATCGAGGTTCCGGACTTCGATTGATCTACCCCAGCAGTTCTGCGGATTGCGACCTCTATTCTGCCGAATTCGGCTGTGGACCTTGATTGGACAAGGCCCATCTTTCTTTCTTAGATGAAAAGAAAAACAGAGGTGGGGGCCTGTTTCCAACCCATCGTGGCGAACGCATACTCATTGTGAGGTATTCTGTATTGGGCATTTAGTGTAATTTTTTTGTGAACAGGCAGACTGGGGGCAGCAATCGTTTTTTTTCCACCCGGTCCGCCTTGCACGACGTAGCCGGACGGTTATATTTAATGGTTTACACGACGGGGGAGTGCCCCGAAAGGGGACTTTGTTGTCTGAAGCGGGCGTTGGGGCATTTCCTTATGATGACTGGGGCGCCGGGCGGTCGCCGATAGGGAGAGGAAAGGGTACCTGAACGCGGTTTTAGGCGGGCGTGACTTGGCCTACAAGGCTAGCGTAGCTCAATCGGCAGAGCAGCTGATTTGTAATCAGCAGGTTGTGGGTTCAAGTCCCTCCGCTAGCTCGTAGTGGGACCCCTTGAAAAGAACACGATGGGAGACGAAAAAAGAGGCCATTGTTGGTGTTGGCTGGTTTAAGCGGAGATCCGCCTTTCGGCTCAGATTTTTCGGCGATTCTGCGGGGGGTTTCCCGAGTGGTCAAAGGGGTCAGACTGTAAATCTGATGGCACTGCCTTCGAAGGTTCGAATCCTTCACCCCCCACTGAGGAATGACAAATGAGGGAGGATGAATGGTTACGGGACGCGGAGACGTGGGAATTGTGCGTTGATTCGTCCTCCGGCATTTGTCTTCCACAGCGTGCGGGTGTAGCTCAACGGTAGAGCAGTAGCCTTCCAAGCTATTGACGAGGGTTCGACTCCCTTCACCCGCTTCGCGAGGGAATTGGGGACGACAAGGACGAATGGCGCCAAACCGGAGGCGTCAGACGGAGTGCGACGATGGGGCGAGGACGTTTTCTTCGGCTGCTGTAGCTCAGTCGGTAGAGCGCGTCCTTGGTAAGGACGAGGTCAAGGGTTCAAGCCCCTTCAGCAGCTCTCGCGGCGATGAAAACGAGTTCGGTTTAACAGAAAAGGTGTCCGAGAAACTTACTTAACGGCTTGATTTGAGCGCAGGGAGATAGAATGGCGAAGGACGTATTTCAACGAACCAAACCGCACGTGAACGTTGGCACGATTGGCCACATCGACCACGGCAAGACGACCCTGACCGGGGCCATCTTGGCTACCCAAGCCAAGAAGGGCCTGGCTAAGTTCAAGACCTACGCCGACATCGCCAAGGGCGGCACCGTCCGGGACGCGACTAAAACGGTGACCATCGCGGTGGCGCACGTCGAGTACGAGACGGAAAAGCGGCACTACGCCCACATCGACTGCCCGGGCCACGCCGACTTCATCAAGAACATGATCACCGGGGCTGCGCAGATGGACGGGGCCATCTTGGTCGTCTCGGCTGCCGATGGTCCGATGCCGCAAACGCGGGAGCACGTCCTTCTGGCCCGGCAAGTCAATGTTCCCGCCCTGGTCGTGTTCCTCAACAAGGTCGACCTCGTCGACGACCCGGAATTGCTCGAGCTGGTCGAGTTGGAACTTCGGGAACTGCTATCGAACTACGGCTTCCCTGGCGATGAAATCCCAATTATTCGTGGGGCCGCTTTGCCAGCCTACCAAAAGCCGGACGACCCGCAAGCTACGAAGTGCATTCAGGAGCTATTGGACGCCATCGACAATTACATTCCTGAGCCGGTCCGGGCGGTGGACAAGCCGTTCCTGATGGCCATCGAGGACGTGTTCTCGATCGAGGGCCGCGGCACGGTGGCCACCGGCCGTATCGAGCAGGGCGTGATCAAGGTGGGCGAAGAAGTCGAGGTCGTCGGCCTCAACGAGAAGCCGTGGAAGACTGTGGTAACGGGTGTCGAGATGTTCAACAAGACGTTGGAGCAGGGTATCGCCGGCGACAACGTCGGTTGCTTGCTCCGCGGTGTGAAGCGCGAGGAAGTGGAGCGCGGCCAGGTGCTGGCCAAGCCCGGTTCGATCACCCCCCACACCAAGTTCGAGGCCGAGGTCTACGTGCTTTCGAAGGAAGAGGGGGGACGGCATACGCCGTTCTTCAGTGGCTACCGGCCGCAGTTTTACTTCCGCACGACCGACGTGACCGGGACGTTGAGCCTGCTGGGTGGAGCGGAAATGTGCATGCCCGGCGACAACGTCCGCCTGGCCGTCGAGTTGATTTCGCCCATCGCCATGGAGGAAAATGTGCGGTTTGCGATTCGTGAGGGTGGTCGGACCGTCGGGTCCGGCGTGGTAACCAAGATCCTCGCTTAACACAATTCCCCGGCGATCCCGACGAGATCTGCGCTGGCAGTGGACCGTCGGGCGCCAGGTGACCTTCCCGGCCTTAGGTCGGGTTCAGGGGTGTAGCTCAATTGGTAGAGCACTGGTCTCCAAAACCAGCGGTTGGGAGTTCGAGTCCCCCCGCCCCTGCTATGACTGTTTTGGGGCGGCAACTCCGCTTCCCTGGTCTTCACCACCGGCGAAGCAGCGGTTGCTGTGCCTGCATAGCTCATACGCACGGGGTGCGTCGGACGTGAGTGGATTTATTCAAGAACTTTGGAACGTCGGCATTTACAAGCGGAGCCAAGGCCGGATTACCCGGCAGGTTACTTGGGCCGCGATGGCCGGCGCGATCGCGATCGGGTGTTGGCGCCTGAGCCAGACCATGATTGAACAATGGGGTTGGAACCAAAGCCTGGGCTTGGCCCTTCCGACCGTTGTGGCGGTGGTCGGGTGTTGGATGGCGTACCGGCTGGTCAACTACCCCCGATTCGCCGATTTCCTCATTGCCGTCGAGGCGGAGATGAACAAGGTTTCTTGGCCGACTCGCGCGGAGTTGGTTCGGGCCTCGCTAGTGGTTTTGTTTACGATCACGGTGTTGGCGGTGGTTCTGGCTGTATTCGACATCGCCTGGACCGTGTTTTTTCGCGACATTTTGAGGATCTTGTAATTCTCGCGGGTTTTCCCCGCGGAGTGGGGTCAAGAGGAAGCGAGTGATTTCCTTCCCGCAGACGAGGCGGACTTGGGCGTGATGGACGAGACGAACCCTTCCACGGCGCAGCTTTCGGAAACGCCGGCAAAAAGCGCGGATAGCCCTGCGCAAAACCCGGACGCGGCCGCCCGGGAATCGTCTGGGGGGCAGAACGAAGTGGAATCGCTGGCCGGGGTCGTAGCGACGGGAGGTAATCCGCAGCCCGAGGCGGAGGATGATGCACTGTCGCTTCCAGAGGCAGCGGCGCCGTCGGGCGGCGTGATCAACGCCTCGTTGGTCGAGGCGTCCGGCGAGACGCCGGTTTCGGCCTCGGCGGCCATTGCCGAATCAGCCGAAGTATCCCCTGCCGAATCGGTGGTCGTTGACGAGCCCGTCGCCGCTAAGCCCGTTGAGCCTGAACCCCAGCCAACACGCCGGCCGTTGGAGCCTGTGTCCGAACCGTTGCCGGAGGTTCAACCCAAGTCGGATAAAATGGATTGGTACATCCTCAAGGTTCAAAGCAACCGCGAGGAGTCCGTTCGTGAAGGCTTGCGCAAGAAGATCAAGATCGCTGGCCTGGAGCGGTATTTCGGCGAGATCATTATTCCCACGGAAAAGGTGACCGAGTTCAAGGGTGGAAAGCGCAAGGTTTTCAAGCGCAAGCTTTATCCGGGATACCTTGTGGTCCAGATGGAGATCAACGAAGATACATGGTTTTTGGTCAGGGAAACGACGGGGATCGGCGATTTTACCGGCGCCGGCGGTCATCCTACCCCCATGCAGCCTCACGAGGTCGCTGCGATTCTCGCCAAACAAGAGGAGAAGGCGGATGAGGCCCCGAAGTTGAAGATTGCCTTCCGGGTCGGCGACCACGTGAAGATCAAGGAAGGGACCTTCGAGAATTTCGAGGGCGAGGTGGCGAACATCGATGAGACCAACGGCCGGGTAACGGTGCTGATCAACATTTTTGGCCGCAGCACTCCGGTGGATATCGAATACTGGCAAATTGAAAGCGTGTGAACGCAGCCTCCATGAATCGCGATGCGCCTGCACGCGGTCGCTGGTCATGCGAGGCTGTTGATTGAAGGCTGTCGATACTCATGGCAAAGCAATTGGTGGGAACGGTGAAATTTCACGTGCCCGGCGGTCAGGCGACGCCCGCCCCGCCGGTGGGCACGTCCTTGGGCAAGTTCGGGATCAATCTCGGTCAGTTTGTACAGCAGTTCAACGATCGCACGCGGGAGCATATGGGCCTGCGCGTGCCGGTCGTCGTCCGCGTGTACAACGACCGGAGTTTCGAGCTGGAGACCAAAAGCCCCGCGGCGGTCGACCTGCTGAAGCAAGCCGCCGGCATCGCCAAGGGCTCGGGAGCGACGCCAAAAGAGAAGGTGGGCAAGGTCACGCGGGCACAGCTCGACGAAATCGTCAAGAAGAAGGCCGCGGACCTCAACGCGCGGGATGCGGAGCACGCCCGGCGGATGTTGGAGGGCACCGCGCGGAGTATGGGATTGGACGTGGTGGACTAGGAAGGACGTGGTCAGCCACCGGCTTTCAGCGACGCGACCTCGCGACTGCGCGTGAAGATTTGTCGGGAACTGCCTGCTTCCCGCCGCTGAAAGCCGCAACCGCTGATCGGAGAAGGCTGCTCGCTGAAAGCTGAAAGCTGTTATGGCCAAGCAATCCAAACGCATGAAGGCGGCTTACGAGAAAGCGGCGGGGAAAGGCCCTTTGCCGTTGGCCGAGGCCGTCGCCTTGTTGAAGTCGTTCAACCCGACCAAATTCGATCAAACCGTGGAGGTCGCGATTCGTTTGGGGGTGGACCCCAAACAGGCCGACCAGTTGGTTCGCGGTTCGATCGTCCTGCCTCACGGCATCGGCAAGAGCCTGCGGGTGATCGTGTTCGCTAAGGGCGACAAAGTGGACGAGGCTAAACAAGCAGGCGCCGACGAGGTCGGCGGTGCGGAGTTGGCCGAGAAAATCAAGGCTGGTTGGACCGAGTTTGACGTGTGCATCGCCGCGCCGGACATGATGGGCGTGGTCGGGCCGCTGGGCAAAGTGCTCGGTCCTCGCGGCCTGATGCCCTCGCCTCGCGCCGGTACGGTGACGCCAGATATCGGCAAAACGGTGCGGGAATACAAGGCGGGCAAGGTCGAGTTTCGCACCGACTCCGGCGGAAACATTCATGCCGTGGTTGGGAAACTCAGTTTCGATGAAAAGAAACTCGTGGAAAACATTCAAGCCCTGATCAACCACATCCTCAGCCTGAAGCCGGCCTCGGTCCGCGGGCAGTACATCCGCGGAATCGCCCTCAGCGCGACGATGAGTCCGAGCGTCCGGGTGGCTGCCTGAGAAGGAGGTGGAAGGCGCGCGTGAAGTGCGCCGGGGAGAGCGGGCAGGTGGAACACGCGGCCTGCCAGGGAGAGCATTCATGAGCAAATACGTCAAAAACTTGCTGACCGAGCACCTTCGTGAGCGACTCAAGGGGGTCGACTACGCCTTGGTGGTGAACATGGTGGGGCTGAACGCCACGACCGACAACCGCCTCCGCAGGGAGCTTCGCGGAAAAAACATCCACGTGATGGTGGTCAAGAACAGTTTGGCTCGACGGGCCGTGGCGGGCACACCGTTGGCGGGCGCGTTCGATGGCATGACGGGGCCAACCGCCATCTGTTGGGGCGGCGACGACATCGTCAGCCTTGCCAAGGAAATCACTCGGCTTGCCCGAGACCCGAAGTTTGCCCCCTTCGCTGCCCGCGGCGGCGTCATGGACGGCGAGCCGCTGACCGCAGCTCAAGTCGAACAGGTCAGTAAGTGGCCGAGCCGGGTCGAGCAACTGAGCATGTTGGTCGGCCAGATTCTTGGACCCGGCGCCCAATTGGCAAGCCAAATCACGACCGTGGGCAGTGCGCTGGCGAGTCAGATCGCTCAGGTCGGCGAAGAGAAGGACCAAGAGACGAAGACGGAAAGCTGATCCCATCGGCTCGGCGTGTCAGCGGGACGGGGCCGTCTCGCGGGATCCTGGCCTTGATGCCTAGTCGGGCGTGGGCAGGCGGCGACGACGCCGAGTCTTGCAGAGAGGAGCGAAAGATCAACGCGGGGTGGTTTTTTCCGAGTCGGCAAGCCACGTTGTGGGGCCGAGACAAGGCGGCATCATCGGGATGAACCCTGGAGGGAATTCCCGCCCCGTTTCGAAAACCAACCATAACCTCATGTATCGATCGGCACACCAGCTATCGTTGATCCGGCAGCCAAACCAGATAGCGGATAGCTGTGATAGCTGAGAAGCAATTTGAGAAAGGATGAGTTCCGCGATGGCAACCGACCAAGCAGTCCGTGAGTTTTCTCCGTTGAGCAAAGAGCTGGGCGATAAAATCGTTCAGTTGACGCTGAAACAGGCGAAGGAGTTGAGCGACTACCTGGAGCAGGTCCATGGCATCAAGGCGGCGGCGGGCGGCGCCGTGATGGTAGCCGCCGCCCCGGCGGCCGCCGAAGCCGAAACCAAGGCCGAGAAAACCGAATTCGACGTGATCCTCGAAAGCTTTGATGAAGCGAAAAAGATCGCCGTGATCAAGGAGGTCCGCGCAGCCACCGCGCTGGGCCTGAAGGAAGCCAAGGAACTGGTGGAGAAACACCCCTCAAAGGTCAAGGAGGGCATTTCCAAAGAGGATGCCGAAAAACTCAAGGCAGCATTGGAAGCTGCCGGAGCGAAAGTCTCCATAAAATAGAGACGGGTCTTCACGATCGCCGGTTCCGCAAGGGATGTCCGCTGGGCGTGGGCTTGTCGTGGGGAAAATTGTTCGAGGCAGCCGATAGGAAGTAACCGCCTAACCGGCGTCCTACGGCCGTGGCGTGGCCGAGCATTGCCCTCATCGAAGGGAATGAACGTATTGCGCGGGCAGAGAGTGGTATACCTGGACGCTTCCCGCTTTTTTCAAAGTGGGCCTTGGCGGGGCGCTATCGGTGCGCGCTTCATGGCGTTCGTTCTGCTTGCTTGCTGGTGGTGCAGTCGCGACGGGCCCACGCTTTTGCCTCGCCATCTCTACGCGCTTTCCGCCACTCCGCTTTTGTTCTCACTCCAACCACGAGGTTAATTCCGCATGGCCATTTCAGCGCAGCGGCGTTTAGAGCCCAAACAGGTTCGACATTTCGGCAGCCAGCGCCGACCGTATCCAACTCCCGATTTGACGGAAATCCAGACCCGCAGCTACGCGGCGTTCCTTCAGCATGATGTCCCTCCCGCCGAACGCAAAGATCAGGGGTTGGAGGGAGTGCTCCGCGAGATCTTTCCCATCGAGAGCTACGATAAGTCCCTCCGGCTGGAGTACATCCGCTACGAGTTGGGGAAGCCGCGCTACGATCCCGACGAATGCCGTCAACTGCGGCTTACGTACGGTCGTCCTTTGAAAGTCGTTCTTCGGTTGACCAAAGAGCAGCCGGTGGAGGAGGAAGTCTACCTCGGCGACCTTCCGATCATGTTGGGTGGCGGGGAGTTCATCATCAACGGAGCGGAACGGGTGGTGGTGAGCCAGTTGCACCGCAGCCCAGGCGTCGATTTCGTCGTGGAACTGGAGGGCGGGGAACGCCGTTTGCACAGTTGCCGGATCATCCCCGAGCGGGGTAGCTGGATCGAACTGAATGTCACCCGCAAGGAAAGCTTGGCGGTGCGCATCGACCAGAGCGGCAAATTTTCGGCGATGACGCTCCTTCGGGCCATGGATCCGAAATACAGCCAGAATGCCGACATTCTCCGGGCCTTTTATCCCACGACCGTCGAGACGATTCACGACGGGCGCAGCGCCAGCAAGATCGAGGGCAAGATCGCCGTGACCGACGTGGTGTACCCCAAGGAAAGTCCGCGGGCGGGAGAGGTGATCGTGGAGAGTGGGCATAAGATCACCAAAAACGCGGCCGAACAGATTTGCACCTCGGGGTTGAAGCAGGTCGAAGTCATGCCCGATCAGAAGAACCCCCTGTTGCTCAATGCCCTGGCCGACGATCCGACCTCCAGCCATGAAGAGGCCCTATTGAAGATCTATCAGCGGTTGCGGCCGGGTAACCCGCCGCAATTGGAAAAGGCCCGCGCCCTGTTCCACGAGAAATTTTTCGACAACAACCGTTATCGCTTGGGCCGCGTAGGGCGATTCCGTATCAACCGCAAGCTCGGACTCAACGTGCCGGAAACAGAGATGACCCTCCGGCCCGAGGACCTCATCGCCGCCATGAAGTATCTATTGCGGCTCCGGGCGGACGATCCGACGGCGGAGGTTGACGACATCGACCATTTGGGCAATCGCCGCCTGCGGACCATCGACGAGTTGGCGTGCGATGAGTTGCGCAAGGGATTCCTCAAGCTGCGGCGGACGGTCCAGGAGCGGATGAGCCTGAAGGACGTGGCGGACATGACGCCGCGAAGCCTTGTCAACCCGAAGAGCGTCTCCGCGGCGATCGAGTACTTTTTCGGTCGCGGCGAGCTTTCGCAGGTGGTGGATCAGACGAACCCCCTGTCGATGCTCACGCACGAGCGACGTCTTTCGGCCCTGGGGCCGGGCGGTTTGAATCGGAAGCGAGCAGGGTTCGAGGTCCGCGACGTGCATATCTCGCACTACGGCCGCATTTGCCCCATCGAGACCCCGGAAGGCACCAACATCGGTTTGATCTCCAGCCTGGCGATCTACGCCGGCGTCGATGAATATGGTTTCTTGGTGACGCCGTATCAAGTGGTCAAAAAGGGAAAACTCCAGGACGAGATCAGATGGCTCCGCGCCGACGAGGAGCACGAAGCCTATCTGGCCCCGGCCGACGCCCCGGTCCAAAACGATCGGCTGGTGGGGGAAACGATCGTGGCGCGGCACCACGGCGACTTTCAGATCGTACCGGTCGATCAGATCCAGTACATCGACGTGGCGGCCAGCCAGATGGTGGGCGTGTCGGCGGGCCTCATCCCGTTCCTGGAACACGACGACGCCAACCGCGCCCTGATGGGATCCAATATGCAGCGCCAGGCCGTGCCGCTGCTGGTCGCCGAGCCGCCGCTAGTGGCCACGGGCATGGAAAAGGACGCCGCGAAGAATTCGAGCATGTTGGTGCGCGCCAAGAGGGCGGGTACCGTCACCTACGTCGACGCCCAACGGATCGAAATCGGTCCCGACGTCTACAAGCTCCGCAAATTCGCCGGACTCAACGAACGCACCTGCCAGAACCAGAAACCGATCGTGCGTCCCGGGCAAAAGGTGGAGAAAGGCGAGGTGATCGCCGATGGGGCGGGCACCTATCAGGGTGAGCTGGCTTTGGGACGCAACGTCCTAGCGGCGTTCATGGCATGGGACGGGTTCAACTTCGAGGACGCCATCATCATCAGCGAGGAGCTGGTGGAAAACGACGTCTACACCTCGATTCACATCGAGGAATTCGACACCGAAATCCGTGAGACCAAGCTCGGCCGCGAGGAATTCACCCGCGATATTCCCAACGTCAGCGAGAAAGCGCTGCGCAACTTGGACGAGAACGGGATTGTTCGCGTGGGGACGTATGTCCGACCGGGCGACATTCTCGTCGGCAAGGTCTCGCCGAAGTCGAAGACCGAACTGACGCCGGAAGAGAAGCTGCTGCACGCGATCTTCGGCCGCGCCGGCGAGGACGTGAAGAACGACTCGCTCGAGGTCCCCTCCGGAGTCGAGGGAATCGTGATTTACACGCAGAAGTTTTCTCGCCGCATGAGCCTCTCCGAGGAGGAGCGGAAACAGTTCGAGCAGAAGTTGAAGGAGGTGGAGGCCGCGGGCAACGCGCGCATCGCTGAGGCCTTCGGCGCCTTGATCGGCAAGATCGAAGAGGTCCTGAAGCGCAAATTGACCGACGAGGATGGCACACCGCTCATCGAAGGCAAGGAACACCGTTACCTGGCGGAGCAGGCCCAGCGCTTCCGGCTCGAAACGTTGGAAATTCGCGGGCCGAAACAGAAGGCCGAGGTGGAACGGATCTATCAAGAGCTGTGGCCCGCCGTGGAGGCGGCCATCGACGAGCGTGACCGCCAACTCAACTCGATGAAGCGGGGCGATGAACTCCGCAGCGGCGTGCTCCAGATGGTCAAGGTCTATATCGCTGCGAAGCGGGTGATTTCGGTGGGCGACAAGATGGCCGGTCGGCACGGCAACAAGGGCGTGATCGCCAAAATCCTGCCCAAGGAAGACATGCCCTTTCTCCCCGATGGAACGCCCGTACAAATCCTGCTCAACCCGCTGGGCGTGCCTAGCCGCATGAATGTGGGCCAGATTTTGGAGACGCACCTGGGTTGGGCGGGGGCGAAATTGGGGTTCCAGGCCATCACCCCGGTCTTCAACGGCGCTAGCGAGGAAAACATCCGCGACTGTCTGGTCGAGGCTGGCCTGCCCCGTCATGGCAAGCTCAGGCTGCTCGACGGCCGCACCGGCGAGCCCTTCGAGCAGGAGGCCACGGTGGGCTACATCTACATGATGAAGCTGCACCACTTGGTGGACGACAAGGTCCACGCTCGGTCCACCGGCCCTTATTCGCTCATCACGCAGCAGCCGTTGGGCGGGAAGGCCCGCTTCGGCGGCCAGCGATTCGGGGAAATGGAAGTCTGGGCCCTTGAAGCGTATGGCGCGGCGTACATCCTCCAGGAGCTGTTGACCGTCAAAAGCGACGACGTGGAGGGCCGCACCAAGATTTACGAGGCGATGGTCAAGGGCGAGAACACCCTCGAGGCCGGCACCCCCGCCAGCTTCGACGTCTTGACCAATGAAATCCGTGGTTTGGCCTTGAACATGCAGTTGGAGAAGGGGCGCGTATAAGCTGATTCCGCCGGGAGCGGGCGGCGGGCGGATCGGCCCGCCGCTTGACGCGGCGCGGCGGCAGGTGCAAGGCAGAAGGCTTGGTTCCGTGGCCTCACCGGGCAAGCGCAGGCGGCGTTCGTTGTCGATTGGAACCTAAAGTTTTTTTCCCGCACTGAAGGAGTGCCCTCCGTGAGTATTGGCGAAACCTCATACGACCGGATCAACGATTACGCGTCGGTGAAAATTAGCCTGGCCCGGCCTCATGACATCCGCAGTTGGTCCTTCGGGGAAGTGAAAAAACCCGAAACGATCAACTACCGGACCTATCGTCCGGAGAAGGACGGCCTGTTTTGCGAACGGATTTTCGGGCCCGAAAAGGATTGGGAATGCGCCTGCGGCAAATACCGCGGCATGAAATACAAGGGGATGATCTGCGACCGTTGCGGGGTGAAGATCACGCATAGCCGCGTGCGGCGCAAACGGATGGGCCACATCGAGCTGGCGGCGCCCGTCGTCCATATCTGGTTCTTCAAGGCCATGCCCAGCCGACTGGGCACCCTTTTGAACATGAAGACCACCAGCCTGGAGAAGGTGATCTATTTCCAGGATTACGTGGTCATCGACCCCGGCACGACGAACCTGAAGAAACAGCAATTGCTGACCGAGCAGGAGTACCGGGAGGCGAAGCAGCAATATGGCGAGGGCGCGTTCAAGGCCGACATGGGCGCCGAAGCGATCCGCAAACTGTTGATGGACTTGGACCTCGTCAAGCTCTCCCAAGAACTCCGCAAAGAGTTGGCCGAAACCAATTCGAAGCAGAAGAAAAAGGACCTGATTAGCCGCCTGAAGATCGTCGAGGCGATCCGGGACAGCGACAATCGACCCGAGTGGATGGTCCTGGACGTGATCCCCGTAATCCCCCCCGACCTGCGGCCCTTGGTCCTTTTGGACTCGGGCAACTTCGCCACGAGCGATCTGAACGATTTGTATCGCAGGATCATCAACCGGAACAACCGCCTGAAGAAGCTGGTCGACCTCAACGCTCCCGAGGTCATCATCAAAAACGAAAAACGGATGCTCCAGCAGGCCGTCGACGCTTTGTTCGACAACAACCGCTGCAAGCGCCCGGTACTGGGCTCTAGCAATCGCCCGCTCAAGTCGCTCACCGACATGATCAAGGGCAAGCAGGGCCGGTTCCGGGAAAATTTGCTGGGTAAGCGGGTGGATTATTCGGCCCGGAGCGTGATCGTCGTCGGTCCCACCCTCCGCCTGCACCAATGCGGCTTGCCAAAGAAGATCGCCTTGGAGCTCTATCAACCGTTCATCATCCGGCGGTTGAAGGAGTTGGGCCACGCCGACACGATCAAAAGCGCCAAGAAGATGCTCGAGCGCAAGGACGAGGAGGTTTGGGACATTCTCGAGGAAGTGATTCGCAACCACCCTGTCCTTCTCAACCGCGCACCCACGCTCCACCGGATGGGCATCCAAGCCTTCGAGCCGGTGCTGGTCGAGGGCAACGCGATCAAGCTTCACCCTCTGGTGTGCAAAGGATTCAACGCCGACTTCGACGGCGACCAGATGGCAGTCCACTTGCCGCTGTCGATCGAGGCCCAGGTCGAGGCTCACACCTTGCTGATGTCGACGAACAACATTTTCAGCCCCGCCAACGGTTCGCCGATCATCAGCCCCTCGCAAGACGTGGTGATGGGCTGTTATTACCTCACCTTGGCCCTCTCCAACCGCAAGGGCGACGGCATGGTTTTCGCCTCGCCCAGTGAGGTCCAGTTGGCCTATGCGTTGGGCAAGGTCGAAACCCACGCCATGATCAAGCTGCGGCTTCCGCCCGGACGCCGAGTGAAGGATCGGTCGGACATCCCGCCAGGCTCGATCATCGACACGACCGTCGGCCGCGTGATCTTCAACGCGATGCTGCCCGACGGCATGCCCTACTACAACGAGGCGATGCGGTCCTCCGTGCTGGCCAAAGTGATCTCGGACTGTTACGAGATTCTCGGGCGGCGGGCGACGATCGACCTTTTGGACGATCTGAACCGACTGGGCTTCCGGGAAGCGACGCGGAGCGGACTATCCTTCGGTACCGATGACTTGATCACCCCCGCCAATAAGGCCAAGATCATCGCCGCGGCGGAAAAGGAAGTGTTGAAGGTTTTGAAAAACTACCAGCGAGGCATCATCACCGAGGTCGAACGCTACAACCAAGTCCTCGACAAATGGACCCACGCCCGCGAACGAATCACGGCTGAAATGATGGCCGAACTGGAAAACGACCAGCGTTACCCGGGCTACGTCAACCCGATCTTTCTCATGGCGCATTCCGGGGCCCGCGGCGGCATCGAGCAGATCCGCCAACTGGCAGGCATGCGCGGTCTGATGGCCAAGCCGTCCGGCAAGATCATCGAGACGCCCATCAAAGCCAACTTCCGCGAGGGGCTGAGCGTGCTGGAGTACTTCAGCTCCACCCACGGCGCCCGCAAGGGCTTGGCCGACACGGCTTTGAAGACCGCCGACTCGGGTTATCTGACGCGGAAACTGGCCGACGTGGCTCAGAACGTCGTCGTGACTCAGTACGATTGCGGCACTACGCAGGGCATCACCAAAGGCGTCGTCTACCGGGGGGAAAAGGTGGAGGTGAGCCTGTTGGATTCGGTCCGTGGTCGCGTGAGTCGCCAAAACATCGTCAACCCCATCACCGACGAGGTCATCGTCCGCGAAAACGAGATGATTACGACCGAAATCGGCCGCAAGATCGAGGAGCTAGGGCTGGAGAAGATTCAGGTCCGCAGCCCTATGACCTGCGAAGCCCCCCTGGGCGTGTGCGCCTTGTGTTACGGCATGGACCTGTCGACAGGCGCCTTGGTCGAGGAAGGCATGGCGGTGGGCATCATCGCGGCGGAGAGCATCGGTGAACCCGGTACCCAGCTTACCATGCGAACCTTCCACATCGGTGGCACTGCCGCCCGCGCCATCGAAGAAAGCGAAATCCGCGCCAAACGCCCCGGCATCGTCAAGTTCACTCGGCTCAAGGTCGTGCGAAACGACGCGGGCCAGCAAGTCGTGCTCAGCCGCAACGGAGAGATTCTCCTGGTGGACGCCAAAGGCCGAGAACTAGAGAAATACGAGATTCCCGCCGGCGCCCACCTGCTGGTCGACGAAAACACCGAGGTCCAGCAAGGGACGCTGCTTTGTCAATGGGACCCGCACAGCATTCCCATCCTCGCGGAGGTGGGCGGCAAAGTGCGCTACGAGGATGTGATCGAAGGCGAGACCCTGCGTCTGGAAAAAGACGCCGCCGGCACGGTCCGCCGATTCGTCATGGAGCACAAGGGCGAGAAGCACCCCACGATTCTCATCGAAGACGCCAATCAAAAGACCCTCGACGTCTATTACCTTCCGGAAAAGGCCCACATCGAAGTCGAGGAAGGGGCCATCATCTCCGCCGGCACGCTTTTGGCCAAAACGCCCCGCGAGGTTTCGGGCACGCAAGACATCACCGGCGGTCTGCCGCGGGTGACGGAAATCTTCGAGGCCCGAAAGCCGAAGGATCCGGCCGTCATCGCCGAAATCGATGGCATCGTGCAGATCCTTGGGGAGCGCCGCCGCGGCAAGCGGACGATCATCGTGCGGAGCGAAACCGGCATCGAGCGCGAGCACCTCGTGCCGCACGGGATGCACTTCCGCGTCCACACGGGCGACTATGTTCGGGCCGGCGAAGCGCTGGTCGATGGGCCGCTGGTGCCCCATGACATCCTCCGCATCTCGGGCGAAGAGGCGGTCCAACAGTACCTCGTCCGCGAGATCCAAAACGTGTACCGCAGCCAGCGGGTGGAGATCAATGACAAGCACATCGAGATCATCGTGGCTCAAATGCTCCGCAAGGTGAAGATCGAGTCCGGCGGCGATACCGGCCTGCTCGAAGGCAGCGTGATGGACAAGTTCGAGTTCCGCCGAGTGAACGAGCAGTTGGCCGAGTGCGTGAAGATTTCGGACCCGGGCGACACCGAGTTTGCCGAGGGCGACATTGTCCGGCGGGAAGTCTTCGAGCAACGCAACAGCCAGATCGAGGCCAGCGGCGGACGACCGGCCACCTGTACCCGCCCAACCCCCGCCACCGCCAGCACCCAATTGCTGGGCATCACCAAGGCCGCCGTCCAGAGTTCCAGTTTCATCTCGGCCGCAAGCTTCCAGGAAACCACCAAGGTGCTGACCGAAGCCGCCCTGGCCGGCAAAGTCGACCGGCTGGTGGGGCTCAAAGAGAATGTGATTCTCGGCCATCTGATCCCCGCGGGAACGGGATTCCGTACCTACCAAGAAAGCGAAGTCCGTTTGCGCCCCTCGGCAATCGCCGAGCTGGCTGCCCGCAAGGAATCGGCCCCCAAACCCACTTTCCGGCTCTTCGAAGAGGCCGCTCCGTCCAAGGAGCTCAAGCCGGTCGGTATGGCCCCCACCCCCAGTGGCGAAATGAACTTGACCGAGCAGGAGGCACGAATTGCCGCGGAACTGGACAAGCTGTTCGGGGGTGGAGATTCGCCGACAACTTCTCCACCAGCAAATCCTTGACCGGACCGTCCTTTAGTAGAAGGCCCCAGTCTCACAGTCTCGCAGGCTCGCAGGCTCGCAGGCTCAAAAGCGAAATGACTTGACACCATTCGCCAATTCGGTAGGCTGATGATTTCCCACCTTTCAGAAAGGGGATTTCGGGAGATAAATTGCGTTATGCCCACAATGAATCAATTGGTTCGCTTCAAACGGCGTCCGAAGCGAAAGTTTAGTAAGTCGCCGGTGCTTGACAAATGCCCACAGAAGAGGGGTGTTTGCCTTCAGGTCAAGACCATGACTCCTAAAAAGCCGAACTCGGCTTTGCGGAAGATCACGCGCGTCCGCTTGAGCAATGGCAAAGAGGTGACGGTCTACATCCCAGGCGAGGGGCATAACCTTCAGGAGCACTCGATCGTGCTGGTTCGGGGGGGCCGGATCCGCGATTTGCCGGGCGTCCGCTACCAGGTGGTGCGCGGAGCGCTCGATTCGGCCGGCGTGGAGAACCGCCGACAGTCGCGTAGCCGGTACGGGGCTAAACAGAAGAAGTAGCTAGGGGATATGGGACAGAAAGAATTGTAGGCAGCAATCGAGGGCAGTCGGCCAAGCCATCGGCGACGGGCGGAACATCGTTGTGCTCCGAGGTCTCCGCTCACCCGTAGCCCCGGTGACTGACGATCGTGCCCCTTTGCAAGGAAATTTCCATGGGTCGAATCACCGCCAGCAAAGAAACGCTCAAGCCGGACCCTCGCTATGGGTCGCTTCTAGCCAGTAAGTTCATCAACAGCATGATGTGGTCGGGCAAGAAGTCGGTCGCCCAAAGGGTCTTTTATGAAGCATTGGACATTATCAAGGAGAAGATGCCGAACGCCGACCCGATCGAGGTTTTCACTACCGCCGTGGAGAACGTGAAGCCGAACATCGAGGTCCGCTCCAAACGCGTTGGCGGGGCTTCGTATCAGGTGCCGATGCAGGTCAATAGGACCCGCCAACAGTCGCTGGCCATTCGCTGGATCCTCTTGGCCTGCCGCGAGAAAAAAGGCCGGCGCATGTCGGAGAAACTCGCCGCGGAGTTGATGGCCGCCTACAATCGGGAAGGCGCCGCTATGACCCGCCGCGAAAACGTTCACCGCATGGCCGAGGCCAACAAGGCCTTCGCCCACTTCGCTTGGTGAGCACGGGCCGAGTTCGCGGTCTGAAGTTTTCGGTGGCGACCCGTGTCTGAGCGAGTCCATGCACCGCGGGATTCTCGCGGCCTCTGCTGTCGTGTTTCCGCGGCTTGGCGGAAGGCGAGGCACAACTCATTTGGCGATCCGAGGGCCTTAAGCGATGATGGAAACAACCGAAGCGTTGCAGCAACTCCAGGCGGCCGTCGTTAACGGCAAGCTTTCCGAGTCGGCCGTCACCAACATCCGCAGTTGGCTCACCCAGCCAAAGTATTCGGAGTACCGCGCTTCGATCCTTGAACACGTCGCCGCCCAGAAATGGCGGGAACTCGACGAGGCGTTCTGGCAGATCATCCCCTTTGGAACGGGCGGGCGACGGGGACGGATGTATCCGATCGGCTGCAATGCCATCAACGATCGGACAATCGGGGAAAGCGCCCAAGGTTTGGCCGATTACGTGAAGGACCTCTTTCCTGGCCAGGCACTCAGTTGCGCGGTGGCTTACGACACGAGGCGTCGTTCGCGCGACTTCGCCCGGTTGTGCGCCGAGATCATGGCCGGCAACGGCTACACGGTATGGTTTCTGGACGGCTTCCGCAGCACGCCAGAGCTATCTTTCGCCATTCGGTACAAGCGGTGCCATTGCGGGATCATGGTCACCGCGAGCCACAATCCGCCCAGCGACAACGCGGTGAAGGTGTACGGCCCGTCGGGTGGACAACTTCTTCCGCCCCACGATCAAGGCGTGATCGACCGCGTGATGAGCGTCGAGGAGCTCCACCGAATGCCCTTCGACGAAGCGGTGCGGTCAGGGCGCGTGGTGTTCTGCCAAGAGGAGGTGGACAAGGCGTTTCTTCAGGCGGTCGTTGCCCAAAGCCGCCCCGGCCCGCGCGACCTCAAGATCCTCTATTCGCCGTTGCACGGCGTCGGCGCCTCGGCGGTGCTGCCAGCTTTGGAGGCCGCTGGATTTCGCGACGTGGAACTTTTCGCTCCCCATGCCTCGCCCGATCCCGATTTTCCCAACGTCCCAGGCAACGTAGCTAACCCTGAAAACCCCCGCGTCTTCGACGCGATGATCGACCATGCCCGGCAGACTGGAGCGGAACTCATCCTGGCGACCGATCCCGATGCCGACCGCCTCGGTTGTGCAGCCCCGGTCTCCAGCCATGCGGACGCCGAGTGGCGCACCTTGTCGGGCAATCAGATCGGTGCGCTTCTATGCGCGTACCTCCTGGAGACGGCTCAGACCGCGGGAACGCTCACGCCGCAGCATTATGTGGTGAAAACGCTGGTCACCACGGAACTCATCCGGCGAATCGCCGATGCCTACGGCGTGGAGACAGTCGGTGACTTGTTGGTCGGCTTCAAGTACATCGGCGGCGTGATCGAACAGCGCGACCCGGCCCGATTCGTGCTCGGGGCCGAAGAGTCCTACGGCTTTCTCGTCGGCGCCCATGCCCGGGACAAAGACGGCGCCGTGGCCGCCATGCTGCTCGCCGAGATCGCGGCCCGCGCTAAAGCCGAGGGATTGTCGCTGCACGCCAAGCTCGACGAACTCTTCCGCCGCTATGGCTGCCATGCCGAGAAGACGATCTCGCAACGGATGCCCGGCGCCCAGGGCATGGAAAGCATGAAGGCCATGATGCAGCGTTTTCGCCATTCGCCGCCGGCAAGTTTGGCGGGCATGAAGGTAGCCCGGGTTCGCGACTATCAAAACCACACGGTCACCGACGTCATTTCGCAACACCGCGGCCCGCTGGACGGTCCGACAGGGGATTTGGTGATGCTCGATCTGGCCGCGGAGGGCAATTATGTCGCGGTGCGGCCATCGGGCACGGAACCCCAAATCAAGTTCTATCTGTTCGCCTACGATCCGCCGGAGGCCGTCGCCAACGTCGCGGCTTCTCGCGCGCAGCTCGACGACCGTTTGGCCAAGATGGAAGCCGATCTGCTCCAATTCTTGGCCTCTTAGCCCGGGCAGTTGAGGCTGGTGCTGGTGGGCCATTGCGGAGCTGGAAGCACCTCGGGCCTCCGATTCGGCCTAGAAGCGCGTCAGTCTCGCCGGATGCGGCCCTTCAGGTACATATCCGGCCCCGTGGTCTGCCACTGGGCATTTTCGAGCGCCAAAGCCTGGGCGATATCGCCCACGCCCTCCCCATCGACGGGACAGGGGGCGTTCTCGCCGCCCACGATCTTCGGGGCGATAAAGACGTGGACTTCGTCGATCTGGCCGGCGTCGAGAAGCGTGCCTAGAAGTTGTCCCCCGCCCTCCACCAGCACGTTGGTCATTCGCCGCCGGCCGAGTTCAGTTAGCAACTGATCCATGCGACCAGCGCGGCTCTCCGCCGGGCAGACGAAGACCTCGCAGCCGGCCTGTTCCAGGCGGCGCCGCTCGGAAAACGGCGCGTCCGGCCCGACGGCAACGAGTACGGGCACGTCCCGCGCGGTGCGGACGAGTTGGCTCGCGGAGGGGAGGGAGGCTCGGCTGTCGACCACGATCCGCACCGCGGTTCGCGGTCCCGGCGGCCGGGCGGTCAACAGGGGATCGTCCATCCGCGCGGTCTCGCGACCGATCATGATCGCGTCCACCCGGCCACGCAAAGCGTGGACCAACCGTCGCGAGGCGTCAGAGGAAATCCAGCGGCTGGAACCGGTTCGCGTGGCGGTGCGGCCGTCGAGCGTCATGGCCCACTTGGCTAGCACCCAAGGCCGTCCGGTGCGGAGGAGCTTCAAATACGGGGCATTGACTCGCCGAGCCTCCTCCTCCAAAAGTCCGATCTCGACCTCGACCCCCGCGGCCCGGAGCGCCGCCGCCCCACCGCCGGCTACCGCGGGAAAAGGGTCCTGCTGGGCTGCCACCACGCGGCGAATCCCGGCGGCGATGATCGCCTCGGTGCATGGCGGCGTCTTGCCGTGATGGCAGCAAGGCTCCAACGTCACCAGCAACGTCGCTCCTCGGGCCCGCTGGCCCGCGATCCTTAAGGCCTCGATCTCCGCATGCGGGCCGCCGAACTGGCGATGCCAGCCCTCGCCGATGATCTCCGCGCCCTGGACGATCACGCAGCCGACCATCGGGTTGGGTTCGACGTGCCCCTCGCCCAGCACCGCCAATTCCAACGCCCGACGCATGTGCCAACGGTCCAAGTCGGCTTGATCCATGTCGGCATGATATCGCGACCAACACCGCGTCGGAAGGGGTAGTGCGACCGAGGATCTTGGGTCTGACGCACCCGCCATTCCTCTCGGTGGCGGCCGAGAGCAGCGCGTGAAAGCTTGCACCATTGAGATGGATCGTCGCGTCTTGCCAAATTGAGGGAATCGTTCGGGGTCGAGTAGCCATCTCCATTCGAGGGGAGAAGGCAACAATCCTAGGGAAGCGGAAATCTCGAAAAGCCATACGCGCACCGAGGTGTAGGGACTTCTTGATGGTCCCTCGCCGACCTCTCAATATCTCTCAATCTAGTTATTTCCGCGAAACCTGCGCGTTGCTGCGTGGTTAAACTTGTGGGCTTAGCAGAAGCGCACAGCCCAATGAATGATCGGTAGGGGCATGCTGTCTAGATTGCCTCTCTGGAGGGGTAAGCAGCGAGCCTTGTTTCACTTCCCGGTTGATTCAACCAAGGAGACTTAGGATGAAGGTGCTGCGAGTGGTGTTGGTTCTGTTGGTGGCGTTGGCGATCGCCTGTCCTGTGCTGGCCCAGGAGAAAAAGAAGGGGAAGAAAGGGGCTCCGAAGCCCGGCTTCGACCCCACGGCGCGATTGTTGGAAGGGCTGAATCTGACCGATGAACAAAGGGCCAAGGTCGCGGAGATCAACAAGGAATTCGCGCCGAAGGTGGCCGAGCTGGCTAAGAAGCGGTTGGAAGTGCTGACGGAGGACCAAAAGAAGGCCCGCGCCGATGCTGAAAAGGCCGCCAAAGAGGCTGGCAAGTCGCGTGAGGAAGTCGCCAAGGCGGCTCGGGAGGCCGTCACGCTCACGCCAGACCAGAAGCAAAACATGAGCGAAATCGCCAAGGAAGAGCGGGAGCTGTTCAATCAGCGGATCGAAAAGATCAAGGCCGTCTTGAACGACGATCAGAAGGAACAGCTCCAGAAGCGGCTGGACGAGGCCAAAAAGGGCGGCAAGAAGAAGCTGAATTAGCCACCATCGTGGCCTCGGCGGGGTGCGGCCGCCACGGGGTCAATGCGCTTTTTGCAGCGCCTGGATACCTTGGGTGGCGTCACCCAATCCACCCGCGATATCGCGATGCTTCAGGGCCGGTCCGTCTGCGCGGATCGGCCTTGTTGCGTCTTGGGAGATCCTTTTTCAGCAAATAGTTGTCCGTCAAGAAGCCATGCCCGCCAGCACTTCCGCGATGTGAAGGGTGCGGATGTGTCGTGTCTGGGGATCGCGACGCAACATGCCGCCGATGTGCATCAGGCAGCTTGTGTCGGGCGAAACGACAACGTCGGCCCCGCTCTTGACAATGTTCTCAACCTTGCTCTTGCCCATCGCCAGCGAGGTGCCCGGCATTTTCACGCTGAACGTCCCGCCAAAGCCGCAACACTCGTCCACGTTGGGAATCTCGCGGTAGTCGAGTCCCCGGACGTGCCGGAGCAATTCCAGCGGCGGGTCCACAACGCCCAACTCGCGTCGGGTGTGGCAGCCGTTGTGCAAAGCCACCTTGTACGGAAAGCTGGCCCCTAAATCGGTGACTCCGAGAACGTTGACCAGAAATTCTGTCAACTCGAACACGCGGCGGCCAATGCCGACGATCTCGGGGTCCGGGTCCACGTGCCCGAAAAACACCCGGCACATTGCCGAACACGAGCCCGACGGCGAGACGATCCACTTCTGATCGGCAAACGCCTTGCAGAAATGACGAACGACCTTGCGGGCCTCTTCCCAATAGCCGGAATTGAAGGCTGGTTGGCCACAACAGGTTTGCTTGTCGGGAAACACGGTCGGCACATTGACCTTTGCCAAGACCCGCGCCGTGGCCTCCCCGACCTGCGGATAAAACTGGTCGACGTAACATGGGATGAACAACGCCACAGGCTCGCCGGGAGTGTAGCGGGGATACGTGAAACCAGACGCGCCGTCGGAAGCAGAATGAGTCATGCAGCAATGCTCCAAGATGAGTCGTTCGGCCAGGCCCGCGGGTCCGCTCCCATGGGACGCCACGGCGCGGTCCACCCACCCATCGGCTCGAAATCCTCTCGGCGTCTTTTATAAACGCTGGCGTGGCTCTTGACCACGTCCTGGCGGGCGGAAACGCGGCGCTTCGGTTGCATCTTTTTCGCGGGACCAATGCTTTTGCCAGCTCTTCGGAGTGTTCATCGTCGCGTCAGAATGGCGGCGGCCTGTTCACAAAGCGTGGCGGCCTCGGCCGCGGAACTGGCCTCGGCGATCGCGCGGACGATCGGCTCGGTATTGCTCGGCCGCACGAGCAGCCACCGGTCGGACCAATCGAGGCGCAATCCGTCGAGGCGATCGGACTTGGCGTCGCGAAAGTGCCTTTCCAAGGCGTCGAGGACTTCGGACACGCGACCGGACTCCATCGCCCATTTCGTCTTGACGATGTGATAGCTCGGCAATTCATCGGCGAGTTGTCCGATCGGGGCCTCGCGTTCGGCCATGGCGTCGAGGAGTTGGGCCATGCCGACGAAGCTGTCGCGGACCAATCCCACGCGGGGGTCGATCGGGCCGCCGTTCCCTTCCCCGCCGAAGACCGCATGATGGGCCAGCATGGCGTCGACGACGTTGGCTTCGCCGACTGCCGAGCGAACGAAGGGCACACCGTATTGTTCGGCCAGGTCTTGCGACATCCGGCTGGTCGCGCAATTCGTGGCGATCGGCCCGCGCCGGTGCTTCAGCACGTGAGCCACGCACAGGGCCAGCGTGTACTCTTCGCCGAGATACCGGCCCGAGGCGTCGATCACGGCTAGCCGATCCGCGTCCGGATCCTGGCAGAAGCCGATGTCGGCCCCGACGCGTACCACTTCCGCGAGAACGCCGGCGAGATTTTCGGCCGTGGGTTCAGGCGGGTGCGCGAAGCGGCCGTCCGGCTCCTCGCCCAGCAGCGTGACTTGGCACCCCAGGGTCTCCAACAGCCGTCTTCCCAAGGTCCCGCCCGCCCCGTGGTTCGAGTCCAAAAGAACCCGAAATCGCCTCCGGCGGATTCGCTCGGCATCGACGGTCGCCAACACGGCCTCCAAGTGCGGAGTCCAAGGATCGGCAAGCAAATCAGAGCGGCCAAGCCGATCGTGTCGGACCCAGGCCGCGATGGGCTGGGCATAGCGTGCAAGGACCTTTTGGCCCGCTCCCCCCGGCAGGACCCGTCCTTCAGCGGAAAACAACTTCAAGCCGTTATATTCCGGGGGGTTGTGGCTGGCGGTGACTTGCACGCCGCCGGCGGCCTGATAGTGCCGCACCAGGATGCCCAAGGTGGGCGTGGCGGCGATGCCCGCGTCGATCGTATCCCGGCCGACCGCCTGAAGTCCGGCGTGGACCGCCTTGGCCAGCATCTGGCCGGAGAATCGCCCATCGCGCGAAACCACGATCGGGCCTGGCGGACACTCGGCCGCGAACGCGACCACGTAGCGGATGGCCACCTCGGGCGTCAATCCCTCGCCGACAATCCCGCGAAGCCCAGAAACGCTGATGATCGGGTCGCTCACGATGGCTTTCCTTGGTGGTTGAAGTTCCGATCCGATCGGAGTTCGTGAGGCCGAGCCAAGGATTTCGTCGGTTCCCCCCAAAACCGCGGCCGCTCGCCTGGCTCATCCCCGGCGACTCCGTCGGCGCGAGAGCTCACACTTTTCAGCCGGGAGATTCCTCACGCCTGTTTCGCACGATATGTTATCGGAATTAGTGTCTATCGCAAAAGTCCCCTCTTCCCATGGGAGAGGGTCGGGGTGAGGGCCCAAGATTGCACACGACGGGAAAAAAACGCCTGCCTTACAGTTGCCCTCACCCCCAACCCCTCTCCCGCGAGCGGGAGAGGGGAGGTTGTGGGATAAGCTCTTAGTTTCCGCTGGCCAGGGAGAGTCTCGATCATGCCTGCTCTGCTTCTCAGTGCTTGTCTGGTATTGGTTCCGCAAAATACCGCGGCTGAATCCCCGTCACCGTATGATCCCACTGACCGCTACGAACCCCGGCAGATCGAGGGCTGGCGCGTGTTGGTGCATCGAGACTTCTTGGCCCAACAGCCGGCGCTGGCCGACGAAACGCTGAAGCTGCTTGCCTTCCAACTATATCAGATCGCGCGGCGAGTGCCCCCGGGGCCGCTCGCCAAACTCCGCAAGATCACCATCTGGGTCGAGGCGGCCGAACCGCATCACCGCTGCATGGCCTATCATCCCAGCGCCGAGTGGCTCCGCGCCCATGGCATGAATCCCGACAAGGCTAAATGCGTCGAGATCGCCAACGCGCGGAACTTTCTCGATTGGACCCTCGATCAACCCTGGATGGTCTTACACGAGTTGGCCCACGGCTATCACGATCAATTCCTCGGGGGGTACGGGAATCCGGAACTCCGCGCGGCCTATGATCGAGCCATGCAAGCCAAACGTTACGAGGCGGTGATGCGGGTCTGCGGCAAAGTGAAGCGGGCCTATGCGGCCACCAATCCCATGGAGTATTTCGCCGAGACCAGCGAGGCCTTCTTCGGAGTCAACGACTACTATCCCTTCGTCCGCGGAGAGCTCCGCGCCCACGATCCGGAGATGGAAAGCCTGCTGGCAAAGCTCTGGGAAACGGGCTCAAGCAAACCGCAGTGAAAACAGGTCGGCGTCGTTCATCACGATGCGGAGGCGAACGGGGCGGCCTGCAAACTGCGCTAGGTCCGCGTTCGACTTCCATTGGACCGCGTGCTCGATGAAATCGCCCGTGATCGGCCGGCAGTCGTCCAGGGCGAAGCCGCTAAGGGGCTGGCCGCCAGCGTCTTGGATTTCGACGCGAACGCCGCCGCGGCTGACGAGGTTCATCGAGAGCGTCGATCCCTCGAAAGTCAGGGGCTTGGTGAGCACTTCGGCCTCGCCGGACGCGCGGAGCGACACGAACCCGTCGGTGCGGAACACGAATCGTCGCACGCGACTGGCCGGGCCTTTGTAGTACGCCTCCGTGGCATAGACCGAAAGCTCGCGGTCCTGGCCCGGAAGTTGCAAAAGGCCCCAGGTCATGTAGTTGCTGCGGTTGCCATCCCGATCCTTCGGGGCGGTGATCGGAATCAGCGCTTCGCTCCAGCGGCGGAACAAGACACCGTCGCGACTGGTCATGAAGACAGGGTCCACTTGCTGCGTGTTGGGGTAGTATCGCGTGGGGAAGCCCAGGAACAAATGGGGCGCCCGGAAATAGGGCAGAATGGCGTTGGTGTAGAGATGCTCGGCCGGTGAATCCACGTACTTCAGATCGGCCTGATTCTCCCAGTGGAGAAAATCCTTGGAGGTTGCCGTGCGAATCGCCCGCACCCCTCCCGGGTTCCAGCCCCGTTCGTCCGTGTACCCCGCGCTGAAGATCCGCCAATACGCCCGGTACTCGCCCCGCACCGCGTCCCAAAAAGCGAGGTTCTGCGAGTCGAATGCCCCCGCCGTGATCACGGCCTTGGTCATCACGCTCCAATGAATGCCGTCCGCGGACTGCAAGGCGTTCAAACAAGGACGGGATTTCCCATTGACTTGCGTCGTGGAGGAACCGAAGGCTTTGTATCGGGCGTCCGGCGGGCAGGACGGATTGGCGTCCAGAAAGGGCGTGAAATTATGGGCCTCTGAACCCCTCCACACGATGTTGTTCTTTTTGGATCCGTTCAACTCGAACAGGCCCAACTCAGGTCGCTCCCAAGTGATGCCGTCGCGGCTCTCGACGTAGCACGTCACCTCGGGCGAAAACCGCTTGTTTTGCTCGTCGAAATGCACGCCTCGGTAATAACCTCGGAATCGGTCGCCATCGCGGAAAAACGTGTAATAGCCGGAGACGTTGCCTTCCCAAGGTTGATCGCACACCAGTACGACTTCCCGAGGCTCGGGCTTGTGGAGCACAAATTGCGTCCCCCTCGTCGAGGCCAAAAGGTAGTCGTCCACGAACAATTCGCGGCGTCGGCCCAAGGGAAGAGGTTCGTCGTCAGAGGCGGTAACGACGCCACCAGGCAACAGGCAAGCCCCGCCTAACGCCGCTACGCTCCCCAAAAATGACCGACGATTGGCGATAATTTTTTTTGCCATGTCCGAACTCCTCAAAATCGCTCCAAATCCTCCAGTTCACGAAAACCGAAATATTATGGTTTTCCCAAAAACCTAAAGCAACGCCTTCGTCGGGGAACCGGGATTTGGAGTGTGAATAACAGCGCGACTTCCCAGCCCCGGTGGGGGGGAATGGCTAAGTAACAGTCATCTCCAGGGTGAATGTCGCCTGATCGCCGAAGGTGGGAAGCCACGGTGTGGTTGCCACTGGCGGCTATGACAGCAATGGCAACCGGCATTGGCGGGCGGGCATGGCATCCTTCGACTGTGATGGCGAAATTCGACGGACCATCTTATGGTTTGCCACAAAAAACACTCAATTGAGTGGGTATTGACTACCCAGTTGGTGCCGTCCGAGAGGCCATAAACCTCTTTCCGCAATTCGGTTACGAGCTGCTAAACCTCTACCCTTAAGTTAGGCTGGCGCCCATTTTTCACTGTTCGATGCTTTCCCCGTCCCCCCCCTTTGGTATTCGCATTTGCCGAAACGGGAAAGTTCAAGGCAACACCCCCTTGTAGCGGGTGTAGGGAAGCAATCTTGACCCGCAAGCGTGGTGTGGGATAGGATCGTGGGCCTACGGGCCGGAGTCCCGCAACTTCTTCATTCCCCGGCCGAGAAAGACTCTAGCCAGGAGGGCAAATCTGACGTGAATCTCGACGGAGCGAGCGTTCTTGTCGTCGGTGGCGCTGGGCTGATCGGCAGCCACGTGGTCGACGAGCTTTTGAAGACCAAAGTGCGGCGGGTGGTCGTCTACGACAATTTCGCGCGGGGCAGCCGCGACAATTTAGAGCAGGCCCTTCACGACCCCCGGGTCTCGATCTTCCCTCACGGCGGCGATGTTCTCCATCGCGACATTTTGGAGAAGGCGATGGAGGGCATCGACGGCGTATTTCATTTGGCGGCTTTGTGGATCCTCCAGTGTCACGAATACCCGGAAACGGCCTTCGAGGTGAACGTCCGCGGCACGTTCAACGTGATCATGGCGGCGATCCGGACCAAAGTGAAGCGGGTGGTGTTTTCGTCGTCGGCCTCGGTCTACGGCGATGCCGTCGAAATCCCGATGACCGAGGATCACCCGTACCATAACGACACCTTTTACGGGGCGACCAAGATCGCGGGCGAACATTTCTTCAAAAGCCTGGGGCGGCGCTACGGGTTGGAATGGGTGGGGCTCCGCTATATGAACGTCTACGGCCCGCGCCAGGACTACAAGGGCGCCTACATCGCCGTGATGCACAAGATCCTGGACCGCATCGAGCGCGGCGAACCGCCTATCGTCTACGGGGATGGAAGCCAGCAGTACGATTTTGTCCACGTGGCGGACGTGGCCCGGGCGAATGTTCTCGCCATGCAAGCCGAAGTGAGCGGCCGGTGCTACAACGTGGGGCGGGGCATCGGGACCACGATCAAGGAGCTGACCGAACTGTTGTTGAGGCTCTCCGGCAGCAAGCTGCCGATCGTCTACGAGCCGGCGGGGCTAACGTTTGTGACCAACCGTGTCGGGTGTGTGAGGCGGGCGGCGGAAGACTTGGGCTATCGTTGGACGATCGACTTGGAAGAGGGAATGAAGTCGCTGATCGCCTGGCGGCGACAAAACGCCGCCGCGCTTCAACACAAACGGATCGCGGCGGCGTAACAAAAGCGTCCGGACTTCGCAACTTGCCAAACAGCAGCAATAAAAATTAGGTATCCCGGTTCAGGCCTGAAGCCGATGTGTGGTGTCGCGGGCGTCATCAGTTTGGACGGTCGGCCGATTGATCCGAAATGGATCAAGCGGATGTGCGACGCGCTGGCGCACCGCGGGCCGGACGACGCGGGGTATGCCTTTTTCAACTTGGGCGAGGGCCACAAAGGCGAAGGGGGATATTGGTGCAGCTTTGCCGACGCGGAGTTTCGCCACCTCAATGAGCATCTGCCGGTCTTCGGAGGCTCCTACTGTCAAGAAGAGCTATCGAAAAGTGTGTTCGGCGTAGGGCTGGGACATCGCCGTCTGGCGATCATCGACCTTTCGCCCCACGGTCACCAGCCAATGGCCAGCCCCGACGGCCGTTACTGGATCAGCTACAACGGGGAGATCTACAATTTTCCAGAGTTGCGGGATGATCTTCACGTGCGGGGACACGTCTTTCGGACCCGCAGCGACACGGAGGTGATCCTGCATCTATGGGAGGAACACGGTCCGAATTGCTTGCCAGTGCTCGACGGCATGTTCGCCTTCGCCATCTACGATCGCGTGGGCAAGCGCCTGGTGCTTGCGCGGGATCGCTTTGGTGTCAAACCGCTGTATTATGCCGTGGTGGGCGGCTACCTGGCCTTTGCCAGCGAGATCAAAGGAATCCTGGCAAGCGGTCTCTTGCGGCCGCGAATCGATCCAGCGGCGATGGCCGAATATTTCACTTTCCAAAACATCTTTTCGGCCCAAACCCTGTTTCGCGACGTGAAGTTGCTCGGCCCGGGCGAGTTTTTGGAGATTGCAGCGGGCGAGCCACGGGAGGTGACGCCGCGACGCTATCATGCCGGGTTCCCCGATCCCGACGCTTCGCTTACCGATGAAACTCGAGTGGCTGAGATGGTGGCCGAGGCCTTTTCGCACGCCATCCGACGGCAACTGGTGAGCGATGTGGAGGTTGGATCGTATCTTTCAGGCGGCATGGACAGCGGTTCGATCGTAGCCGTAGCGGGCCGCACGATTCCCCGTTTGATGACCTTCACCGCTGGCTTCGATCTGACGAATGTCAGCGGGATCGAGCAGGGCTTCGACGAGCGGCGCCAGGCCGAACGGTTGGCCTATCTCCTCCAGACCGAGCACTACGACGTGGTGCTTCATGCTGGGGACATGCCCGCCGCCATGGATAAAATCACCTGGCACATGGACGATCCGCGCGTCGGCATGTGTCATCAGAACTGGTACGCCGCCAAGCTGGCCAGCCGCTTCGTGAAGGTCTGTTTGGCGGGCACAGGCGGAGATGAGCTATTTGGCGGCTACCCTTGGCGCTACCGGTACGGCTTGAAGGCGCGGTCCGTGCCCGAATTCGATGAGCGCTATTTCCGGTATTGGCACCGGCTCTTGGACATGGAAGAGCTGCCGCGTTTGTTCTCGCCGGGGCTGGGGCTAAGCTGGGAGGCGGTGCGGGCGAGCTTCGATCAGGTTTGGGCCGACGCCCCCTCCGGGGAGCCCGGGGCCGAGCTAAGCGAGAATCTGCTGCATCGCGCCATGCACTTCGAATTCAAGACCTTCCTCCACGGTTTGCTGATTACCGATGATCACATCAGCATGGCCCACGGCTTGGAGACCCGGGTTCCCTTCCTCGACAACCAGCTTGCAGACCTGGCGTTTCGTTTGCCCGCTGCCATGAAAGTCGCGACCCGGCGGTTGGCCAGCGACAATTCGGGACGGCTGGAGTCGGCGGACGGGAAGCGGATCCTGCGGCGGGCGATGGGTCGCTATCTGCCAGAGGAGTTCACCCGGCAGCCCAAGCAAGGCTTTTCGCCGCCGGACGAGAATTGGTATCGGGGGCCCTCGATGGATTACATCCGCTCCATCCTTTTGGAAAAGCCCACCATCGATCGGCCCTGGTTCGATCAGCGATTCATTGGCGAAAAGCTGACGGAGCATTTCGAAGGTCACCGCAATCATCGTTTGCTGATCTGGTCTCTGTTGAGTTTCGAGCTGCTTCAACGGCATTTCGTGGACCAGCCGGTGGGGCAAGGGGCGGGACATAGTTCGTCTTCAGCCCCACACTTCGCCACCTCGGCTCGGCGCCGAGTCATCGCCGAGCCCCCGGCTGCTGAGCGGAGAGAGGAACGGCTCGGGGCCGCGCACGGAGGCACGCAAGGAGGCACGCTGTGTCACTTTTGAGCGGTCGCGCCCATTGGCTGGCGTTTTACGAGGTCTTCGCCCTGTTGACGCGCAATCGGCAGCTCACCTGGGAAATGACGCGGCGTGAGATCGCCGACCGTTACGCAGGACAGATTCTCGGCACGTTTTGGGCCATTGGCCATCCGCTGGCGCTGATGGGGCTCTACGTGTTCGTCTTCGCGTGGGTGTTTCAAGTCAAGATGGGCGGTACAGCCGATCTGCCCTTGGACTACACGACCTACCTTCTGGCAGGCCTGATTCCTTGGATGGCCTTCCAGGAATCCATGAACAAAGGGACGACGGTCATCCTCGGGAATGCCAACCTCGTCAAACAGGTCGTGTTTCCCATCGAGGTACTCCCGGTAAAGACGGTGATCGCCTCCCTTGGCACGCAAGTCGTAGCCACCGCCGTGCTCGTGGTGTACGTCCTAGCGCGGTATGGCGGCCTGCCGTGGACCTACCTTCTTTTGCCGGTTCTCATGTTGTTCCAAGCCATGGCGATGATCGGCGTGGCCTACGTGCTGGCCGCGGTGAGCGTCTACTTCCGGGATTTGAAGGATATGGTGCAGGTATTTTGTCTGGCGGGGATGTATGTGATGCCGGTTTTCTACCAGCCGGACATGGTACCGGCGCCGTTTCGAATCCTTCTTTATTTCAATCCGTTCAGCTACATGGCCTGGTGCTACCAGGACGCCTGCTATTTCGGCCGCTTGGAACATCCTTGGGCGTGGCCAGCGTTTTTTGTTGGATCCGCGGCCGCGTTCTACGGCGGGTATCGCGTGTTCCGCAAGTTGAAAATCTGTTTTGGGAGCGTGCTCTGACCAAGAACAGGCCGCGCAACGGACTTCGCGCTGGCGTTGGATGGACCAAACGGAGCTGCCCGGCGTGAATCGGGGATTGCCCATGGACGGCGACCTTGCCATCCGCGTCGAAAACCTGTCGAAGATGTACCGCGTGTACGCGCGGCCCGCGGACATGTTCTGGGAGGCCCTCACGCGCAAACCGCGTCATAAAGAGTTTTGGGCCCTCAAAAACGTCTCGTTGGAGGTGCGTCGCGGCGAAGTCATCGGCATTGTAGGACGAAACGGGGCGGGCAAAAGCACCTTGTTGCGGATCCTCGCCGGGACGTTGGACAAGACCTCGGGTACGGTCGAAATCCGCGGCCGGGTCTCGGCCATTCTCGAGCTAGGCACCGGCTTTCATGGGGAGTACACGGGCCGGGAAAACATCGTCATGGGCGGGTTGTGCTTAGGCATGTCGCGCCAAGAGATCCAGCGGCGCATGGACGCTATCATCGAATTCAGCGAGCTGGCCCCCTTCATCGACCAGCCCTTTCGCACCTATTCCAGCGGCATGAAGGCCCGATTGACCTTCTCCGTCGCCATCAGCATTTCGCCCGACATCTTGATCGTCGACGAGGCCCTGGCCACGGGCGATTCGGCCTTCGCGGCGAAGTGTTTCCGGCGGTTCCGCGAGATTTGCGACTCGGGCGCAACCGTGCTTCTGGTGACGCATTGGAGCGGCTATTTGCCTCGGGTCTGCACGCGCGGGGTGCTCATGGAGCAGGGCCAAATCCGCGAAGTGGGACCGCCCGACGTCATCGCCAATCTCTACGACGCCCTCGTACTCAGCGCGAAGCGGAATGGACAGTGCGGGACGGTGACGGCCTCGCCCGTGCAATTGCGGCGGCTAGCGTGGACCTCGCCGGGAAACGTTGGCGAGGGCGTGGCCCTGGTGGGCCGCGAGGTCGTTTTCGACGTGGAATTGGATTCCGACCGGGCCTACGAAAACGCCCTGGTCGGCCTTAGTCTAGTTCGGGATGAGGACGGCGTGATCGTCGCCTCGATCAATAATCGCTTCGCCTTCGCGCCGGACTTTTCCGAGGCCTCTTGTCGCCTGGACTTGCATCCCGGATTGAATCGTCTCCGAGTCCGCATCCCCGCGCTCAATCTCGGCGAAGGCGTATACAAGGTGAACCTCATCGTAGCACCGCACGAGAAAGTCAACAGCGTCAGCGAATTATTGTGCCAAGCCGCCGACTGCCAACGCATCGCCGTGTTGCGTCGCGATATGAAGCAATGGGTGACGACGGAACTGCCATCCTCTTGGGAAAAAGTGGCGTAAGGAGGCGGGCATGGCGACGGCCTTGGACGGTAACGATAAGGAACAGGGCGACCCTCGGCGGCAGGCACCAGCCGAGTGGCGACGCAATTCGCGGGGTGCTTCTCCCACGGCCGACGCCGACACGCTCGAATTCAGGGACCGAAAATGCAATCCACCCGCCGCAACGCGACAGGCGGAGGTTGCCGATCCCAACGCCAGCATGTTGGGATGGAAATACCGCCGCTGGATCGAGGCGTTAAAGGCGGCGGGCGGACATTTCGTCACGGCGGCCGACATCCTCGACGGCAACATCTCCAGCACGACTTGCAATCTCCTCGTGCGTCATGACATCGACCAATGCGAACTCTATGCCAACGTCTGGCCCCTGTTGGCGATCGAATACCGTTTCGGGGTGCGGAGCACGACCTACCTCTTCGCCGCAAACGATCCGCAAAACTGGACGCAGCGCCGTAAAGGGCTGTTTTGGCTCCAAGGCGAACCGGAACTAAAGTGCCGTGACCAACTGCTGCGTTATCAGGCGGAAGGGTTCGAGTTCGGGCTACACGTCGACGTGGTGGGACGTTGCCGCCGCCGTGGCAATACGGTGGATTCTCGCGAGGCCCTGGACATCCTAGAACGCGATTTGGCCCGACTCCGCTGGCAAGGCATCCGCGTGCGGACGATGGCCGCGCACGGTTTTGCTTGGCCTGACGGCGTGAGGTCGTGGTATGACAACTACGCCGCGGAATTCGATTACACGGCGGGGGGAAAAGAGGTGCAATCGCAGTTCCATGTCTTGGAGCGGTTCGCCGAGAAGGGCCAGCCGGCTTCGGCTCGCTTGGGGCTCGACCGCATGAAGCGGATGAAGTCGATCTGGCTCCCGCGGCATGTCCCGTTCGGCTGGTTGCACGCCGAAAACGCCAGCCAGCTCCAGCTTCACGCGGATGTGCTCACCCTCACCGACGCGGGAGCTTGTTGGAAGTATTTGGGCCTTCGAGAATTGGCGTCCCTCGTGCCGCGCTTGCCTGGCTGTCTCGTAATCCTGAACGTCCACCCGATCTACTACGCCTATGGCGACGACGGACTTGAATTTCTTCCGCATAAGGCCCAGTTCGACGACCATCGGTGGCTTGCCGATCAGAGAGCGATAGCTCCGAGCATGGCGACAGGGGAAGACGCGGCGGGCTCTGGGAAATCCGAGAGCCGCCTTGTGGCGGTGCGTTACTCCGGCCGATTGGATTTCGATCGCATCGGACCCGACTGGGTGAGTGCGCGGCTGGCTGGCGACGGCTTGCAGCGGCTGAACCGAAAACTGCGTCAAGTCAACGCCCGGCTGAAGGGCGGGCCCTGGTTCGACCGGCTGATCCAATCCCCCAATGCCGCGATCATCGCCTGGTTGGACGAATTCATCGATCCGGCGGTTCGGCCACGGCTCCGGGTAATCGAAGTGTGCGGCGGCGTCGGGCCCGTGGCCATCGGACTTACACACCACGGATTCCGGCCCGAGAACATGGCCGTGACCGACTTCGATCCCAAGCACCTCGCCATGGCCGCAGCACTGAACCGATCGGTCACGGGCGGCAAGATGCGGGTCTTTCCCCTCGATGTCCGCGACGTTACCACCGCGGAACAATTCGACATCGTGGTCCTCTCCTCTTGGGAAAACACGATTTTGCCCTACGACCAGGTGACAGCCCAGTGCCAAAAGCTCCTGGCCGACAGCGGGCTCTTGGTGATGACGTTCCTCGAAAAATCGCGGATCGAGAGCGAGGGCTACGACTATTTCCCCGACCGATTGATTCAGAACAAGACCTACTCCACGATCGCGGCTGACGAGTTGGCAGCGATCTTCGATCGCCATGGGCTGGAGCCGATCTGCTATCTGGATCACGGTTACCCGAAGGTCCGCTTCCCACGGCATATCCTCGTCGGCCGAAAACGCGGCAACGTTCTGGCTGTGGCTCTTGCTCGCGGCAAAGCCGAAGCTCACGGAGGTAAAGCAAAGGAATCCGACTTCAACGAAGCGTGGCGACCGCTTTTCGCCGCGCTGCAACAGGCCTCGCAGCGCTATTTCGATGAGCTGCGTCGTCTGCTTGCGGCCTATCACGGTGAAGCTAGCGGGCTACCGCCTTGGAGCTTCCTACTGAACATCGGGCCTTTGGCCCAGGGCAAGCAGATCGAGGGTTTACCGCCCGCCGATCGGGTAAGGCTGCTTTCGCTGGCGGTGCGCAAGGCCACCTGTCACCCGTTCGGGCCGTGGGACCTGGACTATTCACGATCGGGATTCGGGCCGGTCGCGGTCTTGGCCGGCCTTCTCGTGGGCCACGGAAACAAGTGCGGCGCGGTGGCCGGGTTGACGCGGAGTCTTTTGGAACTCCACGGCGTCCGCTGCCGCACGATTCATTGCTCCGGGCAGATGCCTGATGGCGAGATGGTCCAGCACTCCCTGAACGAGGTCTTGCTGGACGGTCGATGGCGATTGCTGGACAACGACGTATTCCAGTTTTGCGACAGTTTTTTCACGAACGACGACGGCTCGCTGATGACCCGTGATGAGGTCCTGGCGTTAAGTCTTGGTGAATTGATCCGCAGGTTTCCCTGGCCTTATACGTACCGGGGTTTTGATTATGATCCGAGTTGGGTGGAAAGGAATTGGACGGCGTGGCGTGCGGCCGTCGGCGGCACCGTCCGCGACCTCGGTTGAATCGCAAGCCGGTTTGCGTTTCGATAGCGCCCACGGGCATCCGTCGGGCCTTCGAGTGGACGATCCCGCGGGACGACTGCCGTTGGATGCCCCGGCGATCCTTTCCAGCCTGGGCCCGGGCAGACTGGTTGTTCCCGACCGCGGGGTGCCTGTCCATCCGGCCTCAGTGGCGGCGCTAGCGGCGGCTGCCCCGAATCGTCCTACGTGTTTTGTGCCCGAGATTCCAGTGAGTTCCGATCTCGGTCTGCCCCGATGGCAGCCCGTGCTGGCTTGGTTTCCCGGCCAATCGGCCCTGGGCGGTGGAACCTCCTTCTTTTCCCGACGAATCTTCAGCTTTTGGACCAGACGCCAAGAGCCCTCGGCCGAAGATTTCAGCGAGTGCGAACGACGCCCATTGACCAGTCGCGAAGAGCAGCTTCACTATTTTGTTGACCACTACACGGCCATCTGTCCACACCCCATCCAAGTGAGCGTGGTGGTCAGCAACACCTGCAATCTCCGCTGCGTCATGTGCCCGTACCACAGTCGCGAGATACGGCCGACGCACCGTACCAACTTCTTCCAGCATCGGCGTCTTATGGATTGGAGCGTCATGGAACGAATCGCCGCGGAGTGCGGGGCGATGCGGGTGCCGGTCAAGATCGGCAATATCGAGGAGCCGCTCCTGCACCCGAGGATCGTCGGATTCGTGACCCAGTGCCGCCAAGCGGGCGTGCCTTCAGTACACATCACTACGAACGGCACGTTGCTGACGCCACAGATGGGTCGAAACCTGCTGGAGGCGGGGCTGACCAGTTTGTACATCAGCCTCGACGCGGCTTGGACTGGCACATATCACCGCGTCCGGCAAGCGGATTTGGATCGAGTGGAACGAAATGTCAGGGAGTTTCTCGAAATCCGTCGCTCAGGCAATTTCCCCTGCCGGGTCATGGTCTCCCTGGTCCGCAACGAGGGACTTTCGCCCCGCGAAGAACAGGAATTCATCGCCCGATGGTTCCCTCAGACCGACGGCGTGATCATCTATCATCTTGCCCGCTATGAAGACGGCAACAGCCGGTTCACCCAAGTTCATGAAGTGGCGCAGACAAAAATGCGCGAGGCAGGCCGCCGCTGGCCCTGCCTGAACCCTTGGCAAGAGATTTACCTCCTGCCGGACGGCCGCGTGTTCTACTGCTGCGAAACCGTCTCGAAATTGGCGTTCGAAAACTTGGAGAGCATGGGCCAACATCCCCAGCAAGGCATTCAAGAGATCTGGCGTGGCGAGGGATTCCGGGCCTTGCGACGCGACCTGATTCTGGGCGACCTGAGTCGTTGGCCGGCCTGCGCTGGCTGCGGCATCTGGATGGCCCACGCAAGCGAAACGACGAAGGAAAACGGCCGCAGGATCACGCGAAACATGATTACGGAGATCCACGAGCATGATCTTGGAATGGCTGACCGTTGACGCCTGGTCAAGCGCTTCGATGATGCCAAGTCCTGCGTTCAAGCGGCCGCGGGAGGTCGACTGTTCGCCATCTGCGATCAAACAGTGCGGGGGCGGCAGCGTTCCTTGGGTAGAACAACCTAGCGAGGGGAGATCATGACTCCGCGTTGTCACGTGCCTTGGCAGCAGATGGTGATCGACGCCAATGGAACCGTCAATCCGTGCTGCTATTGGTCGGCCTATGGCAACTTGAACCCGGCCTGCGGCAACTTGAACGAGACGCCGTTGTTGGAGATCTGGAACGGGCCGGTCTACCAGAACTTGCGGCGCAACATGGCCCGGGGGGATTTGGTAGCGGCAGGGTGCGCGAATTGCCTGGCATTGCGTCAGGGCAACGTGATGGGACTCCAGTTCGATCCCGATGTGGCCACGGAAACGTCACCGGCTTCGCCGTATGCTCAGAACATGCACGTGCTGCGTGAGGAGATTGCCCGCGGAGCCACCGTGCTTCAGGCCAAGCCGACGGTGGTCTCGCTCACCGCCTCCTACGCCTGCAATTTCCGCTGCATCCACTGCTACCAGGACGCCATGCGGGGATTGCGGATCCGCCGCGAATCCGCCATCGAAGAGGTGTTGGCCCTGATTCCTTACTTGGACCAGATCATCCCGGGCGGGGGAGAGCCGCTGTTGCACCCGCTTTGGCGCAAGTTCCTGACTCGGGCAGAAATTTCCGTGAATCCTTATCTTCAGCTCTCCACCACCACCAATGCCTCGTTGGTGACCGACGAGGTGCTTGCTGGTCTTGCCCGGTTCAAGCGGCTGGCGCTGAACGTCTCGCTGGATGGGGGCACGAAGGCCGCTTTTGAGACGGTGCGCGTCAACGGCCGCTGGGAGCGGGTCGTAGCGAACATCGATCGCATGATCGAGTTGGTGCGTCGCAAAGGACCGCCTTCGTTCGTCTCGGTGACCATGTCGGTAATGAAAGCCAATCTCCGCGATCTTCCCCACCTCGTCGAGTTCGCCATCCGCCGGGGAATCACCTTCGGTCTTTCGCCCGTGATTTCCATGCCGGTGGACCAGAGCCTTACGTGTTTCAACGATCCGGTCGCCGAGACCACCGGCTGGCGCGAGGCCATCGCTGAGGCTCGACGACGGCACCAACAGCTTGGTCTGGAAATCCGTGGCGCACCGCCGCCGGGGCATACGCATTTCGATGTACTGGAAGAGACAATCCCTTGGGCCATTTTCCAGCAGCCCCATTACTCGGTCGAAGGTTTCGTGCCGTCGCGCTTGGTGCGGAACTGTTGGAAACAGTTTGGACGCGATGTGCTTGTGGGTTTCTTCCCGGTGGTTGGTCGGCAACTGCAAGAATGCCGCTACTACGCGCCGCTGGAAGGCGAGCGGTATCGCGTCTGGTTGCCGGAAGGGGAGTTCGCTTTGGGATTTTTCCCCCGCAACATGTATCCCAGCCCCTTGCCAAGTTACCGCATCCGCGTGTCCGTGGCGGCTGGACTTGGTCGGCTCGAAACGATTCGGCTGCCGATGCCGGGCGCCTCGGCGGTCAAGGCGGTGGAGAAGGCGTTGCGCCACGTGGCGAAAACGGCCCTCGGGCACCTCCTGCCCGACGCGTCCAAAAAAGCCCTCAAACGAATCCTGGTGCGGCCATGAGGTTTCCTGACCTGGAGACCATCGTCGCCCTGGCCGAGACGGAATACGAACGGGAATTTCTCCGCAGTGAATTCGCCCCCGGCTTGGAATACTATGTCGCCAGGGTCGATCGACTCCTCTTCCGCGGCCGCCGGGTACTCGATGCCGGTTGCGGGGCCGGCCAGTGGTCGCTGGCCTTGGCCCAGCGTTTCGAGAATGTGGACGCCGTGGATCTCAACAAACAACGGTTAGGCGTGCTTCGCGCAGTGGCGGAACGCATGGGGGTCGCGAACGTTCGACCCTGCCATGGTTCGTTGGAAAACCTCCCCTACGGCGATGGAACGTTCGACGCGGTGTTCTGTTATGGCGTGATTATGCTGACCTACGTGGAACGGACATTGGCTGAATTGCACCGCGTGCTGCGACCTGGCGGACGGCTTTATCTTTGCCTGAATGCCGACGG
>CALFBP010000003.1 GCA_937951625.1 uncultured Thermoguttaceae bacterium
GCGATGCGGCGCCAGCGAAGCGGGCGATCGACCTCGATCTCGCAGCCCTGATCTACACGTCCGGATCGACCGGGGTGCCCAAAGGGGTCATGTTGACCCACGCCAACCTTGTCGCCGTCATCTCGTCGATCGCCGACTACCTGGAAAACACCGCGGAAGACGTGATTCTCAACGTGCTGCCGCTGTCTTTCGGCTATGGATTGTGCCAGCTTTTCACCGCGGTCAAGGTCGGCGCCTCGCTCGTATTGGAACGATCCTTCGCCTATCCACATGCGGTGCTCCAGCGGCTGGTCGAGCACCGGGCGACGGGATTTCCGCTCGTGCCCACCATGGCCGCGATGCTGCTCCAGATGGACTTGAGCAAATACGATTTTTCCAGCCTGCGCTACCTGACCAACGCGGGTGCGGCGTTGCCGACCGATCATATCCGCAAGCTGCGGCGGCTTTTGCCGCACGTGCGGATTTATTCGATGTACGGCTTGACGGAGTGCCTCAGGGCCTCGTACCTGCCGCCGGAGGAAATCGACCGCCGACCCGACTCCGTCGGCCGCGGCATTCCCAACCAGGAAGCTTACGTAGTGGATGAGGAGGGCCGTCGGGCGGCGCCGGGGGTGGTCGGCGAATTGGTCGTTCGCGGCTCCCACGTCATGCAGGGCTACTGGAACCTGCCCGCCGAAACCGAACAACGTCTCCGGCCCGGCCCCCTGCCGGGGCAGCGCGTGCTCTACACAGGCGACCTGTTTCGGACCGATCAAGAAGGGTTCCTTTACTTCGTGGGCCGCAAGGACGACATCATCAAAAGCCGCGGTGAGAAGGTCAGCCCGAAAGAAGTCGAGAACGTCCTCTACCAACACCCGGCCGTGGCCGAGGCTGCCGTGGTGGGCGTGCCCGACGCCATCCTCGGCCAGGCGGTCAAGGCCGTGGTGGTTCTCCGCCAGGACGCCGCCGTAACCGAACGCGAGCTGCTCCGGCACTGCGCCGGCCGCCTGGAGGACTTCATGGTGCCGAAAGTAGTGGAAATCCGCCCGTCGCTCCCGCGGACAGCCAACGGGAAGATCGACAAACGGGCCTTGCTTGCGACGCCCGAGTCGCCCACGAGTTTGCTGGACCAAACATTTCCCTCGGGCGATCGGGCGATTGGTCCTCAACTCCAAATAATTCCCGCCGCTTTTTCCGCGACGGGGCAAAATGGGTAGCCAGATACCAGCGTGAGCATCGAAGAGATACAGACCGGGCCGGCAAAAACGGCGACGTTGCCGGAAACGCTTCCAGCGCGAACGCCGGGCTCGAACAGGGAATCCTCACCAACCAAACCAACGTCATGAGGTGTTGCATGATCCGCAAGGCATGTTTTCAACCGGATTGGGCGGCCGCTCTCACTTTGGACGCGGAAAAGGAAGCCGATCGCATCGCCGCGGCCATTCGGCGCCAGGTGGCCGTCGAGTTGCGACGCAAAGGAGTGGTGGTGGGGCTTTCCGGCGGAATCGACAGCAGTGTGGTGGCCGCGCTTTCGGTCCGGGCCATGGGACCGGATCGCGTCCTCGGACTGTTCATGCCTGAGTACGACTCCTCGCCCGAAAGCCTTCGCCTGGGACACCTCCTGGCGGACCACCTGGGGATCCCCACCGTTTTGGAAGAAATCGGACCCGTGTTGGAGGCCGCCGGGTGTTACCGCCGCCGCGACGAGGCGATCCGCAGCGTGTTCCCGGAATATGGGCCCGGCTACAAAAGCAAAATCGTGCTGTCCAATTTGCTGGATGGCGAAAGCTACCGGGTGTTTTCGGCGGTGATCCAATCGCCGTCGGGCGAAGTGCGGCGGAAGCGGCTGCCGTTGGAGGCCTATCAGCAGGTCGTGGCCGCCACGAACTTCAAGCAACGCGTGCGGAAGATGATCGAGTATTACCATGCCGATCGACTGCGGTACGCGGTAGCGGGCACCCCCAACCGGCTCGAATACGACCAAGGTTTCTTCGTCAAGAACGGCGACGGTTCAGCCGACTTCAAGCCCATCGCCCATCTTTACAAGACCCAGGTGTATCAAATGGCCGAATACCTGGGCGTGCCCGAGGCCATCCGCCGCCGAGCGCCCACCACCGACACCTATTCGCTGGAGCAATCCCAGGAGGAATTCTATTTCTCGCTTCCCTACCACCAGCTCGACCTGTGCCTTTACGCGAAGGACCGGGGCATCCCTTGCGCCGAGGTCGCGGCGGTGGTCGGCTTGACGCCCGAACAAATCCAGCGCGTGTACGACGATATCGACGCAAAACGCAAGGTGGCGCATTATCTGCATTGCGGGCCGCTGCTGGCGGTGGACGAAACTCCGACAAACGCGACGCAGCTCACGCCGGCCGTGTGAGAGCTTACCTCTCGGGAGAGCAGCCCAGGTGAGTTTTTCCCCATGAACTACACGATCACGCCATGCGACCCAGCCAATGCCCGACAAGCGATCCTCGATCTCTGGCAGCGGAATCTGCCCGAGGCCTCCGCGGACCGCTACCCCTGGCTCTATGAAAGCGGCTTGGCCACGGGGTTGGTGCTCCGATCCGGCGGCGGCGAGCCGATCGGCGCGGCGGGATTGATGCGCCGCGACTTTCTCGCCTTCGGCCAACCGTTGAAGGCCGGACAAGCGATCGACCTGAACGTCGATCCGGCGCATCGCACGGTGGGACCGGCATTGAGGCTGCAACGGGCAGTGGTGGAAATGATGCATTCGGGCGGGTTGAAGATGGCCTACGCCTTTCCCAACCAACGGTCCGAGCCGGTGCTCCGCCGCATCGGCTATCGACCGCTGGGCGACTTGGAGCGCTGGGTCAAAATCCTCTCCAGCCGTGCGGTCTTTCGCCGCTGGGGATGGCCGAACTGGATATCCCGAAGCGTCGCCCTGTTCGCCGATCCCCTCCTCTCCTCAAGACGCCTCGGCCGGCGCGATCCTCTCGAACCGACAATCCGTGTAGCCGAAGTCGAATCGTTCGACGATCGATTCGACCGCCTTTGGCATCGGTCGGCAAGTTGTTTCTCGATCCTCGGTCGGCGGGATTCCGCCTATCTGACGTGGCGGTTCTCCTCCTGCCCCAATCAACATTACCGCACCCTGACGATGGCCGGGCCTGACAACGAACTAGTTGGCTACGCCGTGTTTGGCCGCCGCAACGAAGTCATGCACTTGGCCGACCTGCTGGTGGCCGAGCCAAAGTTGCTCGATCGCTTGCTGACCGAATTCCTGACGCTTGCGCATCGGGAGGGAGTGGATACCGCGGTGATGCTGTATTTTGGGAGTCCCGCAGTCCACGAGGCCCTGCGGCGATTCGGCTTCTGGCAGCGCCCCTCCGGACGCAAGGCCCTGGTGTATGTAAGAGATCAGGCCCTTGCGGAGGACACCACTCGACCCGAATCCTGGCACCTCACGGGTGCTGATATCGACACCGACGAGTGATCGGCGGAAGGGTAGGTTGCACCGCCGTTTTCGAGACCCTGCCCAACACCAACCTTACTGTCGCTAGCCACCAGGAGGCGGATCGCATCGAAGTTCTAAAGAAACAGGGCAGTGCAGGCCAAGAAGCCTGAACTGCCCTGGTTGCGAAAGGGACGGAAGGAGCAACGATAAATGGCCCGGGCACTGCTGGAGCTTTACCACGGGCCGCGAATGGGATAGACGCCTAATTGATCCGTACTGCTGGGCCATTGGGGGACCGGGAGGAATTGCCCGCGATGGTAATAACCCGGCAGGGCAAACCCCGGCTCGAATTGGTGTCCGATCGGGGTGGTGCGGGTCGCCCCCACACCCCAGCCGTAATGTACCTGTCGCTCCGCATTTGGCGGCACGACCAGGGCCAGGGGCATGCCCCACTCGGCTTGGTAATAGTCGCCGTGCCAACTCGGGGAGGCGATCTTAGGATTGGCGCGACCTCGTGCCCAGGCCGCCTCGTCCCAACCCAGCCCCGTCATCGTCAACGTCAACACGCTAGCCAAAACGAACTTTCTCATAGATCAACGATCCTTCCAGGAACGAGCGGCAACCCGGGCAAAGCCATTTCCCGCCGACCGCGACAGTTCGATGAAGACCTTTCTTGCTCTCCGGGAGTCGCCCCGCCGCGCGGTGTGCGGCGACCACCCCCACCGAGGTTCTCAACGCCAACTTACCCGCGTGCGGGTCCAACCACTCCCTGGATTGTACGTGTGGTAGGTTCGATGGTGTCGGTAAAGGAATTCGTGAGGCATCAAGGGGGGATAGGTCACATAGGTATGGCCGACTACTGGCGGGGTGGGTCGTGGGGAAAGGTAGAGCTGCGCCCCCAACAAACCAGCCTCGCCCGGATGTACGTAGTAGTTGTACGCCCCGGGCGTCAGGTTGGCCTCGCCATTTTTTGCCGCGGTGGTCGCGGGCTTCGCAGGCGCCGTGGGCGTTTCTTCGGTGGCCTCGTCGTCTTGGGCCCAGCATGTCGCTGTTGAAAGCAACCCCGTGTTCCAGGCCGCAAGGGCCACCGCAACCAAGGTTGTCCACCGTAGCAATCGTGTCCTCATGGAGTCGCTCCTTCCAACTCAAATCGCCCGACGCAGGCAATCTCCTCAACCATCGTCGGCAAGTCCGGGCCTAGGGGTGAGACTTTACGAAACGGTCGTTCCAGGCGCAACAATCGTAATCGTCACTCCGGAAGGAAGGCCAAATCCGCCTTCGACAAGCCCTTCGCATTTGATATAATCCAAGCAGTTTTCCACGAAACCGCAAACGTTAGCGACTGCTAGGGAAATCCTAGCGGCCTGGTCGGCGCAAAAGCGACGCTCCAATGATGAAAATGCGGAGTTGGACGATTGGAGAAGATAGCTAGGGAACGGATCGCTTCGGCTGGGGAAGACCAGCCCACGGATGGCGTTGAAACCAGACCTTTGGGTGAAAGCAATGGCGAGGCTTCGGGCAACGGTCAAATTAGGGGAGATTTCGCCCCTCGACGTCGTGCCACCGCCCAGTCCATGGCGGCAAGCCAACGCGACATTTCGGTCAGCGAGTTTTTCGCCAAAAATCGCCACCTGCTCGGCTTCGACAACCCTCGTAAAGCTTTGCTGACGACCGTTAAGGAGGCGGTTGATAACGCCCTCGACGCCTGCGAGGAGGCCGGCATCCTGCCCGAGGTGTGGATTCGCATTACTCCCACGGGCGAGAACCGGTTTCGGGTAGACGTTCAAGACAACGGGCCGGGCATCCTCAAAAAGCAAATCCCGCTGATCTTCGGCAAGCTCCTTTACGGATCGAAGTTTCACCGTCTTCGCATGAGCCGGGGCCAGCAAGGCATCGGCATCAGCGCCGCCGGCATGTACGGCCTGTTGACCACCGGTAAGCCCGTTCGCATCCTTTCCAAAATTTCGCGGACGAAGCCAGGGCACTATTACGCGATTCAGATCGACACGAAGCGGAACGAACCGGAAATCCTCAATGGCCGCGGGGAGGGCGATGAGATTCCCGTCGGCGAACGGGGCCGCCAAGCGATCGAAAAGCTGGGCATCGATTGGGTGGACGTGGACCATGGGACGTTGGTGACCATCGAGCTGGAGGCCCGCTACCAGCGTGGGCGGGGCAGCGTGGATGAATATCTCGAGCAGACCGCGCTGGCCAATCCGCACGTGACCCTCCATTATGTCGATCCCGAGGGCAAAGCCACCACCTACGCCCGCGTAACCGAGACCTTGCCTCCGGAACCGAAGGAAATCAAGCCGCATCCCTACGGGGTGGAATTGGGTCGCCTGGTTTCGATGTTAAAGGAGACCAAGGCGACTACCATGATGCAATTCCTTACCAGCTCCTTTTCGCGCGTTAGCGGCAATGTCGCCCGGCGAATCTGCGATGCCGCCAAGGTTAGTCCCCGCGCTAGTCCGCGAAAAATCGGGCGGCATGAGGCCGATGAGCTGTACAAAGCCATTCAAACGACGAAGATTCCCGCCCCAGCCACGGATTGCATCTCGCCCATTGGCGAGGACTTGTTGCTCCGCGGTTTACACAAGCTAGTGCCGGGCGAGTTCTACGCTGCCGCCACGCGGCCGCCAGCCGTGTACCGTGGCAACCCGTTCGTGATCGAAGTGGGCCTGGCCTACGGCGGCGGGCCTGCCACGCACCGCGTCAGTCGGGAAACGCTCGTTGAACTCATCAGCCAAACCGACGCCCGCACTTTGCGCCAATTCCTTACCAGCACCTTTGACGGGGTGGGGGTGCAAGCGGCCGACAAGATCCTTCACGAGGCAGGGCTACGCCGCCGCACTGCCCCGGCGAAGCTCAAAGATGCCGAAATCACCCGCCTTCACGAGGCCATGCAGAACGTCAACCTGAGCGACGGCCAGACCATGACCGTGCTCCGCTACGCCAACCGGGTACCCCTGCTGTTCCAGGCCGGGGCCTGCGCGATCACGCAGACCGTAATGGCGACCAACTGGCGGTCCTACGGCCTCACCCAGTCCCGAGGCAGCCTCCCCACCGGCCCGGTGACGATCATGGTCCACATGGCCAGCGTCTGGGTCCCTTTCACCAGCGAATCCAAGGAGGCCATCGCCAGCTATCCCGAGATTCAGAAAGAGCTTCGTCTGGCCTTGCAGGCCGTAGGCCGCAAGCTGGGCATGTATTTGCGGCGTCGCATCCGCGTGAAGCACGAGGGAGAACGGCGGAACCTGTTTCTCCGCTACCTCGGTGAGGTGGCCACGGCGGTGAGCGAGATCAATCAGACCGATCGTGAAGAACTGTACCAGCGGTTGCTGAAGGTGGCCAAACGCAAGACGCGTCAGGCCGATTTGCAGTTCGACGACCGCGGTCGCCCAATCGAGCAAGACGCGGACGACTTCGGCGGCGGGGTGCTGATCGTCGGCGACGACGGGGCCCCTCGCGCCGCCGAAACCGGCGTGGCCGCCGAAACCCCGAAGTGAACGAGTTCACCCCCCAGCGCCCCTGCCGCTCGCCGAGCCGGTAGGGCAACTTATGGCAACTTTGCAGTATGGCAAAAAAGACAACAAATCAGGATCAAGCGGCCGCCGCGCCGAACCTCAATCCACGCGACCAGCACACCCTCGAGCAACTCGTGGCCCTGGCCGACGCCGTGGTGCGGTCCGCCCAATCGGGCGTCGATCCCACGTTGAAGATTCCCACGCGAACCCTGTCCAATGTCCGCTACAACCGGACCAAGCGGATCATCGAGATGGGCAGCGCGCGGAGCGACCGGCAGCTCTTCAATCTGAACCAAGCCAAGAGCTACATGCAGACCCTGCTGGTCGCCAGCGGGGCCAAGAAGCTCATCGCCCAAGGCAAGACCACGAGCCTGCGGGGTATGTTCTATCTCTCGAAGCACACCATCGAGGGGACCCGCGAAGAAACCTTCGACGACCAGAGTGAATCGGACGGGATCATCGAGGACCTCGAGGTCGCCATCAACGTGCTCCGCGAGGAACTCCATCTTTATGCCAAGAACGCCGGAGCGATGGTGGGCGAGATCACCCTCATCGACAGCGGCGACACCATCGATTGCACGCGGATGGGCTCCGGCGGCTACAGCATCCCCTCGATCGTCGAGCCTGAGGTCGTTCAGTTCGCCGAGTGCAACGCCAAGTTCGTGCTGCACGTGGAAAAAGACACGGTCTGGCGACGCTTCAACGAAGACAAGTTCTGGAAGACGCACCAGTGCATCCTCACGCACGGCGGCGGCCAGCCTCCCCGCGGCGTTCGCCGCTTACTCTACCGCCTTCACCATGAGTTGAAGTTGCCGGTCTATTGCCTCCTGGACAACGACCCGTGGGGATACTACATCTATAGCGTCATCAAGCAGGGATCGATCAACCTCGCCTATGAATCCAAACGCATGGCCATTCCCGAGGCCCGTTTCCTCGGCCTGCGGTCCAAGGATTTCGTCGAGTGCGGCCTGTCGAACAGCGTCAAGATCCAGCTCAATGAGACCGACCGCAAACGGGCCAAACAGATCGCCAAGTATCCTTGGTTCGCCCACAAGAAAGCGTGGCAAAAAGAAATCGAGCAACTGCTAGAGAACGGGTTCAAGCTCGAGGTCGAGGCCCTCATCAGCAAGGACATCAGCTACGTGACGGAGGAATACACCCCCACGCGGCTGGAAAACGAAGACTGGCTGGATTGAGACCCGACAACCATGCGACTTGTCTAAAACACAGGCCTTTGTTTTTTTTCGATCCAATGATCGGTTCTGCGTTCCACCCGCGGAAAACACAGCGTCGCTGAACGTTCGATCCAGACGTCATGATCATTGGTAATGCCTTATCAAGTCATGTGGTCATACGAAATACTCTACCCAGGCAGCCCTGTTCTTTCGTCAAAAACGACCGGGGTGGCCGCGTTGCTGCGGCAATTACGGCGTTGTGTCAAGCCCTTGGTGAAGGGCAGGTTCTCACTTGTATTCAGCCGGCGCCTCGGCGAAACTGATGGGGCAGAGGGTGAAAATGCTCAAGCAGGAGAAGGTCCCATGGCTTGTACCCGTTGGCTGACGCGTCGGCAATTCCTGAAGAGATCAGCGGCGGTGGGGGCCGCCGTGGCCGTTCCAACGGTCCTACCCGCTTCGGTCCTCGGTGCCGAAGGGCGGCCAGCGCCCAGCAACCGGATCACCATCGGCTGCATCGGGGTTGGCGGGCAGGGCAATGGCAATCTGAGTGGTTTCTTGGGCGATCCTCGTTGCCAAGTCTTAGCGGTCAACGACGTGGATCAGCAGAACCTGGCGAGGACCCAGCGCCGCGTCAACGACGCTTATGGCAACCAGGACTGCGCGGCCTATCGCGACTTCCGCGAACTGTTGGCGCGGGACGACATCGACGCCATTTCGCTCGCCACACCTGACCACTGGCACGCCATCCCCGCCATCCTAGCCGCCCGCTCCGGCAAGGACATCTACGGCGAGAAGCCCTTCAGCCACGACTTGCGCGAAGGCCGGGCCATGGTGGAAGCCTTGAATCAGTATGGCCGTATTTGGCAGACCGGCTCGTGGCAGCGTTCCACGGGCGATTTCCGCTTCGCCTGCGAGCTGGTCCGCAACGGCCGCATCGGCAAGGTCCATACGGTCGAAGTCGGTTTGCCTACCGGCAGCGCCGGCGGAAACGCACCCTTCACCGATCCGCCTCCACACTTGGACTACGACTTTTGGTGCGGGCCTGCGCCTTGGGCCCCCTATTCCGCCGATCGAACGCATTGGAACTGGCGGTGGCAAATGGATTATGGTGGCGGACAACTGATGGACTGGATCGGCCATCATGGCGACATCGCCCAATGGGGCTTGGGAACCGAGACGACCGGGCCGGTCGAATTCAAACCGATCTACGCGGATTTTCCGAAGACCGGCATCTGGGACGCGGCCACCCGTTATCGCATCGAATGCACCTACGCCAATGGCGTGAAGCTCATCGTGCAGAATGCCGAGGGCCCTGTGCGGATGGGAGCGAAGTGGATCGGGACCGACGGCTGGGTATGGGTCGACCGGGGCGGTTTCGAGACCCAGCCGGCAAGCCTCAAGAAAGACCGTATCCGGCCCGATGAAATCCGCCTCTACCACTCGACGAACCACATCGGCAATTTCATCGACTGCGTGATTTCGCGGCGGCCGACGATCACCCCGGCCGAGGTGGCCCACCGCTCGGCCAGCATTGGCCACTTGTGCGTGATCGCGATCACGCTGGGCCGCACCATTCGCTGGAACCCGGACGCTGAGGAAATCCTCGACGATCCAGCCGCCACGGCCCTGCTGGGACGCGCCAAACGCGAGCCCTGGAATATCCTTTAGAAAGTCGCCGTAAACAACCTGAGGGCCTCGGTGCGGTAGAGCGCACACGTGGCCTTCCGCGCGGAAGCCTGGGAACGTCCTTCGTCTTGCTCAGACGAAGAGTTTTTCATACTGCTTGGGCGAATAAAAATTGAACTCGATCTCGCGGATGTACTCTTGCGGGCCCGCGTTGCGTTGGACTTCGATCAGCACGTCGATTTGTTCCTGACTGGCATAGGCGCGGATCGCCTCGAGCTTGGTTTCGAGCATCGCCGCGGGAGTCGTGATGCGCAACTGCGGCGGCGAGGGAAAGTCGCAGTAAGTGGCGTATTCATAGACGGCGGGAACTTTTTCGATGGGCGGGCCTAGCTCTGGCCAGATGTTACCTTGGGCATGGAACAAACTGATCAGCATCTCCTCGTTGACAATTCGGTGATCGGGGTGCAAGTCGCTGATCGTGGGTAGAAAGACGCGGGTCGGGCGGATTAAACGGAGGATGTGGGGATAGGCGTTTTGCAGGCCGCTGGCCCCCTCCACCTCCGTCGGATCGCCGATCGTGGCGAAATGCCGTCCTCGGTAGGGATTCAAGTTGCAATCGGGAAAATGGAGGAAGTGAAGATTCTCCAAGGGGAGGCCGAGGATTTTGAAGGATTTTTCCGCCTCGCTGCGGCGGATCTCAGAGATTGAGCGTCGCTGGGTGAACTTGCAGTAGCCCATGCGCCCGTCGGTCGTGATTACCGCGTGGACTTGAACGCCCTCGGCTAGGGCTGCCTGGAACGTCAGGCCGGCCCCGGTCACAATGTCGTCGTCGTGCGCCGCGACGAACATCCAACATTCGCGCGGCCCCTGCCAATTGGGAAAGATTTCGGCGATGTTGTCGCTGGCCTGAATGGCCCCCACGCCCCGGCGGAAATATGTGATTCCGTGTGCCATCGTTGCCTCCTCTGCTACGGCCTATGGCGCGGCTACGAATTCGTTGCCGATCTTTCGTGCCCGTTCCGCTTTGTCGAGATTGATGCCCAAGGCGACGCCCACGTGGACGAGAATGTTCCACCCGGCCAACAACTGAAGCACGGTGTCGTAGCCTGGCACCTGGGGAATGCGGATCGTGGGGAAGATCGTCTCGTGGCTCGACACGGCGATCACCTTCATTCCCACCCCGTTCACCAACACGTCCTTGAATTTTTCCATTTCTTCCCTGAAGGGGTCGATCACGACGACCACTTCGTCTTCTCGCATCACTTCCTCAATGCCGTGGACGGCATAGGTTCCTTCCAAATAGTCGCTCTTCTTGTGCGTAATTTCATTGGTTTTCAAGGCCAGTTCTTCGGCCACCCCGTTGTTGCGGCCCGCGAAGTAGATCGTCGGGGCGGCCGCGATCCACTGAACCATGTTGGGGTCCAATTCGGCCTCGAGCACCTCTTGCGCTTTGCTGGCGGCTTCGGCCTGATTCTGGGCCATGGGCCCGTCGGCCTCGAACGGACTGAGCAGCGAACGATAAAACAGAGCCTGCTCCACCACGCTTTTGGTGGCCGCCACGGCCTCCTCTTTGCCACAGATCAGGGTGAAGCACCGCTTGCAAAGGGCTTCCAACGGGGTGCCTTGATGGGCCGTCAGCCCGAATCGGAGGCGATGCCCTTGTTCCGCCAGCCGCGTGAACAGCGAAATGACTTCCTTGGTTTTCCCGCTGTTGCTAGCGCCGAAAACAGCGAAGTCGGCCAGTGGATACTCATGCGCCTGCCGGGCCCCATCCGTAAACACGCTCAACGGTGCGCCAAGGCGGAGGCAATCGTAAATCAGGTTCTTAGCCGGAAAAATGCGGCTCGAGCCCTCGCCCGTCAGAAACAGCTTGCCGCACTGCTGAATTGCCTGGGCAACCAGCACCGCCTGCTCGAAATCGAATCGCTGGATAATGCCAGGCGTCTCCAGCATTTCGCGCACCAGGGCAAAGTCCCGATACTTCGCATCTTTGAGATTCATCGCTGACCCTCGCTCGTTTTCCGGCCGCGACGGACACTTCCGCGGGCCGGAAGCCCCAAGGTTGGCAACACTGCGGCCTGAAGAACGGAAGTATAGCACTTGGTTGGGCCAAGCTGCAATGGGCATAGGCCCAACGCTTGATCGCCAAACAGATTGGAACTTGGCACGGCCATCTTCGCCCAAGCACCGCCTGCTTGATGCTGCGCGGGATTCGCGCCCTCCATCCAGCGGAGGCGCACGTTGCTGTCCCAACCGGCCGGCTCCCGAACATGCGTTCGCCTGGCTCCGATCCGCAAATCGGTTTCCGATCGCGTTTGGCGTTTTCGGCATTGCCGGGTATGCTGGACAGACCCGAAGCGTTCCCGATATGCTGACGTACTCTGCATTGTCCCGGAGTAACGCCCTTTGTTCAGGAGCTAAGACATGAGCCAGAGAATGAGTCGCCGAGAATTTGTCGTTACCGCCGGAGCTTTGGCGGGCGGGACTGTTTTATCTACTGCCGTGGCCGGGCTTCGTGCCGCGGAAGTTGGTTCCGGGGCGCCGCACGCGGAAAAACTGGGGTGGCGGATCGCCTGTTGCGCCTACACCTTCCGAAAGCATCCCTTTGCCGAGGCGGTCCGAAAGACGGCGGCCTTGGGCTTGAAACATATCGAGGGCTTCGCTTGGCAGCCGCTCAGCGCGGCCGAGGCGAAAGTCCAGACTAATGAAACGATGTCGCCCGCGGCCCGGCAGCAAATGAAAGCCATCTTGGCCGACCATGGGGTCAAGCTCGTGAGCTGCTATCTTAGCGAGCTGCCCAATAAGGAAGACGTGTGCCGCAAAAAGTTCGAGTGGGGTAAGGAATTGGGGGTCGAGTATTTCGTGGCCGAGCCGCCCAAGGACGCCTTCGACCTTCTGGCCCGGCTCTGCGATGAATACCAGATCTCGCTGGCCGTCCACAATCACCCCAAGCCGCACTCGGTCTATTGGAATCCCGAAACCGTCGTCGAGGTCTCGCAGGGCCGGACCAAACGGATCGGCGCGTGCGCCGACACAGGCCACTGGGTGCGTTCGGGCCTCGACCCCGTGGAGTGCGTCAAGAAACTCGAAGGACGGCTTATCGGCTTCCACCTCAAAGACCTCGCTGCCTTCGGCGATCCGAAGTCGCACGACGTCCCCTGGGGCACGGGCAAGGCCAACATCGCCGGTGTGCTTGCGGAAGTGAAACGCCAAGGGGCCAAGCCGGTCTTCGGCATCGAATACGAGCGCGAACTGCCCGACGCCGAACTCGAGCGCGAAGTGGCCCAGTGCATCGCGAACTTTGACGAAATGGCGAGCAATTTGAGCTGTTGAGCATTGCTTTTGAATCGGGCTGGTCGAGGCCGGCCGAGCGAGGCAGGAGATTTCGACCATGACACCCCGAGATGCACGAATCTGGGGCTGGACGAGGTGGATCATGCCGCTCTTCCTCCTCGTGGCGATGGCGAGGGTTGGCTTGGCCGCTGGCCCTGATCTTGCTCGGCAAGCGATCGAAGACTGCCGCGTCCAAGGCGGCGTGATCGTGCATCTTGGCTGCGGCGACGGCCATTCGCAGAACAACTTTTTGCGGGGCGCTTGCCGCCTGGGCTTCATGCCGGCCAACGGGCTGGTGTACTTTCCGCCCGACCAATGTTTCTGCCAGCCGGGCGCGAAGGTCCTTGGGCTGAAAGCGGTCGGGCCCGCGCCTGCCCGGCCACCCCAACCGGTGCCCGACGCATCCCGGCTGATTCGGGGGCCGGCTTACGAGGCTTCGCTGGCCGCCAAGCCGTCTTCCTCTGCGGCGTCGGCCGTCGGCGATTGGCCCACCTTCCGCCACGACCCTGCCCGCCACGGTTCCACGCCCTCGGCCGTCGGCATCCCGCTTGCCGACCGTTGGAAAGCGACGATCGGCGGCCCACTGACCGCGCCCGTCGCCGCGCAAGGAAAGGTCCACGTCGCCGCGCGCGACGCCCAAACGTTGTACGCTTTGGACCTGGCAACGGGCCGGACGCTCTGGACGTTCGTGGCCGGGGGCCGCATCGATTCGCCCCCGACCATTCACGACGGCCGGGTGCTCTTCGGCAGCGCCGACGGTTGGATCTACTGCCTCAGGTCGGACGACGGTTCGCTCTGCTGGCGATTCCTGGCCGCGCTGTGCGATCGCCGCATTGCCTGCTTCGATCGCATCGAGTCGGTCTGGCCGGTGCATGGGAGCGTGTTGGTGCGCGACGGGATCGCCTACCTCGCCGCAGGCCGCTCGACGTATCTCGACGGGGGAATCGCCCTTTGGGCGCTCGATCCAGCCTCGGGACGCATCTTGCACAAGACCACGCTTTCCGGTCCCTTCCCTGACGGCGGAAAGACCGTCCCTCGCGACGTGTCGTTTTTCATCCGCGGCGCGAATTCCGATGTCTTGGTGAGCGAGGGGGACGCCATCTGCATGCGGCAGAAACGCCTCACCCTGGATTTAAGGGAGCAGTGGCCCGAGTTGCTCTCCAACAAGGGTGAGTGCGACGTGGGCCTGCACGTCTTTTCGACCTCCGGCCTGCTCGACGGTTCCTGGTACAACCGCACGTTTTGGATGTACGCCAAGCGATGGCCGGGATTTCAGTTGGCCAACCAGGCGCCGAAAAGCGGCCAGATCCTTGTCGTTGACGCCGAAAACACCTACGCCGTCCATCCGTTCTACCGCCGCAACGTCCACAGCCCGATGTTTTTCCCCGGCAGGGAAGGCTACCTGCTGTTCGCCGACCGCAACCACAACGAGCTGAACTCTGGGGTGCAGATTCGCTCCAAGCTTCGCGGCGACCTCTACGGCGGCCGGGTCTACGGCCCGCAAGTCGAAATCGAGGCCGGCCCTGGCCAGTCGGGCTTCATCTATGGCGAGGCCGCCGGCGGTTGGCAGTCGCCCGAACCGCTTTCCAAGGATAAGGCGACGAGCGAGCATAACCACTTCAACAATGGCCAGTGGAACCACTATCGCGTGCGCGCGGTCGGCCGGCACATCGAGACCTGGATCAATGGCCACAAAATCGCCGACTTGATGTACGACGAGAAACGCTATGCGGACAATCCCGAGGGCTTCATCGGCCTGCAAGTCCATGGCGTGGGGAAGCGAGGGCCGTTTTCGGTTCGATGGAAGAACATCTACGTCAAGCGGCTGAACGACGCCAAGTGACGCCGAACGACCTCGACCGCCGCATCTGGCGAGACGAGCTGGAATGGCTCGTGCCTTCCCGCGTGTTCGACGTGCATACCCACGTCTATCGCTGGGAGTTCAACACCGATCCGGCCAAGGAGAGCGGTCCTTTCGCGGAGACCGTGGGTCGGTTGTGGCCGGAGGCGACGTGGAATGCGCTCGACGCCTGCGACGCGGCGCTCTTGCCTGGCCGCACCGTCGACCGGCTCTGTTTCGGCTTTCCCTTCGCACCGGCGTGCGATCTTGGGGCGAGCAATCGGTTCGCGGCGGAGCAAGTCGCGGGCAAGGCAGGCTCCCGCGCCTTGCTGCTGGTCGATCCCGCGATGACGGCCGAAGCGGTGGAGCAACAGCTCGACGAGCTTGGCATGGTGGGCCTCAAGCCGTACCGCTTCTACAGCCGCACGGGCGATGCCGTCAACTGCCGCATTACCGACTTCTTGCCCGAACACCAGATCGCCGTGGCCGACCGCCGCGGTCTGATCGTCATGCTCCACCTTTCGCGCCCCCAAGGAATCGGCGACCCGGAAAACCTCGCTGATCTCGATCGACTGACCGGGCGTTATGCCAACGTCAAGTGGATTCTTGCGCATTGTGCCCGAAGCTACGCGGCTTGGGCAATCGAGCAGGCGAGCGAGCGGTTGCGCCGCTGGCCCAACGTCTGGTACGACACGTCGAGCGTCTGCGAGTCGGACGCGATCGAGGCCCTCATGCAGGCCGTCGGGCCTGAGCGGGTGATGTACGGCAGCGACGACCTGCCCGTGGGCATGCTCCGCGGCAAATACATCGCCTTTGCCCGCGCTTGGGCCTTCCTTTCCGAGGACAACCATGCGCTCAACCTCTCGCACTGTGACCCGCGCATGACCTTCACCCGCTACGAGCAACTTCGCGCCATGGCCCGCGCTGTGCGCCGCCTGGCTCTTTCTCGCGCCCAGGTGGAGGCCCTGTTCTTTGGAACCGCGCGACGGCTGGTCGATTCCATTTCCTTTTAGCGTCGCCGGGCGAGGAAGCGAAAGCGGTTTCGCGCCACTGACTTCGCGCGTGCCCGCGACCGTGCCACGATTGACAAAGCGGGCAACGCCGCGAGAATGACGAAAATAAAGCCCATCCGCTTCCTACTTGATATCGAGGCGAAGCCATGTCGAAACTGTCGCCCGTCGTGTGCTTGGTCGCGCTTTGTTTGACAGTGTTGGGAAGCCACTTTGCCGCCGGCGCGGAGGCCTGGGAACAATTCAAGTTCGACTCGCGACATTCGGGCAACGCCCCGGAACGTGTGCTGTCGCTGCCACTTGGCTTGATCGGCGCCGTGCCCGCCACCGACGCCCTGCTCACTTCGCCGGCGATTGCCGATGGGCGAGTCTATGTGCTCGACGCCTCCGGCGTCGCCTTGTGCATCGACGCAGCTAGCCTGGCCGTCGTCTGGCGGTTTCAGAGCCGCGGCGGCAAGGCCAACTGCAACAACGTCTCTTCGCCGGCCGTGGCAGGGCGCTATCTGCATTTTGGAACCATGGCCGGCTGGTATTACGTGCTGGACCGAGCCACGGGCAAAGCGGTCCGCGAGATTTTTTGCGGAGAGCCAATCTTCAGCACGCCCGTGGTCGCAGCGGACCGAGTCTATTTCGCCACGTTGGGAGCCAGGGTCCATGCCGTCCGTTACGACGGCAGTCCCTGTTGGCAGTGGGACTTCGTGACGGAAATCCTCAAGTTCCCCGGCGATCGTTGGAATCCCTCCGATTGGCTAGATTTCAAAAAAGGCCGCGTCACATGGCGCGACACGTTCTGCACGGCGACCGATCTGGCGGTGTTTCAGAAAACGGTGGTCGTTCCAGCGGGCGGGCGGACCGTGTTCCTGGAGGACGCAGGCGATCGGGCTGAACTCCGCGGATTGGGAATCGTGCCGAAGAACGAGGGCATCGAATTTCCCGCGTCGTTCGGGTTGAGTATTGGTGAGGACGGGGCCGCGTATAATCAATGGCATCGCCGCGATAATACTGGTCGCGTGGAGATTTTCCGACTCCGCGGCGATACGATTGACACGGACCACGTTCCCGGCACGCAAACCGCCATCAACTTTCCCGGCCTCCTGAGCTTCGCCTCCGTGAGCCTTCGCGGAACAGACGTCTTCCGCACCCGACCGGAGGCGGGATTCGGGCTTTGCAAGCATGTTCTTGGCGGGAAGGAAGCGATTCGTCTGAGCGGCTATCCCGCGATCGCCTCGCCCATCCTCTTGCGCGATCACGCCGTTTATGGCGGTCTGGACGGGAATGTGTATGTGGTGCCGTTGTCGAGCGGCGAGGTGTGGTCGTTCAAGACCGCCTTTGGCAAACCGATCTCCGCCCCCGTGGCCGTGTGCGACGGCCGAATCTATGTCCCGTGCGAGGACGGCTATCTGTATGTGCTCGGTCCGGGAGGTACGGCGCCGCTACCCAGGAAAGATCTTGAACTCTGGAGGATTCGCTCCCCCCTGACGAGCAAGCTGGCCGATGCCCGATACGACTGGGCCACGAACTTTGGCGACTTGGCCAACACGAACGCCAACAACCAGGGCCTGCGGACGCCCTTACGCATGAAATGGATTCGCCGCTACGAAGGGACCTTCAAGCACGTGCCCACCGCCGGGGGTGGCCGCGTGTACACGCACACCGCCGAGGGCCAGATTTTCGCCGTCGAACAGGAAACCGGACGCCTTCTCTGGCGGCGTTACTTTCCTGAAGTGTACCTCTCGTTTACTGCGCCTTTGTATCTCAATGAGCGACTGCTTTTGCCCCAGGCGGGGCTGAGGCAGTCTCGTTTACGTTGCCTCAATGCAGCCACCGGGGAGTTGCTTTGGGAGGCTCCCTTCAGCGGCTCGCCGAGTTGGAGTCGTCAGGCCCCGCCGGTGGTCTACAAAAATCTAGCGATCTACGCCTTTGGTTCGGGCCGATATGCGCCGCAAGGGACAGAAAAGGCCTTCGTGATGAGCGGCGAACCCCAACCCTCGCCCGACGGCGCCGAGATCATGAGCTGGATCTATACCCATGACAATCCCTATTATCCGCGCGACAACAAGCCGCTGATTCGGGCGTGGGATGTGAACACGGGTCAGGAGGTGTGGAGTCGCGATTTTTCGGACTTGGGGAGCGGGGGAAACGACTGCGGCCTATGCTTACTGGACGGAACGCTTTACTACTCGACCTTCTTCGGCTACGCCCCGCGACCCCTTCGTAAAGGCAGCGACTCGCCCAATGGCATCACCGTGGCGCTCGATCCGCTTACGGGCAAGACCCTGTGGTCCACCACGGCGGTTTCGGTGACCGCTGGCTGCACGATCTCGGGCCGCGACGGCCGCCTCTACGTCGGAGGCTACAATAAACCGCACGCCGGGACCAACGACCGCTATGTGCGTTGCCTCGATGCCCGCGACGGCCGCCTGATTTGGCAGTCCGAACCCTTGGCCTCCGCCGTGAACGTCGTGTCGGTTGGCGAGAAATACGTGTTCACCAATGCCTCGGGCCGCGACGGCTACGTCTTGGACCGGGAGACCGGCAAAGTCGTCTCGCGGTTCAATTATCGCTATGCCTGCACGCGGTTCACGCTCTCCGAGCCGTATGTGCTTGGGTGCAATATGGACTTGATCGACCTCTCGGACGGCAATCGCCTCGCAAGCACCGGCCCGGCCATCGACAGCCGCGAATGCATCGGCGCGGTGGTCTCCAACGGGCGGCTTTTTTACACCTCGCAGGCCAGTGGCCTTCAAGTTTCCATGGTTTACGGTGACGAGGCTGAAGGCTTCACACCCCCATGGCAAAGGCAAGATACCCCGTAGGTTTACAACGATTATCTAAACCTACCGCACCAGCGGCCCAAGGGAGGATCGCGGCTGCTCAGCACAGACAGCCAGAGGGTATTTTCGCTGCGCCGGGTGCAGAACTGCTTCGTCGGCCGTAGCGCGGGTGATCCTGGCCCTCGACGATCGCCGAGTAGGAACACGAATTCTCTCAGCGGCGGTCCGGGGCCGAGGCTTCGGCTTGATCGGATCGGGCCGAAAGCACGCGGATCATGCGCACGATGTCCCGACCACCCTTAATGCCCACGTGGAAGAGCAAGTAGCTGTACCAGGCCACCGAGCCGAAGACCATGGCGGTCCAAAACCCGATGAAGAATTGATCGATCATGGTGTTGGCTCCCGAAACGGGGCGAGCCGTCGAGCAAACGGCCTCGCGTCTGCGGGCTGCGGAGGCATTGGCCCCCCAATCCTTAAACCAGGTCGCAAAAAACCTATCCCTTCTGTCGCAGTCCTGTTTCGTTGGATCATGATTCCTTGTTCGTTTCCGCCGAGGAAGCGGTTCGGCCCTTGCCCAAGGCATTGCCGATCAGCGAGCCGAAGATCATGCCGGCGAAGGCCATTCCGAAAGCCGACCAACCGGCCGTTTCCGGCGAAATCTGGTGCTGCTTCTCGACAATGGCGTTGACCACCAGGAATGTGATCGGGCCGATGGCCCCGAGGATGATCGCGGCAATAGCGCCCCAACTGTTGGCGCGGGGCCAGTAGAGGGCGGCGACCAACAAGGTGAACAGACTGGCCATGTAGATATTGCCCGTCACGGCCAAATAATCCCAGGCAGCCCCGGGAAGTTGATACCAGAGACCGTAAAACACCAAAAACGCGCCAATCGCCAAGACCAGCAGGCGGACGGTCAGCAACTTCGCCCAGGGCGGCATGGGCTTGCGGAGGCATGGGCTGATGATGTCGTTGTAGATCACCGTGGCCCAGGTGAGCAAGTAGCCGCTGTCGGTCGACATCTCGGCGGCCAGCATGGCAGCGATCACGATGCCGAGCAAGCCGGGCCCCAAGATCGTGTGCAAGTAGGCAGGCATGGCGGTCAGGCTGCCAGCTCCCTCGGGCAGGCCGCCTTTGCTAGTAAAATAGAGAAACGCTCCGATGCCCCACAAGCCTGGCAAGCCGAAACGACCTACGTAATAGAAGCTTGTGCGGCGGTAAATAGACTTGGCCGTCTTAGCGTCGCGTGCGGAGAGCACGCGGGCGATCGTGGTTTGCCACGTGGTGACGATGGCGATGCTGAGCATCGCCTGCCACGTGACCCACCCCCACCCAAATGTGCGAATGGGATTGAAAGGATGGGCCATAGTGATTTCGGTCGTCTGTCCCGGGATGCTGGTGTCGGTAAGTCGCACGCCCGAGGTATGCGCTTCCCACAGCCCGTGGATCAGGTTCGACCAACCGACGTTCCAAATCACCAGCACCGAAGTGACAACGATGCCCGTGCCCATGACGAGAAACTGGAGATAATCGGTAATCAGCACGGAGAGCATCCCACCCAGTGCCGTATAAATCAGCACTAAGATCAGAAGGCCCGTCATCATGGCTTCCAACATGCTCAGTTGAAAGTCGGTGCCGGGCACTTGAATGGTGTATTTCGGGTCCAAGCCGCTGACGTACATGAGGAAGTCGCCGCCGAGGCGGAGGAAGATCCCCATGTTGAGCACCCCGCCAAGGATCACGACCACGCCGGCCAGCCATCGCACCCGCTTGCCAAACCGCTTTTCGAAAAGTTCGGGGATGGTGATCACGCCCGCATTCCGCAGCGGCACGATCACGAATCCGGTCAAGCCGACCAGGAGCATCATGATGCAACCTAGAAGGCCGGGAGTGGCCCCAGCCAGGCCGTTTTTGAAACCGTTCTCGGCCGTGTACATCACGGTAACGATGCCGACCTCCGTGGCTGCCAACGAGGCCACGCCGAGGTTCAAGTCCATTTCGCGGCCAGCAACGGCGAAATCCTCCACGTTGCGCACGTAGCGCCGCATCCAGATGCCGGCCGCGACGCACCCGACGAGGTACACAACGATAATGATCCAATCGATTGTCGCCAAAGTCATAAAACGATCTCCTGGAGCACGCCCGTAGCTCGCGTCGGGACTGCCGTTCGAGTTCACGCTGGAACTCAATGAATTTGGAATGGCGAGAGTATAAAATGCCTAGGGGCGGTCAAGCAAGTTTCTTCTTGATTCACTTTCAAAAGTTCTCGCGGCCGTTCTTCACGAAGCCGCCGGCGTAACCAGTTTGGTTAAGGCCCGAGAAACTTTGGAGCGTCGGGGCTAGTCCGGTAGTCATCCCGATTGACACAGGGTTGGCGGGCTCCTAAGATGAACGTTCGTGAGGGCCGTGAAATACCGTTGCTTTTTTGGCCCTAGGCGGGCGGACGCTGGGTCCGTCCGACGCGAGTCCGCTCAAGGAGATGGCCGTTTATGACCCACGTCGTTTGCCAACCGTGCGAAAACTGCAAATACACTGACTGCGTGGTGGTCTGCCCCGTCGAATGCTTCTACGAGGGCGAGCGGATGCTGTATATTCATCCGGACGAGTGCATCGATTGCGAGGCCTGCGTTCCCGAATGCCCCGTGGAAGCCATCTTTCTCGATGCCAACGTGCCGGAAGAATGGAAGAGCTATATTCAGCTTAATGCGGAGATGGCGCCCAAGTGCCCCGTGATTACGGAAAAGAAGACGCCGTTGGCGGAGCAGCAGTAAGCCACCAAAGGGCGCTAAAAGACGCTTGCCTCGACCGTCGCTCCATCGACCCAAATCCGCCAACATTCGTATTTCGGATTGCGGAGTTTCAAGGCAATCAAGGGGCTCCGCTTTGGGCGGACAGGCTTGGCAACGAGCTTCATGTGGGCTTCCTGCGGGGTGCGACCGCCCTTCTTGATGTTACAATCTAGACAGCAACACACCACGTTCTCCCAGGTGGTATCGCCTCCCCTGCTCTTGGGGATCACGTGATCCAGGCTCAATTGGCTGGTGGGGAATCGCTTGCCACAGTACTGGCAACGATGTTCGTCGCGGGCGAAGACCGAATGCCGGTTGAGCCGCAAAGCCCGGCTGGGAACGCGGTCGTATTTGAGCAGGCGGATCACACGCGGCACCTGGATCTCGAAATTGACCGCCCGAATCCAGTCTTCATCCGGCTGTTTGTCCTCCACCCGAAGCTCGCAGTATTCCCGCCACGCCTGAAAATCGTAATTGGCGAAACGACCATTCTCGGCGGCGATGACTTCGGCCAAATCGCAGTAGAGGAGGCTGAAGGCCCGGCGGGGACCAATCACGTGAACCGCGGCGTAAGACCGATTGAGCACCAGAACGCTGGAAGACAGGGCATCGGATTTGCCAGCACTGGGCATGAGGCAGACCCCGCGACTCCCTCATCCGGCCAACGATCCGCGAATTGCGGTGGTCGACCGCAATGGTTGCGATGCGCCGGCGAACTTGCCCCCCGATTCCGGCCATCTGCATAACTACCTGACAAGCCAACGTGAACCGTTGACCTAGGTTTCTGCATTCTAACGCACACATTCTCCGCAAGCTAGAGTCCTAACCATTTTTTTAACACGGACGGGTCGTGTTTTGACACGAAAGGGTCGTGCAAAGGCCTTCGGGCCTTGCTGAAGCATTGGGTCCGCCGAGAGAAGCTCGGCAAAAATCGGCTATCGTCCCGTTTTCCGAAAATACGCCTTTCCATACCGGCAAAAAGATCAACTCGGACCATGTTTCCGCCCGCATAAAAAATCGGTTAAGTCCGCCTTGCCACGCTTCGGCGTTTCTCATTACGATGGAGGAAATCGGCGGATCTCTTCTCGGTTGTTGATGCATCCAGCCGACGTAACTCGGGAGCGGGTCCATGATTCATTACACTTGCGATCTGTGCAAACGAGTGTTGGATCCCAAGCGCGATCTGCGCTACACGGTGAGGATCGAGATTTCCGCTGCCTTCGATCCCGCGGTGGATGAAGAGGAGCAAGAGGAGGATCGGGACTATCTCGAAGAAATTCAGGACATGTTGGAACGCCTCGAGGATGACCCGAATGCCGAAATCGGTGAGGAGGTCTACCAAGAGTTGCGATTCGATCTTTGCCCGGAGTGCCGCAAACGATTCTGCAAGAACCCTCTAGGGCAACCCGCGAAGATTTTGGATTACAGCGAAATCTTCGATTTCAGCGATCACCAAAAGAATTGAACAGGCCGTTTGCGAACCAAGCGTCTTTTGTGCCAGGGACCGGTGCAAACCCGGCAAGCGGTGGCAGTGTCCGTGCCCTAGTTAGCCGACTTTGCTAGAGGCCGCACGCCAATCCGCGGGGCCGCGCAACGGTTCTTTTGTAGAACGGACTCCCATCCCCAGCCGCTCGGCGAACTGGGATGGTTGCCGTTTGCGAAGCGGAAACGGGGGGCTCTTCTCGCGACTAATGCCCGTGAGCAATGGCGGTCCCATCGCCAACGCCTCCCAGCTAGCGCAGAGCAAGGCGTTTATACTTGCCGCGGCGATGGGCCAAGCGATCGGGGTCCTCGGCCAGCACCGACGCCTCGTAGGCCGCGAAATTGCCCTCGAACCACCGCGTCTTCCCGTTGCCTTCCATAATCAACAGGTGCGTCGCGATCCGGTCGAGGAAGAACCGGTCGTGGCTGATCACTAAGGCGCAGCCGGGAAAATCGATCAGCGCCTGCTCCAAGACGCGCAGCGTGGCCACATCGAGATCGTTCGTCGGTTCATCCAACAGCAGCAGGTTTCCTCCGCGGCGGAGCATTTTGGCCAGATGGATGCGGTTCCGCTCGCCGCCGGAGCATTGTCCTACCTTTTTCTGTTGCTGCGGCCCGCGGAAATTGAACCGCGAGACGTAGAGACGCGAGTTGACCGTCGTGCTGCCGAGTTGGAGCGTGTTCTGCCCGTCCGTGATTTCCTCGAAGATCGTCTTATCATCGTCTAAAGCATCGCGGTGCTGGTCCACATAGGAAAGAACGACGCTGGGGCCAAGCTCGATCGTGCCCGAATCCGGTGTCTCCTGCCCCACGATCAAGCGAAACAGCGTGGTCTTGCCGGTGCCGTTGGGGCCAATCACGCCCACGATCGCGCCTCGGGGCACGCTGAAAGTGCAACGGTCAAGGATCGTGGTCCGTTGCCCGCCGATGACGTAGCTTTTGCATACCTCCTTCACTTCGAGGACCTTTTCTCCCAGCCGCGGCCCCGGGGCGATCTGGATGATCGCCTCGCTCTTGGAGTCGATCTCCTGAGCTGCCAATTGTTCGTATGCCTTGATGCGGGCCTGATTCTTCTGCAATCGCCCTTGATGCGAATTGCGGATCCATTCCAATTCGCGCTGCAAGGTTTTCTGCCGCTGGGTCTCGCGCTTCTCGATTACCCGTAACAACTCCGCCTTTTGGGCTAACCAGGAGGAATAATTACCCTCGAACGGCAGTCCGCGGCCGTTTTCCAGCTCCAAAATCCAGCGGGTGATGTTATCGAGGAAGTAGCGGTCGTGGGTGACGATGATCACCGTGCCCGGATACTCGCGCAAGGCTTGCTCCAACCATTGGATCGTCTCGGCATCGAGGTGATTGGTCGGTTCGTCGAGCAATAACAGGTCGGGCTTCTCCAATAGGGCCATGCACAAGGCCACGCGGCGGCGCTCGCCGCCCGAGAGCTGTCCGACGATGGCATCGTCGGGCGGGAGCACCAAGGCATCGGAGGCGATGTCCATGAGCCGGTCGATCTCCCAACCGTTGGTCGCGTCGATCTTCTCCTGAAGTTGGGCCAGCTCTTCCATGAGCTTGTCGAGGTCATCGTTGGGCCCCGGATCGGCCATGCGCGCGGAGACCTCGTTGAAGCGGTCGACCAGATCCTGGATCGGTTGCACCGCCGTGCGAAGGTTCTCACGCACGGTCTTTTCGAGGTCCAGCTCCGGCTCCTGGGCCACATAGCGGACGCGCATCCCCTTGGCCAGCGTGGCCGTACCGTCGATGTCCCGGTCCAAACCGGCCATGATCCGCAAAAGCGTCGACTTGCCAGCCCCGTTTTCCCCCACCACGCCGATTTTGGCGCCGTAATAGAACGACAAACTGATGTCCCGAAGCACGACCTTGTCGCCATAGGTCTTGCTTACGTTCCGCATTTCGAAGATGAATTGGGGAGGCATCCGAGCCCTCGTACATCAAAAAGAGCAGAAACTCCGCTTGGCCACTGCGGCGTGCGTTGCCCGCGACGGGCTCAATCCGCTCGCCGGGCGTGCAGCCAAGCGCCGCGCCATTTAAAGTTCAGACCAGGTTTCGATGGCGGTCGCTAACGCAGTTTCCATCGGTTACGGCCGGTGGCCGGGTTCTCGAAGGGACCAGGCGTGGGGTTCGATGCGTTTCGCCTTGCACCGAAAAAGTCCGAGTCGAGGCGAATCGGTTCGCCGCTGGGAAGCTCGTAAGGCAGATTGGCAATGGCTGTCTTGCCGAGCAGCTCCGTGGTGACCAGGGGGCGCTTCACGTCGCCTGTCCAGCCCGACTCCAGCGTCAGCTCCAAAAACGCCGAATCGCCTTGCAGGTCGAGCTTGAGGCCGGGATCCACGTCCGCATGGACCACAGCGTTCTGCTCTCGGGCGGAAGGTTTCGCGTCGCGGAAAAAGACATTGCCCTCCAAAAGCATGGGCAAGCTGGCTTTGTCGTAGGCGTCCAGGCCCGTGCCCCCGACGAAAATGTTGTTGAAGAATCGGTCATCGCCGCCAACGATGTTGCGGAGCCCAGCCACTTCGGTGGAGTGGGCCGGATGGAATGGCGTGGCGCGTTCGAGTTCGGGCTGCAACACGACGCGCCCGGCGATCAGATTGTGGGCATACGCCCCGCCCTCGGACATATCCAGAAGCGTCGTCGGCGACAGGAACACGTTGTGGTCCACCAGAAACGGCCCGTGATTGACCTCGACGAACAGGTCCTCCCACTGGTTTTCGTGGAAGAGATTGGCGGTAACGCGTGTGCCTTGGGCCATCCAATCAAGCCACAGGCCGCGGCAGGTGCGGAAAATGTGGTTGCGGCTGATTTCCGTGTCGATCGCGGCGTGGAACTTGATGCCCGCCATTTCCGCGCCCGTGAACGCCTGCCGCACGTGGATGTCGTGGATCGTATTGCCCGTCACCACGCAGAAGATCGGTCCCAAGCTGCCCACGATCCCCGCCTGCTCGCAGTGGGAAATGTGGTTGTTGCGGACCACGTGATGGCCGATCGTTTCCCGGTTCCAACCGTTCTTTAGCGCTCGTTCGATCGTCTTGACATAACCTTCGGCTGTGTTGGCCGACGTATTGTCCCACTCGTCGCCGTACTTGCCCAGGGCGATTCCCGAGCACATCGAGTGGCTGATCACGTTGTTTTCGATGATCCAACCTTTGCTCCAATGGGTGCCGATCAGGCCGATTTGTTCCGCGGTGGGCGGGGCCCAAGGGGTGGCCGCGTGACGCATCGTGAAACCGCGAACCGTAATGAAATTCCTCCCCGGCTTGTCGGGATAGAACACCGTCTGACGCACGTTGATTTCCACAGGCTCCGCATTGGGATCGATGCCCGGGAATTGGGCCCAGATCGTCGTGTTCCGCTCGTCCACCTGAGCGAACCAGAGCGGCACCGGACCGGCCGCTTTGAGCACCTCGTCCAAAGCCGCGGCCTCGGCCAACCATTGGTCGCGGACATAGACCGCGCCGGTGTGGTGCTGGCGGCCCTTCGGGTTGAACCAGTCGCCGCGGATCACATCGCGATAGGGATTGAAGCTGCCGAAGAAGGAATTCGGCAAAGTCACCCTCCAGGCATCGCCCTGGACCTTTTGCCATCCGCGGATGATTTCCGAGCCCTTGATTTCAACCTTCTCGCCTGAAGCCGCCTGATACACAATCCGCTTGGCATCCGATTCGCCCCCGCGCGGCGGATTGACGCGCTCGCGGTATACGCCTTCATGGACGGTGATCACGTCACCCGGCTGGGCCAGCTCAGCCGCCCGCTGGATTGTCCGCAACGGCGCCGCCTGGGTGCCGGGATTCGCGTCGCTGCCGTCGGTGGCCACGTGGAACTCCCTAGCCTGGACCGTAACCGTCAGACCGATCAGGGCCACCAAAGGGACCATCGTTGCTTTCATGGTGTTCCCTCTTTTCCAAACTTCGCTACTGGAAGCCACTTGGCCCCTCATTGTATCGCCAGCTACGTTGCCTGCAACACGCCAATTCAGTGTGACAAGTTTTCGTCATCTCTTCTGACACGAGGAACGGTGATCGCACTTTGTCAGCGCAAGGGACCGTTGTGGCTTGACGGGGCCGCACGGCTGGCTCAAATTGGGACCAACTCAGGACAACTCTTTGGCGTGGCTTTGTTTTCCCGTTTGAGGAGGTCACCACGGTGATGCGAAGACAGATTCCGCTCCTTGCGGCGACGTGCCTTGCGATGGCCCAATGGGTTCTGCCTGCTTCGCCTGATCCGCCGAGCGGCTTCGGCGAACCGCTTTTCGATTGGTCGCCGTGGGAGCAATACCGCACTACGGTCAAGCACCCGGGTGTTACGATCAAAGCGGCCGATATCGCCCGGGCCAAGGAAAATATCAAACGTTACGTTTGGGCGAAAAACTATGCCGCCGCCGTCGAGAAAAACGCGCAACGCGACTTGGGACGCATCACGCCCGAGTTTCTCGCGGCGATGATACCTGAAACGACGCCGGGCGATCCGCTGTGGACGCCGTGCCCTTCCTGTCGCGAGCAGGGCAAGCCGGTGCATCCCCACGGGCTTTGGAGTTGGAGCGTGAACGATCCGGAGCACCTGAAATGCACTGTCTGCGGGACGGTTTTTCCCAATGACAAGTATCCGGAAGACACCGTGTTGAGAGCGAAGTGGCGCAAGCCGCAGGAGATCCGATTCTACGGGGGCGACACGTTCGTGTTGTTCGGCTACAAGCATGGCCGCCCCAGTTTCACGGCCAATATTCGCGCCCGCAAGGTCCGGTGGATCGCGGCCTACTGCCGAACGCTGGCCGAGGCCTTTGTGTTGACGGGCAAGCTGGAATACGCCCGCGCTTGCCGCGACGTGCTGTTGCGTTTTGCCGCTTGCTACCCCAACTGGCTGGTCCACGTGGGCTACGGCGAATATGCCGACATGGATCCGCGGATCGCCTCGCTGCACATCAGCAATTTGCCCGAGCCTGAACTTTGCTTCCCACCCAACAAGCCCGACCGGAAGCTGCACACCGGTTTTTGGACGGCGGGCCGGGCGGGCGGCGTGGGCATGGAATCGGCGTTCGTCCGAAACGTGGTCGAGGCCTACGATCTCACCTGCGAGGCCCGCGAGGCCGATGGTTCGCCGCTGTACACCGACGCACAGCGGCGCACCATCGAGCGCGACCTGCTTCTGGAGAGCACGATCCTCATGGTTTGCGACAAACAGATCAACAACAAGTCGGTCAGCAACCGCACGGCGACGGCGCTGGTGGGAATGTGTGTAGGGCATCCAGGACTGGTGCGGTTCGGCCTGGAGGGATTTTATCGGACCGTCGATGGATGGTTCCTGCCCGACGGCACGACGTCCGAGTCGCCAGTCTACGGCTTGATGACGCTCGGCGGCATCTGGGACTTGGCCGAGGCATTCCTCGGTTACAGCGATCCGCCGGGATACCACGACCCAAACGGCAACCGGATCGACAAGCTGAATCTTTATCGCAACACGGCGTATGAGCGGGTGTGGGAGGGATTTTTCCGCGGATTGCAGGGAGACCTTACGTTTCCGCCCTACGCCGATTGTTCGCCTGGCGCACGTTTACCCGCCAACTTCATCGAATTGATGGTCGCCAATTACCCTGAACGACCCGAATATCTCGCCCTGCTCAGAGAAACGTTTTCGGGCTCGCCGATAAAACAACGGACGCCCCGGGGCGATGTGGCGCGGCAGGAGTTGCTGAAGGAAATCCCGGGATCGGACATCGCGATCTATGTTCGTGAGCCGGGCCTGGAGGAAAAGACAGCGGCCCCGCTCGTTTTGCCTGACTGGTGCCCGCCCGACCTGCGAATCGGCCACATGCGCACCGGCAAGGACGGTCGCGAGAGCCTGCTTCTGCTCAGTGCCAGCCATTGGGGCAACCATCACCACCTCGACAGCTTGAATCTCTACTATTGGAAGAACGGCCACGAGGTCCTCTCGGATTTGGGATACCTTTGGGACCATCCGAAGTCCCACATGACCCGGCGCACGGTGGCCCATCACACCGTGGTCCTCGATGAGAAGGACCAACTCACGGTGAATCGCGGCGGCGAGATCCTGTTTTTCAAAACTTCCCCGCAGGTGAAGGCGATGGAGGCCCAGTCCTCCGCCTACGCGGAGGCGAAGCTCTATCGCCGCACCTCGGCCGTGATCGACCACGGTGAAGGTCGCAACTACGTGGTGGACTTCTTCCGCGTGGAAGGCGGCAAGACGCAAGACTACGTGTACCACGCTTCCGCGAAAACTTGCGACATCGCGGATTTGAAACTGGCTGCGGATGGGAACGCGAAGCTTTACGACTTAGCCAACGTTCGGGTCGGCGACGGCGCCGGGATTTGGCGAGCCACTTGGCAGTGCGGCCCTGGCTTGACCTGCACGGCTTGGAACGTCGGCCAGCAGGGCGAGCGAGCCTTCGTGGCCGACGGTTGGGGCCAGCGCGACTGGAAGAATTCCGACATCGGCGCGACGATTCCTTATGTGGTTCGCCGCTGCGAAGGAACCGGGCTGAAGACGTTCATCTCGGTGTTCGACGCCCACGCGGCCGGGACGCCGCTGGTCCGCAGCGTCAACCTGCTCGACCCGGCGGGCGTGGTCGTCGTCGAAACAATCATGGGCCGGGATTATGTGATGTGCCACGCGGAGCAAGGCACGCTGGAAGTCCCCTTGCCAACGGGCATGCACCGCACCGAAGCCCATTTCGCGGTCGTTTCCGTCCAAGGCGACAAGATTGCTTGGACCGTGACGGAACCCATGCCCGCTTCGTCGTCCCCATGACGATGGGGGCTTGCGGCCGTCAGGGATTGCGGCCGTCAGGGATTGCGGCCGAAGGTCATGATCGTGATATCGTCGCTCTGGGAGCGGCCCGCCGCGTGCCGGCGGACGTCTTCCAAAAGCAATTTGCCCAATTTTTCCGCCTCCGGCGGGCCATTTTTGATCACCTCCATTACGCGTTCAGTGGTGTAGAGGTCGCCGTTGACGTTCATGGCTTCCTCGACGCCGTCGGTGGTGATCACGACCATGTCACCCGGTTCGAGCGTTCGGGTCTCGGACTCATAAGGGTAGTCCTCCATCATCCCGATCGCCGGTCCGGCGATGTCTTGATTGAATTGTTCCAACGTGCCATTGGCCCTGCGGATGATCGGCGAGGCGTGGCCCGCGTTGGCCAACGTGACCGTGTGGTTCCGCGTATCGACGATGGCGAGAATAAAGGTCACGAACTTGCCCTCGATCTTCCCGTCGGACATATGGTTATTGATGGCCTGAATGGCCTCGACTACGTCGTGGACGTGCCGGATCGTGCTCTGCACGCAGCTTGACATCCGCGACATGATCAGTGCCCCGGGAACGCCCTTGCCAGCCACGTCGCCGAACGCGAGACAGATTTTTCCCTCGGGCAGGACGAAAAAGTCGTACATGTCGCCGCCCACGGCCTTGGCCGCATCGTACGAGGCGTAGAACTGATAGCCATCCACTTTGGGCAGCTCCGTCGGCAAGAGATTCCGCTGCACATTGCGGGCGATCTCCAGCTCGGCGTCCTGTTTCATCTTTTCGGCATAGGACTGGGCCAGCCGGGAATTCTCGTAGGCCAGCGCCGCTTGACCAGCCACCGCCATGAGCAGTTCCAAATCGTCGCTGGTGAACTGGCCCAACGGGTTCTGCGAGTCGATGCTCACGACACCCAGCGGCTCTCCGTCCAGCCCCAGCAAAGGTACGCACATCATGGAGCGGATCTTCAAGTCGGCGATCGATTGGCTGCCGCTGAAGGCCTCGTCCGTGCTGGCATCCGCCGAGAGGATGCCCGCCTTGTCCTTCAGCACTTTGTTGAGAATGGTTCGGCTCAGTCGGACCGTGGCGTCCTGGTCCTTTCGCCGGTGTCGCATGGCCCGGGGCACCATCTCGCCAGTGCGCTCGTCCTTCAACAGGATGCAGCCGCGATCGGCGTATTTGAAGATATTGAACAGGGTGTCGAGAATCTTCGGCAGCAAGGCCCCCAAGTCGATCGTTCCCGCCAGACTGTTGCTGATTTCGAGGACCGCCTTCAGTTTGGCCTGGGGATTCACGTCCAAGCCACCGAACCGGCCGCGGCCGAGAACTTCGCCGGTGATGGTGGCTTCGGTTTCGTCCCGAATGTCGATCTGGCCAGTGATCAAGTCGGGCTTGGCCACGCGGCTGGGGGCAGCGCCGGCTGCGGAAGGGGTGGGGGCCGCGCTCGTCGGGTCGAGGAATCGGGCCTGAGCGTCGCCAAAGCGGATCATGTCGTTGTGCCGCAACTTGACCCGACCGTTGATCCGCTGTTGGTTCACGTAGGTTCCGTTGCGGCTACCGATGTCCTCCAAGAAGAACTCGCCGCCCTCGGCGTGGATCACCGCGTGTTTACCCGAGGCCGTCGGATGATTGATCGGAATGGGGTTTTCGGCCAGACGGCCGATCAGATTCGCGCCTTGCTTCAACTCGTATTCGATCGGCTTCTCCTGATAAAGGACTTGCAAACTCGCCATCGATCGCATTCCGTAGCTAAGGAGGCAGCACCCCGCCCTGGCCCAAACGCCCGTCGTGACGCCCTGCGTCGGCCCGTTTCGGCAATTATTCTACCCCCTCAATGCGACCGGACAATCCCTTCAATCTCTTTGAGGGTACCGCGTGTGAACTTTGCGGCCCGAACGACTCGGGTGAATCCTCGCCGCACGCGGACTTGCCAAGTGGTCCCACGGTAGCCACAATGAGCATGTGGTCCGTTGAAACCACGTGGCGTGGACGCGCGCGGCGATGGGCCTATGCGCCGCGGGGACAAACTCTCTCAAGGACACCGGGCCGTCGAGGGTCGTTTGTTGCGCAGTCGGAGAAATGGGGCGCGGACTGGGAAATGGAACTGTTAGGTATCGCGAAATGAGCACGCGGCGGAAATTTCTTTACCAATCAGCCAGTGGCCTTTTGGCGGCTGCCGTGGCGGCGCCGTTCCAATCGCCCGCCTCGCAATCCGTCGAATCCCCTCGAATCGTGCGTGTCCCGACGAGTTACTACCAGCAGTTCGACGCCGACCCCCGCTTGGATGTCCCGGCCGAAGGCTACGGGGGGTGGAAAAAGACGGTGTTGGAATTGGACCTGCGTCGTACGGGCGTGGTGATCATGCATGCCTGGGACACGGGCACTTGGGAGGAGTTTCCCGGTTGGCACCGGTGCGTGGAGTATCTGCCCCGGGCCGAGGCGATCTGCCGCACCGTTTTTCCAAAACTTTTGGGCGGCGTGCGGTCGGCGGGGGTTTCCTTGTTTCATGTGGTGGGCGGTGGTCAATACTATCAAAAGTTACCAGGGTACCAGCGTGCCCAACGACTTGCCGGACCGCCGCCGCAGCCCCGCGAGATGATCCCGGCGGATCCCACCCTCCAGCGTTTGCAACAGTTCCGCAGTGAGAATGTCTTCGTAGGCAAACACAACCAGGCCGACGTCGCCCGAGGCTTTGCCCGGCTCGATTTCGCCCCAGAAGCCCGGCCGGTGGGCGACGAAGGCGTCGCCGAAAACGGAGACCAACTGTTCGCGCTATGCAAAGAGGCGGGCGTCAACCACTTGATTTACGCCGGTTTCGCCATCAACTGGTGTCTGCTCTTGTCTCCCGGCGGGATGCATGAAATGAGCGGACGCGGACTGCTTTGCTCCGCATTTCGCGACGCCACGACGGCCGTCGAGAATAAAGAGAGCGCCCGGCGGCAATGGGCCAAGGAGCTGGGGCTGTGGCGTGTCGCCTTGGCCTTCGGCTTCGTGTTCGACGTGGATGATTTCCTCGCGGCGTTGGCAAGCGCTCAGCGTCCCTGAACTCGCCGCTTCGCCCTAGTGATGATTCCCGATTTCTCCGCTTCGAAGAGCGGACCACGAGATCACCGTTCCCTGGCCATGGGCCGGGTCTTCTTGCCGGCGACAACCTCATAAGGGACGGCGGGCAGCAGTCCGTAGACATTTTTGCCCGTCACCAGTTTCTTGTCCTGGCGGTTCACGTACGAAGTCTCCTGTGAGACGATGAAGAGCAGATTGCCCTTCTCGCCAGGCTTGACCTTCTCGGGATCGCACTTGACGGGGACGATGAGGCCACGGGTCAGGCCGACTGGCTGCGGGGTGTCGAGGGTAATGCCCCGGGGCGGCTCGCTCAGCTCGAAGCGGAGATTGTTCGAGTCGATGCCTTCGGCGACCATGAAGCGGGCCTGGCCAACGCCATCCACGGGGATCCGCACGCCAGCGTCCACATACGTGCAAGGCGGCCTGCCTGGCGCTGAACCTGTTACAAACACCGCCCAATCCTTCGTAGGTACGATGTGCTTCAGGATGAAGGCCTGAGTCATTTCGTCGGCGGGAAAGGCCGGCCGCAGCAAGCGCCGACCTTGGACCGTGGCAAAGCCTTGCATTTGAAGCAGGAAAGGCTCTTTGGCGGGCTCAGGCGGGACGGAAAGCGTCAGGCGAACCTTTTCCTGGCCGCCCGGGACCCATGCCCCACTCAGCGCGAATCCCGGCGGAGGATTCACCAGTTCCAACGCGATGTCGTCATCAAAACCGTCCCTGCGCAAAGCGTGGACCGTGATCGGCACACACGTGCCCGCCCTGGCGGTGACGCTCGAGGGCGTGACGCGGAGGTCGAAGTCCGGCCGCGGTGGCCGGATGTAGAGGCGATAGGCATAGTCGGGGCCGCCACGGCCCTGCGCGTCGGCGATCGACACGAAGTGCGCTCCCTTGGTCGTGGTGAGCAATCGGGAATCGGCATGATGGGTGATCAGCGGCCAGGCCCGATCCTCGTGATCGTCATCGTAGGCCATCACCTTGCCGTTTTCGTCGGTAAGCCGCACCACGGAATCGAGCGGCGAGTACATGCGTCGGGCGTAGACCTCGGCCACGATCGAGCCCAACCCCGAGAACTTGAAGTAGTCGATGTCGCCGGGCTTGTCGATCCGCCCATTAATCACCAAGGGCACAGTAATCTCTTGGGCCTTCTCCGGTGTGTCGTTGGGTTCGATTTCGAACTCCTCGCGGAGCGTGTCGACGATGAATCCCACGCGGTTGGAGAAGATGTTGTTTTGCTCGAGGATGTCGGGCCGGATGCCAGTCCCTCCCCGATAAAAGGACGGCTCGAGATTCAGCGTCTTGACTGGCAAGTTCCAGCCCTTCAATTCGATGGTCACGGGTTGGCCAACCCGGCCGCCCAACGGGAAGATGCCCGTGACGTAAGGAATTTCGCCGATCGAAATCCGATACACGAAATCTTCGCGGCCGCGGTAGATCGAGTCGTGGATTTCGATCGTGTAGACCCCGTCCTTCGGCACTTCGTAATACAATACCGGATCGTGGAGGAAACCGAGCGAGTCGGCGAAGGCCACCTCATAACCCTGCTCGTCGTACAGATGCAGCACGGCCTGGAACCAGCCGGGAACCGCGTCGGCCAAGTAGGGGATCAACCCCCGGGCAGCGCAGGCCGCCACTAATTTGGTTCCCTTTTTGGCCTCGAAGGCGAAACGGTCCACGTCGCCGGGCATGATCTGGCCGTTGATGACCATGGGAAGCTGGACGTGGGTCGACTGGTGGGGCGTCACGTCATTGGGTTCCTGTTCCCGCGTCTCGGCATATTGGCCGACGTAGAAGTAAAGCGGGTTGGACATCGCGTTGGGATGGATCAGCCGCAGTTCGCGATCGCCCAATTTGGCATCCTGCGAGATTTGGATTTGGACCGTAAGCTCCTCGGCGATCTGCGGGTTGGGCTGGCGTTTCGGGTCGGCTTCCCGCTTTCGATAAATTTCCATCTCCTTGACTTGCTCGTCGGTGACGCCGGCAATCTTCCTGGCCTCTTCCCAGGTCACCTTCCCCTTGCCGCGGACTTTTTCCAGTTCCTCGAGCGTGTTCTGGATTTTCATGTTCAGGCCGACGTACTCGCCCTGAGTCATCGGCCGATACCATTTGACGATCTTGGTCTGAATGCCCCCGCCGGAAATGTAGGCATCGGTCACTTCCTTGATGTTCTCGCCGCCGACGACGACTTCAATTGTTGTGCCGCGCTGGCCGCCGCCAGGGTATACGTAACCAATATGCGGAAGTCGGCCTTGGGC
>CALFBP010000004.1 GCA_937951625.1 uncultured Thermoguttaceae bacterium
CCCGAGTTCCGCCTCCCCAAGGAAATCGTGGAAAAGGAGGTCGATTACCTCCGCAAGCTCGGCGTGACCATTGAACTCAACCAGGTCATCGGCAAGTCCATCACCGTCGACGAGCTGTTGGAGGAAGAGGGATTTGACGCGGTTTTCGTCGGCGTGGGGGCGGGTCTGCCTACGTTCATGGGCGTGCCCGGAGAGAACCTCGGCGGCGTCTATTCGGCCAATGAGTACCTTACCCGGTCCAATCTGATGAAGGCCTACGCCTTCCCCGAGTTTGGTACCCCTATCGTCCGGGGCAGAAATGTCTGCGTGGTCGGTGGCGGCAACGTGGCCATGGACGCGGCGCGAACGGCCCGCCGGCTCGGCGCCGAGAACGTTTACATCCTGTATCGCCGCTCGCGCGAGGAGATGCCCGCCCGAGCCGAGGAAATCCATCACGCCGAAGAGGAAGGCATCATCTTCAAACTGCTCTGCGCCCCGATCGAGTATCTGGGCGACGAGAAGGGCATGGTCCGCCAGGTCCGCTGCCAGGAGATGGAATTGGGCGAGCCGGACGCCTCGGGCCGCCGCCGACCCGTGCCCAAGCCCGGCGCCGAGTTCCTCCTCGACACCGATCTGGTGATCGTGGCAATCGGCTCCGGCGCCAATCCCGTGCTGACCAAGCAAACCAAGGACCTCGGCCTCAACCGCCGCGGCTATATCATCGCTAGTGAGACGGGGCGCACCACGCGCAAAGGCGTTTGGGCCGGGGGCGACATCGTCACTGGCAGCGCCACCGTGATTCTCGCCATGGGCGCAGGCAAGGCCGCCGCCCGCGACATCCACAACTACCTCACCAAGGACGGCCAATGGGAGGTGCCCGCGACCTGAGGAGAGTCGCTCGTCCGTTCGCCTTCCGCATCGCACACGGCGCACGATGACCCTCGCACTGGACGACACGATCGCGGCAATCGCTTCCGCGCCGGGGGGAGCCGCGCGGGGGATCGTGCGGCTGAGCGGGCCCGGCGTGAAATCGTGTTTAGGGCGGGTCTTGGTTGCTCTTTCCCGCTTCGATTGGGACGATTGCCGCTTCGCCCACGCCTTCGAGGCGACGATGGCCCTGGGCAGGGGCTTCGCATCGTTGCTCCCCTGCGAGGTCTATTACTGGCCCACGGCCCGAAGCTACACCGGCCAGCCCGTGGCCGAAATCCATACCTTGGGCTCGCCGCCGATTCTGGAAGCGGTGGTCCGCGCCGTGTGTCGGGCGGGGGCGCGGCTGGCGGAACCGGGCGAATTCACGTTGCGGGCCTTCCTGGCCGGCAAAATGGATCTGCCCCAGGCCGAGGCTGTGCTCGGCGTCGTCGACGCCGCTGATCCCCACGCCCTGAACGCCGCGTTGGAACAGTTGGCTGGCGGGTTTTCCACGCCGTTGAACCGCTTGCGAGATCAACTCCTCGATCTCTTAGCCCATCTTGAGGTCGGCTTCGATTTTGCCGAAGAGGACTTGCCGTTCTTGGAGCGATCCGTGCTGGAAGAACGCTTGGCCGCGGCCCACGCATCGATGGACCAATTGCTTGACCGGATGGCGCACCGCCGGACAGCCGGGGAGTTGCCCCGCGTGGTGTTGGTGGGACTGCCGAACACGGGCAAGAGCAGTCTGTTCAATGCCCTTGCCGGGCACCGTGCGGCCCTCGTCTCCGACCATCCCGGCACGACGCGGGATCACCTCGAGCTCGAGGTCGAGTTCCACGGTCAGGAATGCCTGCTCGTGGATACGGCCGGCGTGGCCGCCGATGTCCTCGGTAGCGATTGCGGACCGGACGCGGCCGCGCAAGCCGTTGCGGCGGAACAGGCCCGCCGAGCCGACGTCCGTCTGTTGTGCCTCGATGCGTCCCGTCCACTTCATGCTTGGGAATGCCAGGAGCTCGCCAAGCCTGATGCCGCCGGGATTGTCGTCTGGACCAAGGTCGATGCTGCGCCAGCGGACGCCGTGCAGGCCGAGGAGACGTCGTTGAGTTGCATCCGCACCAGTAGCGTGACAGGCGAAGGAATCGCCGAACTCCGCCTTCGCATCTCGGAGGCAATCCTCGCGGCAAGATGGTCAGAGGCGTCTATCGTGCCTGGCACGGCCGATCGCTGCCACGAGACGCTCCGTCTGGCGTCCGAATGCCTCGGCCGGGCCCGCGACGCCCTTCGCTCAGAGCTCGGCGAGGAGTTTGTCGCCGCTGAGATCCGGTTCGCTTTGGATGAACTGGGACGGGTCATCGGAGCGGTCTACACCGAGGACCTTCTCGATCGCGTGTTCAGCCGGTTTTGCGTGGGAAAATAGGGCGAACCCCGGCGGGCGCCTGCGGTGCGCCGCCGCGAGTTGTGGACTTGCCGAAAAAAATGCAAAAAGAAGCCCACGGGCCTGACGCCCATGGGCCTCTTCCGAAAGGCAGCGATTCCGGTTCTGGACCGAGGTGGATCAGAATCCCAGATCGTCTTCACGGCCCAAGAGTTCGGAAATCCGGCGTTGGATGATCTGATCGCGGGCCTTGGCGCGGCGCTCCGTGGCCTCGCGTAGTCGTTGCAGTTCCGCCTCCAGTCGCTTCAATTCGATCATCCGTCGCTCCTGGCGGACTTCGAACTGCTTGTTGACCAGCTCGTGGAGTTCCTTTTCGATGCGCTCGCGATGTTCCGGCGGGGCTTGGCGGAATTGCATCCCCAGTTCTCGGGTGCGGCGATCCAGCTCATGGTCCTCACGCAGCAGCTTGAACATTTCGGGATCTCGCTCACGCATTCCCTCGAAATCCGGTTTGTGGCCGGGCATGGCGTCCAGACCCCCGCCAGGCACCATCGGCACACCCATCGGGCCATGGGGCGGCGGCGGGGGCGGACCAGGCGGGCCGGGCGGCGGCGGGGGTGGACCAGGCGGGCCGGGCGGCGGCGGGGGCGGACCAGGCGGGCCGGGACGATCAGAATCCATCGGCATGTCGGGTTTCGGTTCCGCTCGGCGGCCTTCGCCCCGCGGCCGGCCTTCGCGATCCCGCGGCGGTCCCTCCGGCCGCCTGCCCTCGGCCACGGGCCGTTCGCGTTCCCGCGGGGCGGGCCGATCGGCCTCTTGAAACGGCGGGGCCGGTGGTTTCGCCTCTTCACGAGGTGGCGGCGGCTTCGGTCGATCCGGCTTCCGCCCCTCCTCCCCGCCGAAGGCCAGGGGAAGCACCGCCAACCCAACGGCCGCCACCACCGCAAAACACAGCCATCGCAGTCGAATCATCACGACACCTCCTCTAGGTTTGGGGCCAGATCCAGGAGTGAGACCAACGGCTGGGGAACTCCTGAATCCTCGGCCCTACAGTGGTTCTGACTCGATTTCTGAACGGAACTGGGCAATACCGCACCAGACGAGCTCCACGGGGTCGTAGCACACACGCCACGCTTGTTGAACCCCAATCAATCGCTGGCTTAGCTCGACGAGGTCGTTATCAACCGTATCCTCCCATCCCAGCTTCGAATCGGCCGACGCCAAGGCGGTGGCATTGTTCCCGTCCGTGTTCTGGTCGGGCGAGGCTCGCGCAGCGAGCGTTTGGCTCTCCAAGCCGGGAAGGGCTGCTTCAGGCTTGGTAGATGGCGCCTCGGCTGACTGCGGGCTGAGCGAGAACCAGATCGTTCCCAAGGCCACCGTCACCACCACGGCGACCAAGGCAAGCCCAACCGTGAACCGGCGACGCGGCCTGGTGGGCAAACGCGCAAGAGGCGTCCCGTCCGATTCCAGGGATTGCTCGGCCCGTTCCAACAAGTGCGCCCACGCAACCCAGGCCTCACGCAATTCAGCCGAGCACGGGTCCATGGCGGGATCGGGCGGAGTGGTCGAGGCGGTGGCCCATTCCAACGACCGCTGCAACTGCTGGGTCATTCTGGCATCAGTTTGATCCTTGCCCATCATGTGTCTCCCCGGCGGTCTGTTTCGGAAGACCGTGGCCGTCGTGCGTCTCGGATTTCGTTCTCTCGCTTGCTGCCCACGGTTCATTCTGCTGACCAAGCTGCTCTTCACGCTCGATGAGCATCTTCCGCAATGACAGCAAACCGCGATGGCAATGGCTGAGCGTCGTGTTCACTGGCCAGCCCGTCATTTTGGCGATTTCAGCAAAACTAAACTGTCCATAGTATCGCAACAGCAAGACCCGCCGCTGCGGCTCCGAGAGCCGATCCAGCGCCTCCCACAGCTCCTGCGCGGCTTCGGACCGCTGCGCCTCCTGCCAAGGCTCTTCGATTTCGCTGGCAGGTTCGCACTTGTGCCAACTGCTTTCGTCGAGATGCTGTTCGGTTGCCGACCGTCGTGCATAGTCGCAAGCCAGGCGATCCGCGATCTGCAAGAGATAGGCTCGGGCGTTGCCTTGCTCTTGGTATCGCGATCGCGCCTGCCAAGCACGGCAGAAGACCTCTTGAGTCAATTCGTCCGCCACGTCGCCGCGGCGCACCATGGCCGCGAGAAAAACCCGGATGGCCCTGCCATGCGCGTGGACCCAGTCCGCAAAACGTCGCTCGTCGTTCGAATCCGAATCGCTGGCGATCATGTCTACCCTCTTAAACGAGACAAGCGCCAACGTTATTGCAGCCGCTGCGAAATAATTTCCGCTCGCCACCCACTGTGAGGGGAATGAAAGATTTTTGGCCAGTTCGTTTGCCGAATCCAGCGCTTCGTCGCCACGCGGAATTTCAATCCACGGACGACCTTCACGGCCACGATCGATCCACGGCTTGACGAACGGCGTGGAGATTGGCTTCCGGGACCGCCTGGGGGTCGAACGTACAGCCTGGAGCGATGATCATGGGACGCGCGCCGGCCTGTTGAATCGCATCCCCCACTTCGCGAATGCACGCCTCCGGGGAGCCGGTGACCAGGGTGCCCAAGTTATCCACACCAGCGCACAGAGCAGGCTTTACCCACCTGGCGGCCTCGGCAATGGACGGGCCGGCCGTCCGGTCGGCCCAGCTTAGGACCTGCACGGGATAGCCCGCAAATCGCTTGAAGTTCACCGCCTTGCCACACACGTGAAGGATGTTGAAGGTGGCCTGTCGCGCGGCCTTGAGAATTTTCAGATCGCAGGGTCGCACAAGGCGGTCGTAGGTCCCGGGACCGTTGCCCGATGTCTCCACCCAGTCGTCTCGCACTGACAAGTAGATCCCGTCCACCCCGGCTGCCAGGCAATGCCGAACGAAATTGGCCGTCGACTCGGCGATCACGTTCAACGCCTGCTCCACGGCTTCGGGTGCCTCGCCCAAAAGCCTTGCCATAGCTGCGTCCTTGGGGTCGTGTCCAGCTTCCATGACGGGCGGGCCGTGTACACCCGTGTCCGGCGCGGTCATCTGCCGCAACGTGCTCCAGGCGTTGAATACCGTGGTCGCCATGGGAATCTGCCCGGCGTAGCGGTGGGCCAGCGATCCCACAAGCTCCAACTGCCGGCCGAAACTATCCTCGTCGCCGTGCAGCACCGTCAGCCGATCCAAGTCGCGGACGCTGGCCACCACTCCCCCCGGCAACCCAATCCGAGGATACCGGTTGTCGTCCATGATCTTCAGAAAGTCGAGGTCGAAGGTTTCGACGTGGCGCACATGGGCCTCGACCGCCCTTGGGCCAGCGGCGCAATCAGGGGAAAAGTGATGCCAAAACGACACGGGCGGCCGGTCCGGCCGACGGCCCGCGAGCACCGCGGCAACTCGCTCCATCTTATTCATCGAAAGAACCTCCCCCCGGTAGTTGATTCGGCGCCCGCTGGGGGAATCCGAAATGATTCGGCCGATCTTAGCGAAACTTGCTCCCCAGTCTAATCCCTCAAAACTGCGAGGTCCCAAAGGAAACGCTCGACGTGGAACCTCGGAGACACGTCACCCCGTTGGCTACCGCGAGTATCCCTCCCCACCGTATGCTACCCCACGGTTCTGCTAATTCACAAGGGCTTTGATCCTGGTTGCATCTGCGGAGAATAGGCACCGCACGGCTAATGATTCCTGACTAAATTAAAAAATAGACATAACCCCGATATCGTTGATCGATAAACGCTCGGCGGGAAACTCGCCGGATTGTAGTCTGGAGGACAGTCGGGGCTCTGGTCGGCCGCAAAAAAATGACGTCTTTTCGAAAACGTTTCATCGGTTCGATTCTCAAAAAAACCTCTCTGGACTCGCTCTGTTAGGTAGAAGTACACTACGTCGCCACGCACCGGTGGAATTATCGCGCGGGTGTCAAAATACAGAAGTGGCGAGGTTTGGCAAGACTTTCTTTATGTGTCGCGGGGTTCAGGAGGATGACGCGATGGCGTTTGTGTTGCGGACTGGGACCTTCGGCGGCTGGATCGGAATAGCCTTTGGGTTTACAGTGCCCTTCTTCGCGGCCGCGGCAGAGGAGGCAGCCTTCCCAAAAGGCAATAGCCTTCGACCAACGGCCAACGCGCCCGCGACTCTTGCCACGGGAGCCAAGCCTTCCGCCGACCAAGCCCGAGGGCCGACTTTGGCGCCCCCAAGGAGGGCATCCCAAGAACCGGCTGCAAAAACCAGGTCGGCCACCGATACCGTGGACGGCGCGGAGATCAAGCGGGACACCCGTGTGTCCGAATCGGGCGGGGAACCCCAGCCACGTCAGTTGAGAGCGATCAGCGAGGATGGCGAGAACAACCAGGAAGAGGCTTCCATGGCCAGGCCATCCGAGGCTGAGGAAACTCATCACGAGGGGGCCGATGGCACGTCCGGCAAGTCATCGGGGGCCAAGTCTCCATCCCAACCTCCCGCGCTGGAACCCATTCCGGAGGAGTCGGCCACGACTGAAATCGAGACGGCCAGCTTCAACCAAGTGACGCCGGGCATCAGCACGTTGGACGACGTCAAGAGGCTTTGGGGTGTCGCCAAAGAGGTCCGCAAACAGAACGGGTTAATGGTTTATCGCTATGTGATCGAGCCATTCGACCACGTCGAGGTGATGTTCTACGAGGGGAAACTCACCTCGATCGTGGTCCGGCTCAACGGGACGTTCGAAGCCGACACCGTAGCCGCCCAATTGTCGCTCTCCACGATTAGGCCCGTGCTCATTTCCAACGAGCTGGGCGAAATCTTGGGACAGGCCTACCCCGAACGCGGGGTGATGTTCTCGTTTGCGCCGAGTTCGCAGCCGGGCAAGCCATCGACGCGGGTTGCGCAGATCATCTTGGAACCGGTCAGCGCCGAGCCTTTCATGCTTCGGGCGGAAACAGCGTTGGAGAACCATCCCGAGGCAAGTCTTGCCGATCTCGAAGTGGCGGCGAAGATGGCGCCCGACAATGGGCGCATCCGCTGGCTTCAGGCCCGGGCCTTCCTCCTTTTGGGCGAGGCGAAAAAGGCCCTTGCCGCGGTCGAGGAGGCTTTGCAACGAGAACCCAACAGCCCCTATTATCTGCTGACTCAGGCACAAATCCTGGGGCAACTTGGCCGCTATCGAGAAGCGACTCAAGCCGCCGAGGCGGCGGTTGCGCAGAGCGAGTCGAAGCCCCATCTCAAAGTTCGGGCGGTGTGCTTGCTCGGAGACTTGGCTAGCAGTGGGCCTCAGCCGGATTACAAGCGGGCCATGCAGCACCACAGCCAAGCGGTCAAGATGGCCGAGGCCCTCACCCGCGACCCGCACCCTGCCATCCGGCAACCGGCGAAGGAAGTGCTGGTCGATGCCCATCTGGGCGCTGCCCAGGACATCGCCTGGGGGGTTTGGAACAACAAGGAGGTCGCCGTGGCGGCCTGGCTGAAACGGGCTTCGGAGTTTGCCGAAGACCTCATCGAGCACGAAGGAGGATCGGTGGAGTTTCGGTTTCGCGTGGCCACGCGGGCCTTGGCCGCGTGCGTAGGCCTGCAAGGCAAGTTGGACCCCACGCCCTGGGCAGAGCAAGTGGCCCGCATCGGCGAAGAACTGGCGCGCATCGCGGTCTCGCCAGCTCAAAAGCTTCAGCGCCAGCGCGAGTCGGGCCTCGCCCTGTACGATGCGGTGCAGGCATTTCAGATGCGCAACGACCGCGAAGCCGCCGACAAGTTCGGCAAGCGCGCCGTGGAGTTTTTCGAAGCCACGCGGCCCGGCAAAGACCGACCAGCCGACTTGTACCTGCTGGGAAGGTTGTATTTCCGCCTCGGGGCGGTTCGCGCCAGCGGTGAGTCGAATCATCAAGCGGCACTGGAGTGGTTCGACAAAGCCGCCTCCACGCTTCAACAGGCTGCGCCCTACGTTGCTTCCACCGAACGTGGCCGCCTCGGCGAAACCTTCGTCAGCATGGGCGTTTCCTACTGGGAGGCCAATCAGCGAGACAAGGCCGTTGAGATCACTCGGCAAGGCGTGGAAATCATGGAAAAGGCGGTCCAAGACGGCTCGCTCGCCAAGTCGTCCCTCGATATCGCCTACAGCAATCTCGCCACCATGCACCGCCAACTGGGCCAGAACGACTTGGCCAGGCGCTACGCGGAAAAGGTCAGCAGCAAGAGCGACGCTACCCAACGCTAACCTCACGCCGGCTCCGGTTGCGAGCCCCATTCGATCCGTCCGCCGACTTCGCCAGGAAATGGAACGGCTGCATCGCGCCCGCGGCGAACGTCAACAGGGTCGGCGGCGCCGTTGCGCGCAAGTTGCACCGCTGGCTTGTCCAGCAGTGCGGAGGGACGCCGCGATGGGGAACATGACTTACCAATGCCGCCGGCGTCGCGCGTTACCGGGGCTTTTACGGCAAGTACGAAGTGACGGCAAAGCACAACGGGCAGACGCGCCGGTGGGAGATCGAACATTCCAGCGCAGGCCCTCAAAGGCACCGCCTGACGTGGTAGAAGGGCCTTCGACTGCCCGTTCACTGCCAATCTGGAGGCTCGCCCTTCCTTGACCAATCCAGCTCGGGCCGGTAAACATGGGAGCGTTGTTGATTTGCTGGAAACTCGTAAGGAAAATCCCATGGCATTTCCCCCCGTCCGTCGGGCTATTGTAAGCGTCAGCGACAAGTCGAACCTCGCGGAATTCGCCCGGGGCCTGAGCGCGAAGGGCGTGGAGATTTTCAGCACCGGCGGCACCCGCGCCTTTCTTGAAAAGGAGGGGATCGCGGTTCGGGACGTGGCCCAATACACTGGCTTTCCCGAAATGATGGATGGCCGGGTGAAAACGCTGCATCCCAAAATCTATGGCGGGATTTTGTGCCGCCACGACCACGCCGAGGACATGCGGGCGTTAGACGAACACGGGATCTTGACCTTCGAGTTGGTCGTTGTGAATTTGTATCCCTTCGCCGCGACCGTGGCCAAGCCCGGCGTGACCGAGGCGGAGGCCATTGAGAATATCGACATTGGCGGTCCGAGCATGGTCCGGGCGGCGGCCAAGAATTTCGCCTTCACCACCATCGCCACCAGCCCTCGGCAGTACCCCGAAATCCTGGAACAAATTACTCAATCCGGGGGCACCACGCTGGACCTGCGCAAGCGTTTGGCGGCCGAGGCCTTCGCCCACACGGCCCACTACGATCGCGCGATCGCCGAGTATTTCGCTGGTCAAACCGCCGAGGGGCCCTTCCCCAGCACAGCCACCTTGACTTACGTTCGCAAAGAGGTCCTCCGCTACGGAGAGAATCCCCACCAGGCAGCGGCCCTTTATGCTTGTCCGGAATCGCGACCGGGCAACGTAGTCTCGGCCCAACAGCTTCACGGCAAGGAGCTTTCCTACAATAACTTACTCGACATGGAGAGTGCTCTAGCCATTGTGCGGGGCTTTACCGAGCCGGCCGCCGCGGTGATCAAGCACAATAACCCTTGTGGCGCCGCGGTCGACGAGTCGCTGTGCGAGGCGTTGCGCAAAGCTTTGGCGGGCGATCCCGTCAGTGCCTTTGGATCGGTGTTGGCGGTGAACCGGGTGGTCGATCTGGCCACCGCGGAGGTGCTTTGCGAGCCGGGGCTATTCGTCGAGGCCATCGTGGCCCCGGACTTCGAGCCTCAGGCCCTCGAGGCCCTTACGACCCGGCCGAAGTGGAAAGCCAATGTCCGCTTGATGAAAGTCGGCGCGATCGACTCGCCCGAGCCTTGGGCCTATCGCTTCCTCGAAGGGGGAATGCTCATGCAAGAGGCCGACGTGCTGCCCGATCCCGAGTCCCAGTGGCGGGTCGTTACTCAAGCGGCGCCGACGGAAGAGCAGCTCCGCGAACTGCGTTTCGCTTGGGCCATCGTGCGGCATATCAAGTCCAACGCCATTGCGGTGTGCAAGAATCGGATGCTGCTGGGCGCTGGAGCAGGCCAGATGAGCCGTGTGGATTCCACGGAGATCGCGGTGAAGAAAGCGGGCGACCGGGCTGCGGGGGCCGTGCTGGCATCGGATGCCTTCTTCCCCTTCCCCGATTCCGTGGAGCTGGCCGCCAAGTCGGGCATTGCCGCGCTGATCCAGCCCGGCGGCTCCCGCGCCGATGACGACGTGATCGCCGCCTGCAATCGGCTGGGCTTGAGCATGGTGTTTACCGGGCGGCGGCACTTCAAACACTGAGCGAACGTTGAAACGCCCCGTGGGTGTTGGCCTCGACGACCGCAAAATCGCGACTGGCTCCCTTTAATCGTTCGCATCCTCCCGCACGCTGAACTCGAGCTTCCAACGTCGGTTGGTCTGTGGGCTGACGCACCAGAGTTCCAACATGCCCAGTTCGGTGATTCGGGCATGGAAGCGGACCGGCACATAGTCTTCCTCGATCGCCTCGTCGGCCGGGAGCGTGGTTTCCAACGAATCGGTTTCCGAAAGTTCCTCGTCGCTCCACCGTGACAGGACATCGCCAGGCCGGTCTTGCTTGCGGACCGAGGAACTGAAGAAGCGGAATTGGGCGGGTTCTCCGACCACCAAGCCGATTTCGTCCGAGGGCACGTCGGTTTCCGTGCCTTCTTCCATGCCGATGGGCACGACGCAAAGGGCACGCAGCGGCCGCACGGCGCCAGGTACAGCCAAGCCGGCGGTCTCGATACCCACGTAATACGCCCGGGCCGTACCGCCGCGGATCCGCATCCCACCCCGATGCTTGGCCCAGCCGTAATACGCCGCGCCCTTGGCCACGGCGTGGTCCAAATCCGGGGCCCCCAGCAATGGCCGGGGCGGCGGGTCCTTGGGAAACCAACTGGCCAAGACTTCCAACAACCGCGCGCGAAGCACCTCGGCCTTGAAAACGCCGCCGTTGAACAGCACGTGGGTGGGTCGGGCGGGAGTCTCCGGATCGCTCCCCTGGGCACGCAAAAAAGCCGCGACGTGCCGGGTGATCGCCGTGTCGGATTCGAAGGGCAGCCCGATCTCCTGGAAACCGGAAACACGCCGTCGGGCAGGCCGATCCGTGATTGCTACCCGCGGAAAGAATCCCTCGACCAGCAGTTCGGCGACGCGACTCCGCTCCACTTCCAGCGACACGGTGCCGCGCAGCAGCTTCGAGCCCCGCCCCAGCACGGCGATCGAGTGTTTTTCCGGTCCGCCCGGCGAGAGGACCATCTCTTTCGCGTTGCGGCAGGAATGCCACAAGGCCACGGATTGCCAGGGGTCGAGTTTGAGGCCCTTCTCGGCAAATTGGCCTGCCGCGAAATGGGCCAAGGCCAGGTCCATGTTGTCGCCGCCGATCAGCAGATGATTGCCCACGGCCAGCCGTTCCAGCACGAGGTTGCCGGATTCCTCCGTCACGCCGACGAGCGTCAAGTCGGTCGTGCCTCCGCCAACATCGCACACCAGAAGCTTGTCGCCGAGCTTCAATTGCCGCCGCCAACGATCGCCCAGGTCCGCCAGCCAGGCGTACACTGCCGCCTGAGGCTCCTCGAGCAGCACCATGCCCTCGGGCAAACCGGCTGCCAAGGCCGCTTCCCGGGTCAATTCCCGAGCGCTGGCGTCGAACGACGCCGGGACGGTCAGCACGACGATCTGGTCTTGCAGCGGGGCGTCGGGAAACGCCGTGTTCCAAGCACCGATCAAATGCTCTAAATAGCGCTGCGAGGCCACAACGGGCGAGACTTTCGGCACCTCGGCCGGGGCGTTCCACGGCAGGATCGCTTGACGGCGATCGACGCGACTGTGCGCCAACCACGATTTGGCCGCCCCGACGGTCCGGTCCGGCACCTCGGCCGCTTGCCGCCGGGCCAACTCGCCCACGGCGTACTCCCGTCCCGACGCCCAGGGCAAGTCGAACGCTCCGTCCTTCGCCTCATGCGGATGGGCCAGGTAAAGAAACGATGGTAGGGTGGTCCGCGTTTCGATCGTTCCCGCGGCCACCAATTGCGGTACGCTGAGCAACTCGACCCGCGGGTGTTCCTCGTCCAACGGCACGTAGGCCACCACACTGTTGGTCGTGCCCAAATCCATGCCAACCACGTATTTCGCCATGAGAAGACCTCTTGCGAGCTTTCAGGCCGACCACGAACTACCGACGCGACAGCGAAAACCTCGGCAAAACGAGAAGGTCCAAAACCCTGCCCCGTTGCCGAGTGAAGCCTCACTGCAATTCCACTTCCGCGGGGGCGACGACGCGGGCCGCGGTCTCTTTGCCCGACCAGATCGGTACCTCGCACTTCGTCGCTTCCCAGCCGTGATGGACGATCCGGCCGCGAAACGGTGGCTCGCCCACAACGTTGCCCGTCAGTTGAATTCGCCCCGCGTCGAAACCTGCGGGGACGTCGATCGGCGAACCCTCGGGCTGATCCATCAGCGGCCGGAGCGCGAACATCCGCTCGATGACCGCGGCGCAATCGCGGTGGACATCGCGGGCAACGGCGCCGATCTGAGCGTCGGAAAACCCAGACAACGACTCCTTGATGAAGTCCACGAAGCGGGCCTCGCGCTGCAAAGCGGCCAACAGGGAAATGGCCTCGCTGCGGCCAACGGGCTTGGGGACCGGTTTTTTTGGCTCGGGCCGATTGACGGCTTGAACCTCTCCGGCCGGTGCGGTTGACGGCTTTTCAAGTTGCAAAGCTTCCCCCACGCGGGCGGCGGTCTCGGCCCGGAACAACACGGCGAAAAACACCCGCACGGCAAGCCAGATTCGTCGCATGATGACGCCCCCTTTGAAGCGGCTCACTTCACAAACGAACTTTTCAGTGTAGAGGAGACGGGCCAGTTTGGCGAGGGGGCAAGCGAGACGCCAAGGCCTCAGAACACCCACCGCATCGCATCCGATGATGCGACACTGAGATGGGCGAAGCCTTTCCCGTTATTAACGCAGTTCAACGGAACCGCTTACCTGCCGCTGTCTGAGAAGGCAATGGACCGGGCTACTGCTCGCCGTGCGCCGCGAGGCCCTCGGAAAACCCGCCGTTGATATGAATGACTTGACCGGTAACAAAGCCTGCGGCCGGCGAGACGAGGAATCGTGCGACGTGGGCCACGTCTTCCGGCAAGCCCCATCGCCTCAAAAGCGATTCGCGTTGGGCCCGCGCTTGCCAAGTCTCGGAGGCCCGCTCACCCCAAGCCGTCTTGATCCATCCCGGCGCGACGCAGTTCACGCGGACCTGGGGAGCCAAAGATCGAGCCAGGCTGCGGGAAAAGGCCATGACCGCCCCTTTGACGGCGGCGAACAACTCGCCGCTATCGCCAGCCATGCCGCGATCCGCCCCGTCCCAGCCCATATTCAAGATCACACCGCTGCCCCGGGCCTTCATCCTCGGCCCGATCAGTCGCGATAGTCGCATGGTTGCCGCCACATCGACCCGCCAAAGCTCTTCCAACTTGCGGTCGAATGGCCAAGAGGCGGCGGCGCCAGTCAGAACGTCCGCTCCCGCGTTGTTCACCCAAATGTCCACGCCGCCGCGCCATTGCCAGGCCTGTTCAACTAGCCGCTCGTGATTTGCAGGATCGGCCAGGTCCACAAGAAGCACATGGGCCTCGGCTAGGGCACGACGAATCTCGGCGGCCACGGACTCGGCGGCCGCCGCGCTTTTTCGGGCGTGAATCAAAACCGCGGCGCCCGCCCGGCCGAGTTCCAACGCAATCGCGCGACCAATGCCGCTCGAAGAGCCGGTAACTACGGCGGTCTTGCCCTGCAACTCTCTGCTTCGCAGATCGTTCACGTCGGGGGCCCAATACTACTGCGCAAGTTGGAAAACTGGGTTAGCTTCAGATGGCGTAAGCCTTTGCCGAACGGGGCGGCTTCTTGCCTAAAACGGCATCCTGCGCTGTAATCCGAAAACCTTCGCGCGCAAAGCCCTGGCAAGAAGGTTCTATCGGCCAGCGACTGGCGAGACAAGCGGGTCAGCCGGAAAGCATGCCGCTGATGGCGTTCTCGGCCACGTCTTCAGCGGAATGTGAAGCCGATGCCCACCCGCGGCCCAGGTGGCCCAAGACCCCAGCGGCAATGAGGATGAAATCCCCACCAGGGGCCCCAAGGGTCGTGATAGTGGTATTCGTGGACAACCACGGGTCGGGACGAGGGTGAGCTGGCCACGACCGTCTCTCGGCGGGCGGGCGGCGGCTCCTGCATGGCTTTGATGACCGCGGGACTCAATCCTCGTTGCTGCAATTCGATGAGATCCTGAGCGGTCAACTGTCTCACCATGCCGTGGTAACGGATGTGGTTAATGATCAGCTCGTCGGCCACGCCCGCCTGGTGCATGGCCAACACGTCCTCGATCGTCACCGCGCCGGCGGCGACTTGTTTCTGCATGGTTTGCTCGATCAACGCGCGGTTGCGGGCCTCCATCTCGTCCAGGCTGTTTCCGATGGCGGCGCCGGTCAGTGCGCCCACTCCAGCCCCGATTGCCGCCCCTGGCCCTGTCTTGCCCACCGCGCTGCCGACGAGCGCTCCCACGCCAGCGCCCCCCAGTCCTCCCATCAGCGCGCCGCGGTCTGAATGGTAGGGAGACTGGCAGCCCGAGGCCCAAAATGCAGCGATCACGAAGACTGACAGTCGAGCGAAACGGCCATCCATGCCCCGGCTCCGCGCCAACTTGAGACTTGCTTCATATCGGCTGCCAGTCGCAGCGGAAGAAACGAGCGATTATGTCCCGGCTTCCCACCCCGGTCAACACAAGTGAGAGGGAATCATAGATACAAAATAGTGGGGACTCAACTGTAAAATATTTTCCATTTTGCCAAGTCTATGTGCCTCTTGGGTGGTACGATCCGCCATTACTGTGGCAGTACGCCATGAAACGATCGATCTCCGTTAGAAAAAACATCGCCAATAGCCCACGGATGGTATCCTGCTGCTTAGCTCTTGATCAGTATGTTTATTGGACATCCACCAAAGGGGGTAAAACGGTCACGTTCTGACTTGCCACCGAAGGCGATTTTCGTTATGATCCGCCCCCTCGTCTGCGGGAAAACTCTGCTTTGAGTATGCTGAGGCCGACCTGACCATGCCTTCGCGATCCACACCGCGTTCCGGTCTGCCGCGAGAGCCTGCGAGGTGCCGAGTCGGGATTGTTTTGCTGGCTTTGGGAATGGTCAGCGCTTTGGGTTGTGCAGTCTCGCCGTGGAGGTCGATTCCCGCCGCGTCGAGCTTGACCACGGCCAGTGCTGCGAGTGTTGCGTCGGCACCGGTCACTTCCCCGAGCGGAAACAGCTTTCAGAGCCAAAGTCCGGTTGCCCCGTCAGCTCCGTCATCCGTTCCCGCGTCGTCCTCTAACCTTGCTCCGACCCCAGCGCAAGCTTCCAGTCCGGACCTTGAGGCCATCGATCGACTTGTGGAGAGGATTGCGGAGCGCGACGGCTTGGACGCGGCAGGCCGCGCCCGGCTTTCGCAAGACTTGCGTCAGACGGACCCCTCGCTTTGGCCCGCTTTGATGCAGGCCTTTGAGGCTGCGCTGGCCTACCAGCGGCAGATGAAAGAGAGGCCCAAGACCGCAAGTGTGGGGCAGATCTCGATGTCTTCGGAGCACCGTTCGGCGGAGGCATTTCCGCCGTCCGTCGAGCGGGGACCATCGAATTCGTCAAGCGGGAGTCGCCCGCCTGTGACCGAGCCCAGAACCTCCGTCTCCCAGGGCGAAAAGGCGTCATCGCCTTCGCCGGTGGACGTGGGAGCATCGGCGCCGGCCATGGCGCCACCCCAAACGCTTGGGGAATCGGTACCCGGCCCGATGACTTCCGGCCTTCGATCGCTGTCGCCGAGCGCGGAGAGAGAGAAGGAGCTTGCACGTGGTCCAATCCAGTCGCTGGGAGAAAAAGGCGAGCAGCCCCAAAACGCAGCGGAGGAGAAAAATCCGTCGGGTGTGGTACTCGCCAGTTATACCGGAACGATGAACGCTGCCGGTGAACCTTGGCTGGAGCGGTTGGACGTCGCGGTGAAGGCGTTGGAGGCCGAGCTTCGCGGCTCGCCGCAGACTTCGGCCGAGATTGCGCAACAGGCTCGCTTGAGACTGCTATACTTGGCCGCTGGGCGGAGGGAAGAGGCGTTACGACCAATTCCCGCGGCCTCGCCCGCCATGCAGGACTCTTGGGCCCAAATGATCTACGGCTTGGCCGCCTGGATGGACGTGGAGCGGATGCCCGACGCGGGGCGTCGCGCCGCCGAGGCCCGGCAACAGCTCCTTGCCGCCGCCCAGCGTCTGGGCGAGTTGGCGCCGCTTTTGATCCGCAACGCCAGCTTCGCGAAAGAGGTAAAAAGTTACGGCGACATCACGCCCTTCGAAAAGACCGAGTTCAGCCCTGGCCAGGAGGTCCTGCTATATGCGGAATTGGAAAACTTCAAATCCGAGGAAACGCCCAAAGGCTTCCACACCCAGTTTCGCGGCAGCTACGAAATCTTCGATGCCCGCGGGCAACGGGTGACCGCCCAGGAGCTGGGGAAGACGGAGGAATACTGCCGCAATCACCGCCGCGATTTCTTCGTGGTCTATAATTTCCGCCTTCCGCGACGGATCTACAACGGGCGGCACACCCTGCAATTGACCGTCGAAGACCTGCACGGCCAGAAGATCGGCCAATCATCGCTGGAATTCACAGTCAAAGGCGCCGCCGACTGAGCCGAGTCGAATTCGCTCCACCCGTCGGCAGACGTTCGTCGCCGCCTCTAACCCAGGAATGTCGGCTGCGCAATCTAAGGGCGAGCGATGATGAGGTTTTCCTCACGGCCGGCCGCGCGGTATGCTGCGGCCACTACCGGTGGGGGTTGATCTCCTTCGCCCCGCAACTCCATCGGCAATGGGGCGGAGAGGGCCAACATGCCGGGTAGGTCGAGGTACTTCGCCCCGCCCGGAAGCAGGTCAGGGTCATCCAGGGCGGTGATGTTGGCAAAGCGGAAGCCGCCCGTGTCGATCGTGGCCCAGTCGATCATGTCTCCAGCGATCGCCCGGGCAGCAGCGGCCCAGTGGCCGGTTCCCTTCGGCGCTATCAGGCGGACCTTCTGTCCCGCCGGACGCGCGGCCTTGAGATAAGACACCGCCGTCAAGATGTCATGAACCCGTTGGGCAAAGAGCGAGGGATTGTACCCTAGTGTGTACCCGAGGTAACTGTCCCAGTTGTTGGAGGTGAGCAGCCGGGCCTTGGCCAAGGGCTTTCCGTCGGGCGTGAATTCCCCCTGGCCGAACAAGTCCACTCCTAGGACGGCGGACCCGCCCTCCAAAAGTTTCGCCACGTCGTCGCGCAACGCACCGTTCGGCTGCAATAGGCCCTGCTTGCCTTGGGGATCGAGCAGTATGGCGACTTCGCGGGCGGGTTGCTTCGGCTCGAAAAGCAAGGCCGGGATTTCTTCGCCTTCTGTGGCCAAGCGAAGCAGCATCCGCATCATCCGGGCAGCGCCGAGGTCTTGTTCGCCTTGCACCGCGGCTTGCACAGCGTCTTTGGGCGGTACGCCGCGGCCGATCATGACCTCCAAAGCCCCACCAACCACGCGGCGAAACTCGGCCAACGAGGCCGCGTCGCGCGGCACGAGGGCCTGCATCTGCCGCTCTGAATCCGCCGTGATCCACCGCAACAGGGAGCGTTCGTACTCGTCGCCCCCCTGCGGCTTGGGGTGCTTTTCGTCCCAGACGCTCATTTCGGCGATCGACAGCGGCTTGAAATCCTCTTCCACGATCGGCTCGGGAAGGCCCAGGTTGAGATGCTTATTGAGCCAGAGATACATCACCGCCCGGGAGACGTAGTTGTAATTGTGTGGGAAATGCACCAGCGGCTTCGCCATCACCCGATCCTCGACGCCGAAGAGCTTGTAGACTTGCTTCAGTTCGGGCAGGCCTTTGGTGGCGATTTCCTTGGTCCAATCGTCGGCGGCGGTCATGCCCAGGGGGCGAGGCGCGATCAAGGCAGCGATTTCGATGTTCCCGGTGTTGACACGCAAATGACAGGCATTCTCGCACGTACAGCCGCCTTGCATGGCGGTGCTGACCATCACGGCGGGAAAGGCTACGGCCGGCCGGGGATCGATGGCGCAGAGAATGAAGGTCTGCGTGCCGCCTCCGCTGGCGCCCGTGACCGCGATGCGGTTGGGGTCCACTTCCGGCAATTCGCTGAACCAATCTAAAGCCCGAATCGAGTTATACGTCTGGAGGCCCATCATGTTCTGGCAGCGGAGTTCGGCTTGCGGGCTGAAATAGCCCCAATTCTCTGGAGTGCTCATGGAGGGCCGAAAGCCGAGCGAGTGCGAAAGCTGGACGCTATCAGCATACCCGACCATGTCATACTGAAACACCACACAGCCCATGCGGGCCAACTGGACGCAACGGGCCTGGATCGGATAACGTCCGCTGATCTCGAAACGCTCGGCCCCTTGGACAAGGTCCCAGCGGTGTCTGTTTTCATCAGCGACATAAAAGCGGCCGTTCGGCCAATGGCCGTGGGGACTCAACACCCCGGGCAGTTTTCCGCTGCGGCCCTTAGGCCGATACAAATTGCCCGTGACGAAATGGCCGGGAAAACTCTCCAAATAGACCTTTTCCACGGTGTAGCCGTCGCGGTCCACGCGACCGTGGATCACGGCGTTGGCCGGCGTTTTGGTGGGCATCGGCCACAGTCCGGTGGCAACCAAAAGCTGACGCCGCACGCGCTCGGCGCGAGCCAACCAGGCCTCCTTGGTCGGTGGCGGCGAGAAGGGGAAGTAATCGTTCAAGGTCTTTAACGGCTGTAAGCGACGGTCATGGGGCTGTTGACCCGGCGGCAACACCCGCACGGAATCAGCAACAAGAGGCGTCGTCCAGGCAAGTATCGCCAACACGACCAGGCAGCTCGACCATCCTCGCAGTGCAGCGTTCGCTCGCATGACAAAATTCCTTATCGTAAATCGTTCTCGATGTTTCTTTCGGCCGGCCCACTGCAAGCATCTTCTGGTCGGCATTCAGCCGAACCCATCCGCAACAGGCGGCCGGGAACCCACAGGACAATATGCCTACTATTTATAACCTGTCCCACACGGCGAGCCAACGCTCGACAAAAAACCGCGCTACCAATTCTCGCCGTCGTTTGCTATGCTTGCCAGCGACGTGCGACGATCTTTGGACGACTTTGGGCGTCAAAGCGAGGCCAGAATCCATGGCCATGACTCCGCGTGAACGTTGGATGGCTTTATTGGCCGGGCAGAGGCCCGACCGAATCCCAACGGATTATCAGGCCACGCCCGAGGTCACGGCCCGACTGCTTCGCGATCTTGCTTGCGCCGATGAAGAGGCGTTGTGGCGTCGCCTGGGGATCGACAAGCGGAAGATGGTCGAGCCGCAATGGCGGCCGGCCCGGCCTCCGTCCGATCCAGAGGCGGACATGTGGGGCATTCGTTATCGAAAGGCCGACTACGGATCGGGGGTTTACGACGAGCCGTGGCATCATCCGTTGGCTGATGCGGAAACGGTCGAGGACGTCCATGCCCATGCTTGGCCCAGCCCCGACGACTTCGACTACAGCCCCATCACCCGCGCCGTGGAAGAATCGGACGGGTACTGGCCGATTCACGCTGGGTGTTTCGAGCCGTTTCTGCTCTATGGCTACCTCCGCGGATTGCAGACGGCTTTCGAAGACCTGGCACTGCGACCGGAGCTGGCCGAGGCGATTCTGGCACACATCTTCGAGTTCTATTATGAGCACCACCGCCGGATCTTCGAGGCAGGCCGGGGGAGGATCGATCTCACCTGGGTCGCGGAAGACCTCGGCGCCCAGACTGGCCCCTTGATGAGCCTGGCCACTTATCGCCGCTTTTTGTTGCCCAATCAGATCAAAATGGCGGAGCTTGCGCGTAGCTTTGGCGTCCACGTGATGTATCACACCGATGGCGCGGCACGGACTTTTCTGCCCGATTTGATCGATCGCGTGGGAATCGAAATCCTCAATCCTATTCAATGGCGGTGTCCCGGCATGGAGCGTGAGGGTCTTGTTCGCGATTTCGGGGAGCGGATCATTTTTCACGGTTCCATCGACAATCAGCGGACGCTCGCTTTCGGCACGGTCGACGACGTCGTGGCCGAAGTGCGCGAGAGCGTGGCCATTTACCGCAACGCCCGCTGGATTTGCGCACCGTGTCACAATCTCCAGCCAATCACGCCCACGGAAAACATCGTGGCCCTCTACGAAACGATCCACGCCCTGGGGTGAACGCATCGCGGACAGCCTTCGGGCGGGAAATCGGACTCGGTATTCTTCGGTCAAAACGGCCCTCTGCGCCGAACCAGACCGCACCTTGCGAACGCTACCGCCTTTTGCGGAGGGACTCGGCGATCTGCGCGAGCGCGCCTTCGACCGCGCGGAGTTCGCCGTCATCCGGCCAAACGCCCCCAAAGCGGACGCGATAGAAGGCCTCGGCCACGCGGCAGGCAGCCTCGGCGAGCGAAGTTCCGGTTTGCTGCGCGAGCTTTGCGGCGGCGGCCAAGGCGAATTCGCGTTGGGTTTGCGAACGTTGCCGCACGAAGCCGCGGCGGGCCAACAGGGCCTCAAAGCGGCGGTAGAAGTCCACGCTCGCTTGGATGGCGCGACGCTGGCTGCTCCGCGGTCCGATCCAGGGCAGAAACCATCGCATCGCCGCGGCGCGAAGGGCTAGAAATAGTCCGATCGCCACCGCTCCCAAAACCCACCAGGCCGCCGTGCGCCAGGAGAACCCGCCGCCTTCAGCCGACCACCAGTTGAGTGTCAAGAGATTGGCGATGTTCTCTCCCCAGTTCCGCCACGCCCGAGGATCGGCGATGTTGCGAATCAGGGCGCGGAGCGATTCGGCCAGAGGCTGGTAGATGGCGACCTGCTGCCGGGGTCGGTCCATCTCCATGACGTAGCTGGTCCAGGCGAAATTGAGCCAGTCGAACCAACCGCCGATCTTCGCCAGCAAGGAAACCGTTGGTGGAGTTTCGCTCGCCGACGGCGTGGCATCCAGACGGAGCCACGCCCCGCGAAGCCACTGCCACGAGGGGCGCTGCCGCACCACCTCATCAGGAACGTTCGTGGGAGAAATGTAGGCTTCCACCCAGGTGTGTGCGTGAAGCTGCCGAACCTGGAAAAACTGCCCCAAGGCGTTGTATTCCTCGGTGCGATAACCGATCACGACCCGCGCCGGAATGCCTTGGCTGCGGAGCATCAGGCACAGGGCCGTGGCGAAGTACTCGCAATGCCCTCGGCGGTTCCTTGTAATGAAATCCTCGATGGGATCCAAGGAAGCGTCGCGGACTTGACCTTGCAGCGTGTACGAGAACAAGCCGGAGTCCCGGAGCTGGCGTTCCAGCCATTGCGCCTGTCGGTATCGATCGGATCCGCGAATTTTCGATTCACGCAGCCACTGCGATGCCAAGGCGATCAACCCAGGCACCGTGCTCTTTCCGCCCTCCTCGGGCATTTGCAATAGTGGCCGGAGGTCGATGAAGTCCTCGTTGGGGACCAGCGAGGCTTGTTCGTTTTTCGAAAAGGCGTGTGTGCCTAAGGCGTAGGCGAAGCGATCTCGTTGATATTCGCGCTGCCGTACCAGTCGCTGGGCCCAGGCGTAGTAGGCGATGCGATGATCCCGTTCCAAAAAGGTGAACGGCCACACGTAGAATAGCTCATTCCGGTCTAACGGTTCCAGATGGATCACTTGTCGGACCGGGGCGGGACGGACGATCTGATCGCTAGGCATCCAGTCCGCGCTGGAGAACGCGCGGGCATCAAGCGGAGGGCGCCATTCGCCGCGGCGGTATTCAGTAAGCACGGCCCCTCGCAGGTAGACGCTGCCGTGGACCTCGTAGCGTGCTTGCGTCGGGTTCTCGTAGAACCACACCCGCATCACCTCTTGCGGATTCTGAATGATCTTGCCCAACGCGCCGAGGCGGACGCTGCTGGAAAACCCGACGGCGGCTCGCGCAGCCCCACCGATCCCGCGCCACGCTCCCCGGCCCATCCTCGGCATGGCCGCGAACACCACGATGCCCACGCACAAGCCAATGGCGCCGATCTTGAATAGTCGCAAGAAAAATTCCCGACTCAACGGTACGCGCCCACTGGCGCCGGTCCAGTAAGCCGCCATTTGGTGCGCCCAAGGCCAGCGGTGCAAGGCTGAGGAGAGAGGGAGTGTATTCGCGGGGACGACGGCAAAAGGAGTGCCTCCGCCCAGCCGTTCTCCTCGGCGCAGACCGGCGGGCTCCGGCAGGAGGGTCGAATCGGGAACGCTCCGCCGCTCGTGCCGTCGCCATTCGCTGTAGAGAAACAGCAGGGCCATCGCGCCCATCGCCGTAAACAAATATGCCACCAACAGCAGGCCGAAGAAGATGTCTTGCGTGAGCAGCGCCGCCACCACCACTTGCAACACGCTCAGACGAACGATCTGCCAATAAACACTGGGATCTTTGCCGCGAAAAAGTTGAATCACCTGAAGCAACATCACGAAATCGGCCACGGCCGCGATCATGGCGAAACGTTCCCATCGCAGCGCTTGGGGCAAGCACACCAGCAACGCCGCCAAGCTGGCCCACTCCGCAACGCGTTTGCTCAAGACCAGCCATCGCTTGATGTCGGTAACCCAAACCGACGCTATGGCCGCCAGCATCATGCCCAACGGGGTCAACGTGCTCCGCTGGCCCATCCCCAGCATGAGCGTCGCCAAGCAAGCCAGCGTGGCCACGTTGATCTGCAACAACCGTTCCACGTACATGCCACACCCTTCAGCGAGGCCTTGCCGGGCATGGTTTTGCCCGTCGCGGCGTTTGTACCGGTTGGCGGCGTCCGCGATGGAATGGATCGCCCTCGGCTCGCGAGCGGCTCCAATCGCGTGTCACTCTCCTGTCTGGAAAAAATCGTCTAGGCTGGCATCCCCCGTGTTCACAATGCGGAAGCGCTGAGCTGGCACGCGCGCCCGCGCGTCGGCCGCCGGAAAAATCGATGCTTGGAGCTTCTCAGCATCGATGGGCCGCGTGGTGACGAGCACGATTTCCGTGCCCGGTTCCACCCGCGCCAAGGCGCTGGCAACCAAGTCGTTCAGCCGATCCTCCGTCGAGGCCTCGGCCAGGGCGAGGGCCTCCATGGCTCCTTGGAGGAGGAGGGCGGAGGCGGGACCACGAAGGGCTTGGACCGGGTCCACGCTGGTGCTTACGAACAGGTTGCTTCCGCCCTGGCGACAGGCATCGGCCACCACGGTGGCCGCGAAGCTCACCGCCAGCTCGACGTTTTCGCGATCTTCGGGCCGCGGCGTCGGCGGCTGCCACAAGTCGACGAGCACGGCCAAATCGCGATTGCGATGCTGCTCGAACTGCCGGACCACCAGCGTCCCATGCCGTGCCGTGCTCCGCCAATGGACGTGCCGCCGGGAGTCGCCGCTTCGCCACGGCCGCACGCCGTAGAAATCGCCCGACACCCGACCGTGCCGATGTTCCCGCCGGTGCGTTCCCTCGAACCACTCCCGGCGCCGCGTGAGCCATCGCTGCGTGAGCCGACCCAACCGAGGATAAACCGTCATTACGGCCGGTTGGCCGACACGCACCGTCCGGGCGAATAAGCCAAAGGGAAATCGGGTGGAAACCTTGGGCACGGCGAAGCGATAGCGGCCCCGCCGCGGCAAACGCAGTCGATAGCTCCGCTGCCGCGTCTCGCCAGCGGGCACGTAGGAAAAAAACACTTCCGGGCGCACGACCTCACCGCGGGCGTCGCCCGATTGACCCACGATTTCCTCTTCGACCGCGACGGCCCAACTGCCCAGCCGACGTCGGCGGTTGGACAGTGCTAGTTTCACCACCACCAGGTCGCCCGCGCAGACCTCGGTCGGAACCACCCGCTGCACCTCCAGCTTTCGCAGTGTTTTGACGACCAGCCGGTAACTCAACCAAAGCGGCCCCAACAACATCCCGCCTAGAAGCAGAAGCAGGTTGACCTCGCCGAGCGCCGCCCCGACGAAGACGAAGACCGTCAGGGTCAGATAATACAAACCGTCGCGGCACATGGTGGTTCGCGAGCGGAGGCCATAGGCGGTTGCCAACCGTCGCGCGCGAACGGCAAACGCGCGGCCCATGCGGAGCCCCCGAGCAAGCAGCGTTGAAGGATTGCGGGGGCCTGCTGAAGTTGTCCGACTTGCTGGCCAACGGCTGAAAGTCATACCCACCTGAATCCGTCCACTTGAGCTCCTGCCTTTCGAGGATTCTGCCGCGACTCCTCGTATCTTCGTGGCCGGCCCCGTGGGTTTTCCCTTGCGGCGGCTGCGATCCGGCTACTGCATGCCTAACTTGGCGCCGGCACTTCCTCGACCAGCCGCTCGATCAGGGCCTCCACGGCTTGACGCTGCCCGCCGTGCAGGTAGCCTTTCGGGATGACGCGGTGGGCGAGGACGGGCACGGCGAGGCGTTTGACGTCGTCTGGCACCACATAGTCGCGTCCCTCGGCGAGGGCCCAGGCTTGGGCAGCGCGGTAAAGCGACACCCCGCCGCGAATGCTCACGCCGACATGCAGCTCGTCGCTATCCCGGGTCGCCTGGACCACGTCGAGAATATAATCGGCCACCGAGGCTTCCACCCGCACCTCGCGCACGGCCTCCTGGAGTTCGACAATCTGAGGCGCCGTAAGCACCGGTTGAAGACTGTCGACCGGTTCCCCTCGCCGATGGATGGAAAGGATTTCCCGCTGGCTTTGGCGGTCGGGATAACCCACCGAAATGCGCAGTAAGAAGCGATCGAGCTGGCTCTCCGGCAAGGGATAGGTGCCTTCGAACTCCAACGGGTTTTGCGTGGCGATGACCAAAAACGGCTTAGGCAGGGGGTGGGTCTGGCCGTCGGCCGAGACCTGGCCCTCGCTCATCGCCTCCAGCAGGGCGCTTTGGGTCCGCGGCGTGGTCCGGTTGATCTCGTCCGCCAAGACCACGTTGGCGAACACCGGCCCGGGACTGAACACGAACTGCTGCTGCCGCGCGTCGAAAACGCTGCTGCCAGTAATGTCGGCCGGGAGCAGGTCGGGCGTGAACTGAATGCGTCGGAATTCGCCCGAGACGCTTCGCGCCAGGGCCTTGCCCACCAAGGTCTTTCCCACCCCCGGCACGTCCTCCAAAAGCACGTGCTCGCCCGCCAACAACGCCACCACACACAAGCGCACCACGTCGGCCTTGCCCAGCACGACCTGAGCGATATTGCTTTCAAGTTGCTGGATCAGCAGGGTCGGCGCTGCCACAGACTGGCCCTCCGGGAAAGGCATCTTATCGCCACGCATAAAACTGGTCCAGGGCCGGCGAATCGTCCGCGGCGGGTGCCGAGCGGGCGAAACCCCGCCAAATGAGGAGATAGACAGGCTGCCAGCCGCAACCAAAGGTATCCACAGCCGCTGGGCCAAACGTTGCCCTCGGGCGGCGTTGAATCGACGCCGACTCCCGCGAAACCAACCTGAACGCTAGCTCTACAGTAAAAAACCGCCGCGATCCTGCGCTATGGGTCAACTGGTCAACAGCAGCTTTCCTGGCGACTGGAGATATTCGATCACGTCGTTGAGGAATCGAGCCGCGGTCGCGCCGTCGACCAACCGATGATCGTAGGACAAGCTCAAGGGGAGCATGTATCGCGGCTCGATCTGGCCGTTGCGGACTACGGGCAGCCAGCGGGAACGGCCCAAGAGCAGAATCGCAACCTCCGGCAAATTGATGATTGGCGTGCTGTACGTTCCGCCAACCGCGCCGAGATTGCTGATCGAGAACGTCCCGCCCCGAATGTCTTCGATCGTGAATTTGGCGGAACGGGCCTTCTCGGCCACCTCGGCCAGCGCGCGGGCCAATTGGGCGATAGTCATTCTGTCTGCATTGCGAATCACGGGCACCACCAGCCCACGCGGCGTGTCCACCGCCACGCCAAGGTTGATGTATTGCTTGTAGATGATCTGCTCGTTCTGCTCATCCAGGCTGGCGTTGAGCAAGGGGTGCCGTCGCAAGGCCAAGGCCACCGCCTTCATCACCAGGGGCATCGTGGTAAGTTTGATCTTTGGCCCCAGGAATCCCTCGGGCACGCCCTTGCGGAGCCGCTCCAGTTCGGTGATGTCGGCATCGTCGAAATTGGTGACGTGGGGAATCGTTCGGGCCGATTCGGCCATGCGTGCGGCGATAGTACGGCGAATCTGCGACATCCGCTCGCGACGCACCGGGCCCCAGGCGTCCGTCCCAGGTTCGCCAGGCGGAACCACGCTTTCGACGATCGCCGCGGATTCCACAGTAGCCGCGCTGGCCGCGGCTTGCACGTCTTCCGGCGTGATCCTGCCGTGCTTCCCGGTCCCCTGCACGCGACGCAGGTCCACCCCCAATTCCCGGGCCAGTCGCCGGGCCTGCGGCCCAGCCGGGATCAAGGCGACGGCGGCCGCAGATGGTAACGGCGACGACACGACCGCCGACGCCATCGACACCGCCGCCAACGGTTCGCTAGCCGCCGTCTGGGTTGTTGAAGCGCCGGCGAACGCTTGGACCGGGGCAGCACGAGAAACGCCCGAAACCGAGCGATTCTCCACCGCCGCCGACGCCTTCTCTTTCTCTGCTACAGACGGCGAGGCCATCGCTCCCTTGCCATTCTTGCCATCCGACGTGGCGTCTTCCGACTCTACGGTGACGATGCTTTGCCCCACCGCAATTCGCTGCCCCTTCGTCACATGGACTGCGGCAATCTTGCCAGCATGGGGGCAAGCAATCTCAACCACCGCCTTGTCGGTCTCGAGTTCAATGACCGGCTGGTTGCCGACGATCGTATCGCCTGGCTTTACCAACACATTGACCACGTCACCACTGGTGATATTTTCGCCCAATTCCGGCAGTTTGAAGTCGATGCTCATGGGGCTGAGAATGCAACCACGTTATGAAAGGCTTCCGCTCAGCACGACAGGCCGCGCTCACCATGTTGATTATGCCTTTTAGACGATGCCGGTCAAGAATACCGAGTTGCGTTTACCGCCCAGTGGCTTCGAAAACTTGCAGAAACTTAAGCTGTCACTCCAAGCCCGCAAATTTTCGCCCGTTTCTTGAGCCGCCGAGTCCCGTCTGGTACGATCCGGCGCGGTGAGCTTGGCACGCGCGGGACCATCGATTAAGTCTACGCAACAGACGAAGGGAAGGCACGGTTTTCTATCTTTTCTCACGCGAGGGCGGTTCGAGGAGACAGCATCATGTGTTCAGGACATTCAGTGCCAGGGGAGCTTACGAACGGTTTGGCCGACGTCAACCGTCGCCGGTGGCTGCAAGCGACGGGAGCGGGTCTCGCAGGGCTGTCGTGGGTTGGTGGGGAATTGACCGCGCTCGCGGCGGCCGAGAAACCCGCGCCAGCTAAGGCGGCGGCGGACTTGCTTCCCTTGAATCGTTTTCCGCGGATGGTGCAAGAATATTTTGTCGCCCAAGTCCGGGCGGCGGAGCAGGCCGCGGAAAAGGTCCGCCAAGAGCTTAAGACCAAGTCCGACGCCGAGCGCTACGTGCAAACGGTTCGGCAAAAAATCTTGGAGTGCTTTGGGCCTTTCCCCGAAAAAACTCCTCTCAATCCGAGAATCACCGGCGTGGTCCAACGGGACCAGTACACTATCGAGAAAGTGATCTTCGAGAGTCGGCCGGGCTTTCTCGTGACAAGCAATCTCTACGTGCCCAAGGGCGGTGGATTCCCGCGCCCTGGCGTGGTGGGGACCTGCGGCCATGCGGCCAACGGCAAGGCGGCCGAGGCCTATCAGTCGTTTGCTCAAGCGTTGGCCCGCATGGGCTATGTCGTGCTCATCTTCGATCCCCTCGGCCAAGGCGAGCGGACCCAATATCCGCAATGGAAAACGAAGCCTGGCGAGGGCCTCAGCGTGCGCGAACACCTGTACTGCGGCAATCAGCAGTTTCTCGTGGGCGAATTTCTCGGCACGTGGCGGGCATGGGACGGGATTCGGGCGCTAGACTACCTGTTGAGTCGCCCGGAGGTCGACCCGAAACACTTGGGCGTGACGGGCAACAGCGGCGGCGGCACCATGACCACCTGGCTGTGCGGCGTCGAGTCGCGGTGGACCATGGCCGCGCCGGCCTGCTTCGTCACCACGTTTCGCCGCAACATGGAAAACGAACTGCCGGCAGACACCGAACAGTGTCCGCCGCGGGCATTGGCCCTGGGCTTGGACCATAGCGATTTTCTGGCCGCCATGGCCCCCAAGCCCGTCATCATTCTGGCCAAGGAAAAAGACTATTTCGACGTGCGGGGCGCGATCGAGGCCCACGCCCGCCTCAAACGGCTTTATCAACTTTTGGGAGCCGAGGACAACATCGGACTGGCGATCGGGCCCACGCCGCACGGCTATTCCCAGGAGAACCGCGAGGCGATGTACCGCTGGTTCAACCGGGTAACGAAGATTTCCGACGCCCAAACCGAACCGAAGCTGGTCATCGAAAAGGACGAGACGCTTTGGTGTACGCCCAACGGCCGGGTCAGCGAGTTGGGCTCGCGAAGCGTTTTTTCCTTTACCAAGGCCCGTTGCGAGGCGCTGGACAAGACCCGCCGCGCCGAAGGCGAAACACTCGTCCAGGCCGTGGTCGAAACCTTGAAGCTGCCGCCCCGACCGGCCGACGTGCCGGAGCATCGCAACCTGCGTCCGATCGGCGGGCGGCGGTATCCGAAACCGTTTTCGATCGTCTACGCTGTGGAGACCGAGCCAGGCATTCATGCCTTGGTTACGCTGCTCTGCCCGGAATCGCACGTGTCGCGGCCACCGCAAGGCGTGGCGCGGGCAGTGCTCTACGTCTCCCACCATTCGGCCGACGCGGAGCTCCGCAGTGAACCACTAGTCAAGGAATTGCTCCAGGCCGAGCCCGAGGCCGCCTTCTACGCCTGCGATGTGCGGGGGATCGGCGAATCGCGGCCAGACACATGCGGGAAGGACACGTTCCTCGAACCCTACGGCAGCGACTTTTTCTACGCCATCCACGCGTTGATGTTGGATCGACCTTACTTGGGCCAAAAGACCTACGACCTGCTGCGAGTGCTCGATTGGTTGGGTGGACAGGGGTGCCGCGAGGTCCACCTGGCCGCCCGAGGCTGGGGAACACTCCCGGCAGTCTTCGCCGCTCTGCTCTCCCCGCGCGTCGTGCAGGTGACACTCAAAAACGCCCTGACCTCGTGGAGCGACGTTGCCCGCTCTGAAGAATACGCTTGGCCCTTGTCCTCCTTCTTGCCCAACGTCCTTGCCCGATTCGATTTGCCCGACTGCTACCGAGCCTTGCAAGCCAAAAAACTCCGCCAAATCGAACCTTGGGGGCCATTGGCCGATAAGGGGTAGTTCACCGTGCGGGTACCTTAACCCACGGACTTCGGAATCGCTCAGTTCCCCGCGGCGACAATTGTGTGTCGCATTTTGCCATCGGCCGAGTCTCTCAAAGAAATGGGAGTTTGTCGCACCGTCCAAGCGATGGACGGCAATGCCAAAGACTTCCTACCCATTGGCCGCGGAAGCTTCGTCGGTTCGGACAAGGAACAAGGACCGGGCCCAATTCTGGGCGGGGTCGGTGCGAAGGGCTTCCTCAATGTGACGCTGGACCACATCGTGCCCGGCGGCGGCAAACGTTTGGCTCATTTTAGCGAGCACCACGGAATCATGAAGAAGTTGGATCTCCCGTCGCGGACTCAAGGGGTCTTTCCAATAATCCTTGATCAGGGTAGCGATCGCCGCGATTGCAGGCTCGTCCAAGGCGGCGCGGGCGAGAATCTCGCGGCAGGCCTCTAATCCAGCGGCGCCTGGAGCGGCTGCAAGACGATCGCTCACTTCCAGCAGCAGGGCGGCCGAAAGAAAGGTCACGGGCGGGAGGGGCGCGGCGGGCGCCAGTTCCCTGGCGTGCTGGAACACCAACAGGGCTTGGTGGATAAGGTCGGGCTTGTCGGGCATGGCTTCCTCTAGGGCCTCGATCAGCTTGCCCGCGAGAGCCGGGGCGCCCTGTCCAATCGCCGCGATCCGAGATCGCGACAAGCCGGTGCAGGACTCGGCCTGGTCGCACCACGTGGCGCAATCGAGGGCCACGCGCGGATTGTTCAAACGGTAGGAACACCGACTGCAACGACGCGAGACTTCGTCACGGAAGAACTCGACCTTCGCCCCGCATCTCATGCAGGGAACCTCGAACACCCGTTCGCCCTGCCAATACGCACTATCTTGCCCAGGACATTTCATCATAGGACTCCGAACGAGACGTCAATTTGGGCGGCCTAAGGGGTTAGATCGTGCGCGGGACAATCGTGCTGAGTGCGAACATCGCTCAAGCTCACACATGGTCGAGGCATTCGCCTGGTTTTCATAAATTAACGATAACAAAAATGTCACAAACTCGCGAGATTCCACTTTTGGGAGCGAATGCTGGTTTTCAAGACAGCAGCGATTCACTAGAATCTTGTAAGCGGAGCGAGTGCGAACTCGGCGATGCCCATCAAGCTCAGTGACGCCCGAGTCGTACCGGATCCGCAGCCGCAACGACTGAGGTTTCTGGGTAGGCTGAGCGACCGTGGCTTAGGAGATTGAGGTCTCAAATTCCACCGGTTTGCCATTTCAGGGAACGCCAGAGCTTTTCGGGCAGCAGGTTCGTGGGGACCATGAGGGTCCTGATGCCTGAAACAGCAGGATACGTAGTGGGAGTTATCCTGTGAAGCTGGCCATCGTGGGCAAGGGGGGCGTGGGTAAGACAACGCTTGCCGCCGCTCTTGCCCAACATTTCGCGCGATTCTCGCCGCCGGTCATTGCGATCGACGCGGACCCCGACGGTAATCTGGGCAGTGCCTTAGGGGTGCCCGGACACCAGCTTCCTGAGCCGATTGCTGGGATGCGCGATCTGATCTTGGAGCGGACGGGGGCCAAGGATCAGCCGGGCGGGTTGTACTCGCTGAATCCGAAAGTGGACGATCTGCCGGATCGTTTTTCTGTCGAAGTTGGCGGGGTGCGGTTGTTGGTCCTGGGAACCGTGGAATGGGGCGGCAAGGGCTGCATGTGCCCCGAAGGGGCGGTTTTGAAAGCCTTGCTCCAGCACCTCTTGCTCCGTGTGCCGGAACACGTGATCCTGGATATGGAGGCCGGATTGGAGCATTTGGGCCGAGCTTCGGCCCGAGGGGTCGATGCCATGATTTCCGTGGTCGAGCCGGGAATGAGAAGTGTGCAGACCGCCGCCCGAGTCCGCGCTTTAGCCAGCGAAATCGGCATCCGGCGTACGTTCGTGGTGGCGAACAAAATAAGGGATGCTCACGAGCGGGAAGTGCTTCAACAGGCCCTTGGCGATCAACCCATCATTGGGACGATTCCTTATTGTGATCGCTTGGTTCGGGCCGATCTGGATGGAATGCCGGTGCTTTTGGAGGACGACGTCCTCGCCAGCGCGGTCCGCTTGATCGGCGATTTTTTGGCAAAGCAGTTGGACTCCAAAGGAGAGGGACATGACTGAGCGTCAATGGCGTTCGATCGATATTGCGACGAACGAGATCCGGGAGTACACGAAGAAGGCCGGCATCGAAACGGCCTGGGACCGGCTGGAGGCTCAGGAGCCTCAGTGCGGCTTCGGCAAGTTGGGGATCTGCTGCCGGAACTGCCTGATGGGTCCTTGCCGGATCGACCCCTTCGGCGATGGGGCCCGCGAGGGCATCTGCGGGGCAACGGCTGATACGATCGTGGCCCGAAACTTGTTGAAGCACATCTGCGCCGGCTCGGCGGCCCACAGCGATCACGGCCGCGAGGTGGTCCACGCTTTGCTGTTGGCGGCGGAGGGCAAGTCGGATGTCTACAAGATCCGTGGCCGCGAGAAGCTGCATGCCTTAGCCGATGAATTTGGAATCCCTCGTGACGGACGAAGCGACGAAGCGATCGCCAAGGACCTTGGTGCGTTGTTCCTTGCGGAGTTCGGACGGCAGGAGGGCACGTTGCTCAATCTTGCCCGCGCCCCGGAACAGCAAAGGAAAAATTGGGAAGCCGTCGGCGCCAGCCCGCGGGGGATCGATCGCGAGATTGTGACAGCTCTGCACAGCACCACGGTCGGCGTGGACAACGACCCGGAACACATCATCATGACGTGTGCGCGGGCTGCGCTGGCCGATGGTTGGGGAGGGTCGATGATCGCCAGCGACGTCTCCGACGTGCTCTTCGGCGAGCCCCATCCCCTTCGGAGCCGCGTGAATCTCGGGGTCCTCAAGGAGGACGAGGTGAACATCCTCGTGCATGGCCACGAGCCCACGCTTTCCGACGTGATCGTCGCCGCGGCGAGCGATCCTGAGTTGCTCGCCTTGGCCCGTTCCAAGGGGGCCAAGGGAATCAACCTTGCTGGCATTTGCTGCACGGCGAACGAAATCCTGATGCGGCACGGCGTCCCCATCGCAGGGAATTTCCTCCAACAAGAACTTGCCGTGGCGACCGGCGCCGTGGACGTGATGTTGATCGACGTGCAGTGCGTCTTTCCCGCCCTGGCCGAACTGCAAAACTGTTTCCACACGAAAGTCGTTTCCACCAGTCCCAAAGCGAAGTTCCCAGGGGCCGTCCATATCGAGTTCCACGAGGACGCAGCCTACGAAACGGCCAAGGAAATCATCCGTTTGGCGATCGAGAACTATCCCAACCGGGACCGCGCCAAGGTGAAGATACCGCGGGTAGAAGAAAAGCTCGTGGCGGGGTTCACCACGGAAGTCGTTCACAAAATTCTCGGCGGGCGGTATCGTCCCAGCTACCGACCGCTCAACGATGGGATTCAGTCGGGGCGGCTCCGTGGCGTGGCTGGGGTGGTCGGCTGTAACAATCCGCGGTTCCCGGTCGATAACTGCCACGTTGAACTCGTCAAAGAGCTGATTCGCAACGACGTGCTCGTCGTTCAAACCGGGTGCAGCGCGATCGCCTGCTCCAAGGCGGGCCTCCTCACGCCGGAGGCAGCCTCGAAATTCGCCGGCAAAGGCCTCCAGGAAATTTGCCGCGCGGTGGGCATCCCGCCTGTGCTTCACGTCGGTTCTTGCGTGGACAACTCGCGCATCCTTACCGCTTGTGCGGAAATGGTGAAGGAAGGCGGGATCGGCACCTCGTTCGACAAGCTGCCGGTGGCCGGCGCCGCTCCGGAGTGGATGAGCGAAAAGGCCATTGCCATCGGCATGTACTTCGTGGCCAGTGGCATCTTCGTCGTCATCGGCCAACCCCTGCCCGTCCAGGGAAGCCCGATGGTCACTGAGTTCTTGACGAAGACCATGGAAAAGCACTTCGGGGCCACCTGGGCTTTCGAGGCCGATCCCATCAAGGCCGCCCACTTGATGATCGACCACATCGACCTGAAGCGTCGCGAGTTGGGGCTCCCGGGGCCGATGTACGACGTGCCCTATGCTCCGAAGACGGTGGACCAAGAGTCCGCTGCCCGCTCCGTTGTCTTGGAGGCCGTGGGAGCGGGAAGCTAAAAGGAATCGGGAGGCGGCGAAAACGTGCTGCGTTCGCGGGTTGGATCGGCCCGGGAACTTTCAGCTTGCCGCTCCCCAGCATGAGAGGATTCGACCGTGAAACGCATCGTCGCTGATCCCAGGAAATGTTTGGCGTGTCGGGGTTGCGAGCTGGCCTGCGCCATGGCCCATGCCTCGACCGAGGACCTCGCGGAAGTAATCGCCGAAAAGGCCGCGAAACCGCGGATCTATATCGAGTCGGCCGGGGGGCTGGCCGTACCGCTTCAGTGCCGGCATTGCGATGACGCGCCATGCGTCAGGGTCTGCCCCACCGGGGCGCTTTCGCGTCAAGGGCCGATGGAACCAGTCCGGGCCGATCAATCGAAATGCATCGGCTGCGCGTTTTGCGTTGAGGCCTGCCCGTTCGGCGTCGTTCGCTTGATTTCCGCAGCCGGTGGAACCGTGCTGGGCAGCGGCAAGGTCGTGCTGAAGTGCGACCTCTGTGAACGCCGCTTGGCCCAGGGGCTGGCTCCTGCCTGCGTGTCCGCCTGTCCCGTCTCGGCCTTGAGCTTCGAAGACGTCGATCAAGGGGCCAAGAAGGCGAGGGTTCGGACCGCCATGGCCGCTCTAGCCGGGTTTGTGGATGGCCGCGAGTAGGAGGGCCAATTTCGAATTGCAGGAAAGCGGGCGGTCGCCTTGTCAGCCGGAGGGCCGCAAATGCCCGTCACCGTGACCGTTTGCGTGGGAAGCTCATGCCATGTTCGCGGATCCCGGGCCGTCCTCAAGCGATTCGCGGAAGTTTTGCAAGCCGAGGGGCTTAGCGAGGATGTCGCGTTGGTGGGATCGTTCTGTCTGGAACGCTGTTCGGAGGGAGTAAACTGGAAATTCAACGAAGAGAACTTTTCCAGCGCGACTGTGGACGACGCAGAAAAAACGTTGCGTGAAAAGCTCCTTGAAGCGAAGGAACGAGACCGGACAACGGCGGAGGAACTTGCATGATACGGCAGGAAGCGTTGGACTTGTACTCCATCCTCGAACATACGCCCAACGGCATCCTGTTGGTCGATGGCGAGGCCCGGATCCGCTTCGTCAACCCCGCCTTCCGCCGGATGTTTGCCACCGGAGATGGGGACTTGACAGGCCGCAAGGCATCGGAGTTCCTCAATTCAGATTGTTTTGAGCGGGCCATTGCCAGTCAGGGCCAGGTTTCGGTCCGGGGCCATGTGCCTCCCCTTGGGGTACATTACCGGGCAGGGATTTTCGCTATCCAGGGGAGCGACCGCTACTGCGGGATATTCGTCGATACCACGGAGGAGGAGCGGGCCCGGGCTGAACTCTTGCAAGTCAAACGCGAAACCTTGGCCCGTGCCCAGGAAGTCATTCGTCGCCAAATGCAAACCGCGCAGGAGATCGCTGGTCTTCTGGGCGAAACGACGGCCGAAACCAAAGTCCTCTTGGCCAAGCTCACCGACCTGTTCCATCTGGAGCGGACGGCGTGAAGGTCTACTATGAGTTTGGACTGAAGCAAATCAACAAACGGGGAGAGGAGTTGTGCGGCGACAGCGTCGAGTTCACCTTGAAGCCAGACACGGCCACGCTCGTTCTATCCGACGGGCTGGGCAGCGGCGTCAAGGCGAGCATCCTCTCCACGCTCACCACCCGCATCGCCATCCGAATGCTCGACGGCGGTTTGCCGATGGAGGAAGTCTTTCGAACCGTGTCCGAGACCCTGCCCATGTGCCGGGTGCGGAAGATCGCCTACAGTACGTTCAGCATCGGCCAGTTGTCGTCCGAGGGATCGGCCCAGTTCGTGGTGTACGACAATCCGCCGCCGTTGCTCATCCGGGGCGCCAAGGCCCAGCCCTTGGATGCCGACGAACACGACGTGGGCGGGAAACACGTTTTCCACTACGGTTTCCAACTCCAATGCGGCGACTGGCTCGTGCTGGTTTCGGATGGGGTATTGAATGCGGGCATTGGTGGGGCCTACCCCTTGGGGTGGGGCTGGGAGGCCCTGGTCGCCTATGTGGAGAACCACGTCCACGATGCCCTTTCCGCCGAGGGGTTGGCGGCGAAGCTCGCCTGTGTGGTCGAGCACCTGTACGAGGGACCGCCGGGCGACGACGTGAGCATCGCGGTGGTCAAGGTCCGTCGCAAGCGGATGTTGACCATGTTGATCGGTCCGCCGGTGGAGAAGCAGAGCGACGCGCAGGTGGTCGCGGCCTTGATGTCGGCACAAGGACGCCGCGTGGTCTGCGGTGGGACGACCGCCAGGATCGTCGCCCGATTCCTTGGTTGCCCGATCGACGTCGATTTGGAAACAGGGACCGAGTCCGTCCCGCCCATCGGCAGGATCCAGGGGATCGACCTTGTGACCGAGGGTACCTTGACGGTCACCAAGGCCCTGGAGATCATCCGCGAGGATGCCCCCGGCGAGCCTTGGAAGTTCAAGCCCGACGGGGCCAGCCGACTGGTGGACTTGCTCTACGAGGCGGATGCGGTGAAAGTGATCGTGGGCCGGGCCATGAATCCGGCTCATCAAAACCCCAAGCTGCCGAGAAACCTCAGTCTGAAGACCCAGGTCATCGAAGTCCTCGCCGAGCTACTGCGACGTAAAGGCAAGGAAGTGGAAATCGAGTACTATTGAGAACTTGATGATGGCTGAAATAGAAACCCCGAACGTCGCTCGGATTGTCGACCGCTATGGCGGCGATCCAGATATGTTGATTCCCATGATGCAGGACATTCAGGCCCAGTGCGGCTATTTGCCGCAGGCGGAGCTGAAGGAATTGTCGCGGACGCTTCAGGTGCCGCTGGCACGGATATATAGCGTCGCCACGTTCTACGCCTCGTTCCGTTTAGCGCCCAAAGGCGAACACACGATCCAGCTTTGCATGGGAACGGTGTGCTTTCTGAAAGGCGCCGGCCAGATTTCGGATACGCTGCAAAAGGAGTTTTCGCTGGTAGCCGGGGGGACCTCGCCAGATGGGAAGTTTACGTTCTCGCCGGTCAACTGCGTGGGAGCCTGTGCTTTGGCCCCGGTGATGGTGGTCGATGGTCAGTATTACGGCAACCTCAGCGTCGACAAGGCGGTCGACATGCTTCGTCTGGTGGCCGCGGGCGAAGCTCCCCTGGGAGATCAGGTCGAAGGCGAGGCGAAGGGGTGTTCGCGGAACTGAAGGCTTCCCTGCGCCTGCAACAGGAGTAAATCGCGGTGAGCACGACGACCGTCAGGCTGGAATCTACGCGGGATTTGGAGGCGTTGCGCGAAGAGCTGCGGAAGCAACGCGACCCCAATGCCAAACAAGTGCGGATTTGCCTGGGGACCGGCTGCACGGCCAAGGGGGCGATCAGGGTTTTCGAGCGATTCCAGGAGGCCGCCCGCCAGTCCGACGATGCTACTTCCGTGATTGGTGCAAAGTGTACCGGCTGCCACGGCTTTTGCGAACGCGGCCCGATCGTGGTCGTCGATCCGGGAAACCTCTTCTATTCCAATGTCAAAGAGGAAGACGTCCCCGAAATCTGGCGCGAATCGGTGATCGGTGGACGTTTGCTGGAACGCCTCTTGTATCAGGACGAGGCCAACGGTCGCGTTGCCAAAACGCCTGAGGAAATCCCGTTTTACCGCGCCCAACAGCGGGTGGTCCTGGCCATGAACGGGGTGATCGATCCGCGTTCGATCGACGACTACTTGGTTCATGGCGGCTACGCCGCGCTGGCCAAGGCGCTGGACACGATGACACCAGATCAGGTGATCGACGAAGTGACGCGTTCGGGCCTGCGGGGGCGCGGCGGCGGGGGGTTTCCTACAGGCAAGAAATGGCGTTCCGCGCGGGACGCGCACGGAGAGCCACGCTATGTCATCGCCAACGGCGACGAAGGCGATCCGGGCGCCTTCATGGACCGCTCGCTCATGGAAGGGTGTCCTCATGCGGTGATCGAGGGGATGATCATTGGCGCCTATGCCATCGGCTCGACCCAAGGCTACATCTACGTGCGTAACGAATACCCTTTGGCGGTCGAACACCTCACGATCGCCATCAACCAAGCCCGGGAATTGGGCCTGTTGGGGCAAAACATTTTGGGGAGCGGTTTGGATTTCGACATCCGAATCAATCGCGGCGGTGGGGCGTTCGTGTGCGGCGAGTCGACCGCCCTCATGGCATCTCTGGAAGGCCGCCCCGGCGAACCCCGCGCCAAATATATTCACACCGTCGAGAGCGGCCTGCACGGCAAGCCCTCGCTGTTGAACAATGTCGAGACTTGGGCCAACATTCCCGCGATCATCCTCCGCGGGGCCGACTGGTTCGCCTCGATGGGCACCGCAAAAAGCAAGGGCACCAAAGTCTTCTCGCTGGTGGGCAAGGTCCGCCACACGGGGCTGGTGGAAGTGCCCATGGGCATGACCTTGCGGCAGATCATTTACGACATCGGCGGCGGCATCCGCGACGGCAAGAGGTTTAAGGCCGTGCAGACGGGCGGTCCGTCGGGCGGTTGCATCCCCGCCGAATATCTCGACGAGCCCGTGGATTTCGACCGCTTGACGGAGCTGGGGTCGATGATGGGCTCGGGCGGGATGATCGTCATGGACGAAGAGACCTGCATGCCTAGCGTGGCGCGGTATTTCATCCAGTTCCTGAAAGAGGAATCCTGTGGTAAATGCACCCCGTGTCGCGAGGGCATCGCTCAGATGCTCGATATCCTTAATCGCATCACCCGCGGCAAGGGGCGGCCCGACGACTTGCAGTCGCTCCGCACGCTGGCGGAACTTTTGGAGGACACCGCTTTGTGCGCCCTCGGCAAGACGGCTGCCTATCCGGTGCTCTCTACGATCCGATATTTCCAAGAAGAATACGACGCGCATATCCACGAACGACACTGCCCCGCGAAGGTCTGCGCAGGGATGTTCCGCTATGTCATCAATGAAGAGACATGTCGGGGCTGCGGCCTTTGCGCGAAGAAGTGTCCGATACACGGAATCACCGGCGAGCGGAAGAGACCGCACGTGATCGACCAGGTGCGATGCACCCATTGTGGAACGTGCTTCGAGGTTTGCCCCTTCGCGGGGGTGATGAAGGTGTAGCAGGGAAATCACCGCAGGCCGCGGGCGGGCAAGGGTTGCCTTCCGGTCTATCAGCGGCCGATGATGCGGGGAACGAAAGAACCAACCAACGGCGTTGTCGAACGATGCCCACCGTAACCATCGACGGAAAAGCGTGTCCGGCGCAGGTCGGCGAGACAATTCTCGAAGTCGCCCGGCGCAACGGAATTTGGATCCCCACTCTTTGTCACCACGCCGCGTTGGAGCCTTATGCCGCGTGTCGTTTATGCGTGGTGGAGATCGACCGCGGCGGCTGGTGGCAGGTGGTCACGTCGTGCAATTATCCCGTACGCGGCGATTTAACGGTTCGGGTACAATCGGAGCGGGCGATTCGGGATCGGCAAGGAGTGATCCAGCTCATGCTTGCCCGCTCGCCCGACAGCCCCGAACTCCGCGAACTGGCCGCGCGGATGGGGGTTTTCGGCACTCCCTATCCCAAAGTCACGGAATCGCAACGGAATTGCATTTTGTGCGGGTTGTGCGTGCGGGTATGTGAGGAGCGGATCGGGGCCTCGGCCATTTCCTTGGTAGGGCGGGGGGTGGAGCGGGCCGTGGCCGCGCCGTTCCGCTTGGCTTCGGAGGATTGCATCGGCTGCGGGGCCTGCGCGGCCATCTGCCCTGTGGGCACCATCGTCGTCCGCTTCCATCCCACGGAAGTCGAAATTTCGCCCTTCAAGACCCGCGTCAAGCTCCGTCGTTGCGCCCGCTGCGGCGAACCCCTGGCCAGCGAATTGGCCGCGCGGGCCATGGCCCAACGCGGCGGCCCCACGGTTGTCGAACTGCTCCAGGATGAGGTACACTGCTCTCGCTGCAAGAGAAAGGAATTGGCACAGGAATTGACGGCGACGCTCCCAACGCCGCGCTACCATGAACCTGCGGCGTCGGGGACCGATGGCCAGCAGCGGTCGGTCCGGAGAGACTAAATCGGTATCACGATGGTCATCGCGATCCAAACGTTCACGATTCGGAGGCATTGATGTCCAAGCAGGTATTCACGCAGGTCATTCGGGGAGCCCACGAATGGGTGAAAAGGGCTGAACAAGAGCTGGACGAGGCGATTGCCAAGCACGGAACCGATAAGCCGGTGGGCTGGCCGGGACAAACGGCTTACTACCTGCCGATGTCCTACGCCTTGATGGGGCTCGAGGCGAAGACCATTGGCGACTTGCGGGCCCAAGTCCAGCACGCTCGGGAGTTGCTCAAACCCATCCCCTCCGACGAACTCTGGCTCCCCTACCTTGGCGACGGGTTGGACGCCGGGGCTGCAACCATGCTTGCCCAGGAAGTGTTGGTTGCCCTGCGGACCGTCAATGGATTCACCATGCCGCCCGGCTGGCAAGGGTTCATCTCCGACACGATCATGCGCGAATTGGGCATCCAATTGGTCGACGGCCGCATGCCTGGGTTCGCGCTGCTGCTCGGTCCCGCCCCCACCACCGAAATCGCGGTCCACACCGTGCGCGAGCTGCAAAAGCGCAGCATCCTCGTGTTCCTCTGCGCGAATCGCGGGGGTAAAACCGCCCGCGAACAGATGTACGAGGGCGGGGTGCTGAAAGAGGATGCTCCGCTCAAGGAGTGTTGGGATCAATATGTGGTGCCTGTGGGACCCGACACCCTGGACGGCATCTATGTGCTCAATTGGTCGATCCGCAGCGCGTTGACGTTCGGGAACCATAAGCGCGGCGAATGGCGCAAGTGCCTGGATTATACGAAGCGCCGCATCCATGCCTTCGGCATCGCCTTCGGCGAGATTCCCGATGATTGGTACGCCATGGGCGCCGGCGCCATCCTTTTGGGCTATCCGGTAATCTCGGACTCGAAGACCACGCCGGAGATCCGCCCGACCGGCGTCACCGTGCGCGAGGAATTGGTCGTCGAGACGGATTACGAAAAGCTCGTGCCCACCTGCATCGACACGCGGGCGGTGAAGGTCAAGGTCGAGAAGATCGATATTCCCGTGGGCTATGCCGCGGCCTTCGAGGGCGAACGCGTGCGCAAGGAGGACATGCAAGTCCAGTTCGGTTATAAATATTCCGACGCCGTGGAATACGTCCACATGGTCGACGGCAGTACGATCCAGGACGGCGAGATCGTGCTGGACGGACCCGACATCGATACCGTCCCCGAGGGCGGGGCCATGCCTTTATCGATCGAGGTGCTCGTGGCGGGACGCAAAATGCACCGTGACTTCGAGGGCATTCTCGAGCGACAAATCCATCGTTGGACCAGCCACGCCATGGGCTTCATGCACACCGGCCAGCGCGATCAGATCTGGTGCCGCATCAGCAAGAAGGCCTACCAGGCTGGGTTCCGCCTGAAGCATCTGGGAACGATTCTCCACGCCAAAATGCACGACGAATACGGCGGCATCGTGGACAAGGTGGCTGTCCACATTTCCACAAAACCGGAAGTCGTCAAGGCCAAAGTGGCCGAGGCCCGGGAAGCCTTCCGGATTCGTGACGACCGCATCGCCGGCCTGACCGATGAATCGGTGGACACGTTCTACAGTTGCACGATCTGCCAGAGCTACGCCCCCGACCACGTTTGCGTGATCACGCCGCAGCGGCTGGGATTGTGCGGGGCGTATAACTGGCTGGACGGGCGGGCGAACTACGAAATCAATCCCACTGGTCCCAATCAGCCTATCGCCAAAGGTCGCACCATCGACGCGCAGAAAGGCGAGTGGGAAGGGGTCAACAAGTTCGTCTATCAATATTCGAACCGCAAGATCGAACGCTTCTGCGCTTACAGCCTGCTGGAGGCTCCGATGACCAGTTGCGGCTGTTTCGAGTGCATTGTCGCGCCGTTGCCCCTGGCCAATGGTGTGATGGTGGTCAATCGGGAATACTCGGGCACGACTCCGTCGGGCATGACGTTTGGCGATCTTGCTTCGGTGACTGGCGGGGGGGCCCAAACCCCGGGTTTCGTCGGCGTGGGACGGCTTTATCTCTCCAGCCCGAAATTCCTCGCCGCCGACGGCGGTATTCGGCGGATCGTTTGGATGCCCAAGGCCCTCAAGGAAGCAATCCGTGAACGGCTCCAGAAAGAGGCCGATCGGATCGGCGAACCTGACCTTCTGGATAAAATCGCGACCGAGGACGACGCCTTGACCGAAGAAGAGGTGGCCGCTTTTGCGGAGAGCAAGGGCCACCCGGCCTTGGCCATGGCGCCGCTGATCGGATAACGCTAGACAACGAAACATGAGTCGCTCCACCTGGAGATTTCCAACCACGACGCCCCAACGACCGCTGACGAGGGACGAACCATGGCTCTCACCGGGATCGAAATCTACAAACACTTGCCCAAGACGAACTGCAAAGATTGCGGGTTTCCCACCTGCCTCGCCTTCGCCATGAAGGTGGCGGTGAAACAAGTGGGGCTCGACAAGTGTCCGCACATTACCCCCGAGGCGTCCGCCGCACTGGAGTCGGCCTCGCGCCCGCCGATTCAATTGGTGACCATCGGCGTCGGGGAGAACGAGATCAAGATCGGCAACGAGACTCAGCTCTACCGCCACGAAGAGAAGTTCCATCGTCCTACCGCCATCGCCGTGCGAATCTCCGATCGTGCCGAGGATGCCGCCATCGCCGAGCAGGCCAAGGCCATCGGCACGATGGTGTTGGAGCGGGTGGGGCTGCGATTCAAGGTGAACCTGATCGCGGTGGACAATGAATCGGGCGACGCGGCCCGGTTCGAGAAGGCGGTGAAACTGGTCGCCGAGAATTCGGGTATGGCCTGCGTCTTGATGTCGGCCAAGGCCGATCATCTCCGCCGCGCGGCGGCGGCAGTTTCTGGACAGCGCCCGTTGTTGTACATCACCGACCCGGCTCAGGCCGAAACAGCCGCCCGAGTCGCCAAGGATGAAAAGTGCCCCTTGGCGGTCCGAGCCGACGGCGTGGAAGCCTTGGCGGAGGTGACGGGCAAGATTCAGGCCGCCGGCGTGGAGGAGATCGTGCTGGATCCGGGCACGCGGACCGTGAAGGCCACGGTCGAGGCCCTCACCATGATCCGTCGCTTGGCCTTGAAGAACTTTCGGCCTTTGGGGTATCCTGCTCTCGCCGTGACCGCGAGCTTGGACCCCACGATGCAGGCCGCCGAGGCCAGTATCTACGTGGCGAAATACGCGGGCATCGTGATCACCGACGCCCGCGAACCCTGGCAGTTGCTACCCATTTTCACCACGCGGCAAGACATCTACACGGACCCGCAAAAGCCCGTGGCCGTGGAACCGAAGCTCTATTCGGTGGGCGCCGTCGGTCCCGATTCTCCTCTGTTGGTGACTACCAACTTTTCGCTCAGTTACTATTCGGTGGAAGGCGAAGTCGAGGCGAGCCGCGTGCCGGCTTACATTTTGGCCGTGGATACCGAGGGCACCTCCGTGCTGACGGCCTGGGCGTCGGACAAGTTCAACGCCGATACGATCACCAAGGCCATGAAAAAGGCGGACGTCGATTCCAAGATCCCGCATAAGACGCTTGTCCTGCCGGGATTTGTAGCTGTATTGTCGGCTGGGGTCGAGGACGAATCGGGCTGGAAGGTCCAAATCGGGCCCAAGGAAGCCTCCGGCATTCCCACTTATTTGAAAAAGCAGCAATGGAAAGCGTGATTGTCGGTTCAATTCCCGTGGCGACCGTGCGGTGGGGCCAGCGGGGCGCCGTCCCACCTAAGCGGACCATTCTTCCCGGTGGGATTGTACGGCGCCGGTCCCAAATCATGGCCTTGACCTCCAACCGTGTCTAGTTTTCGCATCCATTTTCTTCCTGACGATCAGGAAATTTCTATCAACGCCGGCCAAACCCTGCTGGAGGCCGCGCGCCGCGCCAATGTTTATGTCGGTGCGATTTGCGGCGGGGAGGGGACCTGTGGCAAGTGTCGCCTTATCGTGCGCGAGGGAGAGGTCGAGGGCGAATCGACTGAATTCTTGACCCGCGAAGAGATCCGCCGTGGTTATGTCTTGGCCTGCCAGGTCGTTCCGCGAAGCGACTTGGTGGTCGAGGTTCCGCCGGAGTCCCGCCTGAGCGGGTACGTGGGCATCGGAGGAGAAGACAGCGAGCGTTTCCGCGATTTCACGCTTCGTGAAACGGCGGCGCCTGCCCCGCATCTCGACCCCGTGGTGAAGAAAGTCTTCCTTACCCTTGTGGAACCAACCCTCGACGATCCCACGGCGGATCAAGAGCGATTGCTCGGGGCCCTGGCGAGGGATCGGCAGACTCCGCTTCAGATGGGCTTGAAGGTCAGCCGGCAGTTGCCGTGCGTGCTCCGTAAGGTGGTCCGCGAGCGGGGTAGGGTTCAATGGAGCTGGAACGGCCGGGTGACGGCCACCGTCGGGGTCCGCGGCCCGGTGCTCGAAGTTCTTTCGGTGGAGCCAGGCAACACGTCGGGGCGGAACTTCGGCCTGGCCTTGGACATTGGCACCACGACCGTCGTCGCCCATCTCGTGGACCTGGTCCGCGGAACGACGCGCGAGGCTGCCGCCAAGTACAACTCCCAACTTACCTTCGGCGCGGACGTGATCGGGCGGATCAACCACGCCCGGCAGCCGCACGGCGGCGAGGACCTTCAGCGGGCGATCGTCAAGGACATCGACACCTTGATTCAGGACTTGGAACAACGTTCCCAGATCGGCCGTGGCGAAATCCAGTGCATCGTGGCCGCCGGAAACACGGCGATGCTGCACTTCCTCTTGGGTTTGGAACCGGACTTGATCCGCCTCTCGCCCTTCACGCCTGCGGCCGCCTGCCCTCCCCCCGTGCGCGCCGCCGAGATCGGCATCCGCGTCAATCCCCGCGCCATCCTCTATACCCTGCCGATGATCGGCAGTTTCGTGGGCGGCGACGTGACGGCGGGAATCGTGGCCTCGGGCATGTATCTGGCGGACGAGGTCTCGCTGTTGATCGACCTGGGAACTAACGGCGAAATCGTACTCGGCAACCGGGATTTCCTGGTTGCCTGCGCCGCGTCGGCGGGTCCGGCGTTCGAGGGTGGGTCGGTGGCCTGCGGCATGCGCGCTGCCTGTGGCGCCATCGACACGGTACGGATTTCCCCGAACGGCGACCGCGTGTCGGTGAGCACGATCGACGGGGGCCGGGCCGTGGGGATTTGCGGGACGGGGATGATCGACGCCTTGGCCCAATTGTTTCTCGCCGGTCTAGTTGATCGCAGCGGCCGTTTCCAAGTGGATCGCTGCCCCTCCCGATTCCGACCTTCGTCCGAGGACGATCGGCCCGAGTTCATCCTCGTTCCGCCAGCGGAGGCCGCCAATCCCCGCGGTGTTGTCATCACCCAAGCCGATGTGGAGAACCTCATCCGCACCAAGGGCGCGATCTACGCGGCGGCGGCGTGCCTGGTCAATTCCGTCGGCCTTTCCTTCGCCGACATTCAGCACCTATATATCGCCGGGGCCTTCGGCAACAAACTCGATGTGGCCAACTGCGTGACGATCGGCCTGCTGCCCGACTTGCCGAGAGATCGCGTCCATTTCATCGGCAACAGCTCGGTCGCGGGCGCGAAGCTGGCCATGTTAAACGAACAGACCATGGCCGAGATGTACCGCATCCGGGAACGGATTACTTACGAGGAACTGATGGTCAATCCGCGATACATGGACGATTTTCTCTCCGCCTGTTTCCTTCCGCATACCGACCTTAGCCAGTTTCCGTCCGTGCCTGATCCGGCCAGCGGAGCCGCCTGCCCGGACGTCGCGGCGGCGAAGTCCATGGCCTCGGACCATGCAGCTTGCAAGAGGGGAGGTGCGTCGTGACGCTTTCCATCGCGGTTGCTGGAAAGGGGGGTATCGGAAAAACGACCCTGAGCGCCTTGTTGGTGCGTTGCTTCCGCGACTTGGGCGCCGGCCCGGTCCTGGCCGTGGACGCCGACCCCAACTCGAATCTGGCCGAGGCCTTGGGCGTCGAGCCGGGCAAACCGCTGGCGGAAATCCGTGAGGAAGGCTCGTCGCCGGAGGGCTCGCCCCCCAGCGGGATCGGACGCGTCCGTGTCGTGGGCGACGAACTCCAAAAGGCCATCGCCGAGGCCGATGGCTTCGACCTGATCACCATGGGCCGGCCCGAGGGACCACGCTGCTACTGCGCGGTAAACAACCTCCTGCGAAACGCTTTGGACAACCTCGCCAAGAACTATCGTACCGTCGTGGTGGACAACGAAGCCGGGATGGAGCACCTCTCGCGCCGCACGACCAACGACGTGGACGCCTTGATCGTGATGATGAATCCCACGATGCCGTCGCTTCGCGCGGCGCGACGCATCCTCGATCTTTCCCGTGAATTGCCTATCCGCGTCCGTCAGCGGATGACGCTAGTCAACCGCGTCGGCTCCCAGGGACTGCCGAAGGAGGTCCAGCAGGAGCTGCTGCTTTTGGGCGGCGAGCGGCTTCCCGATGTCCCTCAGGACGACACGGTGGAGGAAGCCGGCGCGGTGGGGCGGGATGTGATGTCGCTTCCGGCCGATGCCCCGGCACTCGTCGCCATGCGTGGCGTGGTGAAGACCCTTGAGAAATTGCGGTCGTGGGGGGATGATGTGGGCCGAAAGGGCTGACACTTCGGTAGCTGCATGGCATGGTTCCGCCACGCCCAACCAGGGATGACATGAAAGCTGAGCGCGGCGGCCGATTGCCGCGATGGCCAGAATTCGATCGACAGACCATAGCAACCTACCTCGAGGAGGACTTCCATGGCAATTCCTGACGTGAAGCAGAAATGGTCGGGCCGCGTCAACACGGTGACCATCGGGGCGACCAAAGCCGAAGGCGGAACGCGAGGGCGGACGGTGACCATCGGCGGCGAGACGGGCATCCCCTTCTTGAGCTTCGACGGCGAAACGCCCCATCCGCCGGCGATCGCCTTGGACGTGCTGGACAAGGCCCCGCTCGATTGGCCTGAACCGCTCCGTGAGATTTACGGCGACGTCTGGTCGGACCCCGCCGCCTGGGCCCGCCGCGCCAAGGAGCTTGGCGCGGATTTGATCAACCTCCGCCTCGTGAGCACACATCCCGAGGAGGGCGACCGGTCGCCGGAGGAAGCCGCCGACACCGTTCGCGCCGTGCTCGAGGCGGTCGATCTGCCTTTGGTGATCTGGGGCTGCGATGTCCCGGCCAAGGACCAGCGAGTCATGCCGAAGGTGGCCGAAGCGGCCCAAGGCGAAAATTGTTTGCTTGGCGCCTGTACCGAAACGGAATATCGCACCTTGGCCGCCGCGGCGCAAGCCTATCGCCACAAGCTGATTGCGCTAGCCCCCTGCGACATCAACAAGCAGAAGCAGGTCAACATCCTGATCAGCGACACCGGATTCCCGCTCACCGATCTGGTGCTCTATCCCACCACGGCTTCGCTCGGATACGGTATGGAATACGTGTATTCGATTCTCGAGCGAGGTCGGCTCGCGGCCCTGGCAGGCGATCGCCTGATGGCCCAGCCTGTCATTCTTGACGTCGGTTATGAAGCCTGGCGTTCGAAGGAGGCGCGGATTGGCGACGAAGCGGCCGCCGCCTGGGGGCCGCTCCACGTGCGCGGCGCCGCGTGGGAAGCCGTCACGGCCGCCGACCTGCTCCAAGGTGGCGCGGACCTCCTGATTCTTCGCCATATCAAGGCCGTGGAAGTCGTGCGAAGCCTGATCCGCGACCTGCTGGCGGCGTAGCCTTCAGTCCGTAGCGGTTCCAAGGAAACCATTCTCAGCATCTTTGCGACGGGGAGGAACTTAGCGATGATTATCTTTGGCGAACGCATCAACGGCATGTATCGCGACGTGCGCACGGCGATTGTGGAACGGGACAAAAGCGTCATCCAAAGGCTTGCCAAGGCGCAGCTCGACGGTGGGGCCGACGTCATGGATTTGAACGTCGGCCCGGCCAAAGGCGACGCCGTGGAACACTTCGTCTGGCTCGCCCAGACCGTCCACGAGATCACGGACAAACCGCTCTCGCTGGACAGCGCCAAGGCCGACCTTCTGGTCCAGGTGGTGCCGCGCGTGGCCGAGGCGTTGCCGGGCACGAAACTCATCATCAATTCATGCACCGCCGCCCCCGACTACATGGCCAAACTCCTGCCCCTCGCCGCCAAGTACGGCACGAGCATCATCGGGTTGACGATGGACCAGCGGGGCGTGCCGGGCAACGTGGAGCAGCGTGTGGAGTGCGGCGCGGCGTTCCTTATGGGGGCCGTTGAGGCGGGCATTCCCATTGAGGACATCTACATCGACCCCATCATCCTCCCCGTCAACGTCGCCCATAAACAGCAGGTCCACTCCATCGAGGCGATCCGCCAGCTCGCCCTGGTCAACGATCCCCCGCCCAAGTTCATCATCGGCTTGTCTAACGTCAGCCAGAAGTGCCTGTTGAACCACCTGTTGAACCGGACCTATCTGGTGATGGCCCTCGCCGCCGGATTGGACGCCGCCATCCTCGACGCCGCCGACGCCGAACTCATCGAGGCCATGATTGCCGCGGAGGTCCTGTTGGGCAAACAGCTCTATAGCGACGAATTCGTCAAGGCATGGAAGATGCAAAAGGGGCTTGCATAGCGTAAAAGACGAAGTGAATCATGATCTCCGCACAAAGGCCGCCGGTTGTGACCTTGTGGCGATTCGCGGCGATCGATTCGCGTGTTGGTTCCGGCCATGAACTTCGAATCGCCGAGCCCGGGCTTTCCGAAGCCTCCGCCGCAGGAGAACTATCGCGTCGCGGTCCAGCGGGCCGTCGAAGCCTTGCGCCCGCAGACGCCCGAGCAGTTGGCATGGCTCGGCGCCCAGGCGTGTGGTGCCCTGTGGCGGCTACCCGTGCTCGACGATGTGTTCGAGGTCGATCTGAGCAGTGGCCGGGTGGTGACGTCGAACGGGGTTCCAGTCCAGGTCGCCTGGCAGGTGTTGGCCCTGCACTACCTTGCGGTGGCCCTCCGGCCCGAGCCGCGACCGCCCTCGATCACCTTTGCCGATCTGGCGTCCGGCCGCGGCTACGCCAGCGTGTATGAGGCCCGGGTGCTACGGCGGTTGTGCGCCACGGCGGGACGCCAACGGGATTCGCTCTGCCGCGCGGCCGAGGGGCTTTGCGCCCGACCCGCTCAAGGCGGCGACGCGGCCTATCACTTTGACGTCTTCCCACGCGTAGCCGTTCAGTTGATCTGGCACGGCCCCGACGAGGAGTTTCCCCCCTCGGCCACGATCCTTTTGCCCGACAATATCGAACAGTGGTTTTGCACCGAGGACATCGTGGTCCTCTGCGAAAGCCTCGTGGCCCGACTCGGCGGTCGCACCTTCAGCGGCGAAAAGGCGGCGGAGCCGTCTTCCAAAGCGTCGCGGGGCGAAGAATAATCGGGCGCCTTTTTGATCGGGAGCGTCCTGGGAGGGTTCAGCATGAAAATCCTTTCCACCATCAGCCAAGTGGTTGGCCTCCTGCTTTCGCTGGCGCTATTGGCAATCCTCGGCGCGGTGGGCTGGTATGTTATGCGGGCGCAATTCGAGCAGCGGGCGATCGAAGCCCGGCTCGCCGCACGGGAGGCCCAAGTCCAGGCCCTGCAAAACGACTTGGAAACCAGCCGCCAACAGATCGCTGCCTTGAACAAGGAATTGGAGGCCAAGTCGTTGGAGATTCAGCGATTGGACACGGCCCTGCGCTTGCTCAAGGTCGACCATCGCGTGGCCCAGATCGACGTGATTTCCCAGCAAGGCTCGGAGGCAACCAAGGATTTGACTACCACATTCAGTTTCGTCGAACTGGACGGCAGCGGAAAGCCGATCGAAAAGCCGCGGTTGTTCACGATCCAAGGCGACATGGTCTATGTCGACGCCCTGGTGGTGAAGTTCAGCGACGAGGCGGTCGAGGTGGCCGATCCGCTTCGGGCGACGTCGTTTTGTCTGTTCCGCCGCGTGTTTGGCGAGCATCAGCAGCCCAAGGACGGCTTCCCGCTCGATCCGGTGGGCGCTCAGCCAGCCGCGTATCGGGCCGGGCGCGAGCCGTCGGACTTCGAGCGCGAAATTTGGAGCAAGTTCTGGCACTACGCCAACCATCCCGAAGAGGCCAGTAAGAAGGGCATCCGCGCGGCGCACGGCGAGGCCCCCTTCCAGAAACTCGTGCCGGGCAAGCGCTACAAAGTGTTGCTGCGTTCATCGGGCGGCCTGAGTTTCTCCGTGGAAGATCGGCCGATTCAAGCCACCGATAAAACGATGTAGGCGTCCCGGTCCCAAGCGGCCTCGCGCACGCCCCTGTTGGGCGGCGTCAAACGGAAGCGGCAAGGCCCGCGGTTTCTGGCGACAAATTGGGCTGATAATAGATCGAGCGGCAGTGTTTTTTCGGAGCGAAGGCCGGCCCGAGATCCAAAAGCGATTCCGATGCTCCCACGAACAAATAGCCGCCCGGCGTCAGCCGCTGGACCAACCGGCGGAACAAGTCCCGCCGCCGCTGGGCATCGAAATAGATGGCCACGTTGCGGCAGAAAATCACGTCGAACGGGCCCAGGTCGCTGAACGGTTGCAACAGATTTCGACGTTGAAAGGAGACCATGGCCCGAAGCGAATCTTTCACTTTCCATCCGCCGTTGTGAGGGACGAAGTAACGCTGAAGCAGTTCGGGCCTCATGCCCCGCTCGATTTCGTGCGGAGGATAGAATCCCAAGCTGGCGGCTTTAATCGCCGCGTTCGAGATGTCCGTGCCCAAAATCTGGATATCCCACGAGGCCACCGTAGGGATGGTTTCGCAAACCGTAATGGCGATGCTGTAAGGTTCCTGGCCGGTGCTGCACGCCGCCGACCAGAAGCGAAGACGCCGTGGCAAGGCGGTCTTGGCCTTGCGGTCGATGAGTTCGGGCAAGACTTTGTACCGAAGGGCCTCGAATGGCGTTTGGTCCCGGAAGAACAGCGTTTCCTGGGTGGTGATCGCGTCGATAATCTTGTTCTGGAGATCGCTGTTTCCAGGGCGTCGGGCCTTGTCGCAAAGCTCCCGATACGAAGCGCAGCCGTTGGCCTTGGCCAACTCGGTCAGGCGGCTTTCGACGAGATAGCCCTTGGTGTCGTCCAGCACGACGCCGCAGAGCTCATCGACGAGCGTCGCCACTGCGCGTAAGTCCTCGGTCGTCACATGCACGGCGCGAGGTCCTTCTCCACGAGGCGAACCACCTCCTGGTCGAGGCGGTTCAACGGTGCGATCCCATCCACGATGCCCTCTTGAATCGGCTCGCGCGGCATGCCGAAGACCACGCAACTGGCCGCATCCTGGGCCAGCAGCCAGCCTCCGCGCGACTTGATCGCGCGGCACCCCGAGGCGCCGTCATTGCCCATGCCGGTCATGATCACGCCCAACGCGCGAGGGCCGTAGACCTCAGCCACGGAATGGAACAGATAGTCCACGGAGGGTCGGCAGCTATTCACGGGGGGATCGTCGGTGATGCGAATCACGCAGCGGGCTCCCTCCCGGCAGACTTTCATCTGTTTCCCGCCCGGCGCGATGAAAATGTTTCCTTTCTCCACGATGTCGCGGTCTTGGGCCTCGCGCACGCGGAGGCGGCACTTGCGATCCAGGTCCTCGGCAAGCGACCGAGTGAACACCGGAGGCATGTGCTGCACGATCAACACCGCGGCGTGAAGGTCCGCGGGAAGGCGCGGCAACATTTCGCCGAGCGCCGCGGGACCGCCGGTCGAGATGCCGATCGCCACCACCTCCGCGCGGCCAGCCGTCGTTTTGGCGGATTGCGCCGGTGGGGTGGGAGGAAGCGAGGGCAGGGCCGAAGCGGTCGAACGCTGGCTTACGCCTCGCAAAAGGGCCCGCACTTCGAGTTGTCGGGCAAACGCCTCGACCCGCGGCGCAAGCTCCTCGCGAATGCGACGCAGGTTTTCCTCGAAACTCCCTCCGCTCGGCTTGAGAACGAAATCGAACGCTCCCAGCGCTAAGCAATCCAACGTGCTTTGCGAGTCCCGCGTGGTCAGCGAACTGAGGACGATGGCGCCGATAGGCAAGCCGCTCGCTTTGATGCGGCGAAGCAGCTCCAGGCCGTCCATCTCGGGCATTTCCAAGTCCGTGAGAAGCAAGTCGGGCTTGGTCTGCTCGATTTTCTCCAAGGCGATTTTGCCGTTGGCGGCCGTGCCCACCACTTCGACGGCCGGCATCTCGGCCAGCACGCTGCTGACGATCTTGCGATAGGTGATCGTGTCGTCCACGACGAGCACGCGAAGTTTCTGAGCCATGGCCGTCCGGGTTCCCTTGGTGCATACCTTGGCGGGCCCATCACGCCGACACGTGGAACTGCCCGATCAAGCCGTGGATCTGCTCCGCCAAAGCGGCGAGATTGTCGCCGGCCGAACGGGTCAGGTCGGCATCGGCTGCCGTTCGTCGGGCGTTGGTGTCCACCCCAGCGATGTTCCGCGTCACCTCTTGCGCGGCCGTGGCGGTTTCGGCGATGTTGGCGGCCACGGTCTCGGCGCTGATCGAGGCCTCGGAGACGTTCCTCGCGATCTCGCGCGTGGTGATGCTTTGTTCTTCGACGGCAGACGCGATGGTGCGGGAGACTTCGTTGACCTTGGCGACGACGTCGCTGATCTCGGTGATCGCCCGCACGGCTTCCTGAGCCGAGTTCTGAATGGCCTCGATTCGCGCTCGGATGTTTTCCGTTGCCTCGCCGGTCTGTCGGGCAAGCTGCTTGACCTCGGTGGCGACGACGGCGAAACCTTTGCCAGCGTCTCCGGCCCGGGCGGCCTCGATCGTGGCGTTGAGCGCCAGGAGGTTGGTCTGCTCGGCGATATCCTGGATCAGCTCGATCACCGCGCCGATTTCGGTGGCGGCCTGGCCGAGTTGCCCGATCTTCGCGCTGCTGGTTTGGGCGAGCTGGGCGGCGCCATCGGCCACGGTGGCCGCTTTCTCGGCGCTGCGGGCCACTTCGCTGATGGCCTCGGTCATTTGCTCGACCGAAGTGGCCACGGTGCGGACGTTGACCAACATCTGCTCGGTCGAGGCGGCCATGCTCCGCATGTTGGTGGCCATTTCCTCGGCGGCGGCGGCCACGGAGCCCGACTTGTCGGTGGTTTCCGCCGCGCCGGCGGCAAGCTGGGCCGCGGTCTGAGTGAGGGCGCTCGAGGCGCTGGTGAGTTGTGTGCTACACGTTTCCATCTCCCCGATCATTCCGCGGAGCTTATCGATCAGACTGTTCACCGCGCTGCGCAGTTCCCCCATTTCGTCGCTCGAGGTCACTTCCAGCCGTTGACTGAGATCGCCCTCCGCAAGCCGTTTGAAGGCGGCGACGCTGTCGCGGACGGGAACGGTGATGGAGCGAGTGACGAGGAGGAACAAGACGGCTGCCGCTATGGCCACGAACAATGCCACGATCACGGCCTCCTTGCGGATCGATGCGGCCGCCTTGGCATCGGCCTCGTCCAGCGATTGCACCACTTCGAACGCTCCATGAACCTCGCCTTCCTTCCAGCCTTCCATGGGTCCGCCCGTGGGATCGAGGCCGCGGTCGTTACCCCAGAGCGTCTTGGACTGTGCCGGGTCGCCGTGGCACAACAGGCATTCTCTCGTCAGCCGGATGGGACGAAAGTAGCGAATCGCGTTGCGCGCTTTGTCGAATTCGAAATGCTCGGTCAAGGTGGGGTCGGCGGCGAAGAGGCTCAACACCCGCGATTCGAGTTCATCCGGCGCATTTTTGGGATTGCGCGGATTCTTCTTCGGCACTCGGAATTCGTATCCGCCTTCGGCCGCTGTGGTCATGGCGGTTTTCCAAGCCGTAACGACGGGAACGGCGGCCAGCACTTTGTCGAATTCGCCCTTGCGGGCCCAATCGATCAACCGTTCCTCGTCGAAGAGCCCCAGCTTCCATTTTCGAGCCATTTCTTCCCGGAACGATTCGGCATTCAACGCGACGCTCCGGGCCCGCGCTAAGGCTTCCTGTTCAAAGTGGTCCCGAGTGTTTCGGTAGTTCTGCCAGAACAGCACGGCGCAGACGACTACCAGCAGCGAGGCGGAAATGGCGACGATCTTTCGGCGGAGATTCCAGTGGCGAAACACGAATTTGGTCCTTTCTTGTTGATGCCTTCGAGGAAGCGCCGGCAAGTCCAGCGCGGAACGCTTGCAAGTCCTACGATTCCCAGTAGCATTACGACGGTCCTGCCCTGGTCAGGGAAGCATCGCGAGAGTTTTGCGGCGCGGCTGCCTCCTCTTCCAAAACAAGAAGCTGTTCGATGTCCAGGATAGCCAGGATACCGCTCTCCAGGTTGCAGACGCCGCGGAGGAAGCGGCCTTGGCGTTGGGCGAGGTTGGCGGGCGGCGGCTCGATGTCTTCGCGGAAGACAGACACCACGTCGCCGATCCGATCGACAAGCAGTCCCACGCGCTCCCCGCCCCAGCGCACCACCAAGTTGCACGTCTGCCGTGTGACGACCGCCGGTTCATAACCGAGAATCAATCGCGGGTCGATCACCGTGACCACTTCGCCACGGAGGTTCATCACCCCGCGAACGCACAGTGGAGCGTGAGGCACCGGCGTCAGGTCCACGGAGCGGTGGATCTCGTCGACCTCGTCGATTGGAATCCCTAGACGGTCGTCCTCGATGACGAAGGTCGCTAACTCCACGCATTCGTTTCCACGCACGGACGGGGCAACGAGTTCCGTGTTCATGACTTCCTCCCGGTCGCGGCCCGTGACGAGGATGTCTTCAGGAGCCGGGCCATCGTGGCCATCAGTTGTTCCCGATCGAGTTTGATGTGATACTCATTGATTCCCGCTTGCCGTCCGCGGCGGATGTCTTCATCGCCGGCTAAGGAACTGACCGCGATGATGGGCAAGTTGGCGAAGCGTCGCTCGCCGCGGATGCGTTGGGCGAGCTCCAGCCCATTCACATTGGGCATCTCGATGTCGGTGACCACCGCGTCGAAATGATGATTCGGATCGGTCAGCAGTTCCCAGGCAACGGCCCCATCCTCGGCTGCCTGGACCTCATAACCCTCGGTCTTGAAAAACCCAACCAATTGCTTGCGGAAGAAATCGGAATCTTCAGCCACCAGGATTCGCGGAGCCGAGCCGTTTGGGGTGGGAATCGCGGGCCGGGACTGATACCAGTCGGGGCGAAGTTTTCGGGCCAGCTCATGAAGGTCCACCAACCGCACGGTCATGCCCTCGAAGACCATCGAGCCGGAGATGCCGGGTTCGCGGAAGGTCTCGGTATCGACCTGGGTGGGAACCGAGCGGATGTCCACGATTTCCGGCACGATCAAGCCCGCCTCACGCCCCGCGGTCGAAAACACGGCGACGTAGAGCTTGGGTTTCGCCGGCCGGGGTCTACAATTCACGCCCTCTTCCAAACTGAAGACCGGCAGCGTCCCTCCCCGGTATTGCAGAATCTGGTGTCCGCCAACTCGGTCGAGGTGATCGGCGCGCACCCGCTCCAGTCGGGCGACGATCTCCATGGGGATGCCGAAGTATTCGGAGGGATGATTGCTGAACAGCAGCAATGACTGCATGTCGCGAAGTCCGGCGTTGCTTGGTCCCTCGGCGCTTGAGTCCGTTTTGGGCATCGCCAAACGCATGTGCGAAGCGATCCCGGCGATGTCCAGGATCAGCGCCACCTTGCCATCGCCGAGAATGGTGGCCCCGGCCAGGCAGACGCTGCGCTTCATGTGCCGCCCCAAGGGCTTGACCACGATTTCCTCCGAATCGCACAAGCCTTCGACCACAAGTCCGTAGCGCAAGCTGCCGGCCTCGACGACAATGATGTTCGAGGCTTTCGAGGGAGGGCCTTCGCGCGCCGCGCAGCGACCTAAAGCCACGTCGAGCCGCACCAAGGGTAGGAGCGTGTCGCGGAGCCGGAAGACCTCCGCGCCTTGGACGCGCTGGAAGCTTTGGGCTGCGTCGCGGGCTTTGACGCGGACCAGTTCCCGGATGTTCGTTTGAGGAATGGCGTACCGCCGCGGGCCGCAGCACCGCACCACCAGGGCCGGGATGATCGCCAGGGTCAACGGCAGCCGGACGTCGATCGTCGTGCCTTTGCCCAGGTGGGTTTCCACCGCGACCGTCCCACCGAGCCGTTCGATGTTGGTCTTCACCACGTCCATGCCCACGCCCCGCCCGCTTACGGAAGTGACTTTCTCGGCCGTCGACAATCCGGGACGGAAGATCAACATCAGGGCCTCGCGATCGCTCATGGCCCGGGCCTGGTCGGGCGTGAGGATGCCTTGGGCGACTGCTTTTTCCTTGAGTTTGGCGGCGTCGATTCCTCGGCCGTCGTCGCAGATTTGGATGCTCACCTTGCCCGCCTGATGGAACGCTCGCAGCGCCACCGTGCCCACGGGAGACTTGCCCGCCTTGATTCGGACATCGGGTGGCTCGATGCCGTGATCTACCGCGTTGCGCACGAGGTGCGTCAAGGGGTCGCCAATGGCCTCGATGATCGACTTGTCCAGTTCGACCTCTTGCCCCTCGATCGTTAACTGGCATTGCTTGCCAAGCGCGTTGCTCAGGTCGCGGATCACCCGCGGAAATCGGCTGAACACGGCGCCGACGGGCTGCAAGCGGGTCTGCATGATGGTCTCTTGCAGCTCGCTTGTCACTTGATTCACTCGCCCCACCACCGTGCCCCACGCCGAGGAATCGCCCGAATTTGCGGTCTGCAACAATTGGTTTCGTGCGAGGACCAGCTCGCCGGCGAGGGTCATCAGCCGGTCGAGGATTTGAACTCCCACGCGAATGCTGCTTTCGGCGAGGGGACTTGGCGAAGAGGTTTTCGACTCGCGCGCAGCCGTCTCGCCGAGGTTAGGCGCGGGAGAGACCGGGACCTGGCACGCAGGAGGCGGCATTTCAGCGGCGGAGGGCCGCGATTGAGTCCCCTCGGCCACCACCTCTTCCACGAGGCCCTCCACGACTTCCAATTGCCGCTCCGTGCCGGTCGTCGCCTCTTGTTGACTAGGAACGACGCCGGCTTGGACCGGCGGAGCGGACGTCGCCTCGCCGGAGGCCACGGCGCGAAGTTCCGCCACGTGCTGCGAAACATCGACCTCGTTGGAATGTTCCACGTCCTCGATCATGCCCCGCAGCCGATCCGCCGCCCGCAACAACACGTCCGTGACCGCCGGCTTCGGCACGAGCTGGCGATTGCGAATCAGATTGAGGACATTTTCCATCTCGTGGGCGAGGCCCTGGACCTGGGAAAAACCAAAAAAGCCCGCCGCGCCCTTAATCGAGTGAACCGCGCGGAAGACCTTGTTCACCAAGTCGCTGTCGATGTTCTCGCCGCAGGCCTCGATCGCCAGCAGTTCGTTCTCGATGTTCGCCAGGTGTTCCCGCGATTCGACGACAAACTCGCCGATGATGTCCTTGTCGTCCAGCGACATGTTGTCTGTCTCTTGGGTCGAGGGATGAAGTGGCTTTAAGCAAAACTAGGTTATCGTGGGGCACGCGTTTTCGGAGAAATCGCGACTCCGGGGATGGCGCAACGTTACATTTTTCACGGCGGTAGCGATTGTGCCGGCTGCGCTGGGGCGGGCAGCGAGGGGTTTGTGAAGCCGCCAGGGCGGCTTTGCCCCGGCAGGGCCAATCTCCACCAAGGGGCCGTGGCGGCGGGAATTCATCTCCAGACAGGGAGAACCAGCGGCGGCGTGTGCAATAACCGCGCGACGGACGTCCAGCCCGATACTGGCGTTTCCCTGATGGGCCTCGCCATTCCGTGCTGGGACGAACTGTTGAACGCCGCCATGGACCTGGCCGACGCCTTGGAACTGGGCTATGTGGGAGTGGATTTCGTTCTGGACGCCGCGATCGGACCCGTGGTCCTGGAAGCCAATGCGCGGCCTGGACTGGCGATCCAAGTGGCCAATCGGCGTGGTCTGGGACCGCGTCTGGAACGCATCGCCGCTGAGCCTGAGGGGCCCATCGCGCCCCCGCGACGCCGGGAACTCATCGCGATCCTCGCCGATCTGCCGTAAAAACTTATCCTACTAGCTCCTTTCTCCCGTTTGCGGGGAGAGGGATTGGGGCAACGTGAACGCACGCGTTTTCTCGCGCCGTTTGCGAGCATCGTGGGCCCTCACCCTAACCCTCCCCCAGAGGGAGCGGGGACTTTTGAGATAGGCTTTAGGCGGCGGCGGCGGGAAGAGTGTTCAGACTTCCTCGGGCACGCCGTAATTCTTGCGATAATAGGGTTTGAGCAACTGGTTGGCGGCCGGGTTGTCGACGAAGGTCTCGGTCTTCGCGTCGATCACCAGCCGCTGGTTGCCGGTGCGGTAGGCCACGTTGGCGAAATGTTCCCAACAGGCGCTCATGTGGCCCTGCTCGATGTCGCCGTTGGGCTTGCGTCGGGTGCGAATCGCGTCGATGAACTCAGGCAGGTGCCATTTATCGGGATGGTAGCCTTTGTCTTCGGCTACCTTTTTGCCGTCGGCCTCGAACACCTGCCAGCCGGCGCCGTGGCGACCCAAGTACATCATCCGCTTAGTGCCGTAGATTTCGATCCTGTCGGCATTCTGGGGCCAGTAGGGGAACTTCGTTCCGAAGCGGACCTCACTGGGCGACTTGATGTTGTACGGTGTGAAGCCCGTGTTGATAAAGCTCACCGCGAGCTTGTCGAGCTGGTAGGAGACGATCTGCACGTCGGGCATATCACCGCCATCGTCGAACTGATAGCGGCCACCAACGCATTGAACAACGCTAGGGTGGGGCGGATCGCCAAGCACCAAGCGCGTCAAATCCAGCGTGTGGATGGCGTCCGAGGCGTTCCCGCCGGAAAAATCCCAATAGCCGTACCAGTTGCGATGCACATCCTGATTGTAGGGTCGCTCTCGGGCAGGACCGAGCCAGAGGTCCCAATCCAAGCCGGGAGGGACGGGGCTATCGGGCACGGGGCGTCGCGGGTATCCCCCCACCACGCTCCCCAGCATCCCGTACATGATGACATACAACACATTCCCCAACCCGCCCTCTCGGATGTAATCCCGGGCCGAAAAGGCATACGGCGCGCTACGATTTTGGAAACCTGCCTGAACAACTCGCTGGTACTTTCGCGCCGCTTCGATCATCTTCCGCCCCTCCCAGATCGACAATGAGATGTTCTTTTCCACGAACACGTCCTTGCCCGCCTGGCAGGCCCGGATCGTGGCGGGGGCGTGCCACTGCTCGGGCGTGGCGATCACCACGCCGTGGACGTCCTTGTCGTCGAACACTTTGCGCATGTCGGTCACAAAGGTGGGCGCCGAATGCTGGACTTTTTCGATTTGTTGAACGCCGCGCTGGCCGCGGGCCTCCTCGGGGTCGCAGACGTATTTGACCGTCACATCCGGAACGGCGAGCATCTTCAAGATGACGTCCATCCCACGGCCCCCAGCACCAATGAGCCCCAGCACCACCTTATTGCTCGGGGTACCAGCCTGCGCCATAGGCAAGCCGATCTGCGCCGCCGTCCCTGCCGCCGCCAGACCACCGACCGAGGAACCGAGAAAACGTCTGCGAGTGATGCTCGCCATCGCATGACTCCTTGGACTACGTTGTGCCGCTTGCATTCCCAATCGAGAACCATGTTACCACAAAACGACACGTGAAAACATCAAGACGCACGAAGGGAAATGCGGCCAGTCTGAAACGAAGCGAAGGCCGTGACGGAGGGGGCAGAAAAGGCTATTCCGCCAGCGGCGAGCATGTTCCTGCCCACGCTTCCAGCATCTGAAACTGCCGCGTGAAGTCGTGTTCTTCGACGCCGTCTGGGCTCTTGAAGAAGCTGGCCAGAAAAGTCAACCGGCCGGTCTCGCCTCGCCGCCAGGCCAGGGCGGCGAATCGCGCCAAGTCAAGCACCAACGGAGCGGCCAAAAGCGAGTCGCAGCCTTGCCAGATGAACTGGAACGTCATGGGAGTGCCGAGGAACCCCTGAAAATGGACGTGGTCCCAGGCCGTCTTCCAGTCGCCCAGGCTTTCGATGTATTCGATCGAGACGTGCGTCTGCGGCCGATAGCCCAAGATTTCTCGCAGCAGGTGATCTTTGCTGGCCACCTTGGCCTGCTTGTTGGCGGGATCGGCCAGTACCTGACCGTCCATGTTGCCGAAAATATTGTGGCCTACCCAGCTCATCACGCGGAGGTTCCGCCGGGCGAACATGGGCGCCAGCACGCTTTTCAGCAGCGTTTCGCCCGTCTTGCCGTCGCGGCCCATGTGGCGGGTCTTTCGCAGCAGGGCCAACTCGTGGATGGCGGGCGGGACCGAGCCCAACGAAGGCGTGAAATTGATGTACGAACAGCTCAAATCCAGGGCCGCGATGGCGTACAACGAGCTGGCCCGCAAGGGACAACGACGTGGCCGCCGAAGCAGGCGCTGCAAATCAAGCCAACGCGTCGGCAAGGACGCATCGTCCACCGGCGGTTCGGTGGAGGCCACGTTGACCACGATGACGTGCTCCACATCGTTCTGGCGAGCAAATTCCTTCAGGTCGTTTTGAACACGCTCGATGGCGTCGGCCGGCGGCTCGTGTTGGGGGACGTCGGGACCGGCCAGCGAAGCGATCGTCGCGCCCACATTCCAAGCGACGCCCGGCCGCAGGCGGCGGTCGATTCTTTCCAGTTCGGCTCGACATTGGGAAATCAGGCTGGACTCGATTGCCCGACTCTCTGTCGCCAGGCGGAGGACTTCGTCCACGAGGCGGACGGGCCGAATCTCGTGGCCGCCGACCACGAAATCCTCCCAGGCGGGCAGTTCCAGATGGTGGAATCTCTCCAACTCGCTCACCAAACCCCAGGCAGGGGCCAACCGTTTCCGCAACGCGCAGAGGCCCAAAATGCTCGTGCAGGCCACGCCCCCGCCGGCGCCGATGAGCCACAATCCGATCTTCGACTTCGCCATGAAAATCGTCCTGCATGCGGATTCGCGGGCCTTCACGCTTCGCGGCACTTCGGCCTGTGCCGGAAAGCGGCTGTATCGGCAACGTGCTTGTCGCCCCGCTCCGGAGCGTAGTATACTCGACATTTTTCCTACGGACTACACGAGGAAAGCGGCGATGAGCGGCGCGCTGAAGCGGATTCTCGTCACTGGCGGGGCGGGCTTTCTTGGCTCGCATCTCTGCGAGCGTTTAGTCGAGCAAGGGCACGACGTGATCTGCCTGGACAACTTTTTCACCAGCCAGAAATCCAACGTCGCGCACCTGCTGGACCGGCCGAACTTCGAACTCGTGCGGCACGACATCACGCTGCCGATCTTCCTGGAAGTCGATGAGATTTACAACCTCGCCTGTCCGGCCGCGCCAGGGCATTACCAATACAACCCGATCAAGACCATGAAGACCTCGGTGATGGGGGCGATCAACGTGCTGGGCATGGCGAAGCGATGCCGGGCGAAAGTGTTGCAGGCCTCGACCAGCGAGGTCTACGGCGACCCCGAGGTCCACCCCCAGCCGGAACATTACCGGGGTGCCGTCAATCCGATCGGCCCCCGCGCCTGCTACGATGAGGGCAAGCGGGCCGCGGAAACGCTGTTCATGGACTACCACCGGATGAATGGGGTGAACGTGCGGATCGTGCGGATCTTCAACACGTATGGCCCGCGCATGCACCCCTTCGACGGCCGCGTGATCTCGAATTTCATCCGCCAGGCCTTGGCCGGAGAGCCTCTTACCATTTTTGGCGACGGTTCGCAGACCCGCTCGTTTTGCTATCGCGACGATTTGATCGAAGGCATGATCCGCATGATGGGCGCGGACGACGACTTCGTGGGGCCGGTGAACCTGGGCAACCCGACGGAATTCACCATCCGCGAGCTGGCCGAATGCATCCTCGAGCTGACCGGCTCGCGTTCGCGCCTGGTTTTCCAGCCTCTTCCTGCCGACGATCCCCGGCAGCGACGGCCGGACATCACCTTGGCCCGTCAGCGCCTCGGCTGGGAGCCGCGGGTTCCTCTCCGCGAAGGCCTGATCAAAACGATCGAGTGGTTCCGCTCGATCGACATCCGCCACTACCGGCCACCCACGCCGAATTATTGATCGCCTGAGGGGCTTTTTACCAACGGCACGGCCTTTGCGAGGGCTGCTCGTGGCGGCGAGGGCGGCGGACGCGCGGCCCATCGCGAGAGGGTCGCTCAGGTGCCGAATTCCGGTCGGCGGCGGGCGAGCTGATTTTGCAGCCGTTGGACGATCGAGCTGTGCATCTGGCTGACGCGGCTCTCGGAGAGGTCCAGCGTGGCGCCGATCTCCTTCATCGTCAGCTCTTCATAATAATACAGGATGATGATCAGACGCTCGTTGCGGTTGAGGCCCTTGGTCACCAAGCGCATGAGGTCGTTTTTCTGAATCCGCTTGGTGGGGTCTTCGCCCTTTTTGTCCTCGAGGATGTCGATTTCGCGGACGGCTTGGTAGCTGTCGGTTTCGTACCACTTATTATTCAGGCTGATGAGGTTGACCGCGTTGGCGTCGGCCATCATCTTCTCCAGCTCCTGGACGGAAATCTGGAGTTCCTCGGCCAATTCCTGTTCGGAAGGCTGCCGCCCCAGTTTGGCCTCGAGGTTCTTGATGGCCTCGTTGAGTTTGCTGGCCTTGGACCGCACCAGACGCGGGACCCAATCCATGGTCCGCAGCTCGTCGAGCATGGCGCCGCGGATGCGAGGCACGCAATAAGTCTCGAACTTGACACCTCGCGATAAATCGAAGGCGTCGATCGCGTCCATCAGGCCGAACACGCCCGCCGAGATCAAGTCGTCCAGCTCGACGCCTTCGGGTAGTCGGGCCCAAATGCGTTCGCCGTTGTATTTGACCAGCGGCAGATAGATTTCCACTAGCCGGTTGCGGAGTTCTTGATTGCTGGGGTCCTTCTTGAATTCGATCCAGAGCTGTTCGACGTCCTCAGGAGCGACCGTTGTTGCCATGCCATCCTCCATGAACGCGCCTCAGCAGCGCGGCGTTACGTGAGATCCTTCTCTCGTTGGGGGCGCGCCGCGGCCATTCACGAACCTGCTAGTCCGGAAGCGGACGGCTTTTCGGGTCCCATTCGGGTGGCCAGCCGGGTCCGCATGTCGTCTTCGAGAATCCACTCGCCAATCCAGCCGACAACCGAGCCCAGCAGTGCAAAGGCCAACAGGCTGGTCCACGCGACGAGGAAGGTCTTGTCGGCCGACCAAGCGTGGACAAAGCCTCGGGCCAAACAGGTGACAAAGGCCAAAGGCCCCAAGATGCCGGCGTACGTTCGTGCCACGAAATACCTCAAGGCATCCGCTAAACTGACCGCAACCGTCCCATTTTGACATGGAACGGACGGCTCGCGGTGCCCCATTCCATCGGCAATTCCATTTCGCATCTTGAATCATTCTTGTCTGATCGGCACCGACGCTCCTAAACTCCCTTGGCGGCAATTTCGCGAGAAAGTGCCAAAATTTGGCGGCAGGCGAAAGAGTTGGGCGAGGCCAAGACAAATGGCTCGCCGCGGCGGCTGGCCTCTTCGATCTCCAGGGCTGGAGGGATGTATCCCGCAAATCGAAGCTGGAGGCCAAGAAACCGGCGGCATGCCTGTGCTAATCGAGCATGGATGTCTGCGGCCACATCGGCCGTGGGGGCCCGGCTGACCACGCTGAATATCTCCGGCGGATTTTCTCGCGGGACCAACATTTTGACCGCGGCATAGGCGTTCATCACGGAAGCCAGCTCCGGCGTGGCCACCAACAGGATTGCGTCGGCGGAGCGCCAGAGGCGGCTCACCCCGCGGCCAAGGCTGTTACCCGCGTCCACCACGAGAAAATCAGCCATTGGGCCCAAGGATGCCAAACCGCCCAAGAGTCGATCCCCGGCCTCGGCAGCCGCCCATGGCGCCTCGCGCGACCAGCCTGCGGCAAGCATGCGCACGCCGCTCGGTCCGAGGACAAGGAGGTCCGCGAGGTTCGAGTCGCCCAGTCCCTCGTCGAGATCCACGCGCCGATGGTCGAGCCCACACAGGGCCGCGGCGTCTCGGCCCGTTGGGCTGAGATCAATCAGCACCGTGCTACGGCCCCGTTGCGCCAGGGCCACCGCCACGTTGACGGCGATGGTGGTCGTGCCCACGCCCCCCTTGCCTCCCGCCACGGCCACAAGACATGGCCCGACGCTACCGCGGCCCGAGACCGACGACGCGGTTTCGCGCACCAGTCGACGAAGTTCGGTGGCCTGATCGAGCACAGAGGTAGGGCGAGATGAATGGCTCAGGGAGTTCTGAGAGCGGTCAAGGACGCAAAGGCGGCGCTCCTGGTGAGCTGGCCCAAGCAACCAAAGGTCTCCTCTCTAGTCGCACAAGATTCTCTTCGAGCGTACCCGGTGATTCGCATCTCATCAGCCGCAAGCTTCAAAGGTCCTCTCTCATACGTTCGTTGCGACAGGCGGTTTCCATGCCGAGGATGAGTCGGGCGAAGCGGTCGACTCGGGCGATTTCGATGTCATCGGGCACGTTTTGCCCGTTCGTCAAATAGCTCAAGGGCAAGCGACTCGCCCGGACCACGGAAAACAAGTTCCCAAAGCTCGCGGCTTCGTCCAGCTTCGTGAAAATGATGGCCGTGGCCCCCACGGCCGCGAACCGCTCGGCCGTCTGTTCGAGCACTCGAGCGCTGGCCACGCTGCTGAGCACGAGATGGACTTCGTCGGCCGCGGCTTCAGTGAGGAAAGCCTTGAGTTCTTGAATCTTGATGTCGTCCTTGGGGCTGCGGCCCGCGGTATCGAGCAGGATCAGGTCCAGCCCACTCATCCGTTTGACCGCCTCGCGCATTTCCCGAGGCGTCGAGACCACCTGCATCGGCAGGTCGATGATGTCCGCATAGGTCCGCAACTGCTCGACTGCGGCGATGCGGTAGGTATCGACGGTAATCAAGCCGACATTGCGGCGCTGCTTGAGGCGAAAATACGCGGCCAGCTTGGCGATCGTCGTGGTCTTCCCAACGCCCGTTGGCCCGACCAGGGCAGCCAGACGACGGCGTCCGGGCGTGACCACGATCGGGCCTGTCACCCGAATTTCCGATTCGATCAGTTGCAGGACGCGGGCTTTGAGGAGCACGGGATCGGCCAGCTCGGCGTCGGGGGCCTCGGCACGCACTTTTTCGACAAGGCTGCGGGCCAATTCCTCGCTCACATCCGCCTCGATGAGATCGGTGTAGAGGCGGAAGAGGGCGTCGGGCAAATCGCGTTGATCACGGCCGCGGGCCTGTCGACACAATTGCTCGACCAATGTTTGCAGGCTGTTCAGTTGGCCTTGGACCTCTTTGCTCAAGACGACTGGGACGGGCTGCGGGGATGGCGGAGGGGGGGCCTGCGAAGCCAAAGCCGTGGGCTTCCTTGCCCCCGCCAGCGATCCGCTCGCCGCATCAGCCTGCGAGACCTTAGCGAACCGGCTAGGAACGTTGACGCCCAGCGAGGCCGTCACCTCGATCTGCCGCGATCCGAGAAGGCGGCCCCAAAATCGGCTGGCCGGAACCTCGCGCGCTTGAAGAACGGCTGCGTCCGGCCCGAGGTCGCGGCGGACCATCGCCAACGCTTCATGCATCGTCGCCGCACGATACGTTTTGATTTCCATGGGCTGCGCACACATTGGCTGGAAGGTTGCGATTGCGAGCTTTTCGTCTTCCACGATCCGCCTTCAACCGTCGGTGGATCCCTGGAAGCGAAAAGGAGGAAGCTCACGTGATGTCTGTGACCATCGCCACTGACTCGATCTTCGTGTCCCGCGTGATCTCGTTGTAGGAAAGCACCACCAGGTTAGGCAGGTGGGGGGCCGACATTTGCTTCAGTGCCGCACGGATCGGTGGACTGACCAGAACGATCGGCGGGTGATTGGCGCGGGTAAGCCGTTCTACCTCGGCAGCAATCAAACGGCACGTCGTCTCCACGGCCTGCGGCGACATCCGGATGAACAGGCCGCGCTCGTTGTGCTCGAAGCCTGCCCGGATGCGGTCCTCCAGGGCGGGATCGAGCGTGACTACGTGCAGCGTGCCCTCCGCGTCGCGATATTTCGTGGAGATCGTTCTCGCTAGCCGCGCGCGAACGAGTTCGGTCAACAGGATGGGGTCTTTCGTCCGCGGGGCATAGTCGCCCAGCGTCTCCAGAATCGGTCCAAGCTGACGGATCGGTATCTGCTCCCGCAACAGCATCTGCAAAATCTGTTGCACCTCGGCCAGCTTCATCACGTTGGGGATGAGTTCTTCGACGACGGCTGGGGAGGTCTTCTTGAGTTCCTCGATGAGATGTTTGGTAGCGTCGCGGGTAAGGATTTCATCCGCGTGTTTGCGAATGACTTCGGTCAGGTGCGTGGCGAGCACGGCCACCGGCTCGACCACGGTGTAACCGAACAATTCAGCCTGCTCGCGCAGCCCGGGCTGGATCCACAGGGCCGGAGTGCCGAACGCCGGGTCCTTGGTAGGCAGCCCGGGAACCCGCCCCGTCGTCATCCCCGAATCCATCGCCAGAAGCATCCCCGCCTCTAAGGAACCTGAAGCGACCGGTTGGTCCGCGATCTTGATCCGATAGTCTTGCGGGCCGAGTCGGAAATTGTCGCGAACGCGGACCTTGGGCAGCACGATGCCGATCTCCGCGGCCACATTCTGCCGAATGCGGTGAATCCGCTCCAAGAGGTCGCCTCCGCGGTTGGGATCGGCCAGGCGAATGAGTCCGACACCGATTTCGACTTCCATCGGGTCGACCAACAGATAGTCTTCCACCCTTTCGGCAGGCGGCTTGGCGGCCTCGGCCTTTTTCTTCGCTTCTTCCGAGACCTTCGCCTGGACGGTACGACGATTCAAAGTCAGTGCCAGTCCAATGCAACCCATCCCGAGAAGCATCAAGGGAATGCGGGGAAGATTGGTGAACACCAGAATACTCAGAAATCCGCCCGCCACCGCCAAGGCCTGAGGTCGGGAGAACAACTGCTTGACGAACTCGACCGGAAGGTCGGACTCCGAACTGCTGCGTGTGACCAGCAGGCCTGCCGCCAGCGAGATCAAGAACGCCGGCACCTGGCTCACCAGCCCGTCGCCGATGGTCAACTTCGTAAATACCGCGGCAGCTTCCCGGACGGCCATGCCATCCTCGATCACGCCGATGAATAATCCGCCGACCACATTGATCAACGTGATCACGATACCTGCCACGGCGTCGCCGCGCACGAACTTGCTAGCCCCGTCCATGGCCCCGAAGAAATCGGCCTGCCGGGTGATTTCCAGACGCCTTCGTTGCGCCTCGCGCTCGTCGATGATCCCCGCGTTCAGGTCCGCATCGATGGCCATCTGGCGGCCGGGCATGCCGTCCAAGGCGAAGCGGGCGGCCACTTCGCTGATCCGCGTGGCCCCCTTTGTGATCACCACGAATTGGATCACCACGATGATCACGAAAATGATCAAGCCGACCACGATGTTGTTGCCGGCTACGAATTCGCCGAAAGTACGGACCACCTCTCCCGCAGCCGATAACCCGGCCGAACCTCCCCGGGTCAAAACCAACCGGGTGGTGGCCACGTTGAGCACCAGCCGAAACAGCGTGGTCGCCAACAGAAGCGAAGGGAAAATGTTGAACTCCAGCGGCGTCCGCACGTAGATGGTGGTCAGCAGCATGATCACCGCTACAGTGATGTTCGCCGACAACAACAGATCCATAAGCGGCGGAGGCAAGGGAACCAAGATCACCAGCACACTGGCGATCAGGCCCAAGGGCAGAACCAAGTCTTGCGCCCGCGCTGTCGGCAAGGTTCGCTCGCTCGCGGACAAAACACCCGAAGCCATCCGTGTCTCCGGAATCTTTTTCGGTCCAACCCCAACCGGGCTGCTGCGGAGTCCAAGATGATCGAATGAAGAGGGGTGAAAAGTACCCAAAGCACCGCAGTTTGTCCAGCCCGGTTTGACCGGGTGCTTATCAGCTTATCAGCATATCAGCGGTTATCAGCTACCTTTTCACAGGCTCCCCAATTCCATCCTGATGGATACCGATTTGTCTTCAGCAGCGACATTTATCACTCGGCTTATGACCATCCTTCGGCGGGGTCAGGATGAAGACACACGTCGGGTATAAAAAGTAGCATGGATATCCACCCAATGGAGTGTCTGTTAGTGAAGGCGATTGGGCATTCTATCGAAGGGCCACTCTCGGGTGGGGGCGGCTTTAAGCTATAGTTGTTTTGACGTGTTTGGAAAAGCAGAGTTGGACCGAACGGACGCGCAGCCGCTGGGGAGTGTCTGGTTGATGACCGCGCTGAATGGGTTAGTAGGGGAGGCCCCGGTTAGAGCGGAGGCCTTTTTCCCACAGGGCTCTGCGTCTGGGAGGGACCTCGCGGCAGCAAGTCACCAACTGTGGCAGCTTTGTGGCCGAGCTTTGCCCCATGGGCCGTTGCAAACGGTGCCGGTTTCCGTTCCATCGTTCACCGTCGGACGGCAAACGGATTGTACCTTGTGCCTTAGCAATCCTACGGTGTCGAAACGACACGCCGAGCTGGCGGTGGTCGACGGGGGGTTGTTGGTGCGCGACTTGGGGAGCAGGAACGGGACGTTTTTGAATGGTTGTCGCGTGGTCGACTGGTCGGCGGTTCGCGACGGCGACCGCTTACAATTCGGCACCGCTTTGTTCACCGCGCAACGAGCCCCGCCGCCTCAATCAATGGCAACTTTGGCCGAGGACGTGGCCGGCATGGCCGAGGCCTGCATGCAGTTCGACAAGCTGGTGAGCCTGCCGGCCGTGGTGCCCCATTATCAACCCATTGTTCGCTTGAACGGGTGGGATTGCATCGGCTATGAGGTGCTTGCCCGTAGCCACTTGGCCGGGCTAGAGACCCCCGCCCAGATGTTTCACGTTGCGTCGGAACTCGGGGCAGAAAGGGAATTGAGCGCGCTAATGCGGCGCGAAGGAGTGCGCGCGGGATTGGAACTCGCCGTGGGCGCCAAGCTTTTTCTCAACACCCACCCCAACGAACTTGGCGATCCGAGATTGGTGGATTCGCTGGCCGTGCTCCGGGCCGAGTTTCCCGGGATCGAGATTGTACTCGAAGTCCACGAGGCGGCAGCCACCTCGCTAAGCCTATTGGCCTCGCTTCGGGCGCGATGCCGGGAGTTGAAGATCGAGCTGGCCTACGACGATTTTGGGGCAGGGCAATCGCGACTGTTGGAACTCGCCGAAGCGCCCCCCGACGTCATCAAGTTCGACATGCACATGATTCGCGGCATCGACCGTTACGACTCAAAGCGGCGGCAAATGATCCGGTCCCTAGTTCAGATGGTGCAAAGCCTGGGCGCGGTCCCGCTGGCCGAAGGAATAGAAACGGTTCATGAGGCCGCGGCATGTTTGGAGACCGGCTTCGAACTGGGACAAGGCTTCTTCTTCGGATTCCCCGCGCCCGCCACCGCTTGGAAACAAGGTTGGCAGGCTACGGCTTGACTTCTCGAAGCCCGGCGAGAATGATGGGTGATCGGTGGCCTCGGTGCCCGTCTTAAGAAGAAGGTTTCTTCATGCGAATTATCCGATATATGGGACCGGACCAACAAGTCCGCTGGGCCGCCCAGCGCGCCGACGGTTCGGCCTGGGAAATCGAGGGCGACGTGTTCGGCTCGTTTTCGGTCACGGAGCGGCGTGCGGACGTCGCCAAGCTGTTGGCGCCGGTCGCGCCGAGCAACATCCTTTGCATCGGCTTGAATTACCGCCGCCACGCCGAGGAGAGCAAGGCCCCCATCCCACCCTATCCCGTCCTCTTCATGAAGGCCACCAGCGCCGTGCAGCATCCGGGGGAACCGATTCGGCTCCCGCGATTCCTTCGCAGCGACGAGGTGGATTACGAGTGCGAACTGGCCGTGGTCATCGGCCGGGCGTGCAAGAACGTGTCGCGCGACCGGGCGTTGGAATTCGTGTTGGGATACACCTGTGCCAACGATGTAAGCGCCCGCGATTGGCAGATTCAACGGGGCGGCAGCCAGTGGTGCCGGGGAAAGACATTCGACACCTTCGCCCCGCTGGGGCCTTGCCTGGTCACGCCGGAAGACATTCCCGACCCCAACGCCCTGGCCATTCGCCTCTCGATCAACGGCGAGACGCTTCAGACCGGTCACACCAGCGACATGATCTTCAGCGTTCCGATGTTGATCGAGTTCTTGAGTGGCAGCACGACGCTTCTGCCCGGCACGGTCATCCTCACGGGCACCCCGCATGGCGTGGGCTTTGCACGAAAGCCCCCGCGCTGGCTCCAACCTGGCGACCGCGTGACCGTGGAAATCGAGCGCATCGGCGCGCTCACCAATCCCGTCGAGGAAGAAAGATGATCCTTTGATTCTGCCGCCGAACGTTGCTTTCCGGCCAAGCGGCCGCGATCAGGGCGGCCCCGATTCCTGACGGTATTTTCAATTGAATCTCTGCGCCACACGCACTCTTCCCATCCTCTTGTTCGGGACAAACTCCTCTGTCGCCGTACTGGCCGACGCCGCCCTTCCCCGGCCCCACAGTTGTCGCTGGAAATACCTCGTCACAATCGGTTCGACCCGCAAAACCGGACCGCTTTGAAAACCATTGAAAACGCTCCACGCAACGAATGAGCTACAGTTCGATAGCGTGAAAATGTTCCCCGGGAGCCAATCGGCTTTCACAATCTCCTTGGAACCGCGTTCCGCTTGTTCGATTAAGCCTATGGCGAACCATCGAAATATTCCACTGCGTTCCGGCGTGGCGTCACCCAGTCACGTGGGCGAGACCCGTAGATCGAACAAGAGAGCGGTCTGCCAAAGGTCAAACTCGGCCCTGAGGCTCTCCTGCCAGAACGTCTCTTGTAGGCACGCTGAACTCGTGGCGGAGGGCAACGACTTGATCGTCCGCGAATTGGGCAGCGCGAACGGAACCGACGTCAATAGCAACCGCATCCGAGGCCCCCGGGGACCGGTTCCAGATGATATTGTTCAGTTTGGCGCGGTGCCGTTTCGAGTCCTGAAACAGATAGATTCTTCGACGTGCAGCGCCGTCAGCGAGAATGTGATCGACCAGGCCTTGGCGGTGGTGCAGTTCGACCGGCTGATGAGCGACCAAGCGGTAATTCCCCATTATCAAGCCATTGTCGATCTATACGCCCAGCGGATCTATGCCTACGAGGTGCTGGCCCGCTCCAAGGTGGTTGGACTGGAGTCACCAGCAGCGATGTTTGCGGTGGCCGAAAGTTTGAATCTCGAGTCACAGCTCAGCCAAATGATCCGTTCGAAGGCGGTGCAACAGACCTGCGCGTTGAAGCGGCCACCGCATCTGTTTCTCAACGTCCATCCCACCGAACTCCGGAGGCCCGGCCTGCTGGACTCGATCGCCGCAATTCGTGCGGCTAGCCCTCGCTCGCGATTGACCTTGGAAATTCATGAGGAGGCGGTGGAGGACGTGGTGATGCTGAGCCAGCTTCGCGCCGCGCTCCGCGAAATGGACATCGGACTAGCCTTCGATGACTTTGGGGCGGAACAAGGCCGCCTTCTCGAGCTGGCCGAGGTGCAGCCTGACTACCTGAAGTTCGATATCTCGCTGATCCACCTCATCCATGAAGCCCCAGCGAAGCAACGACGCCTCGTTGCCTCGCTGGTAAGTATGGTCCGCGACATGGGCGTCGTCCCCCTGGCCGAAGGCATCGAATGCCACGAAGAGCATGAGGTGTGCCGGCAACTAGGGTTTGCACTGGCCCAAGGCTTCTATTACGGCAGACCTGCCCCGTTTCTCCGCTTGCCCGCATAGTCTTGCATCTGTCCCCAGCGGTCGTATAATGCCGCGATTGTCGGCGTGGACTGGCTTTCCGCCGCGGCCCGCTTTAAGCGGTGGAGGGTTGCCACCGACTTGCCAGGGGGCGACTGGGGAACGCAAGATGGGGAGAAGGCGCCATGCCTGAACACGAACAGCTCGCGCTGCGGAAGATCGTCTGGTCCGAAATTTTCCCCTGGCTGCACCTCGTTCGCTGCTTTCGGATTGCCGTCCAATTCCGCCTGCTGGCGTGTGGGGCCTTGGGCCTGCTCCTGATGCTGACCGGCTGGTCCGTGCTGGGATTCCTTTTTTCTGGAAATGCGGCGATTTTGCCGGACGTTGAGCCGGTGCTCGCCTCTTGCCCTTGGCTTGTTGGCGCCGAGTTGATCGGGGATCGGCCGGGCGTGTTCGGTTTGAAATGGGGCGTACCGCCCGGGGATGTAGCTCCTTTGGCGCCTTCCCCTGGCCGTTCCGAGGTGGGATCAACAGGTCGTCCAAACCCCGGCCGGGCTGCGGCCCTTGGCGAATACCAACCTTCCCATCCTTTTTGGGGCGTTTGGGAATTGCTTAGCGCTCCTTGGCGAAATCTTTTCGACCCCCATTGGACCCCTGCCACGAGCACCGACCGCCTGGTTCGATTCGCCTATTTGTTGTTCAGCGGGCTATGGGCAGCGGCGGTGTGGGCTTTGTTCGGAGGCATCATCACCCGGGCAGCGGCCATCGAGCTAGCGACTTACAATCGGGCGAAGACCGTCGGTTCTATCCGCTTTGTCGTCTCCCGCTGGCAAGCTTACCTTGCCGCCCCCTTCTTCCCGATCTTGGGTGTGCTCTTGATCGGTTTGCCGGTCGCCCTCGTGGGCATTTTGCTCCGCACGGAGATCACCGGTTGGATGGCCGCGATCGTTTGGCCGCTGTTGATGATCCTCGGTTGGCTCATGGCCCTTTTGCTTTTAGGGCTGCTTTTCGGTTGGCCCCTGATGTGGGCCAACATCAGCGTTGAGGGGATCGATAGCTTCGACGCCGTAGGCCGGGCCTACAACTATGTGTTTCAACGCCCCCTCCACTACCTCTTCTATGTCGTTGTGGCTTCGGTTCTGGGCGCGTTGGGCTGGCTGTTGGTGTGGAACGTCGTTGCTGCCATCGTTGCCCTGACGTACGGGGCCGCGGGTTGGGGCGCCGGTCCCGTGCGCATGGACGCGATCGTGGGCCGCGCGTCCGAACTCGGAACCTTGGGATCCTTTGCTGCCGGATTGATCGCGTTCTGGGTTCAGGCATTGAAGCTCTTGGGCGCAGGCTTCCTATTCAGCTATTTCTGGACGGCAAGCACCGCAATTTACTATCTCCTCCGGCACGACGCCGACGCCACCGAAATGGATGAAGTTTGTCCCGAGGAAGAGTCCGCTCCTCGGCCTCGGTCCCCTGAAACCAAAGGTTCGGCCACCGCGGCTGGCCAGTCCCGTCTGCCGGAAAGCCAAGCAGAGTGAGCCCCATTTTCCGGTTTCCGCCGTGGCCCGCCCAGCGGTTGGATGAACCAGGATTCGCTCCCAGGAGAAATTACGTCGGGCGGCTATCCCAACTTTAAAAACTACGGCTTCTGCACGAGCGACACGTCTTCAAAGACGCTGACTTGGATAGGCATCTACCGCCTGCTCCATTCCAAGATAATTTGCTTGGGCTGTTCGATGGGCTGGGGACGGGTAGCCTGAGTACGCAACGGTTGAGATTCCGCAGCCCAGGCGGCCAACGCGGCCGCGCCTGGCTCAGGCGACACCTGCCCGGGTCGCTGGATCGGATAAAGTTGTCCGGCTGTCTTTGTTTGCCGATTTGTGTCGACCACGCGCCAGATGAGATTAGGCTCGGGCCGCGGCAAACGCTGGCTGGCCGCCAACACCGAGGGCGTGTGGCCAGCCTCCGGTGTTGCATTGGATGGGGAAATGGCGGGGCAACCTCGGGCCACCCATGCCACCCATGTCGTTTGCAACGTGCCCAAATCCTGAATGCCGTAATGCCGCTCGATGGCCGCGGCCCAGTGGCCGGTCTTCATCCCGTCTTCCAGCATCGCCACGTAGCGGCGGCGACCGCCTTGTTGGATCAAGAAGTCGGCCAGCGAATGGGCCTGGGCGTACAGCGGCATGACGTCAGGCGGATACTCCGTCATGGCGAACATCTGGTTGAAGGCGATACCCCGTCCGGTCTGAAGGAATTGGACGAGCATCTTCCGATGCTTTGCCCGTTCCGATTCGTGCTCGACGTTGGTTGCCCCCCCCTCGTCCGCCCAGCGGGGCAAGGGCGCGCGAAAGTGGCTCGCGAAGATCATGTGGGTAATTTCGTGGGGCAACACGGAATCGATCACCCGCTCTACCGATCCTTGGATGTTCATCCGCCACCCATAGACCTCGCCGCGGTCGAACATAAACGTCGTGGCCCCGCCGGCCCCCAATTGCGGCCCAACGTGCACGGTCACCACGCACGGTTGGGACCAGTTCGGCATGGCCTCGCCCGTCCACTCGATGGCCAAGTCGTGGCGAAGCTTTTCGGCCGTCTTGGCAAATACCTCGGCCAAACGCGGATCGGCCGTCTGGACGACGAAGTTCGGGGTCCGATAACTGGCCCCCAGCAATACGACGAGCAAGGCCGCCCCAACGGCGGCGCGAATGATGCGAGCGTCCATGCTCGTGAACTTCCTCTTGAGCGTTTCGGATGGGCCGCTTCCCTGCGGTCAGCGAGATTGCAACGCCTGCGAAGTCTAACCGACCGGGCGAAAACTACAAAGGCCGATTCTTGAAGTTTTCAAATTTTCAGGCCGCCCTCGGTTGCCTATCAGCTTTTGAGTGCCTATCAACTTTCTAAAGGATGCCGTAACAATTTTTCCGACGCTCCTGATGGGGGATTTGCTGAGGGATGCATGGGGGCCGAAAGGCTTCTCCCAGCGGTCCACCCCCCAGTTTTCACTATCTTTCAAAGTTCAAGCCGAACAGGCCTTCAGGCGAATACGCGCGATGGACGAGCGACTCGGGAGTGGCGTGGTGTGTCAAACGGCGAGACTTGTTGTCCTCCCGGGATCACGGCAATTATAATGCCCCCCGCTGCTGTAATCCCTGCGGCGCAAGGCGATAGGAGCGATATCATGCGATGTCCTCAGTGCGACGCCGAAATCAGCGATCAGTTCCTGTACTGTCCGAAATGTGGAGAGCGGCTTCGCGGCTTGGGGGCCGAATCGTTCGCTGAACTGCGGGAAAATGCCTCGCAAGTGCCAGAGGCGAAAACTTCCGCGGGCCTCTCGCGGGCTGCTGCATCGCGCGAAGACGCTGCAAGGCGATCGACTAGCGGTGGTCTAACGCAGGCGCCGGCGTCCGCTGCCGCCGTGAAGAGTAGCGACGCGGTCACGCTTTGGGAAGGCCGCTTTTCTCTCCGCGGCATGATCGATGCCATCGCTGTGAGCGGGCTGGCAAGCGTTGCGGTCGTGGCGGTCGCCATTTGGCGCGGCTGGGGGCTCATGGGGTGGGTGCTCCTGGGCTGTTGTCTGATCGGACTTTGGCTCTGGCTTTTTCTCCTCTACTTGTGTAGGCGGCTCCGCCACTACTACCGTCTCACACCCGAGACCTTTTTCCACCAGCGGGGACTCCTGATCAAGTCCACGAGTCCCATCGAAATCATCCGCATTGACGACATCGCCTTGCACCAAACGATTCTCCAACGATTGTTGAATGTTGGCACGATCCGCATCCTATCCAACGACACCACGGATCCGGTCTTGGTGCTCAAGGGGATTCCTGACGTCCAGAAGGCGTTTGCCGTGATTGATCAGGCCCGACGGGCCGAACGCCGTCGCCGCGCATTGCGGGTGGATTCGGTGTGAGCACGGCAGGGTTCAATCCTTTTCGTTGGTCGGGGCAAGCGAAGACGCGGCCGGGATCCGGCTGCAAAAGGAACCGCTGGATGTCGGCCCTACTTGCGAGAGCCGCTTGAGCAAGGATAGCATGAATTGCATGTTTGGCGGTGCACAAGCCTTATCCCACCCGCTCTCGGAACGCGTTCAGCGATTCGGTCCCGTGGTGGTGGCCGTGGCGGCCACCTTGGCGGTCATTGGCACGCTAGCGCCGGAAATCGGCGGGCCGGGCATGACTTGCGACGAGCCGTACCACGTAGCGTATGGCAAGCGGTTGGTCCGCGCGTTGCGTCTTCAGGGTGTTTCGTTTTTCCACCCGGCGAACATCCGTAAAAACTTCGATTGGCGGCCCGACGGACCTCCCGTTCACCCTCCGTTGGGCAACTGGCTTTTGGGGTGGACCCATCACATTTTCGATCCCGCACCCAACGACTTGAACACGCTGTCGATCGTGGCCGCGCGGTTCGCCCCGGCTATGGCGTTTGGGCTGTTGGTGTTTTTGGTGGGCGGGTTTGCGGGTCGCATGGAGGGCCCGATTGCCGGGCTTGTTGCTTCGGCGGCAGTATTTCTGACTCCCCGTTTGTTTGGCCATGCACACTTGGCAGCGTTGGACACCTTGACCACCTTGTTCTTCGTGGCCTCGGTCATTGCCGTGGTGGAGGCTGTGAGGCGCGGGGGCGGACTGGGGTGGTTCGCGTTGGCGGGTGTGGTTTGGGGGTTGGCCATGCTGACCCGACTTCATGGCCTCTTGCTCCTCCCGCCCGTTGCCCTATGGCTCGTGTGGTACCAGCGGTGGCGCGGCCTCCTCGCGTTCGCCGTGTGGCTTGTGGCCGGGGGCGTCACCTTGTTTGCAGGCTGGCCTTGGTTATGGTTGGATCCGATTGGTCACGGGCTGCAATTCTTGGGGACAGCAACCAATCGGATGCCGCTTCGGGTCTTTTACATGGGCCAAGCCTGGTCAGATTACCAAGTGCCGCGGCATTACGCCCTGGTCATGTTCGCCGCCACGATGCCCCTGGGCTTTTTGGTGTTGGGATGTCTGGGCCTTTGGCCACGTCGGCGTCCATCGCTCGCACCCCCTGGGACGTTTCTAATCGCGGGAAGTGTCGCATTCCTGTTGGCAGTTTTTTCTTGGCCACAAACGCCGGTGTACGACGGGGTGCGATTATTTCTAATGGCATTTCCCCTTTGGGCGGTATTCGTCGGCATGGGGGCGAAATGGCTCATCGAACACCCCCTCTGGTCGGATTGGAACTTGAAGCTCCGTTTGGCGGTAACGGGCACCTTTGTTGCCGCACAAGGTATCGGCCTCATCCTGTACCACCCTTGTTACCTAAGTTATTACGGTCTGATAGTGGGTGGTCTACCGGGGGCCTTCCGGCTCGGTTTCGAAGTGAACTACTGGGGCGATGCCGTCAGGGAGGCCCTCCTCCGACAGCTTAGCGAAAAGGCCGCTGGTTCAGCGGTCATTTTTGGACCTAATATGGCACCATTCCAGGCCCCAATGGTGGGCCTTTGTTCGCCCACGTTGACCCGACGACGTGTGGAAGTCGTCGGTTGGGAAGGGGGGCGCAATGCGGCAGAAAGGCGGAGCAAGTTCGGGATTTTTTACCATCGTCGGGCGGATCTGGAGAGCATCCCCAAGGAGTTTTTGGAGGGCAAAGTGCTCGCCGAGGATCGAGTGCTCGGCGTGTGGACGGCTCGTATTGTGGAGCTTCCTTCCCCGATAGAAGGGGAATCCTTGCAGTCATCGGTCCGACCACCCCAAGGGAACTTAGGCCCTCTGGAGCCGCCGCCTCATACACCTGCCTCCCCTTCGACGGATCGCTTGCCGGGATTAGAATAGGTTGATTGTACCCCGGTCGAGAGAATGATTCCTTTCCGGCCAACCTTTGGCCTGCGACCGAAAACTTGTCGCAGGCATCTTTTTCGCTCCCGAAGGTTCCCACGAGAAGAAGCGATCGAATGAGCGACCTCACCCATTTCGATGAACAGGGGGCGAGCCGGATGGTGGACGTGGGGGATAAAGAGGTCACCGTCCGTCGAGCGAGGGCCTCGGGACGGATTCGCATGCAGGCGGAAACGTTGCGCATGGTGCTCGAGCGTCGGGCGGCCAAAGGCGACGTGTTCGAGGTCGCGCGCCTCGCCGGGATTCTGGCCGCCAAAAAAACCGCTGAACTGATTCCCCTCTGTCATAGCTTGCCTCTGGACAGTGTTTCCGTATCTTTCCGTAACGAGGGTTGCGATGCGATTCGCATCGAGGCTGAGGCCCATGCCTCGGCCCGCACCGGCGTGGAAATGGAGGCCTTGCTCGCAGTGGCCACGGCGGCCTTGACCATTTACGACATGTGCAAGGCCGTGGACCGCGGCATGGTCATCGAAAACATTTGTTTGGAGGAGAAATCGGGGGGAAAAAGTGGGTATTATTTGAGGCCGGTGGATTCGCGCCACCACCTTGAGTCGAGCCCACAGACAACACGGAACAACCAACCAGAATTGGCTTGAGTGTAAAATTGACGGCTTTCTAGAATCGTTTAGAACGAGGGCGGATCATTCTTACTTCAAACTTGACATTTTGGTGAATCCACCGCTGCTTGAAAACAGATTCCCAGCTTTCGAGCGTTGGGAACGGTTTATGTCAACATGCCAAAGCGCCATCGAGGCCGCAGCAGGAAGGAAAATATGAGCGAGGCGACGAGCATTTGTCCCACAACGCCCCAACGGCTCCGCGAGCTGTACTTGCCGATCCGCGATGAGATCGAAGAGGTCGAGGCCATTCTCCGGGAAGAACTTCGAAGCGATCATCCCTTCGTTGACCGGCTCGTGCAGCATGGATTCCGGCTGGGTGGGAAACGCTTACGGCCGGCCTTGCTTCTGCTTTCCGGGAAGGCCTGCGGCAAGGTTACGCGCGAGCACATCGTGTTGGCGGCGGTAATGGAGATGATCCATACCGCCTCGCTGATCCACGACGACGTCCTCGACGACGCGATCCTTCGGCGGCATCTGCGCACGGTCAATGCTCAATGGGACAATGAAGCCAGCGTGCTGTTGGGCGACTACTTGTTCGCCCGATCCATGTGCCTCGCCAGCGCGTTGGAGAGCAAATATGCTTCGCGGGCGATCAGCGAGGCGACCGGCCGGATGTGCGAAGGGGAGCTCCGTCAAGTCGGAAGCCGAGGAAACTTCCAACTCTCCGAGAGCGAGTACCTCGAGATCATCGCGGGCAAGACCGCGGCCATATATGCCTGTTGCTGCCGCTTAGGCGCGTACCACGCGGGGGCCGAACCCGAGGTCCGCGAATCCTTCGGACGCTTTGGCGACGCTTTCGGGATCGCTTTTCAAATCATCGACGACGTGCTCGACCTGCAAGGCAGCGAGGCCGTGGCCGGCAAATCGTTAGGCACCGATCTGAACAAACAAAAACCCACCTTGCCCATTATCCGGTTGTTGAGCCAGCTCGACCGTCAACAACGGGCCGAGGTGGAGAGCATCCTTCGCTGCGGCGACGACCACCGCGCTGAAGCCTTGCGACCGTGGCTCCAACGCTACGACGCTATCTCCTACGCGCGACAGATCGCGATGCGTTACGTCCGCCGCGCTCAACAGGAACTAGATGCCGTCCCCTGTACTCCCGAACGCGAGAACCTTAGACACTTGGCCGACTTTGTCATCCTTCGGGATCAATAAAAAGCAGTATCACTGGCAGGTGACTGGAGGACGGAACAACAGCACACGGGGCAGGTACCCCAAGGTTTCCTTGAGAAGTCCAAGAAGCACGAGGAGTTGTGTCATGCGACATTTGTTTCTGTTGGCCTGGGTCATGCTGCTGTTCATTGCCGCGCCCGCCTGGGCAGCCAAAAACGTCATCCTGCTGATTTCCGACGGCGCGGGGTTCAATTGCTGGCGGGCGGCCAGCATGTACGAGGGGAAATGGGACGCCGTCAAGCAACGGAGCACCCAAATCTACGAAGGGCCGGATTGGGTTCAATATGCTTGCACCACCCACCCGCTGAACCTTTCCACACGCCCCACTGGCAAGGCTGAGCAGGATCCGGCGATTTTGTACGATCCAGCAAAGGCATGGGACGCCTCGCCCCTGAACAGAGCGGGGAAAGGTGCCTTCGCCGGTTACCGTTTTGTTAAACAGGGAGCCACGGATTCGGCGGCCGCCGGCACGGCGATCGCCACGGGCGTCAAAACCTATAATAACGCCATCAATTGGAGCGACACGAACCAGCCGCTCACTGGCCGGACCATCGCGGAAATCGCCAAGGCGCGAGGCCGCGCCGTGGGCGTGGTTAGTAGCGTGCCGTGGAGTCATGCCACCCCGGCCTGCCTAGGCGGGGCCCACAACCCCGAACGGAACCAATATCGCGAAATCGCTAATGAAATGCTCAATGCCCCGTATCTCGACGTGATCATGGGGGCAGGCAACCCGGATTTCGACGATGACGGCCAGCCCGCCCAAAAAAAAGCCGATTATGTTGGCGGCCCTGAAACGTGGGAACAACTCAAACAGGGCAAGCACCCCAAGGGATGGCGGTTGATCCAAACCAAAGACGAGTTCGAGGCCCTCGCTGCCACTCCCCCGCAAGCTCTGATCAAAGTCCTCGGCGTGCCACAAGTCAATTCCACGCTGCAACAGAACCGAGGGAAATATCGGCAGACCGATACCCCCTTTTCCCAGCCTCTCAACGCCAACGTGCCCTCGCTGGTCACTATGACGAAGGCTGCCTTGAACGTGCTGACACGAAACCCTGACGGCTTTTTCCTGATGGTCGAAGGCGGGGCCGTCGACTGGGCCAATCACGCCAACCAAACGGCCCGGGCAATCGAGGAGCAAGTCGACTTCAACCAGGCGATCCAAGCCGTGGTGGAGTGGGTCGAAAAGCATAGCAGTTGGAACGAGACCCTCGTCATTTGTACCTCTGATCACGAAACCGGTTTGATCTGGGGCCCCCAGTCCGACACCGTGGCCTTCGATCCGATCGTTGATCGCGGGCCGGGAAAAATGCCAGAACTCCGTTACCATTCGTCCAGCCACACCAATAGCGTGGTGCCGCTTGTGGCGCGGGGGAGCGGCGCCGACCAATTTGCCAAACTCGTTCGTGGCGTCGACGCCATGGCTGCAAAGCATTGGGGGTTTTCCGGCCAGTTGATCGACAACACCGATATCTTTAAGGTGTTGGCCTCCGCTTTTGGCGATCCCTCGGCAAATTAGCTTCACGACCGCAACCCCAGCCACATCTCGGCGTTGGGCGATTCCCCAGGGCCTGCGGCGACAAACCTCACCTGGGCAGGCCGTGCGGCAAACGGCCGTCGCCAACGGCGACCAGGCTCAGTTCCGCGCCGCTAAAACGGCAACCAGGCCTTCACGGTAGGTGGGATACTGAAGCGTTACGCCCAAGGTTTTCAACATGTGGGCGTTGCAGATGCGTTTGTTGCCGAAGCCGCGGCGGGAGGATCGTTCGGCCGGATCGGGCTCGAGGAAAGTCGGTGGCGGCAGGCCGAGCCGCTCGCTCAAGAATCGGTAGAATTCGCGGCGGAGCACAGGGTGACCGTCGGACACGAGAAGCGTGTCGCCCGCCGGTGCCCTCTCCACGGCGGCCAACACGACCGTGGCGGCATCGTCCACGTGAATCAGATTTACCATGGCATCGGCTGCCAAGGTCAGCGGCTGTCCTGCGACAAGATCGCCAAGGCGAGGAATGCGATCGGGACCATACAGTCCCGCAAGACGCAGCACCACTGCGTCAGCACCCAAGGGATGCGCGCGCAGCGCCTGCTCGGCGGCCCAAGCGACGCGCCCTTCCTCGCGATCCGGTTTGCATGGCGTTTGCTCATCGACCCAGTCGCCATGAAGATCGCCGTACACGGAGGTGGAACTGATGTAAATGAACCGCCGCGGTGGCTGCTTCAAGGCATCCAACGCTGCGCGGAGTCCATCGACTTGCACTCGTGTCCGCGACGCGCTGTTGGTGCGGCCATAGGCCACGGCATAGACGACGGTTTCCGCCGTGGGAAGATTCTTGAGCGTTTCAGGCCGCGTGACGTCAGCCACCAGCGGCTGAAATCCCAAGTGTACCAAGGCCTGGGCCTGCTCTTCGGATCGCGTGACTGCTACCGGCCGCTCGCCGCGTGCGATCCATCGCTGGCCCACACGCTGGCCGAGGTAGCCGCAACCAAAGATGAGTCGGGTCATCGATGAATAAGAGGATTCGGGGAAAATGTGGCTGGGTGGCGCGTCTGCGAGACTCAAGACGCCATTCTACCGAAACTGCCCCCGCAGCGCACACTGCCTTCGGTCCCCGAAGCCTCTATTGAACGAGCCGCAGCTTGGGGCTGGTGATGATCCGCCGGAAGATCTCGGTAAGCCGATCCTCGTAGTCGGCCGGGTTACCGCTGCCGCGAGGGCCTTGGCCGTCTCTGTCGGTCGTGCTCATCCGTGCCATGCGGTCCATGAAGTCGTAATCGCAGTCTAGCCCGATGCCGACCGGGTAGAGTGACCAGCGGCTAAGCTGCATGATCGAGGCCTGCATCAGCGGTGCATCCTTGGCGTTCGAGTCGCCATAGAAATTGTCACTTGGATTGTTCATCCGATAATTGCTGATGGTGGTTGCCGAGCTGAAATAAAGGTTTGGCACCCCGTCGGTAAGCAGGACGACCACCTTGTTGGTCTGAATTCGCCCCTGCCCTCCCTCGCTCTGGGGTTTGAGGTGGTTTCGCGCCGCGATCAATCCCACTTCGGTTGCCGTGGAAGCCCCGTTGTGTCCTACGGCCTGAAGCCGGGTGCAAGCCCTCATCGCCGCGTCGTAGTCGCCGGTCAACGCAATCTTGATCGAGGGACTGTCGCCCGTCAAACGGTCAAAGGTGATGATCGAGACCCAGTCGCGGAGGTTCGGATCGGAGATGTTTTGATTGCATTCCTTAACGACTTGCAAGGCGGCGATCAAGGCCCGGCGCGCGGCATGGGTGGGCTGCTCGCGCGGCGGGAAACTGAATGTGCCTCCTGCTGTGCTCTCGGCGTGCCAAGGGCAGAAGGGGCTGGCCGTGGACAATGGGGTGTAGTTCACATTATCTGGCTTCAGATCGCGCCCCTGACTCATCATAAACTGGACGTACGACCGATAGCCGAGCATCCGATAATTCTTCGTGCTGCCGCTGTAAGTCGCATCGAAATATTTCGCCCAATAATTGTAAAACGTCGCGCTGTTCAGCGCAGGCGGGGTAGCCATCGGCTGCGCCGCTGGCATCAGGAGCGGAAGTTGAATGTCCATCGCCCAGGAATACGCCTTGCGTTTCCGTACTTCCGTGGAATCACTTGACTTGATACGGTACGCAGTCGGAATCGAGGACTTAGACAAGGGGCCGCTGGTAGACATCAACTGCGTCAACGGATCTCCGCTCGATGCGCTGATACCCAAAGGCGCACCGATGCATTGCGTCACGCCTGGAAAAACTCCGAATCCGAAGTCATCGTACACTTGCTGCATCAATTCCGTGCCGATCGTCGGATACCCCAGCGGGGCGAATTTGCTGTTGATCTGGTCGGTCTTGTTCGGGTTTGTGTCAAAATTCATCGAACCAGACAGGTCGACGACAAAGGCGATGTCGCGCGGATTGGTCATCGCCACCGCGGAGGCGGACTGATTCAACGTCTCGTGGTGGAAGATGCGGGAGAAGAAAAAGGGGGGGCCGCCGCTGGATGGGTTAGAACGGGCTGTGACGCGAACCGCGTTGCCCATTGTTGCCGAGGGGGTAAAGACCCGGGCCTCGACGTCCCAATTGCCGTACTCGATGTCCGCGGGATTTAACGTCACCGGCGTGCCCGCCGCTTGATGGTAAGCGGCGTACCGTTGGGCCACGGCCTCCATTTCGGCACGCGGAAGGTACGTCGAGGCCGCGGCGGCCAGGGCCGCCGAATCGGCCGCGGCTTGGAGCTGCGTCCGCACGAGAAATAGGTAACCTAAGTCCACAGCAAACGCCATGAACCCAAGCATGAACACCGCCAAAACGGCGGAGAGTACAACGATGGCGCCGCGTCGCAACGGCCTCGGTCGATTCCTGCGAAAGCTTCTCATGGCAGCGTCCCTTAAAAAGGGTCCCCAGCGAAAAGAAATCGTGCTAGCAACGAGCTTCGAAAGAACATTGCGTGGCTGTAAAAACTGCGAGCGGCACGATGCCTTGCCCCTCGCCATTGTTCCGAATAGAAGACGCGCCGCCAGACGCCCCAGGGACGATCATTGGGAAGGCGTTAGCGACGGTGACAAGCTGCAAGGTCGGGAACGCGCTGACGCATTCCCCCTATAAGTTCCCTACGTTATAATCTGACCGCCGTCAAATCGGTATGCGACCGTATTGTGCTGAGGAAGGCGGTTCCATCGCTCTTACGTCAGACTTACTTCGGACGCAGGCCACCCGCCCTGCTGACCTTCGACCGCGAGCCTGCGGTCAAGCGATTGTCCGTCGCCAACGCGGCAGCCTCTTTGGAATACCCTTCCCCTTCCTGCCGCGACGCGGTTGACGAAACTACCCCCCCCAAGAGGCGACCTAGCCCTGCTTCGCAGCATCGGAAAAACCTGCAAATTCGATCCAGCCTGAAGGGTTTGCTTACCGATGATTTTTTGGTAAACTAGCCATCACCACAATCTTGCGGCGCCGTAGCCAAGCGGCTAAGGCAGCGGATTGCAAATCCGCCATTCCCCGGTTCGAATCCGGGCGGCGCCTCTTTCTTTAAAAGCTTGACGGCTGTAACCGAGTCGTTGTTCTACGACAGAAACCGGGGAGTTATCCTCTTCAGCACCGGGAACAGATTTGCTCTCCCGGACACGTTTCAGCTCACCAACGTGCGACACGTCTCGCCGAGCTCGTCAAAACTTAGGAAGCACGTTCTGAATCCCCTCGTCGAGGGGCATATTGTCGGGCACGGCGCGGTGCTTTTCCATGAGTCGCGCTAGTTCGCGTCTCAACTCCGCGACCCTCTCCCCATACTCAGGCATAGTCGCCAGGTTCCTCGTTTCCAGGGGATCCTTTTCCAAGTCGTAAAGTTCGGCCACGTAACGGTCCGGCGTGGCATCGCCGTGGGGATAGTGGATGTATTTCCACCGCTCGGTCCGCACCGCACGAATGTTGGGAGTAAAGGGGAATTGAGTTTCGTAATTGTATTGGTACATGAACGACGTGCGCCAACCGCGTGAGTCGCCGGCGAGCAACCGCTTCCATGATAGCCCGTCGGCGTCGGGCAGCGGTGCGACGCCGCAAATCTCCAACAGGCTCGGCGCAAGATCGAGCGTCAAGACCATCTCGTGGATGACCGTCCCCGGGCGCGCCAGAGGCGGATAACGCACTAAAAGGGGAACTCGGAGGCTCTCCTCATAGGCGGTCCGCTTGTCCGTGCGCCCGTGTTCCCCCAAGGCGAACCCGTTGTCGCTGGTGAAAACCAGCACGGTGTTGTCCAATTGGCCGGTCTCGCGGAGCGTCGCGTAAATGCGGCCCATGCTCTCGTCGACCGAGGCGATGCAGCCCAAGTACGCACGCACGAACTTGCCATACTCCTTTTGACCATAAAGGGGCCCGCCCAGTCCGTGCCAAGTGGGATAGGATAGCTCCAACCAGGCGGGCTTGCCGTCGGCGACTCGGTAATTGTCGGCGTTGGCCGGCCGAACGACTTTTTCTTGGTCGAAGGCGTGTTCGTACTTTGGCTCGGGCACGATGGGGCCGCCGTGCGGGGCTTTATGGCCGAGGACAAGGAGCCAGGGTTTGGTGTGTTTGCGGCGGATCCAATCCACGGCCGCGTCGGTCACCACGGTGGTGTAGTAACCCTTCAACACGCGGCGCTCGCCGTTGATGTTGAACTGGTTGTCCCAGTAGTTGCCTTGCCCCTTGTGGCTCATCCAAAAGTCGAAACCCGGCCGTTGCTGGTCGTCGTCCTCGCCCATGTGCCACTTGCCGATGTAGGCCGTTTCATAGCCGGCCTCGTGCAACTGCCGTGGATAGCCGGGCAGTTGGTAGGGGTAATCGGTGAAATTGTTGAGCACCCCGTGCCGGTGTGCGTACTGACCGCTCAAGAGCGAGGCTCGGCTGGGAGAACAAAGCGACGTGGTGACGAAGGCATTGGCGAAACGCACGCCTTCGGCGGCGATCCGGTCGAGGTTCGGGGTCTTGAACCAGGGAAACAAGGCCCGCTCGCCTTGCTCCCGTTGGACCACCCCCAGCGCGTCCCACCGCATGTCGTCGGTGAGGATCACCAGCACGTTGGGGCGGTGGCCTTCCTTATCAGCCGCAGCGCAGATAGCGGCCCATGGCCACACGAACGCCCAGGCCGCTGCTAGCGGTACGGCGATTGCCCGAAGCCTCGTCGAGCCGAATCCCAGACCCTTGCGTTCAGTCATGGAGAAGTTCTGTTTCATCGTTACACCTGCGTATCGGGAGAGCGGCAGTTGAGGGGTTTGATTCGGCAGCCCTGCCCTGACCAGCGGGGGGCTGCCCACGGGCAACTTAGCCGCCCTGGCCCCATGATGTCAAGCGTGACGGCCGCAAGCCACGGACTTCAGAAGAAGAAAAAGAAACAAGAAAAACAAGAAGGCCCCCCAGCCTGTTTTGGCTGAGAGGCCTTCTAGTAGATTAATTCCGGCAACACCTACTCTCGCACTTTGGGTACTACCATCGGCTCGGAAAGCTTAACTACCGTGTTCGGGATGGGAACGGGTGTGGCCTTTCCGAAATGGTCACCGGAAAGAAGCGGCTGCCGCCACGTGAGACGACGGCCGCTTAGGTTGTGTCGTTGAGTGGGAGCGCTCTTGAGAGCAAGCCGATGGTCCAGCAAGCCGCCGGCATTTCGCATTGCCAGCTTCTGGCTGTACACGGCCTGTTGTTTTCAGGAGCGTTGAATACATGTGGCCAAGCATTCGCCCGTTAGTATCGGTTAGCTAAGCGCATTGCTGCGCGTACACATCCGACCTATCGACCTGGTAGTCTTCCAGGGGGCTTTCGAGCTTAAGCTCTTACGAGACCTCATCTTGGAGAGGGCTTCACGCTTATATGCTTTCAGCGTTTATCCTTTCCGCACATAGCTACCCAGCCGTGCCGCTAGCGCGACAACTGGAACACCAGAGGTGCGTCCTTCTAAATCCTCTCGTACTAAAGAAGAACCTCCTCAAGTCTCGTGCGCCCACAGCAGATAGGGACCGACCTGTCTCACGACGGTCTGAACCCAGCTCACGTACCACTTTCATCGGCGAACAGCCGAACCCTTGGGAGCTTCTCCACCCCCAGGATGTGATGAGCCGACATCGAGGTGCCAAACCGCGCCGCCGCTATGGACGCTCGGGCGCGATAAGCCTGTTATCCCCGGAGTACCTTTTGTCTGATGAGCGATGACCCTTCCATACGGGATCACCGGATCACTAAGCCCTGCTTTCGCATCTGCTCGACTTATCAGTCTCGCAGTCAAGCACCCTTCTACCTTTGCGCTCGACGCCTGATTGCCAACCAGGCTGAGGGTACCTTTGGACTCCTCCGTTACTCTTTTGGAGGAGACCGCCCCAGTCAAACTGCCCAACTGACATTGTCCTCCGCCCGGATTCACGGGAATCGGAGTTAGAACTAAAGTATATCCAGGGTGGTATTTCAAGGTTGGCTCCGCCGGAACTGGCGTCCCGGCCTCAACGCCTCCCACCTATCCTACACAAGATACACCACAGCCCAATATCAGCCTACAGTAAAGGTTCACGGGGTCTTTCCGTCTAGCTGCGGGAACGTGGCATCTTCACCACGGCTACAATTTCACCGGGTCACTGGTTGAGACAGTGCTTCTATCGTTACGCCATTCATGCAGGTCGGAACTTACCCGACAAGGAACTTCGCTCACCTTCGATTCCCGCTGTTTCCAACGGGGGTGGACCATATCTTTATCCGGATTGAACGAGCCTACGGCGGATTTCCTCCAACGCCGGACGGTTGGCCGAATTCATCGCTCTCGCGAGATCGACGATTTCGAGCAACCCTTCCTGCGTCAGATGACGCCGCTGGCTCATCAGATGGAGAATACGGCGGAACTTGAGAAAATCGACGTTCTTCTTCGTCTTCAACGGGTGCCGGCTGAAAAAGTCGCACACCTGTCGAAGTGCTTCGAACTTGCGAATTCGCAAGCAAAGCCGGTCGTCGTAGATACCGCGCACGATGCCCGCTTTGAAGAACCGTTTGAGTGCCAGGAGCACCTGGCGATCCCGTTGATGCTGGACCACCACGAACTCGGGCAGCACTTGGTAACCGGCCGTCATTTCGTCGTCACGGTTCAGGCTGACATGAAAGCAGCCTTCTCCGTCGACGAAGCCGACGACCCAATCGACACTCAGTTCCACAGCATCTCTCTCTGCAAAGAAATCGGATACTTGGCGTGTGGCCTCTGAGGATCCCCGAATGGCTCCAAGAGCCGGACGGGTTTCCTGCGGATTGTCCAATCCATGCCATTGTTACGCCCCGACCGAGGCCGGAGTCGTAGGCATGGCTCTCAGGATGTCCCCGCATACAGCCAAGCATTGCCCCACAGGTTACCCTCTGGGCAGGCAGCTTAGGTACTACCTTAGGACCGTCATAGTTACGGCCGCCGTTTACCGGGGCTTCGGTCGCCAGCTTCGCCTTGCGGCTAACTGTCTTCCTTAACCTACCGGCACCGGGCAGGCGTCAGACTCTATACATCCTCTTGCGAGTTGGCAGAGTCCTGTGTTTTTGCTAAACAGTCGTAGAAGCCGATTTACTGTGGCCCCCAGGAGCTTGCACCCCCAAGGGCACCCCTTATCGCGAACTTACGGGGTCATTTTGCAGAGTTCCTTAACCAGTGTTCTCCCGAGCGCCTTAGACTACTCGTCTCGCCTACCTGTGTCAGTTTTAGTACGGTCGCCGGAGCTTCAACCCATAGAAGCTTTTCTTGGACGTTTGTTGGATGACGTCTGGAACATAAACGCCATTGACCCGATTTTGGAATCTTGGTGCTGCGGATTTGCCTACAGCGATTCCGCCATCAGGCCAGGGACATTTCTAATCGTCCCCTCACCCTCGAAACGCCGTCCCTCCACTAGGTCCACTCCGGCGGCGCAGGAATGTTGACCTGCTGTCCATCGTCTACGCCTTTCGGCCTCGACTAAGGTACCGGCTAACCCTGGGCGGAATTACCTTCCCCAGGAAACCTTAGGCTTTCGGCGGACAGGATTCCCACCTGTCTTATCGTTACTCATTCCGGCATAATCACCTGTGGACCCCTCCATCGCTCCTTACGGTACGACTCGTGTCTGATCCACAGCGCTCTCCTACCGATGCGGTTGCCCGCATCCCGCTGCTTCGGCGCCATGCTTACTCCCGTTCATTATCGGCGCAGAGTTGCTCGGCCAGTAAGCTGTTACGCACTTTTTAAATGGTGGCTGCTTCTAAGCCAACATCCTGGCTGTCTCAGCAACTCAACTTCCTTAGTGACTAAGCATGGCTTCGGGGCCTTAGCAGACGATCAGGGTTGTTTCCCTTTTGACCGCGAAGCTTATCCCTCGCGGACTGACTCCCGAGATAGTCGCAACGGTATTCGGAGTTTGGTTCAGCAGGGTAGCCGGGAAAGGCCCCCAAGCCGATTCAGTATCTCTACCCCCGTCGCGTAGTGGCTCGAGGCTAGCCCTAAAGCTATTTCGGAGAGAACCAGCTATCTCTGCGTTTGATGAGACTTTCACTCCTCCCCACAAGTCATCCCCTCGGTTTTCAACCCAAGTGGGTTCGGTCCTCCACGCGGTATAACCCGCGCTTCAACCTGCTCATGGGTAGTTCACGCAGTTTCGGGTCTACCACCGACGACTTTGTCGCCCTATTCAGACTCGGTTTCCCTATGGCTCCGGCCCGGAAGGCCTTAACCAGCCGCCGACGATAACTCGCCGGATCATTATGCAAAAGGCACGCCGTCACACATTGCTCGCCGGGTTGCCCCGGCAAGCCATAGTGCTCCGACCGCTTGTAGGCACATGGTTTCAGGTTCTGTTCCCTCCCCTAGCAGGGGTTCTTTTCATCTTTCAGTCGCCCTACTGGTTCACTATCGGTCGTCAGGGAGTATTTAGCCTTACGGGATGGTCCCCGTGGATTCAGTCGGGATTCCACGTGGCCCGACCTACTCAGGTACCTTCCGGTTGGCCATGCCGCTTTCGCGTACGGGACTGTCACCCTCTGTGGTCCGCCTTTCCAGTACGGTTCTGCTAGCAGATGGCTTTCCCATGTGGAAGGCCCTACAACCCCGCAGGGAAAATCCCCGCGGTTTGGGCTGTTTCCGTTTCGCTCGCCGCTACTCGGGAAATCGAGGTTTCTTTCTTTTCCTGCGGGTACTGAGATGTTTCAGTTCTCCGCGTTCGCGACACACGCCTATGGATTCAGCGTGTGACAGTTCGGGAATCCCGGGATCAAAGCTCGTTTGACAGCTACCCCAGGCTTATCGCAGTCTTCCACGCCCTTCGAAGCCTCCTGACGCCAAGACATCCCCCATGCGCCCTTAGTAGCTTGGCCACATGAATCCAGCGCTCCTCCAACCGCCTTTCCCCTGGAAAGCACAGACGGAAAGCCGGATTCACTTCAAGCTACCGGATCGCAGAACCGGCCAACGGCCGACCCCCGATCCTCGCAACGATTTCTCCAACCTCCAGACAACTCGGCCTTGGTCGCAGATTGCAGCACATTCAGGTCCCGCTCTCTGCTGCCTCGACCGCGCCATCCTTCGGTCTAGCCTATGCGCTCGTGCCGCTCCCAATGGCCTGCTAGTAGACCATCCGGATCGGCACCATCTTTTCGTGAGATGCCACTCAAGACACAACCAAATTGCCAAAGATCAATCCAACGCGCAAGCGACCTGTCGCCAAGCCCTTACGCGCCGCTGCCAAATAGACAGGGGTCGGATTCTTTCGTACCTTCTCGGCGTAGGCAACCCTTTCGGATTGCTTTGACGACCCCGAAAGGTCGCCCTACATCGAAACGGACCAGAGAACCCGTCCCCTGTCTATCCGCTGGAACCTTTCACTCCGCTCTGTTCGGAGCCACATCATCCCAGCGGGAAAACCGAATATATCAGTCGGCCTTTTCCTTGTCAAAGGTCAAACGACTCTTCGGAAAAAATTTTTTCGCTTTTCCGAACCCTTGACCCGACATGTACTTGCGGACCAACTGGCGGGATCAGTGATTCTGAACCCACTGTGGATTATAGCGGAGTTCCATCGACCGTCAACCCGGTCAAAAAAATTTTGTTGCGATTTCGTGAGCCGCATTAACCATGACGAAACTTCCTGAGAGGGGATTCATGTAACCATATAGATCTATCTTTGCGGTCGCGTCTCGGTGATTGCTGAAAGCCGTTATCAACAAGGCTCTTCGCATGGCGAGATCGACCGTACCCCGCGTTTCGCCGATTACGTTTTCGCGGCAAACAGCCCGGCCACAATCGCCCATCACCCGACGCTCGGCGTTGTTCCATTCCCTGAACTCAAAGCCAATTCAAGCGGCGGATGGATAAGGTCTCTCCCAGCCTGGCCGATTGCGTCGAGCCGCGCGGCGTTGAACGAGGGCTACTCGCCTGCCGTGGTGCGACCCGTGGCCACGTCGAACTCGTAGATCGCCGGTACGAGCATGGCGGCCGTCGTGAAGCCATACGAGGCGGCGATTACCAAGAAAACGCCGAGCGTCTGGTTGAGAAATAGGCTGGTAATGGCGTAGAAAGTGGCGAATGGGCAGAGGAAAGATGCCAAGCCGATCGCCGTGGAGGGGTTCCGCGCGCCGAGGGCAACATAAAGCCCGACTCCGCCCCCCACCATGAAGGCCAGAAATGGCTGCAACTGGGCCTCGAACGATCCGCTGAACACGATCATCATCCACATACAAGTGGCCACGCCTAAAAACAGGAAGAACACGGTGCCGAGGCTGGTGGCGATAGCGGTCCGGGAATTGGCATAATTCATTCCCGCGTGAACTCCCAGCATGGCCACGAAGGCATCGAGAACCGCCAGTCCTCCCAGCATGTAAATCAGATTTTCCAGACTGAGGGCCTTGATCCACCAGAGGTAGCCGCACAAAAACATCGGCAGCAAAACCATTTCCTTGGTGTTGTACAACACGCCGCCGAGCTTGCCGTAGACGATTTCTTTCGGCGTAAGATCGCTGACCAGCAGCAAATCCAACGCCCTCGCGTCGCGTTCGCTGGTGAGCGAAGTTACGGCCTGGGCGTTGATCAGGGCCAGACTCATGAGAAACACGGGGGCAAGGATGCTGGCAGCCGAGGCGCGGGTAATGGGTTGCCCACGGGAAGCCTGCCACCAAAGGCTTCCTGCGGCCAAACCAAAAAGCAACAGATAGGCCAAGCGGATGGCGAGCATCTTGCGACCATAGGCCCAAGTCCGCATTTCCCGCCAGATCACGGGATTGTCCCAGACGGGTCGGCTCTTCGTGATCTGCTGGGCGCGCGAGGCATTGCTCCCCCCGGCCGCCCCACCGCCCGCAGCAGCAACTAAAGGCCCCTGGGCGGCCTGCTGCTTTTCCTGAGCCAGGTCGTATTCCGCTCCCCAAATGCTGGCCCGACGCCAAGTCTCGTCCTCGCGTCGGAAGGTCTGGGCATGTCGCGAGGGGTTCCAATATCGAACCAGCGCGATGGCCGATCCGTTGAGCACAACCGTGAGGACGACCGACACGACGATAAACCCATGGACCGGCGTGCCGAGCAACCCCAACGCCGGATTTGCGTCGATATAAGGTCGAGTGGCCTCGATGACCGCTTCCCAGGGACTAAGCATGGCTGCCCAAATGTCGCAGGACAATCCCGCCCAAGACTCGCCAAAAAATCCTGCGGCAAGCATCCTGCCGGCCGCCAGCCAAAGCACCAACACAAGCAACGTTGCGGCCAGGGTCTGGTACGTCTTCTCGCGCCACAGCGCAATCGTGGAGCCAAGGCTACCGCAAACGAGGACCGCGGCCACCGTCACGGCATACACCCGGCCAATTTGGCTCAACGAAACCCCACCGAATAGCAACGAGAGCATGAACACTGGCAGCCCAGTGGCCAACAGCATGAAGACGTGGAGCAAGCTTGCCAGCAGCTTGCCCAAGACCAATTCGCTGTTGGTGAGCTTTGTCAACAACAACAGCACGAGTGTTTGCCGGTCTTTCTCTTGTGCAACGGCGCTGGCCGCCAAGAGGGCCGAGAAGAACGAGGCCACGGCCAATTGGAGGGGTGCGAGGAGCTGAAACAGACTCATCCCAAATCGGGCCAAGTCGCCAATGTCCCCGACCAACTGCGTCCCCGTCAGGACCAGCCAGGCCGTGCTCATCAAGACCAGGAGGGCCAAACCATAGGCGACTCGGGCGACGTAAGTCTTTGTCCGTCGGGGGGAAAGAACTAACTCCCGAGTAAAAACCGGTCCGATGAGCATGATCGAAACGAGCAGTGCCTTATTTGACGCAGATTCCCCTGTAGCTTCGATTCACCGTTGGACGGAATTTCACGATTCCTAGGGACATGGTCCAAGACGTTCGAAAAAGGTGGTCCGTAAGCGGTGTTTCATTCAACCCGTGTGCGGTGTTCCAATACCACCCACAATAATGGCAATCAAAACCACAGTCCGATAGTCGGCGGATTTCTAGACAACGATACGCATTGAGGTCCGCTTTTGTTCCCGTGACCATCGGTCGATACTTGCGATGCCAAGTTGGTGGGGTGCATTGGATCGGTCCGAGCCTTCGCTACGTTGACGTTTTCCAAGCCACTCGGTCAGAATCCCTATCTTGTGCAAGTTCTTCCTCCTTACCTTCGGTTCGTGGACCGTCCTGAGTTGGCCTAGGCGGCCACATCTGTTGGCGCCGAGGATCACGGTGCCGGGAAGGGGAACGGACAGATGACGATGACCTCACCCTTGTTCACCCGATCGCTTTCGCAGACAATGGCCCCGAACATGGATCAGTCTCGCATGGTTTCCTCGCCGGTTGCCCCTGCTCCCGACACCCTCGAATTGCGCTGGGAGGTGATCCGCGCCTGCTCTTTTCTGCGAGATCGCTTGGGGTACTTCATCGGAACTTGGGGAAGTGTCGCAGTCCGCGTGCAGGACGGCCTTTTGACCACGCCTGCCCGCGTGAAATTCGAAGAGCTCAAACCCGAAGACCTCGTCGTGCTGGACTGGGAAGGGAAGCCTCTGCGAGGCCAACGCACGGCGACCAACGACGCGGAGCTGCACCGGCAATTGTTTTTGCAAAGGGCGGATCTGGGGGCGCTGGTCCATGGTTTTTCGCCACATGCGTCGGTCTGCGCCTGCGCGCATCGCTCGATTCCGGTGCTGACCAACCACATGGCGGCGGTGATCGGCGGCGAGGTCCGCTGCGCGCGTTATGTCCCAGCGAACCGGCTCCACGATTTGGCCCACGCCGCCCGGGAGGCCATTGGTCGGGACGCCTGCGCCGTCCTGTTGGCGAATCAAGGAGTGGTGGCGGGCGGGCGCGAACTGGCCGAGGCCCTCGTGGCGGCGCAAGTCCTCGAGCGCGCGGCCGCCATCCTCATTCAATCCGAGGCCCTCGGCGGCGCCACGCCCATCACCGAACTGAATTGGCGAGCTGAACGCGCGGCTTATCTGCAACAACCCCTCAGGCCCGAAGAACCGAAATAATGCTCCGCGACGTCGGCCGATTGATCAGCGTTCGGGACGTGATCTATTACATCGGCGATCAGCTTTACAAGCGGAGCCTGCGCACCACGGGTGTTACGGCTGCGGTGAGCCTGCTGGGCTATCTGGGCGGCCTGTTGCCGGGGTTCGAGACCTACAACGCCCGAGTCGCCATCGCCTTGCCCCTGATGATCGGTTCCTCCATGCTTTTGGGCGGCTTCGTCTTGAAGACCATCCCCACCCTTATCGCTTCCCGAGCCTTGAGCGCGGCCGAGGCCCAAGACCTCGATCTGATGGAGGACTATCGCAAGTCGCAGCAGGAGGCCCACCTCGAGGTGCTTTGGCAACGGGTCTTTCGCTTTGAATGGGCGATAGGATCGGCCGTGAGCAAGATCCTCGAACATCCGGTGGAAGCCCCGCCCGACTTGTGCCTCTACCGGCTGCCCGACGAGCCCCTCGAGGAGCGTAACCGTCGCGAGTTCCTCGCCCGAGCCCAATTCGCCTTGGACCGCTGCCAATCTCAACCCTGCCAGCGATACCACCTTGGTATCGACCTGCGATTTCTTGAAGACTGGTATAACGGCGGGTATTTCGACCGGCAGGACACGAAATTGATTGAACAACTCGACGGCAGCGTCACCTTGGATGCGATTCGCCGTGAAATTGGGGGCGCCCAGTGGGAGGTGATCAAGGACCTCGCCTTGAAGCTGTACCAGAAATTCTGGTTTCGGATGATCACGCGGGCCGTGGCCATCCACGTGGGCGATGCGGTCGTGGCCTTGAACCGTCGCTACGGAACCGACTATTTCAACGCCCAAGCGATCCTTTGGCCCGGGGAGGAGAACGAGCCTTGGGTCCGCCAGTTTCCGTTGGCGGTGGAGGAGATTCGGGAGGTTCGCCGGGCAATCCTCCGTGAAGTTTTCAGCGAAGACCCCAACCGAGCCCGCCGGATGCTCCGCCGGATGCTCTGGCCCGGCTGGTTCTTGGCCGCCAAACTCCGTGCCCAATATGACCCGGACTATGTGCTGGGGAATCTCGGCTTCAGCCTGCTCGGCGATTGCGAGGCGATGGACATCTCGGCCAAGCGGATGCGCTATTTTCGGGAACTGGCCGAGCAAGTGCGCGTCGATCAAGCGGCGCTCGACGCCTGGCTCGCCCGCTTCCGCCCGGAATTGCTCCGGCCTGAGTACGCCGAAGCGCTCCGCGCCGCGCGGATCGCCGTTCACCTCCGCCGGAAGCAGCTTCGATCATGGCTCCGCACCGATGCAAGCGATCCTCGAGCCGCCGAGGCCTTCATCGAACATGTGGTGGACACGGTGGACCAAGCGGTGCGGTTCCGGGCTCGCTACACGGCCCGGCTGGTCGCGCTCCGCGTCCACCACGAGCTGACTCGCCTGCACCACGACGAATACCTCCGGCTGTTCGACGCGCTTGGTGATCATGGAGGCGACGCTTCGTCGCCCTCCCGCCAACCCTGACGCCGCCGAGCGATCCGCCGTGAAATCAGAACGCCTCGTCGGCTTTCAAACCGAGGTTGGTGCGCAATTGTTGTTTGGCCTGAGCCAGGGTCGTGACCTCGGAAAACATCGGCACTTGGTACTTGTCGCACAACTCGACGAAGCGTTTGACCAAGGGCCGCATCTTCTGGAGCACGGCGGGATCGAGCGGTTTGCCGCCCGACTCCCAAACCGGGTCGATCGCCGCGCGGTAGGCGCAGATCGAGGCCTTTTCGACGCGGGCCTTGACGGCTTCGTCCTCAGCCAAGGCTAGGGCCTCGGAAAAGGCGTCCAAGGCCGCTTGGGCGATGGTCTCGTCGATGGCGTAGTCCGCCGCACGTCCGAAGCAATTGCGGTGGATGCCCTTCGCTTCGCAGTGGTCGTGGTACATGTTGATGAACCGCCGGATCGGCGGGGCGGCCTTGCCGTAGTGCAAGTCGAGAAACTCATCGATCAGCTTGGCGCCGCTGCGCGTCGGGTCCCAAAGCAGGTTGGCCATGACGTAATTGCGGAGGTCGGAAAGCTCCGCCCCCGTCGAGTTGCCCGCCGCCTGCATGAAAATCCCCTTCGCTCCCTTGGCCACGAAATAGCGGATGTTCGGCTCGATGACGCGGAGATTGGGGCACGGGAGCAAGTAGTTGCTGAAGTTCGTGTTGTAATTCCAGATGAAGATGTTCTTGGTCAGCTTGCCCCACTCGTCCATGTCCTTGCAAAAGGCCACGTTCTGACGACAGTTGGGGTCGTTGATGGGGTGGATCATGCAGCACTCGATGCTGCAAAGCTGGATTTGCACGTTCGGCCGCGGTTTGAGCGTCTTTGGCGGTTTCCGCGTATACCAATAGCTGAGCGTGCCCACCATGACGTTGGGATGCTCTTGCGCCACCGCGTCGGCGATCTTGTTGACGAATTCCAGCAGCGAGCCCATGGGCGTCCCCTCGCGGTCGTCGATCGCCTTGCAGTTGGGACACAGGCAGTATTGGGCGTTGTCGTTCTGGCTGACGGAGATGTTTTCCCGGTGGGGGTTCGCCTTCAGCTCGGCGAGCACGGCGTCCCTGACGATGCGGAACACATCGGGATGGGTGAGGCACGGCTCGCTTTCGGACCAATCGTCGCGCACGTCGGCCAAACGCTTCCCGTCGCGCAAGGCGAAGTACTCCGGGTGCTCCTTTCCATATTTCGCGGTTGGAATCTGACTCCCGAAGGTATGGCTGATCAGCGATTGGCCGGTCTTGCCGCCAAATTTGGGATCGCCGTCGATGGTGTTCACGCGGAGCCGGGCGGCCAGCATCGGTGAACGATTCGTCTCCCCGTAGTAGCTCCAGCGGAAGGAAAGGACTGGCTGATAGGTCCTGTCGAGCGGTCCAATCACACGCTTGCCATTAAGCTTTGGCACGTGGGTGTGATCGGCGGTCAGGAATCGCACGCCCAAATAGTCTTCCAAAAACGTGTAGACGCCATAGAGCGTTCCCCGCGGGCGGCCCCCGGCGATGGCGATCAAGTTGTCGCGGACCACGATCCGTAAGGTTTCTGGTCCCATGGCCGCGGTGTCGAAGCCCACGGGACTAGCCGCCAGGGCCTTGCTCGGACCGATGAACACGTGGCGATCGGCACGGTCGGGCGCAGTGGTGGTCGGTAAATCCACGCCGGTCGCTTGGGCAAAGTGTGCGCGAAACTCCTCGGCGGCATAGGCCTCGCTGGGCGATGCGTCGGGTGCGACGACAATGTCCCAACCAGCCAGATTGGCCAGATCGACCCCAACGCTTTCCGAGGCATTGCCTACCACCGCGCTGAAGAGGGCCACGGCCGCCACCATGCAAATCATCCGCGATGATCCAACCATTGTGTGCTCCTTTCGAATGCCAAATCCACCTCGATTACGAGGTCCCTGTTTCGAGATTGCGCGGAGACCTCCGCTTCAAGCGTTTTCTCGACCCGGTGAGCAGAACCCCCCCGGAAGGAATTCCGTGCATCGCATTCTAAGACCGCGGCTTTGGCGACGCAACGCCCACTTCTCCCTCGCGGTCGACTTGAGGTTTGCGCCAGGCCACGTCGCCGCGTCCTGCCCGGGCGTTTTCGGCTCGGGCAAGAACGAACAGCAGGTCGCTCAACCGATTCAGGTAAGCGATCAGCACCAGGGAAATTTTTTCCTCGCAATGGCGAATCAGCGACACCAAACGACGTTCCGCCCGGCGGCAGACGGCGCGGGCGAGGTGCAAGAGGGCCGCTGTCCGAGTTCCGCCGGGCAGAATGAATTCCCGCAACGGCGGCAGCTCGGCATCACGGCGATCGATGTCCGCCTCCAGCGCCAGCACATGTTCGCGTTTGATCCATTGGACGCCGTGGCGGGCGGGGTCGGGAGTGGCCAACTCGGCCCCAATGGCGAAAAGCTCATGTTGCACGCGTTCCAGAATCCGGTCCGTGTCCGGATCGAGCGCATCGGCACGCGCCATGCCCAACGTGGCGTTCAGCTCGTCGACGGCGCCACAAACCTCGATCCGCGGCATGTCCTTGCCGACCCGAGGGCCGGCAAACAACCCCGTTTCGCCCAAATCGCCCGTTCGCGTGTAGATCTTCATCCGCAACAACCCTCTTATTTGTTTCGCGATCCTTTTGCCCAGGCTATGTCGTGGCTTAAACAATCTCCATCGGGCAACAAGAGCCTAGTCCATGATCGAGCCTGCAAAAAGGGGATGGATTCCCCCGGCAAAACGAGACTGGTTCTCGTTCCGAGCGTCGCTCGAATTTACCTTCATCGGACTTGACTGCCCGCGCTGCTTGTCCGCCCACGCCGCCCAGCCATCGCGATTGCAATAGGCCTCGTCATATCTTAGTTTAACGCTCGGCCTTTGTCGGGAATCGGCAAGCCGGACGAGGCAAAATGGAAAGGGCTTGGGCATGAAAACGTTGTTGATTCCCACCGTGATTCTTGGCGTCATCCCGGCTCTGGCCGGGGAGTTGACATTGCTCCGGGACGGAAAATCCGATTATCAGATCGTCGTACCTGACCGGCACGACTCGCCGGCGCTGGCGGATTGTCTTCAGCAGGCGGCGCGGCTACTCCAGACGGCATTCCAAGCCAACGGCGCGATCGTTCCGATCGTCCCGGAACGTCAAAGGGATGGGGCCAGGCCCTCGCTGTATTTAGGAAATACCGATTTCGCACGGAAACACGGAATCGATGTTCGGGCATTTCGGGATTGGAGCTATGTGCTTCGGGCGGTGGGGCGAGACATCGTGATCGCCGGCCACGACCATGCGGCGAAGGCCGGGCCGGGCCGGCCGGGACAGCAGAATTGGGATCGGGTGGCCACGGCCAAGGCGGCCGCAGACTTCGCCCAACAATTCATGGGCGTGCGGTTCTTGTATCCGGACCTCCCGCCGTACTCCACGGTCGCCGCCGCGGCCAAGATCGATCTGTTGGCTTCCCCGGCCATCGAGTTCTTGCCGAGGACGGCCATCACGGTCCCGCACGACTTGAACTTGGCCAAAACGCCGCTATTGCGGGTGAACACCTCGCATCCGCCCAGCGCAGGCTTCTACGACCTGGCCCACAACCGATTCCCCCGGGTCGATGAGGTATTTGGGGGCCATACGTGGGAGCGGGCCGTTCCCGCGGAGCTGTTCGCCGAGCACCCCGAGTACTTCGCCTTGATCCAGGGATCGCGATTGAAACCGCAAGTCGGAATGGCTCAGTATTGCCTTTCCAACGGGGACGTTCAGGAACGCATCTATCGCGATCTGGCCTCCTGGTTGGACCGCGGCTATACCTCGGTCGATCTCGGCCAGCCCGACGGCTTCCAGGAGTGCCAATGCCCGAAATGCGAGGCCCTTTACGGAACTGGGAAGGATTGGGCCGAAAAGATTTGGATTTTCAATCGCCTCACGGCGGAACGCTTGGAGCGATCGCACCCTGGCCGACAGGTGACGATCATGTCCTACGGTCCCACGGCCTCGCCGCCGAAATCCTTTACGAAGTTCCCGGCGAACACGTGCATCATGCTTACGGGAACGAACGAAGAAGACATCGCCCCGTGGCGTGCGATTGAGACGCCGCGGGGTTTCACGGGCTACGTCTACAATTGGTGCCCGAATCTCGGCACGCGCTACACCCCGATGCGCACGCCCGGCTACATCGAAAGACAGGTCAAGCGACTCGCCGCCGCCAAGATCCAGGCGATCTATCGGGACGGGCCGGGCCAGCTTTTCGGCTTGGAAGGACCAGTCTATTACGTGATGGGCCGGATGTTCGACGATCCGGAAAACAACACGGCCAAAGCCCTGCTGGCGGAGTTTTATGAAGCCGCCTTTCCCGACCGGGGCGTCGCGGCCATCATGCAGCAGTTTTACGAGGAGCTTTACCGAGCCATCGTCCTCTATTCCGATCACCTCGGCACGCGGTGCGACCTGTGGACCATCCAAGTGCTGCCCGGCGAGGGTCGGCCGCGCAAGACCGTGCAAGACCCCTTCCAGCTTATTGCCTTCCTCTATCCGCCCCGGGTGTTAACGGCCTTGGAATCGCGATTGAGCGAGGCGGAACGGATGGCCACCACGGCGAAGGTCAAGACCCGCCTGAAGCTCGTGCGCACCGAGTTCGAGTATCTGAAACACCTCGCCCGCGTGGTCCACTTGCACCAAGCTTACGAAATGGTCCCGGACGCGGCCTCGCTCGGTCGTCTGTTGGACGCCATCGACGCGCGGAATGCCTTTATCGCTTCGCTGTATGATGGGCGTGGTCACGCGGTCCTCGCCGGCAACTGGTCCTATCCGCTCTTCCCGTTCCCGGGGCACGACGCCAACCACCTCCGCCTGGCCTATGACGGTTACCAGGAGCCCTACGCCAACACCTGCTTCAATTGGGACACAAAAGCCAAACGCCACGAACTGGAGTCCGAAAAGAAGTGAGATCGCGACGCAGCGGATCGCGGGCAGTCGATTTTGTCGAAGGCGAGCGGCTGACAAAAATAAGCCTATTCGAACTAATATTCTGGACGACGCTTTAGCTCGACTTGTGCCAGCCTCTTGTTGAAATTCGACGTGGTCCTGAGGCCAGGGTGCGAGTAAAAAGCTCCTTTCCAATCCGTATCCGTTCACCGCTACGTCTGAACCAGAAGGGAGTCGGGTGACGGTCCATTGGTCCGGTATGGCGAAACCACCGTTGGTGACCTTCTCCCCCATGCACGAAGGCTTCACGTTCGAAGAAAAGGTCGCACACCAGATGGACCATCTCGTGTTCGGCCCGGACGGAAAGGCTGCGTCAACGATCGTTCCAAGGCTGACAGTTATTTGGGGGTCGACGCACGCGGCATCGCGCTGCGATCGGGCAAGACCTCGATGTTCAAATCGATCTGCTCGGGATGGTCCAAATCCAGCTCGCTAAGCGTCTCAAGCAAGCAGGCCACGGCGATCTGAACAATGTGGTACGAGGAGGCAACACCACTCAACCTGGTTCGTCCGCCCAGCAAGCGCACTTCGAGCGAATGCAATCGGCCCCTCGTCCGTTCCGCGATGGCGGCGGTCAAACGCGACTCCAAATTTGAGGCATTCCAAGAACCTTTCGCTTGGTTAGGCCGACGGGCGAGTTCCACAGACGGTAAAGAGGGCAATTTAGGTCGGACCGAGATTGCGGGCGCGGAATCGCCGAGCTGGTCGCTGGCTGCAAGGGGCTTGGGCACCAATTGCCTGCTTTGCGCAGACTGATCTATCGACGCTTGTCGTCCAAGTTTTCTAGTCAGCGAAACTTCCATGACTCTGCTCCTTTATTTCAGCTCGGCGATTCCAAAACGACGCCGCGCTAGGCCGTCGCTTCGTGAGGGATCCACGTGCTCTCGATAAACTTCCTCAAGGTAAGCCCCCTGGCTCTCCGGTTTCTTTTACCCGCTTGGTCCATCAAGCATTAGCTGAACCAGAACTTTTTGAGGCGGTGCGACGCCGCGCCAAAGCCTGCTTCGCGTCAGCATTCACAGGGCAAAGCTGATTTGATCAGGGGTCAGCCCAGGACGTCCCCGATTCTACGGTTCGGGGCAAGCCCTGGTTCACCTCGGTTTGCAAACGATTCCGTTCAATCCAAATCGTAGGACGGCCGTTCTATCGACCACTCCAGGGTGTCCAGATGGCCGCGAGGGGCCGTTCCAACTCGGCCGACCGGCGGCGACGTGCCGAGTGCGGATTTCTCGCGGCCTCTCTGCTCCGGACACCCTCATCCTGCTGAAATCACAAAGCCCGGCGCGTTGCCGGGGGCGGCGACGAAAAATGTCGATGCTACACGGCTTTCACGATGGCCGCGCGACGGCGATTTCTCCGCCTGCGATCCAATGCCCGCGCGACGCCTCGGCCGGCGCGTTCAATGGCGAAAACCGCTGCCGACTCGAAGTCGTTCCCGCGGCCCTCGCTCAGCACGCTGTCCAGACCTCGGAGTTGGATCTGCACCCGGCACTGCTTGTCCACGCCGCCTCGGGGACCGTTGATATCTCCTGCCCGAACCGTTATCCGCTTTATCTCCGACGCGAAGCGTCCCAAAGCGAAATGCAGTTTGCGAACGAGAAAATCATGCAGGGCTTCGCTGATTCTCGTGTTCTTGCCAATTACTTGGAGATTCATTACTTCGCCCTTTCTTAACATGAAAGGCTTCCTTCTCGAACCCACTGTGCGATTATAGACGCAAACCGATTCCATTGACAAATAGAATTGAATGCCAACAAGCATAGATAATAGTTATGTTCGGATTTCGCGATGGGGGTGCCCCGGCGGCCCTTCTGCTGTCGGTCCGTCTGAACAGCGGCGAACCGCCGCCTCACAAACACTCGCGTCATCGGCTCCAGAAAAAGTGGTTACGAACAGGGTTTTGGCCGGGGAGGCGTCGAGTTTACAGCCCGCGCGGGTCGCGCGCGAGAGCAACTGCCGACGGGTGCAGCGGGCGCGACGGGCCGACGAATCGGCCTCGGTAATGCCGTTTCCGCCGTAGCAAAAGGGGGTATACTCGAGTTGGATTCGCCCGCAGTTGAAGGGTGCTCTCCGGCGATGCCGCGACGCCAAGCCGTTTCCCCCAAGAGAGCGTGCGAGATGAGTGCCTTGACCAACATCACGGTTTCGCCTGACTGTTCGAGGCCTTGTGCCGAAGGTGGCGGGTCCGCGAGCTGGCAATGAGGTCCGAACGCGAGTTTTTGTTGGAAGTGCTTGGCCGTTTGAACGCGGCGGGCGTAGAGTCCATGGTGACCGGCTCGATGGCCAGCAATTATTGGGGGATTCCGAGAACCACGCACGGTCTGGACTTCGTGCTATTGTTGAAGCCGGGCGACACGGACCGATTGGTCACGGCTTTCCAGCCCGGTTTTTTTCATTCAGCCGGAATCGGTGCCCAGATCGCTGAGGATACGGCGCAGCAGCCATTTCGCTTGCCGTATCTCGGTCCAATCCATCTTCTCCATGTTCCAGCTAGAAGTCTTCGAGTCGCTAGGCGCGACTTTCCCCAGGCGATCCAACGGAATCGCAGGCTCATGATCTTCCGCCCGGGAAATGTCCCCACCGAAATACGGCCACGCCGCTGCGCCCGCCACGTTGTGGAGAAGTTGTCGTCTGGTAAAGCTTGGCATCGTTCGCCTCCTCCTTACCTGCTGGCTTCGTCGAGTCGCAAACCCATCGCACCCGAGGGGCGAGAGCGGCGACGAGTCGCCGCACTCCCAAGGTCGGTTCAAAGGCCGGATTGGGCGATGAGCGTTGACTTCACAAAGTCCTCGTTGATCGTCACCCCCAGCCCAGGCCGGTCCGGCACGGCGATGTAGCCGTTCTCGGCTTGGATGCGTTCGTTAGTCAACTCGTGCCGCAGGGGGCTGGCATCCACGCAATCTTCGAAGACGAAGGCCTCGCGGCAGGTTGCTAACCAGTGGAGACTGGCAGCCACGGTGATCGCGCTGGTGTAACAATGGTTGCACAGTCGGGCGCCGATTTCCTCCACGCGGCGCCGGATATACGCGGCGTCGGTGAAACCGTTTCGGGCCAAGTCCACCTGATAAATATCGAGGGCGTGACGGTCGATGAGCGGACGGAAGGCCTCGCGACCGCACTCGCCTTCGCCCGCGGCGATCGGGATGGGCGAGCGGTCGCGGAGCCAGACGTAACCGTCCACGTCGGCCTGCTGGAGCGGCTCCTCGAGCCAACCGATGCGGTAATCGGCGAAACGTTGGGCGCGGGCCAGCGCGGTGCGGGCGTCCCAGACGCAGCCCGCGTCGATCAGCAACAAGGCGTCCTCGCCCACGCCCTCTCGGGCCCCGCGGACCAGCTCCACGTCCAAGGCCTCCGACTGGCCCATTGGCTCCCAGCCGAACTTCACGGCCCGATAGCCTGCTTCGATCCAGCGTCGCCCGATCTCTCGCGTCTCGGAACCATCGCGCCCGAACAGGTTCGAGGCATAAGCCAAGACCCGGTCGTGATGCTTGCCGCCCAGGAGACGATGGATCGGCTCGCCGAAGTGTTTGCCTTTAAGGTCCCAAAGGGCCATGTCGATCGCGGCCATGGCAGAAATCGTCACCGAGGTGCGGCCAAAATACTGGGTGCCGCGATACATCTTTTGCCAGAGGCGCTCATGTTCCAACGGATTTTCGCCGATCAGTAGTTCCCGCAGCCCGCAAGCCACGTTGTGGCTATAGGGGGCATCGATGATCGCTTTGACCACCTCGGGCGAAGAATCGGCCTCGCCCACGCCCTCCAAGCCCGTATCGGTGCGGACCCGCACCACCACAGCGTCCTGACAACTCGAGGTTTTTCGCTCCACATGGGCAATGCGGAGCACCTGACAAAGGATTTGCGTGATCTTCATGAGCCCGAAAATAACGAAAAAACCCACGGTTTGCTAGCCGTGGGTTTTTTAACGAAACGGGCGATCGCGAGGCATCGCCGCTACAAGCAACAGCCGCTACAAGCAACAGCGCCGCGTCGTGCAGCAGGTCGTTCCGCAACACGTCGGGTAAACCGGCACGCGGATGGTTTTTGGAACCATCTTGCATACGCGAACGGGAACCTCTTTCTCCACCTGATAGGGCACGGTCACCATGTATCGCCGCGTCTCCTGGACCTGCTGGCAACGCCAGGTGGTCACGTATTCGGTTCGTGTAACCTCCTTGGGCACATACACCGTATAACGCACTTCGCGCGTGGTCGGCACCTGTTGGTACTCGCAAACCCGAACCTTGTAAGTCTTCTTGACCGGTCTGCACACCGTGACCTGATAGCTATAAGGCTCCTCGACCATCACCGGCTTCAAGCAGGTGACCTCGACCTCTTTCTGGACGATCTTGGGCACCCAGGTCCAACGGACACACTGCGGCGCGCAGGGATCGCCGCAACTCCCGCAACCGCAAGTCTGCTCAACCCATTGGCCGTGGTCCTCGCAGACGGTCTGCTTTTGCTTTTCCGCCACCCACTTGCACACGGTGCGCGTGGCTTGGCGTGTCTCCACGGTGGGCACCATTTCCGTGTACTCGCGGGTCTCTTCACGATAGACGGGCTTATAGGTCATGCACTGCTCGGTCCGTGTCCGCACCTCGGGAACCATGACGCAGCAGGTGCGTTGAACCGCCTTGGTCTCCGGAACCCGCTTGCAAACGGTCACGGTGCATTCCCGGGGTTCCCGACGGTACTCGGTCACCAGGCAGCGGCGCATCTCGGTGACCCATTGCGGGCACAAGACGGTCTTTTCAACGTATTGGACCGCCGGCTTGCACGTCGCCACCACGGCCGGGGCCGGTGCGCACGTGGCACAATTGGCGGCGAACAAATTCCCGGCACTCAACGCCACAAGCCCAGCGACGATGAGGAATACGGGTCGGAACGCCTGGGATAACATAAGGTTCTCCTTGTCTACCGACGCAATCGGGGAAGGGGATCGAACGGTGTCGTTTGCCAAAAGCAAAAAACCTCTGAGGTAAGCATACGATGCGTAACTCACCCAGAGTTCCCAGTTAATAAAATCTTTGGAAGTTCCAAAAACACCATAAATAACTTTTTTTCTGGTTGCAAGCACTTGGGCAACCATTTAAGTATTTTGCGATGAAACTTGTTGCCACAAAAATCTTTAGGACATCTAGCCCAATCGTAAGCTAAGCGTCGGAGGGGGGAGATAGATGAGGCAAGCGCCTAGTCAACCGTGAGAAGGGAAATTCAAATTCGCTAAAAATAAAATCAGTGGCGGCGGGTTCCACTGCATGCGGGCATTGGTCATGCCGATTTGAGCGCGGTATATTATCAACAAGCTACAGCAGTTTTCCCAGAGGCCCTAATGAGCAAAGTTTCTCAAGATCACATCTTCCAGGCCGGTGTGGTTGGTTCTGGGGGTGCGGGGTTCCCCACGCACGTCAAGTTGTCCGGGAAGGCCGACACCGTGCTTATCAACGCCGCCGAGTGCGAACCCTTGCTCCACAAGGACAAGGAGGTTCTTCGGGCCTACGCTGATGGGGTGGTCGAGGGGCTGGCGATCGCCATGCATCTGGTCGGGGCCCAACGTGGGGTGATCGGCATCAAGGGCAAGTACGAAGACGTCATCGCGCTGTTGCGGTCAAAGGTGGCAAAGAACATGGAGATCGTGCCGCTGCGCGATGCCTACCCGGCGGGGGATGAGTTCATCCTGGTCTACGACTGTTTGCGCCGCGTGGTCCCCCCTGGGGGCATCCCCTTGGCAGTCGGCGCCGTGGTGATCAATGTGGAGACTGCGCTGAACGTAGCCCAATCCGATCACCAGCCGGTGACCGACAAATTCCTGACCGTGGCCGGGGCAGTGGCCAATCCGGTGACGCTTCGGGTGCCGGTAGGCGTGACGCTCGAGCAGTGCGTGGCGGCGGCGGGCGGTCCCACCGTGCCCGACGCCAACTACATGGTGGGCGGGGTGATGATGGGCTGGCTCGAAAACAATCACCAGGCCTTGGTCGACAAGACCACCGGGGGCATCGTTGTCCTGCCCGACAACCACATCGTCATCCGACGCCGACGCCAAGACTGGAACCAGATCGCCCGTATCGGTCGCTCGGCTTGCGATCAGTGCAGCTACTGCACGGAACTTTGCCCGCGGTGGCTGCTAGGCCATCCGATCGAACCCCATCGCGCCATGCGAAGTCTGGGTTTCAACCTGGTGGGCGAAGCGAATGTGATCGGCACCTCGTTTTGTTGCGAGTGCAATTTGTGCAGCCTCTATTCGTGTCCGGAGGATTTGGATCCGAAGAACGTCTGCACCCAAAATAAGCGCCGCCTGGCTGCCGAAAAGCGTCGCTGGCAGGATCCGCCCTTCGAGCCCCGCCGGGCCGAGTTGCACCTGGAAAATCGCAAGGCCCCCATGCACCGTTTGTTCCACAAGCTGGGGCTGACGCAGTTCGAGAACAAAGGCCCCCTCGAGGAAAAGCCCATCCAGACCCATCGAGTGGGCATTAAACTCAAGCAGCACCTCGGCGTCGCCTGCGAGGCGGTCGTGGCGGTGGGCGAACGGGTCCGCAAAGGGCAATTGGTCGGCCGCGTGCCCGTCGCCAACGGTAAGCCTGCGCTAGGTGCGCCGGTCCACGCCTCCATCGAGGGCACGGTGACCAAAATCGACGATGGCGTCGTGTGGATTGAAGCATAGGCCTTGACGCAAGGCAACGGCCTTGGACCGAGAACGATTCCGTGGAATCGTTCCCAGGCCGGGGACTGGCTCATTTTTCGGGCCGTCTTCGGAACGAGAAATGTGCCTGTCCCCATGCGTTCCAAGAGGGACAGTCCCATTTTCGCGGCCCTCGCCGCGAAAATCGGGACAGTCCCTGCGAACGGTTACGATTCCCTTGAGCCGCATTTCCGGAAGGACCATCCATGCCCAACCATTCCCCGCGAGCGATCGGCGCCATCGAGCTTTCGAGCATCGGGATCGGGTACAAGATCGAAGACGAGATGCTCAAGGCCGGTTCGGTCGACTTGTTGATCGCCCGGACGATCTGCTCCGGCAAGTATTTGATCGTGATCGGCGGGTCGGTGAGCGATGTTCAGGCCTCGGTCCAGGCGGGTTTATCGCAGGCCGGCGAGGCGATCATCGACCACCTGTTGATCCCCAACGTGCATGAATCGGTGTTCCCGGCGCTGGGCCAATCGGTGGTGCTCGACGGCCAAGAGACGGGCGCTTTGGGGGTCATCGAGACCTTCAGCGGCACGAGCGTGCTAGCCGCGGCCGACGCTGCCGCCAAGGCCGCGCGGATCACCCTGTTGCGAATCCACGTGGCCATGGCCCTGGGCGGCAAGGGCCTGTGCCTGATGACCGGCAGCGTGGCCAACGTCCGGGCGGGGGTCCAGGCAGCCGCCGAAGTCGCCCGCGAGCGGGGACTGCTCGTCTCCGAGGTCGTCATCTCGGGACCGTCGAAAGAGCTTTTCGCTGAATATTTGTGAGCTTCCTTCCCAGGCTGGGACGCTTCCTACAGTGCCGCGGGGGTCGGGGGGATTTCGCACCACGCAACCGCCTCTTCCGCCCGACTCGCACCAGAGTTGTTCGTGGGCGGTCACAATTCCCGAATCCCCAGTTCTTCGAGCACAGTCACCAGTTCGCCGAGGATCATGCACGTCGCGCCCCAGATGCGATGTGGGGGCCACGAAAAGTGCGGCGCTTCGTAGGCGACGTTTTGGAACTCCCGGCGATGGGAACCCAGGTTCGCCGGGTCCAAAAAATGTTGCAGGGGGATTTCCAGCAATTCCGCGACTTCGGTGGGATTGGGCTTCATCTCGGGGCGGCGCTGGGCGGCCGCAACCCAAGGCTCAATACGGTAGTTGCTAGCGTGGACATAAATCGGCGACAGAGGGCCCAGCACGCGGATCGGTTCCTCGACGGGCCCGAGTTCCTCGTGAAATTCCCTTAAGGCGGCCTCGCGGCTGGTCTCGCCGGGGTCCACGGCCCCGCCCGGCAGGCTCACTTGGCCGCCATGCGCTGGCAGGTATTCCGGCCGCAAGGTCAGCGGGACGTGCCATTGGCCGTGGTGGGGATAGAGCAACAAGAGCACGGCGGCGGGCTTGGCGTCGGGCGGCGACCAATGGTAATGACGCCAAAGCCGCGGCCGGGGCTCGAATCGGGAATCGATCATCGGACCAGGAAGCGGCTTCGCCAGTCGATCCACCAGCCGATCCGGGAGCTCGGCGTTCATGGCTGCTTAGGGTCGGAGATTCTGTACACCGCGTACACGCGATTGGCGTAAAGCAGTTCCAACGCTAGCCGTGGGTTGGCCTCGGTCAAAAGGTACTCGGCGCCGTACTTGGCCCCCAATCGTCGCAATGCATTTTCGCCCCGTGCGGTCAACGATCGGTACCATTGGTACTCCGGGTCGCAGCTTTTGGTGGCATGGATCTCTTGTAGGCGGCTCCACCACTCGACAATCGAGCGCGCGTCCTGAGGGATGTCTTTGCGCGTAACCACTTCCGCCCGGCGGGCCCGCCATTTGAAGGTCTGAGATTCCAGGGGCGTGAGGAAGACGGCGTCGCGCGGGATGAGGGGCGATTGGGCGACCCACTCGCAGACCTGGCGCCACTCGGGATGCCGCACCCGTTTATCCCCCCGCGGCAGCGTGCCGGGCGGTCGCTCGATCATAAAACCCCCAAAGTGCAAAACACAAAGCACCCCCAGCACCGCGGCGATCCATTTTCCCTGCCTTTCCCGCGCCTCGATCAGCCGACCGACCCAAACCGCGGCCAGCAATGCCACGCCGAGCGGCACCACCACGTCGGCCAGCCGAAACCAGTAAAAACGAAGCCAGCCGGCGGCGAGAACCCGGTCGAACTCCGCCAACATGCCCAGTTCCACTCCCACCGCGGCAATCACCAGGCTGCCGAGGACGAACGCCACCAAGCGTTTGGTTCCACAACTCTCGGCGAAGTATGCCGTCGGTTCAGGGGCCTGGCGGCTCTGCACAGCGACACGCCGGGCCAATAGCAGGAACGCCGCGACCAGGGCCAGGAAACGGTAGATCATCTCCAAGGGAAACCTCGCGAACACAAGGTGATGCGCGAGGCGCCTGAAGACATAGATTTCGTGGGCCGCGCGGACCGTGGCGGGGTCGGTTCCCCAGTTCATCAGCAGCGACGGTACAAGTCCCGGCAACGCGAGCACCAGGCCGCCCAGCAGGCCGGGCCAAAAGGAAGTCAGACTCGGTCGTTGGCGACCTAGGCCGATCCAGGCCAGGCCTGCGGCCACCGCCGCCCAACCGCCCACGAGCACGTGAAAACACGCAGCCCCGCCAAAGCACAGATAGGCCCGATTCCAGCGGTCGCGCACCAAGGCCTCCAGCCCGAGGAAAACCAACACGTAGGCGAATCCTTTGGCTTCCACGCCTCCGATCACCCACTCGCCCGACATGTGGCCTCGCTCGACAAGGTAGGCGAACAGTGCGCCCGAAAACACAGAAAACCACCGGTGCGGAACCACAGCCACGCTCAATCGTTGCCACGACCAGGCCAGCAAACCCCAGGTAAGCACCCGGCCCACCCAAGCCATCGCCGGAAGCTCCAGCCAAAGGGCCAACCAGCCGAAGGTGAAGTAGAACACATGGTGCGTATCGGGCGAGTCGAGGAAGAAATCGTTCTCGACCCAACGGGGGTTCCAATAATGGGCCGCCTTGCCGAGATAGTGGGTTTCGTTGACATCGGGCACCGGCCACGCGCCTTGAAAGGCGAACATCGCGAAGATCAGAAGGATTTCCACACCATGTCGCGGTGCCGCGGCAACCGCTGCCGGAGTGCCCCGCGAGGGAACGGTCTTCGATGTTCCTAACAAAGATTTTCCGCTTGCCTGACCAAGGTTCCTCGGTTCCCCTTCGGGTGCAGAGGCGTGATCGCTGGGAGCCGCTACCAGGGAATCGGCCTGTTGGCCCCCGTTGTCTGGAGCTTCAGGCGTTTTGGGTTCCAGCATCGGACTTGCTGCCTCGTTGCCGAGTCCTTTGTGCCGTGAAGGGCTGGTTTCGTGTGGGGATGTCGCTTGCCCGCCGACGTCATTTTTCCAAGGCGGCAATCCGCTTGAAGTCATCTTTCAAGGACCGATAGAGCTGTTGGTACTCGGGAAAGGCGCGGTCGTAATAGGCCTTATTGGCGCGATTGACGTTGGTTTCCTTGACCACGCGGATGGTGGCCGCGCAGGCCTCCGCGATGTCTTTGAATGCCCCAGCGCCCACCGCGGCGAGCAAGGCCACACCAAAGGCCGGTCCTTCCTCACTATTGATTGTGACCACCTTGCGGCCGAAGACGTCGGCCTGAATCTGACGCCAAAGCGGACTCCGGGAACCGCCGCCGGACGCGCGAATCTGCCGCACCGGCACCCCCAAGCCCTCGATGATCTCCAAGCTATCGCGCATCGCATAGGTCACCCCCTCCAGGATCGCGCGGATCAGGTGCCCTCGGGTATGGGCCAGGGTGATGCCGACGAAGCAGCCGCGGGCGTCGGGATCGGCATGAGGCGTGCGTTCGCCGGAGAGATAGGGGAGGAAAAACAATCCGTCGCTGCCTGGCCGCACCGACTCGGCTTCCTTGATAAGAACCTCGTAAACTTCTTTTTTGGCCTTTTTCGCCTGGGCCACGTCGGCCTTGCAGAGTTCGTTGCGGAACCATTGGAGCGAACCGCCGGCCGAGAGGTTCACGCCCATCATGTGCCACTTGCCGTGAACAGCATGGCAGAAGGTGTGGACGCGCCCCTCGGGATCGATCTTTACCTCATCGCTGTGGACGAACATCACGCCGGACGTTCCGATCGAGGTGGAAAGCACGCCCCGCTGGACGATGCCGTTGCCGACCGCCCCAGCCGCGCAATCGCCCGCCCCGCCCACGACCACACAATCGGTCGAAAGGCCGAGCAGTTCCGCGGCCTGGCGGGTCAGCTTGCCCGTGACTTGCTCGGATTCGTAGCACGTGGCCAAAAGACTCTCGTCCAATTCCAACGCGGAGAGCAGTTCTTTCGACCAGCAACGATTGGCGACGTCCAAAAGCAACATGCCGCTGGCGTCGCTCACCTCTGTGGCGAATTCGCCGGTCAAGCGACGACGGATTTCGTCCTTCGGCAAAAGCACCTTGGCCAGTTTCTCGAAATGTTTCGGCTCGTGGTTCCGTAGCCAAAGGATTTTGGGGGCGGTGAAGCCCGTCATGGCTGGATTGGCCACCATGCGGATGAGATTGGCCCGGCCTCCCACACGCTGTTCCATCTCCTGGCACTCAGCCGAGGTCCGCTGGTCGTTCCAGAGAATGGCGCGGCGAATGACGCGGTTCTTCTTATCAAGGAACACCGAGCCGTGCATTTGGCCCGACAAACCGATTGCTTTCACTTCTACCGGCTTCAACTTGGCCTGCTTGACCACACGGCGGACCGAGCGGATGGTGGCCTGCCACCAGTCCTCCGGGTCTTGCTCGCTCCACAGCGGCTTGGGAACGTAACAAGGATAGGTTTCCGTGGCAGAGGCGAGAATCTTGCCGTTCTCACCAATCGCTAACGTCTTGGTCCCCGAAGTGCCAATGTCGATACCCAAGTACGCGCTCATCTAGGTGCTTCCTTCGGAACAGGGTAGAATGAGTAGAACGATCCGTTGGGATGCATCGCCAAACCACTGCTGCCCAAAAAACGGCGCCGGACGGATTGTAACCGCGCCAAGGCCCGTCGGGAAGCGGCGAGCGTCCCGCAACTCATTGCGGGGAGACGTTCCGCTCGTCGTTTCGTTTCGGAAAAAAATCCGGGGTGCCTCGGGCAAAATAAGAAGCGATCGGGCCTGAAGCTCCCTGTGTGAAACAATTTTACCCTCCTTGTTGCCTATTGGATCAACCTCTGAAGATATGCGTCACTGCTCTCCAAACACCTGCTCGTTTCCCGTGCGGAAGGAAATGCCCTCGCTCAGCGCGCTGGACGACAAACGACGGCGGTCGCCGATCCGTTGGGCAGGGATGCTCGTCTGGCTCGGCCTTTGCTTTTCTAGCGGATGTCTGCGTCCAACGGGCGATGCCCAGCCAGCGCCCGACAGCCCGCCGGGGCCGCCAGTCCATCTCCGCCTGCTGGTGGTCGATGATCCGGCCTTGGCCGCGGCCATCGAGCAGTTGAAAGGGGAGTGGAACGCACAGACCGGTTCGACGCTGGAAGTGCTCGAAGCGGCTAAGCTCGACCTGTCGGCCGCGGATCCGCCCGACGCCGACGCCATGATCATCCCCTCTTGGCAATTGGCCGAAATGGCGACGCGATCCTGGATTGTGCCCGCGCCGCCGGCCATTGTCGACGATCGGCCGCAAGATGGGCTGGGAACGGGCGCCGGCAGTCGCGAAGGAGGCTGGGCTGAAATCTTTTCGCTGCTGCGTGCCCGGGAAGCGACGTGGGGGAACACCACCTTCGCCGTGCCCTTCGGCTCGCCCGTGCTGACGCTTTACTGCCGGGCCGACCTGCTGGAAAAGTTCGGGGCCAAGCCCCCGCGAAATTGGGCGGAGTATCAGAAGTTGGCGAAGCTTTTTGGGGATCGCGGCAAGCTCGGCGAACTCGCCCCGTCGGAAGGCGCGCCGTGGGTGGGGGCGATGGAGCCGCTGGCCCCTGGTTGGGCCGGGGTGATGCTCCTCGCGCGCGCCGCTCCCTACGCCACCCATCGCGCCAACTATTCCGCCGTCTTCCAGTTGGAAACGATGGAGCCGCTGATCGATGGCCCGCCGTTCGTTCGGGCGTTGGAGGAACAGGTCGAGACCTTGGGCGAAAACGTCGCGGAGCAGCTTCGCGCTGATCCTGCGGACGTCCGCCGCGCGTTTTGGGCAGGCCGTTGCGGCATGGCGATCACCTGGCCTTCCCACGCCCGAACGGACAAACGCTCCGCTTCGGCCGAAGCCAGTTCGCAGGCAAAAGCCGCGGACAAGGAAGCGCCCGTCGAGGGTCGAGAGATTCGTTTGAGCGTCGCGGAGCTTCCCGGCTCAACGGAGGTCTACAACATCGCCTCTCAAAACTGGGAAACCCGACGGCCAGAGGAAGAGACCCGCGTGCCGCTTTTGGGCATCGCCGGGCGGCTTGGTGTGGTCACCACGCGATGTGCCTCGATCGATACGGCATTTCGTTTGTTGACCTGGATTTCGGGTCAGCCGGCGGGCCAAGCCGCGGCTGCCGTCAGTCCGGCGACGACGCTCTTTCGGCAATCGCAGCTCCGCCTCCCTCAAGCTTGGACCGAGACGGAGTTTCCCGCCGCGGTCGCCGCGCACTATGCTTTGCTGACCCAGCAGACGCTCAGCCGAGAGCAGGCGATGTTCGCGCTGCGTATTCCCGGCCGGGGCGAGTATCTGGCCGCCTTGGACGAGGCCGTGCACCAGGTGCTTCGCGGGCAGCAGAAACCGCTCGACGCCTTGCGACAGGTCAAAATCCGCTGGCAAGAGATCACCAATCGCCTCGGTGTGGACCGCCAACGGGAGGCATACCGCCGCAGCCTCGGGCTGTAGTCGCGGCACCTTGGGCCGTTGCACGCGATGGCCTCGACTCCAGCGGCCAACCGTGATACTCCTCGGCAGCGTGCGGGAGGGAGCCAAAAAACGCTTGCCGCGCCTCTCGCATCCAGCAATTTCGCCATGCAAATTGACTCCCGCTCTCCGCTCGTGCCATACTAAGGACCTCTCCCCTGCCTTGCCGGGGCAAGGCCCGGTTAAGTTTGCGAAAAAGGACGCGGGGCCGGGCAAGGGGTTCGGGATCGACACTCTCTAACCACTCGGAGTTCAAGCCGATGAATCAAGTAGTCAGTCGTCGCAGTTTTTTAGGCGCCGCCACCGTAGCAGCGGTCGCGGGAGCGAGTCTTGCCAAAGTCCACCACGCCCGAGCCAGCGAGTTCAACACCAAACTGTATCGGGCCATGATTCGCTCGCCGAAAGAAAAAGAACTCGCCGAGTTGGAGGCCGCCGGTTTCGACGGCCTGGAAACCAGCGATTGGAAAACCACGGCGCAGGAGGCCGAAAAGGCCCGCAAGCTCGCCGAGAAACACCATCTGAAGATTCATTCCGTGCTGTTCGGTTGGGCCAATTTCAACAAGGCCGACTCCGTGGAACAGGATATCGCCAACGTGGAAAAAGCCCTGCACGCGGCCCAGGCCTATGGGGCCTCGGCGTTACTGCTGGTCCCTTGCCGCACCAGCGTGACCCCCATTCCCGAGGCCTGGGAGTTCGACATCGCCTTCGACGAGAAGACGGGCCACGTGACTCGGGTCGTCGCCGGCGACAATTCCAGATACGCTGCCTACATCGAGGCCCAGAACCAGGCGACCGAGGCCTCGCGCCGGGCGGTCCAGCGGCTCGTACCTGCGGCCGAAAAGACGGGCGTCGTCATCGCGTTGGAAAATGTTTGGAACAACCTTTGGGTCCAACCGAAGTTGTTCGCTCATTTCGTGGCGTCGTTTCAGTGTCCTTGGGTCCAGGCCTATTTCGACATCGGCAACCACGTCAAATACGCCCCGCCCGAGCAGTGGATCCAAGCCCTCGGCAAGCTGATCGTCAAGCTCCACGTCAAGGACTTCAAACTCAACCCCGACGGCCGCGGCGGGAAGTTCGTGCATCCCCGCGACGGCAGCATCAATTGGCCCTCGGTGCGTCGAGAGATCGACAAGATCGGGTACAATGGCTTCATGACCATTGAAGACGGCGGTCTTCCGCTAGAAGAGTTCCGCCGCCGCTTGGACCTGATCATTGCCGGAAAATAGAGACATAGCTGAGGAAATGAAGAACAAGCGAAAACGAAAGAGGAGCAATTCCATGAGGCGTCGAACGGTCTTGAGCTTCCTGACGGTCGCCGGGTTTTTTTGGGCTTCGTCGGTCACGAGCGGCCAGGCCGCGGAGCCTGGCAAATTGCTTCGGGCTGGTATGATTGGGCTGGACACGTCGCACGCGATCGAGTTTACCAAAATCCTCAACGACCCCAAAAACGTTGAGGAATTGGGCGTGAAGGTCGTGGCCGCGTTCCCCGGCGGCAGCCCTGATTTGCCGGCCAGTTGGGATCGCGTCAAGGGTTACACCGAGCAGCTCGCCAAAATGGGCGTGGAAATCGTGCCCTCGATCGAGGCGCTGCTTCCCAAGGTCGACGTGGTGCTCCTAGAAAGCGTGGACGGGCGCCCGCATTTGGAACAAGCGAGGCCCGTGATCGCCGCGGGCAAACCGTTGTTCATCGACAAACCGATGGCGGCCTCGCTGGCCGATGTGATCAAGATTTTCGAGCTGGCCAAAAAGGCGGGCGTGCCGTGCTTCTCCAGCTCGTCGCTTCGCTATTGTCCGGAGGCCCTGGAAATCCGCGGCGGTACCTCGCCCATCGGCAAGCCCCTGCGCGTCGTGGCCACCAGCCCCTTCCATATCGAGGAACATCACCCCGACCTTTTCTGGTATGGCGTTCACGGCGTGGAGTTGCTTTACACGATCATGGGCACCGGGTGCCAGACCGTTCGTCGCGAGGCGCCCGACCGGGCGGTCGGACAATGGTCTGGGGATCGCGTAGGGATTTACCAGGGCAGCAAGAGCTACGGGGCGGAAGTCGAAGGCACCGGCGGCAAGGCCGAGGTGAGCAAGTACCCCGGCTACGAGCCGCTCGTCCGCGAAATCTGCACATTCTTCAAGACCGGCAAACCGCCCGTGGCCGCCGAAGAAACCATTGAAATCTTCGCCTTCATGGAGGCTGCCGACGAGAGTAAACGCCAAGGCGGCGCACCAGTGACCATCGAAAGCGTACTGAAAAAAGCCCGCGAGGAAGCGGCCAAGCGATGACGGCGTTGGGAAAGCCCGGAAAGGGAACCCCGATCACTCCGCTCTGGCAGGCCATGAAGCCAAGGACGGTTCGATCGCTTATTCACGGCGGGATCGATCGAGTTTTGCGGGGACGACGACCGGCCGCGCCCGGGCAAGAGAAATCTCTTCGACCAGTCGCACCAAGTGCCGCGGGGGGGCGATCGATCCCCTCGCGTTTTCCCCAAACGTTGGAGGGCGAGTGCGCAGGGCTGGCGGGAACCCTTTTCGCCGCGGGTGGGAGAACGATGCGCTGCCCCCATTTTGAACGCAGGGTGGTGTTCCCAACCGTATGAAAAAGTCTTCCGACGCTTACGCCGTCTGGCGGAACGCCAACTATCGACGCTACGCGGCAAGCTGGTTCTTGATGATTTTCGCCAAGTGGATCGAGACGGTAGCCGTCGGCATCCACATTTACCGCCAAACGGGCGACGCCCTCAGCCTTGGTTTTTTAGGCTTGGTCCAAGCAGCGCCGGTGATCTTACTGGCCCTCCCCGGCGGACAGATCGCCGATCGACACGACCGCCGCCGCGTGATGGTGGCCATGCTGGCGGTCAGTTCCGCGGTAGCGGGCGGGCTGACCGTGGCCGCGAGTCAGGCCTGGGGCATCGGCTGGTTTTATTTGCTGCTCGGTCTCGGCGCCGTGAGCCAAGCCCTGGGCACGCCCGCGAGGGCCGCCTTGCTGCCGCAGATCGTCGACCGCTCGATCTTCGCCAACGCCGTGGCCTGGAACAGCAGCGTGTTCCACATCGCCTCGATGACCGGGCCGGTTGTGGGTGGTTTCGTCGTGGGCGCGGAAACGAACGTTTCCGCCGCGCTGGCGTTGGTCGGCGTGTGCCGCTTGTTGTCGCTGGCCGCGATTGCCCGGGTGACTGCGTCGCCGCCGGAGTTGTCGCAAACGTCCGTCTCCTGGCAAAGCCTCTTAGCCGGAATCCGCTTCGTCTGGCAAACGAAACTGATCCTGGCCTCGATCACGCTGGATCTGTTCGCGGTCCTATTGGGCGGGGCGACGTACCTGCTGCCGATCTTCGCGGAAGACATTCTGAACGTGGGTGCAACCGGGCTGGGGCTGCTGCGTTCGGCTGAAGCCGTGGGCGCCATGGCCATGGGCGTGCTTTTGGCCCACCTGCCGCCCTTGCGCCGCGCGGGCCGGACGCTGCTTTGGTCCGTCGCGGGATTCGGTTTGGCTACGATCGGGCTGGGGGTCTCCCGATGGTTTCCGCTATCTCTGCTCATGATGTTCTTGATCGGCGCATTGGACAACGTGAGCGTGGTCGTCCGCCACACCTTGGTGCAGATGCTTACCCCGGACGAAATGCGCGGCCGGGTCTCGGCGGTCAACAGCGTGTTCATCGTGGCGTCGAACGACTTGGGCGGGCTGGAATCGGGAATTACGGCCCGGTTGTTCGGCCCAGTCGTCTCCGTGGTCTTGGGAGGGGTCGGGGCGATCCTCGTCGTTCTAGCCGCCTCCCGAAAATGGCCCGAACTCTTGACCGTCGGCTCCCTCGCCGACCTTCGCGCACTTTCCCCACCCCTGCAACCCGCCGGTGAGAACCTCGCTTTACGCAGTTAACATTTCAGGCAACGCGCACCGCCGAAGGAGTTTCGCTCGTCGCGGGCGCGGGGGACGAGGACTTTTGTCCCACCAAAAGCAAGGGGGCTGCCACGAAGATCGAGCTATAGGTCCCGGTGATGATCCCCACGATGATCGAAAACGCGAAACCGTGGATCGTGGGGCCACCGAAGAAGTAGAGCACCACGCAGGAGCCCCAGGCCGTCAACGAGGTGAGCAGGGTCCGGCTCAGGGTCTGGTTGATGCTGAGATTGATCATCGCGGGGGTGAGGTCCGGCGCCTTGCCTCGCACCTCGCGGATGCGGTCAAAGACCACTACCGTGTCGCTCACCGAGTAGCCGACGATCGTGAGAAAGGCCGCCACTTCGGTCATGCCGATCTTGAACGGTTCCAAGAGCAGGAATCGTAAGCCAATAGCGTTGAACAAGGGGGCCAGGTAGGCGCTTAGCGCGAGGCACCCCAAAGCGACCAGCACGTCGTGGACCAAGGCCACAATGGCTGCGATCCCGAAGCTCAACCGTTGGAAACGAATCCACAGGTACAGCATGATCAGCAGGTTGCTAACCAGGATCGCATACACCGCCGCGACCCGCGTGCCCTGGGCCACGCTGCCGCCGATCGTATTCGACGAGGGGAAATGCGGAGAGTCGCGCAGGCGCTGCTCCATGGCGGCGAGCAGTTTTTGCGCTTCCTCGGCGGGCAGGTTGAGCCGTAGCTTCCATGTGCGAACAGGGGTTGGGTCGCCTTCGGGAAACTCGTCGTTGAAGACCTCGAAATCGACTTTGGTCACGGACTCCCCCCGTGCTTCCAGCTCGGCCCGAACTATTTGCTCGACGGCCTCGCGGCGCATGGCTTGAGCAAATTCCAGCGTGGCCTCGGTCCCGCCCGCAAAGCGACCCGTTAACGCGGAAGGCTGCGTGGCGGTCGCCGGTTTTTCGGTTGGTTTGCTAGCGGGTTGTTCCGCCGCTTTTTCCTTCTCCCGTTCGGCAGGCTTCTCAGTCGCCGGGGAAGCTTGCTTGTCCCCAGGTTTCTCAGCCGACTTTTCGGCAGGCTTTTCGGCGGGATTCTCGACCGATGTTTCGGCCGCTTGGTCGCCAGGCATTTGGGCGGGCTTCTCCACGAGCTTCTCGACCGTTTTCCCGACCTGCTTTTCCGAGGGTTTTTCGCTCGGTTTTTCCAAAGGTTTCTCGCCTTTTTCGCCTGGCTGGGAAGCCGGTTGTTGGCCCGTTTTTGCTTCTGACGCCTTCTCGGCAGGTTCCGCCATGGCCAAAAGCACCGCGGCAGGATCGGTGGATACCAACCAAGTGGCGGGCGGTGCGTCGTTGCGGCTTTGGGTCTTGGGAGGCGGTTGATCCTTGCCCATGGGCAGCTCGGGCGGCTTGGCGGAACCAGCGGCGGATTTGTCCGCTCCGGCAATCGCCTTGATTCCGCTTACCTTGACTGTGTTCGTCGTCAACTGGCCCGCGAACGTCTCCCGAATCAAGTCCTGGACTTTCTTCAGGTATTCCGCGGCGTCCACGTCGGGGGGGCTGGAGGTGTTGATCACGAAGCGGCGTCCCACTTCCTCGTCGCTGAGTTTCACGTCGCTGACTACCAGGTCGTGGTCGTGGAACTCGGGCAAGGCGTCGAGCTTGGCGCGGACGTAGGCGATGTCTTGGGGCTTGTCGAAAACGACCTGCACCGAGACCCCGCCCGTGAAATCGATGTTCAACAGGCCCGGCCCCCGGGCGATCACGGCCAACAGGCCGATCACGACTACGGCGACGGAAAGGGCGTAGGCCTTGTAACGCATCGACCAGAAATCGAAGTTCACCCTGGTGAAGAATCGCATCATCTTGAGCTTGCTGATCCACTTCTGCCGCTCGGCCACGTCGAACACCACGTGGACGCAGAAGACGGACGTGTAGAGGTTGATGGCCACGCCCAGGAACAGCGTGATGGCGAAGCCCTTGATCTGCTCCTGACCGATGGCGTAGAGCACGGCCGCGGAGATCAACGTGGTGACGTGGGAATCGAGGATCGCCGAAAACGCCCGGTCGAAGCCGTTGCGAATCGCCATGCGGATCGTGGCCCCACGATCCAGCTCTTCGCGCATGCGTTCATAGATGAGCACGTTCGAGTCCACCGCCATGCCGATGGTCAGGGCGAAGCCCGCCAGCCCGGGCAACGAGAAGGCGGCCTTGATGAGGATCATGCAGGCCAGGAGGAGCACCATGTTGATGGCCAAGGCCACGCAGGCCACGATCCCCGAGAAGCGGTAATAAATCAGCATGAAGCCCGCGGCGAAGATCGTCGACAGGATCATCGAGTTCGTGCCCATGCGGATCGTATCGCTGCCCAGAGTGGGGCCGGTGAAGATTTCGCTGATCGGTTGCGGGCTGAGGGCCGTGGGCAGGCTTCCCGCGTTCAGCACGTCGACCAACTCCTGCACCTCCTCCTGGGTGAAATCTCCGGTGATTTCCCCGCTGTCGGAGATGGCGCTTTTGATGAAAGGGGCCGAGTGCAGGTAGCCGTCGAGGATGATGCCCAAGTAGTACTTGACGTTCTGTTCGGCGTCGGGCAAGTGGGAGCCTGTCAGGCGGCTGAAACGCAAGGCGCCCGCGTTGTTGAACCGGAAGTGGACGCTCGGCCGTCCCATGGATTCCGAAACCGTGGCCTGGGTCAGATAGCCGCCGTTGACGTCGAACTGGTCCTTGACGACGAGCACTTCCAAGGTGTCTTCGAGTTTTCCGGTTTGGGGGTTGCGGCGGCTGACCTTGCGGATCGCGGCGTCCGGATGGTCGAAGCTTTTTTCCTTGCCCCGGGCCACCGGCACCCACCATGCCAGCAGATTGCCCTGGTCGTCGCGCAATTCGAGCTGATTCTCCGGCATGGTTCTGGCCCGCTCGATGTAGGACCGATACTGCGGGCGAAACGTGGTGGCGAGAATGCGAAACTCGAGCGTGCCGATGCGGCTAATGAGCGACTTCATGCGTCGGGCCTCGGCTTCGTCGGCCTCAGGCACGATGATTTCGATCTGCCGCGATCCATAGGGACGAATAATGATCTCGCGCACGCCGCCGGGGTTGATGCGGCGTCCCACGGCACCGATCAATTTGTCCATTTGCAGGGCCTGCTGTTCGGCCAAATCACCGCCCAGCACTCCCTGAGAACCCGCGGCGTGTTGGAGTTTCTCTGCTTCCGCCACCTCGTAGACGAGGATCACGCCGCCGCGGAGATCGATGCCCAGCTTGGGCGGCCAGCCGAACACGCAGATCACGATCCCCGCCAACGTGGTGAACAACACCAAGGAGATCTTGCCGAAGTATTCCGGCATGCGCCACAGCCGGGAAAGGTAGTAGCCCAACACGCAGGGCACCACGAAAACCGCCAGCACGACCAAAAGATTCGCGTACCAAGCCATAGATTCTCGATTGTCGAAAGGTTGGGTTTAAGTTTTTCGGTCTTGGAGTTCGACTCGGGATATGGGAACTTTGCCCTCGCCAACGTGGCGTCCGCCTTTGACGTTAAGATACAGTGCCGCCTCGGCGATTTCCCGGCGAGGCGCTAGTTTCCAATGCCCAAGCTCCCTAATCTTTTTTTGCCGGCGTGGCTTGAGGTTCTTCCTCGCGCAGGACTCGGGCGATGGCACCCAACGAGACTTTCAGCCGCGTGTTGTTGTTCTCGTCCACACGGATCGTCACCGCGTTGGCCTCCCGGTGGACGTTGGTCACCACGCCGTAGATGCCCCCATGCGTCATCACGTGATCGTTGGGCTTCAGTGCCTGAATCATCGCTTCGCGCCTACGGGCCTCCTGACGCTGCGGCCGGATGAACAATAGATAGAAAAGGATGAGGATTGCGAAGATCGGCCATAACTGCATCCATGCGGCGGGCCCAGCGTTCCGGCCATTGTCGGCCTGGGCGATTAACCACGTCATGCTTTCGAAAATAGATCCCACGCGCACGCCCCCCAATCTGGAGATGCAAAGCCAATAGTCCAGTATGATAAAAGCTTACGCACCAAGGGACAAGGGCAACCACCACACCCCCCGAGTGAAGGGCCTGCTGCATACGACCTTACCCTGCCCAAGCCCTAAACCAACCCACCCCATCACACGTCACGTTTGCCCATTTGTGCCAGCCACCCTATTCGCTTGCATGGTAACCCGGCCGCCGCAGCTTGCCGCACCTGCGTTTTCCCGCCGGCTTATTTTATTCTGCGGGTACACGCTCGCGATTTGCAGGGAAGTTGGTTTTCTTTGGTTGAATGTGTTAAAATAATTGAACAACGGTCGGATTTCGGAATCCGGGATCTGGCTTTGGCGCAGCGCTAACCGAGTCGCGGTGTTGCAGTAGCTTGTCGCGAGGCTTATCGAAGGGTGATTTACGTGACGTCCCGGCGACGCAGGTCATGGAACCGGCCGAGGCCATTGCGATTCGAGCCGTTGGAGGATCGTTCGCTTCTGAGTTTGACAGCCGCCGTAGCGGCTGAGGATGTCTTCCCGCGTCCGGCCGCGGAGCTTTCCCAGTCGGGCCGCGGGAGCAAAGCCGGGACGACTTCCACGGCTTTAGCGATTGGCGCCGCAGTGGAAGTATCGAGCGAACGTCCCGGATCGACCGTTCCTGGCCCAGTTCCCTCAAGTCCAAAGCTGTTTTCCACGCCTCTGTTGCAGCAGATCGAAGGCTCGACAACGCCCGGCTCGCCGCTTGCGGCGACCCCTCCGCGGCCGAATCTCATCCCCTTCAAACCCGCGGATTGGAGCGACAAGATTGTCGTGTCCAATGTGCAGGGCACGAACGTCGGCGGCGCCCTCTCGCCCGATGACGAGCTTTACGTGGATTGGGCGGTGCAAAATATTGGCAGCCGTCCGGTAACCAGGCCGTTCCAGGTCAAACTCTTCGTCGACGGCAAGCTGCGCAACACGCGGTTGATCGAGACGCCCCTCGATGTAAATGAATACGTGTCCGTCGAGGACTTTTCCATCGGTCGGCTCGGTGTGGGCCAACACAAGATTCAGATCCAGATCGACACGGCGAACGCCGTTGCCGAAAGCAATGAAAAGGACAACGGGTACACGAAAACGATCACCGTCAGCCGACCGAACCTCACCCCCTTCTTGCCCAAAGGCTGGTCGGACAAGATCGTAGTTTCCAGCCGAACCGGCACGCACGCCGCGGACAAGTTGTATTCGAATCAGACCCTGTATGTGGATTGGGCGGTGATCAACAACGGCAAGCCGCCGGTCAAGCAGCCGTTTGAAACCCGGTTGTACGTCGATGGGGAGCTGAAAAACACCTGGGTTACGAACCCTCCGCTGAACGGTAACTCTCCCGTATTGGTCGAGGATTTCGCCCTCGGCCCGCTCAGCCCTGGTAAACATACGATTCAGCTTCGTGTCGATGCGACCAGGGCCGTGGTCGAGAGCAATGAGAAGGACAATGTTTTCACCAAGACGATCACCGTGTATCGTCCGATCCTCAAGCCAAACCTGACTCCCTACCAGCCCAGCGGATGGTCCAACAAGATCGTGGTTTCCACGACACGCGGTACGAACACGGATTCGGGCAGCTTTCTCGTAGGCCAAACACTCTACGTGGATTGGGCGGGAATCAACAACGGCGACGCTGCGACGGATAAACCGTTCAACAGTCAATTATTTGTGAACGGGAATCTCGTCCGCACGTTCACTTCCCCTGCTCCGCTGAACCCTGGGGAAATCGTTCGTTATGAAGACGTTTCCATCGGAGCTTTAAGCCCTGGCCGACACACGATCGAAATTCGCCTGGATAGTGGGGGCGTCATTGGGGAACACAACGAGAGTGATAATAGCTTTTCGCGCACCATCACCGTCGCATCTCGGCCGACCATCGAGTTTGTCGTCAATTACACCGACTCGCCGGGCGAGGGGTTCTTCGATCCCCAACGGGGGTCTCAGCGCCGGGCTGCCTTCGAATACGGCCTCGGAATTTGGTCCAACGCCCTTGCCAAGGCCTATGAGGGCGAGAGGATCACGGTAAGCGCTTCGATGGATCCCATGGGAGGAAGCGCGAACTGGGCCGTGTTCGGGTGGGGCGGCCCGAATTACCTCCGTTGGAACTTCGGCGGCGCCGCTCTCGCGAACACCGTGTACTCCGACGCTTTGGCGAACCACCTTGCTGGCCGCGACCTGGCACCCGGCTCGCCGGAGATCGTCGCTCGCTTCAACTCCGATATCGACAGTCCTGCTGTACTCGGCTCGATCGATTGGTACTACGGCCTGGACGGCAACCCGGGCGACGATGTCGATTTCGTGTCAGTCGTCGTCCATGAACTCGGACACGGCCTGAATTTCCTTCACAACATCGACGCCAGCTCCGGCGCCTGGAACATCGGCGGCTATCCGGGTATTTTCGACCGCTTTTTGGAAACCGGCGGCGGCACGCGACTGACCTCTCTGGACAACGCGGGGCGAAAGGCAGCCATCACCAGCAACAACCTGTTCTGGGGCGGAAGCCAGGGCCGCGGCGGCAATGGCGGCGTGCGCCCCAAGATGTATGCCCCGAATCCCTACGACCCAAGCTCCAGCGTCTCTCATACCGACGAGGCCACGCACGAATATGATTTGATGAGCCCGCTTTACAGTGGCCCCAATCACTCGCCGAGTCCGATCGTGCTTGGCATGTTGGCCGACATGGGCTGGAACCCGCGATCCAGCGCCTCGACTGCCATGGTTCAGGGGACGGCCATCGCCGCTTTGGGCGAGGAAGGCTTTGCCCCGTTTGCGGCCTGGATGGAACAAAGATACGAATGCACGCCGCAAGTGCCCGTTTCGCGCGAGGGTCCTTCCACGAAGCCTTTCGATCTGGCCAGCGTTGGGAACGACGCTTCGTTTGCAAGCGCCGCGCTAAGCCATCTTAGCTGGGGGGCGTTCGAACACGCCAATCCGCAGACGCGTGGAACTCTTAATCCGGCGTCTCATGGGTATCTGAATCGTCGTGGTGTGGGGATCACAGCGGCTGGGGTGTCCATTTCTGCCAGCGTGAACTCGGATTGGGAGAGCTACCCCATCGCGCGCGCCAGATTCCCCGAGCGATCGGCCGCGTGGGCCGACACCGACGCTAATGCGAGACGAATCGCCCTCGTGAATCCGGCGAACATGAGGCGCGCAAAGGATGGCGGTCGTGATCTCGTGCCGGATGCTTTCAAAGGTGGAGCGCTCGAAGAACGCTGCCATGCCCCCAGCCAGAGCAAGGCGCGACTGCGAGACCTCGCCCTCGCGGCTCAAGCTCCTACGCCCAGGGCCGATCAGGCAACCTGAGCGATTGAAGAGAACCGCGGTGGTTTTACGGCGATGCGGTGGCCGGTCGGCAGTAGGCCAGCGTCAGCAGGGCGTAACCGGTTACCAGGCTTGGATCGGCCTCCAACCAGCGGGGATTGTCGTTGATCCAGGAACCATCGGGCCGCTGGCGTCGGAGGATCTCGGCCGCCAGCTCTTGTCGCCAAGCGTGTTTCACGCCGCGGTCATCCTCGACCACGTCGAGTTTCATCGCGTCCAATGCCTTGGCAAAGGTGTGGTAGTAGTAATACAGCCCCGCATTGCCCATTCCCGGATTGGACTCCAGCGTGTAATGCCTGCGGATCCACTCGAAAGCGGCCTTGACGCGGGGGTCGTCCGGCCCCACGCCTGCATGAATCATGCTCTTAAGTCCAGCGTAGGTCATCGACCCATAGCTGCGTAGCCCACCCTCGGGAGTCTTGTCGGCCATGCTCACCCCGCCCGAGGCGGGAGTGTAGTAAAAGCCCCCATCAGGATTTTTGGCCGCGAAGCCGGTCGTATTGTGCTCGCTCTCGAAGTTCTGGCACCGCGAGACGAAAACAAGGGCCTTCTGGATGGCCTCGTCCTCTGGGCCGTTGCCGAGGGCACGGAGGGCTTCGATAAAGAACTGGGTGTTGGAGAGGTCGGGCCGCTTGTGCCTACCGTAGCCTGCGCCTCCATAGTTGAAATCCGATGGGTCGACAGGCTGCCCGGTCCCCCACTGCTGTCCCTTGACGAAGGCTTCGGCATCTTTCAAAAGCTTGGTGTAACGGCCATCCTTGTTGGCGGCGGAAAAACACATAATGGCCAGGCAGGTTTCGTAATTGGCATAAAGTGCGCCAGGCTGGTAGATTCCTCCGTCCTCATGTCGGAGGCCCTCAAGATACTTCAACCCGTTTGCTACAAGCGGGTCCTCGACGCCCACGCCGTGCCGCAGCAAGGCCGTGACCACGATCGCCGTGGGTCCAGGTCCGACCGAACCGGAGAACGATCCGTCGGGGGCCTGGGCCTTGACGCGCAAGAATTCCACGGCCCGATCCACCGCGGCCTGGAACGCGGCGGGATCCACGCGCGGCGCAACAGGGTCGGCACCCAGCGCCACCAACCCCGTCGCAGCGAACAGGCAGAACCCAATCCAAACCGTCAAAATGATCGTATCGAAAGATTTCAACGTGTCGCTCCTCTCAGGACATTGCAAAAAGGGTGACCCGCTGCGAGGAGAGCGGCCAACCAGTCGGTCGAAAAACCACCTTTGAGAACTCGTCTGACTTTTCATGCCCGACGAATTCACATTTTGTGGCTATGTATCGTAATCTTAACTCAACACAGCGAGGATATCGCGCTCGCTCAAGATCAGTAATTCCTCGCCTCCGACCACTACCGTGGTCCCGGCATATCGCTGGAAGAGAATCCTATCTCCTTCGCTCACTTGAGGTTGCGCCCTCTGTCCGTTGGCCAAACGCTGGCCATCGCCGATCGATAGAACACGCCCTTGTTGAGGCTTTTGTTGAGCGTTGTCCGGCAAGACAATTCCACCGGCCGTGCGATCGTTGGACTGAATGGGCTTGACGACAACCTTTTCATCCAAAGGCACCAACTTCATCGCGATGTACACTCCGGGGCTGGCCCGCCGCCAAAGAACTAGGCATCTTCCCATCGAGCCAAGGCGCGGACAGCGGGGGGCTGTCATGCTACCGCGTCGGCCACTCCCAACCTCCGAGGGGAAAAGCCCTCAAGCACCGTGGCGGCACGAACTTGATTGTCACACGCCTCAAGACGCTCGACAAGGGACCCATGTACCCAACTGATTGACTATTTAAGACTACCTCTAAAGATCCATGCCGCTTTGCAGATGGGTTCCGCTGATATCAGGCAATTAGCTGAAGGCTTGGGGTGCAACATCGAGACGGCGCTACTTCCAAATCAACGCTACGGAGCCGCCCCAGTTGGTTGCGATCGATGTTCGGAGACCAAACGTTGCCTTTCCGACGGCGCTTCCTATTCCCTCAGGCCTAAGGCCGGGGCGGCAAGGGGCTGCTGCGAAAGGCCTTGAGATGCCTCCGGTACACCGGTCCGGTTCGTTGTTTCGGGCGGTTGCTCTTCCGGCGCAGGGCAACGCTCGGAGTCGGCCGGTCCCGCAAACAACAGCCCCATCAAAGTATGACGCCGACGTTCCTCCTGCGTGAACAAGGAGATCGCCCCGTACTCCCCATCGAAACCCGGTCGGCGGATCACCTGCCCGCGACGCATCCTGCCAATCGCCTCGGCCAGCAAGGAAGAGCCGGCGCGAGCGATGTCCTCCAGCGGCACGGCGTCGAGAATCACCAGTTCCGGTCCCAAGCGAGCGAGCAACTCCTCGTAGCGCCGCTGCACCGTCTGGGTCTGAGGGCCGGCCCTGAGCACCTCGGCCAAGATCTCTTCCAAGGGGATCATGTTGCGGAACGGTGGAGCTCCGCGCGGCGGAACAAGCGGCCTTTCCGGGCGGTCGGCCAACTCGCTCACGCGGTACATGACGCCCAACGTCAGCGGCTTCCCACAAGCGGGACATAAACCGTCGAGCCTCCTTGTCTCCTCGGGAGGCAGGCAGACGCCGCACTTGCGGTGCCCGTCAAAGTGGTACTTGCCTTCCTCGGGGAAGAACTCGACCGTGCCACCGTAGCCTTCCCTAGTCTCAAGCGCGCGACGCATCGCGAAATAGTCGACCTCGGTGTTGAACACGCACGCCTCGCGGCCCAGCTTCGACGGCGAATGCGCGTCGGAGTTGGACACCAGTGTAAAACGATCCAACGCTGAGACACGCCAATTCATCGCCGGATCCGACGATAACCCCGTCTCCAAAGCGAACACCTCGTGGGCTAGGTCCCCGTAGCAGTCGTCGACCGAATCGAACCCGGATTGGGAACCCAGCACGGCAAACCATGGCGTCCAGACATGGGCCGGAATCAAGAAACACCCGTCGCCGGAATCCAACACGATCTCCAGCAAGTCTCGCGAGTCCAGGCCAAGGATCGGCCGGCCGTCCGCAGCGAGGTTGCCGATGCGTGCCAAGGCCTGGGCCACTCGCCGAGCGTGTTCGATTTCGGGAGCGTAGACCACGTGGTGTACCTTGCGCGTCCGGCCATTCTTTTTGTAGATCGTCGAGACCTCCACCTGGAGCATGAAGCGGACAGGCATGGGCGAGGCCACGTCGGCGGTACGCGCCGCAACGTCTTCGATGCTGGGCGCCAGCCGAAACAATCCCGGTTCCGCCGGCACGAGTTTGCTTTGGAGTTCCTCGAACCAACCGGGGTGGGTGAAGTCGCCCGTCCCCACCACCGAAATCCCCTTCTTGGCCGCCCAGATCGCTAGATGCTCCAAATCGCAATCTCGGCTCGTGGCTCGCGAGTACCGCGAATGGACGTGCAGGTCCGCGTAGAACATCGCTTTGATGGCCTCCCTTCCCAGCTCGCCAAGTGCATGTCCGACTCAGTATACGGCGGCCGCGCTGTGGTCGGGTAGAGGAGGCGGCAAGCTGTGGGGCATCGGTTGTGATTCGGCCTATTGCCAGCGGACTAGGAAGCAAAAAAAGAAAGCCGAGGCAGGAGAAAGTACGACGACCTCTTATCCATGGTTTGTTCGACCCGAAATATGGGATGAGCCAGGGAACCTGCTACTTGATCTAGCGTGCAGGAGTCAGTAACATGACACTGTAAATGCTTTTAAATTGCAACTGGGGGGACACGGATGGCGGGCAGGGGGCATCGCTCATTCACGCTTCTCTTAGTGGCGTGGCACCTGTTGTCGTTGACCGTCAGCGAATGGTTCCACCAGCACGGCAACGTTACTTCGTGGCAATCTAGACCGCAATCGGGTCGTGCTCGTCAGGCGGATTCACATCACCTCTGCGGGGATGGGCTCGAAGGGGCTTCCATGCTGCGGGCGTGGAATCGCCCCGCCCCTACTGATTGCTCCGGTTGCGTGGACCCGCATGGCTGCGCGGTCTGTAAGTACTTGGTTCAGCGGTTCGTGCCGCCCTGCAACATCGATTTGGTCGCATGTTGCGTTCTCTCTCAAGAGCTGACGTTCCCGCCTGGACCTGAGATCTGGTCCCTTCCCATCGTTTGTTGCCGCGCCCGTTCGCCGCCGCTAGTTAGCTGAGATTTTCCCCGAACCAAGGTTCATCAGCTCAAGTCGATCGGCTTGTGTGATTCCTCTGTGGAAACCCAGGGCACGTTCGGCTTGCGCAAGACGTTTTTGCCGTTCTTTGGGTATTGGAAAGCCCCCGGGAACGTCCCCGCGGTGTTCCCGATGGCGATGCTTCCGTTGAATTTCACGATGTCTTGGTGCCCAGCACCGAGTCGGGCTTGCTGCCGACCGAAGTGATACGCTCGCGCTTGAGCTGCGCCGCACCAACAGGCTGCGTGAGGCCCTGCCGGGGGAGGCGCGACGTGTGCGTTAAACGAGATCCCTTGAGTCGATTTTGGGAAAAGGAAACAAATCTAGCTTTATCTCCAAGGAGTTTAACATGTCGAGACGGAGAAAAGGATTTACTTTGGTGGAATTGCTGGTGGTGATTGCGATCATCGGCATTTTGATCGCCTTGCTCCTGCCAGCCGTTCAAGCAGCGCGCGAGGCGGCTCGAAGATCCTCGTGCACCAATAATCTGAAGCAGATTGGTTTAGCGCTGCACATGTACCACGACAGCAACAATTGTCTACCCGCAGGCTGGTATGGTATTGATCCAGCAACAGGCCAGCATCACTGGTTCGGCCCTCCGGGCTGGGGTTGGGCAGCGCGGGTCCTTCCTTTCATGGAACAGGGCAACCTATTTAAACAACACGTGAAGCTGACGCTTCCGATCTGGGACCCGGCCAACAGTCAGGCGAGGGTATCGGATATCGCTACTTTTCGCTGTCCCTCTGACGTGGGCGACAAGACTTTCGAAATCCCCGGCGGTGCAATATGCGTCGGGCCCGACCCTACTCCGTTGCGGGTTGCTACCGGCAATTACATGGGCATGTTCGGGTCGATCGACTTTCACATAGCGAGGATCGGAAATGACTGCCCCGGCAATGGCACGTTCATTCTCAACCGATTTCATCGCTTTGCGGATTTGAGCGATGGTCTGAGTCAGACGATTATCGCCGGAGAAAGGAGCTCGAAAAAAGCACCCTCGACATGGGTGGGGGTGATCACCTGCGGCAGGCACTCGCCGGCCCGCGTGTGCGGGGTCTCGACCTATCCTCCTAATGCAGAAGATACACCAGCGACCTATTTCCACAACTTCAGCAGTTTTCATCCAGCCGGAGCCAACTTCCTGTTCGGTGACGGATCCGTGCGCATGATTTCGGCAACGATTGAATTGAACGCTTACCAAGCCATGTCAACGCGGGCGGGCGGCGATCTGGTGGGAAATGTGCTAGGGAACTGATCGCTTCTGTCACCGGAACCGGATTGCGCTTAACGCCGATGACCTGAACCCCTTTGGGGGTAATGGTTTCTGGACCGAATGGCATTGTCGTAATCAGCGGTCGATAACGTCATGGCTTGACATGCATTTCGACATCGACGACTTGAACTTGTCGCATGACCGTTGGGGATCCCTCTTCGACCGTGCGGCAGTGCCATTCGTGTCCCGAACCACTTTTGATAATCTCTCCACCGCCACAATCGCCAAGGACCCACGTTCCTCCGCAGGTTCTTTCGGCCGCGATGGTTCCTTCAAAAATTATTTGCCTTCCATCATAGGATACGCACTGCCCTCCACGCCTGCACACCTTTGCAGCAAACAAAAAATGGTGTCCGGCAGAAAAAAATGTCGGACCTCCCCGCGGATCAGACTGATAAATTGTTGTCCGGGCAAATAAGAATTTGTGGCCAAGGCACTTGATTCTGTTCCACGGGCGGAGCATTGGCCTTTCTCCATCAGGCTCATAGAATTCCCCGAGGCGAGTCCTGCCGCTCGGCCAGGTTGCCGAAACCGTTTGGGAATTGCGGTCCCGGAAACCCCCTCGGCCCCTATGTACCCCCGAGAAAGGCACTGTGAACCGTCCGCCTTCCATGACACGCTCATCCGCCATTTCGCGCAGCGCGGTGAAACGCATCGACTTGTCGATCGAGGGCATGAGTTGTGCCGGCTGTGCTCGGCGGATTGAATTAGCGGTCTCCAAGGTTCCCGGGGTCCGCAGGGCAAGCGTGAACTTCGCCACGGCCACGGCCACGGTCGAATATGCGGCGGATAGAGTCGGCTCCGATGGTCTTCGGGCCGTGATTGAGTCGCTAGGCTACCGCGCGGTCGCGGCATCGGAAACCGCGGCCTTCGTGGTTGGAGAACGAGGGGGTGAAGCGGCCGATCACCAAGCTTTGCGGCGGAGATTTTGGATCGCGGCAGTGCTCTCGCTTCCAGTGCTGGCCACGGCCATGTCGCACGATGCGATGCCGCTGTTTGACCACCCCGCCGTCATCTGGGTGCAACTGACGCTGACCACGCTGGTGGTGTTCTATTGTGGCGTGCCGTTCTACCGCGGGGCGTGGACTGCGCTGCGGCTCGGCACCGCGGACATGAACACGCTGATTGCCCTGGGCGCCGGAGCGGCTTACCTATACTCGGTTGCGGCAACGGCCTTGCCGGGGTTTTTCGTGGGCACAAGCGCCGCGCATCATCATGTTTCCGGGGCGGCGCCGCCAGTCTATTTCGAAGCCGCCAGCGCAATCATCACCTTGGTGCTGATGGGTCGTTTGTTGGAATCCCGGGCACGCGACCGAGCGGGCGAGGCGATCCGCCGCCTGTTGCGACTTCAACCCAAGATTGCCCGAGTGGTCCGTGATGGCCGCGAAGAGGACCTCCCCGCCGAAGAGGTCGTTCCTGGCGATTTGGTCATCGTCCGGCCCGGCGAGCAGATTCCCGTGGATGGCCTGGTGTGCGAGGGGGCTTCGACGGTCGACGAGTCGATGTTGACCGGCGAGAGCATGCCGGTGGAGAAGCACCCGGGCTGCGAAGTCTTCGCGGCGACGATCAATCGGAGCGGAACGTTTCGGTTTCGCGCCACGAAGGTGGGGCGCGACACGGCCTTGCAGCGGATCGTGCGATTGGTCCAGGAGGCCCAAGGCTCGAAGGCCCCAAGCGCCCGGCTCGCCGACGTGGTCAGTGGCGTTTTCGTGCCGGTGGTCCTTGCCATCGCGGTCATCACCTTCGCTGTCTGGTTCGCGGTTTCGTCGTCGGAGACACGTTTGACCACCGCCCTAGTCAACGCGGTTTCCGTCCTCATTATCGCCTGCCCCTGTGCGTTAGGGCTGGCGACGCCAACGGCGATCTTGGTAGGCACAGGGCGGGGGGCGGAATTGGGCGTGCTGATCAAAGGAGGCGAGGCCCTCGAGACCGCCCACAAGGTCCGCACCGTCGTGCTCGATAAGACCGGCACCGTGACTCGCGGCCAGCCCACCTTGACTGATCTCTTCCCGGCCAGCGGCTGGAGCGAGGAATCGCTGCTTCAACTAGCCGCCTCCGCGGAGCGGGGAAGCGAGCATCCCTTGGGTGAGGCCATCCTCCGCGCAGCAAAGGACCGGGGCATCGAGTTGGACGAAGCGGTCGGCTTTCAAGCCATCGCCGGGCAAGGGATCGAGGCGTGCGTCGGCGACCGAGCTGTTCTCCTGGGCAACGCCAGATTGCTGCGTGATCGAGGCGTCGCCCTCGACGCTTGGGCCGAAGCGTGTTTTTCGACCTTGGCCGCTGCGGGAAAAAGTCCGCTGTTCGCCGCCGTCGATGGCAGGCTGGCCGGTGTCCTGGCCGTGGCCGACCCTGTCAAACCAGAAGCGGGGGAAACGGTCGGCCTACTCCGCCGCATGGGACTCGAAGTGGTCATGGTCACCGGCGACGCCCGTCGCACCGCGGAGGCCGTGGCGCAGCAGATCGGCCTGAACCGTGTGTTCGCCGAAGTTTTGCCCGATGGAAAAGTCGCACAAGTGCGACAGCTTCAACACGAGAACAAAATCGTGGCGATGGTGGGCGATGGGATCAACGACGCCCCGGCTCTAGTGCAGGCCGACGTGGGGATTGCCCTGGGAACCGGGGCTGATGTGGCGATCGAGGCGGCGGACATCGCGCTGGTGCGCGACGATCTCCGCGGCGTGGCAACGGCCATTGCCTTGGCCCGGGCAACGGTGCGCACCATCCGTCAAAACCTCTTCTGGGCATTTCTATACAATGTCGTGGCGATTCCCGTGGCTGCCGGCGCACTCTATCCGTTCTTCGGATGGCTCCTCTCCCCGATTCTGGCCAGCGCGGCGATGAGTTTTTCCAGCGTTTCGGTGGTGATGAACAGTCTTCGCTTGCGGAGATTCGCCCCTCCGCTTGCTCCAAAAAAGATTTGACGTCGCTTGGTTTTCGGTCAGCCGCGGTGTCGGATGATTGCCCCCTGGTCGGCCGATTCGGCCAACCGGGCGTAGAGGGCAAGATAGCCACTGGTGAAACGGAGCGGGGGGCGCTGCCAGGAGGCGAGTCGGGCCTGGATCTCCTCATCGCTCACTTCGAGGTGCAAAGTGCGGCGAGGGATGTCGATGGTGATGCGGTCGCCGTTGCGCACCGCGGCTAGAGGGCCGCCTTCGGCCGCCTCGGGCGAGACGTGTCCCACGAAGCAGCCCTTGTTCGTGCCCGAGAACCGGCCATCGGTGACCACCGCGGTCTGGAGGGCCAGCCCACGGCCATACAACAGCTTCATCGAGGTGTACATCTCGCGCATTCCTGGCCCGCCCTTGGGGCCTTCGTAGCGGATCACCACGACCTCGCCTGGCTGGACCGCACCATCGAGAATCGCCAGAGGCCCTCCTCGCGGGCTGCCGCGAGGGCCTCGCGCCACTCGGCCGAGGTGATGGCCCGGTCGATGGTTGGGTGCAAGGAAGCCCGGCCCTCGGGCCGGTACTGCGGCATGATGTTGACATACGTGTCGAGCGAGATTTCTTTGGCGAGGAATCGCATCACCTCCCGCGTTCCCGCCACACCGCCCGGCATGACCAGATGGCGGACCAACAGGCCGCGGCGGGCCAGGCCGTCGGGACCGATCACCAGGTCGGCGACCTGCCGATGCATTTCCTTGATGGCTTGGGCAGCCACCGTGGCGTAGTCCGGCGCATGGGCCATTTCTCGGCCTACCGCCGGGTCCCAAAACTTGAAGTCGGGCATATAGATATCCACCACGCCGTCCAGCAGGCGGAGCGTCGGAAGGCTGTCGTACCCGCCGGTGTTGTACACCAGCGGTAGCCGCAATCCCTGTTCCGCGGCCAACACCAAGGCCTCCAGGATTTGCGGCACGACGTGCGACGGCGTGACGAAATTGATATTGTGGCAGCCCTGGGTCTGAAGCTGGAGCATGATTTCGGCGAGTTCGGCGGCGTCGACGGGACGGCCCTCGCCAAGCCAACTGAGTTCGTAGTTCTGGCAGAACACGCAGCGAAGGTTGCAATGGCTGAAGAAGATGGTTCCTGAGCCGCGCCAGCCCCGCAGGCAGTCCTCCTCGCCGTGATGCGCAAACCAACTGCTGACCCAGGCCCGACGGCCGGTGCGGCAGTACGACTTCACGCCCGAGTCTGCCCGGCGGTCCACCTGGCACTCCCGCGCGCACATGACGCAGTGCTCCAGCGACGCCAGCGCCCGTTCGGCTCGGCGAGCCAACTCGCCGCTCTCCAGGAGCTGGCGATACGCAGGGTAGAGTTCCGACATGGCCATCACCTCGAAATGTTTACGGTACCGCGCGATTTGCAAGCTGTCGAGACGCAGAGACGCTGGGCACCGCCACGCCAGCCCGGCCGACTGTGCAAGGATGACCAGATTGTCACCCGACGGCTAGGGTGGTACAACGTCGAAGATGGCTTGGGGGAAAGACCTTGAAACTGACAATGTCTCAGGGAGTGTGCATGATGAGGGCGAATAATCGACGAGAATTCTTGGGGACGATCGCCGCGGGCGCGATGGCATTGGGGGGAATCAGCCGCGCGGCGGACGCGGAGAGGAATTTGCAGTTGGGCGTCATCGGCGTCGGTTGGTACGGGATGGTGGACGCCCGCGCCGCCCTGAAAGCTGGCGGCTGTGAAATCGCCGCTATTTGCGACGTCGATAGCGAGCACCTAAGCAAGTCGGCCGAGGCGCTGGAAAAACTCCAAGGTAAACGTCCGCGACAGTTCAAGCGTTATGAGGAATTACTGGACGTCAAGCCGCTCGACGCGGTAATTATCGCCACCCCGCCGCAATGGCACGCACTGCAATTCCTTGCTGCACTCGAACGCGGGCTCGACGTCTATTGCGAAAAGCCGATTTCCTACGACGTGCGCGAAGGTCGGGCCATGGTCGAAGCGGCGAAGCGGTCGGACCGCGTGGTCCAAGTCGGGTTCCAGCGACGCCAGAGCAAGGCTTTCCGCGCCGTGCGGGAATTCGTCGCCTCTGGCCAGGCCGGGCGGATCCTCCAGGCTGAAGCCCAGATTCACTACAACGCCTCGCCCAAAGATCCCTCGCCCAAGGACCCGCCCCCTTCGCTGGATTGGGAACTGTGGTGCGGTCCTGCCCCCAAAATCCCTTACAGCGAGCAAGTCGGCCACTTCAATTGGCGTCTCGAACGGACTACGGGCCATGGGCACCTTGTGGACTGGGGGATCCACTTGATCGACGCCTGCCGCGTGATCTTGGGGCTTTCGATGCCCAAACAGATAAACGCCGCCGGCGGCTTGTACGCCTTGAAAGATAAGATCACCACTCCCGACACGCTGACCGTGCATTTCGAGTTCGATCAACTCCCGCTCGTCTGGCGCCACCGCATCTGGGGTGCGGAGGAGTTCGATCCTGCCGTGTCGAACGGAATCTTTCTGTATGGCGAGAAGGCCACGGTGTTCGTCACCGACTCGCGATGGGTGGTCATCCCGCGGGGCAAGTCCAAGGAGCGTCAGGAATTCAAGGTCGAGGGCGACGCGGGACTGGAGCATATGGCCGAGTTCTTGGCCGCCGTCCGGTCCCGAAAGCAGCCCTCCTGCACGATCGACGACGCCTATCGTTCGACGGCCACCGTGCAATTGGCGATGATCGCCTACGAATCGAACTCGGTGGTGCATTGGGATGCGGCTACGGAGCAGATTCCGAACAACCCGGCCGCGGCCGCCCTGCTGAAGCGGGAATACCGCGCACCTTGGGTCCACCCCTTCCGGGGATAGTTAAAAGATCCTATTGACGAGTAATATGCCAAGTCCTCGGCAGAAGCAGGGTGCTCGAGCTTCGCGCCCCGAGCGCCATCTTGGGATACTTCTGGCATGGTTGGTTTTCTCCCGCCGCTTGCATGCCCCCCACTTTGGGTATTGCCGGTAGGGTAACAGCGCTTGTCTTGCAATGGCATTTCTTTAACAATGAAGTAGGTGGCATAGCGAGTCTCCCGCCCTAGCAGCTTACCTCTATTACCCCGCAAGTTCAGGCAGCGGTTGAACCGCTGTCCATGTCACGTTTCTGAAGCGTTGTTGCGTGGATGGGCCGACTAGGATTGCGGCCGATCCGCCGAGGTAAAGTCCGGCCAGGCCAGAAACCTGACCAGGAGGCAATCGCCATGCTCGTGTTCACCCGAACCAAGGATCAGCAGATTGTGATCGACGACAACATCGTGGTGACGGTTGTTGCCGTGCGTGGAGATCGGGTCCGGTTGGGCATCGAGGCCCCGAGGGATGTGTCGGTCTACCGCAGCGAACTGGCAGCCGCCAAGCCGCAGGTGTCTGACCCGCCCGAAACAAAGCCGCTCTGAAATCGCTCTTTTCTCTGGAAATGGTCTGCGAAATAGGTCAATCGAGCCGCCGCGGGTTTGGGTGATTGAGAAAGAATCGGCCACGGGAGACGCCGTAGAATTTTGCCGCTTTCCCGAGGATGGGCGAAAAACCGCGATGCCACTTCGGCGGCCCTGAGTTTTGATTCCGCCCGGTCTGTGGCCCTCCAAGGGCCGAAGCTTGTTCGCGTCACGGGGGCGGAGTAGCATACAGCGGCGCTGAACTTCTTTCCCGCCAGAGGACGCAACCATGAAAAAGCGAAAGCCGCTGATCTATCGAATTGCCGCCATCGGTGCGAGTTGGCTCCTTCTTGCCGCGTCTGGCGTTGTCTTGGCCGCCGACGTAGGTCCGAATGCTTACGAGAAGCGGGTGGTTGCCGAAACATCGCTGGTCGCGTTCTGGCCATTGAGGGAGGACCTTCGGCCGGTGAAGGGCGCAGGAGAGTTTGAGCCGAAGGGTGGCGCCCCGCAGTTTGGACCGGGACCCGAAGGCGGAAAAGCCCTCCTGCTGGCCGACGGCCGTTATGCCACCTTGGCCAATGCGGCGGAGTTTGACCTCCCAGAGACTACCGTGGAATTGTGGTTCCGGCCGGACTTCGCTCCGAACCCTGGCTACAATCCATGCATCCTCGCCAAACGGGCCGATGGCGATCACACGATCACGCGGTTCAGCCTGCACATCCTGGGCGATTATTCCGGGCTTGCCGTGTGGAACGGCAAGGCGGTGATGCAATATGCGATCGGCGATGGACCGTTGGCTCGCGGTCAGTGGCATCACGTGGCCGTCACCTGTACCAGCGAAAAAATGGAGCTTTACGTCGATGGCGTGGCTGCCGAGTTGCTCGGCCCGGCGGGCCTATTCAGCTTCGATCGCCGAGAACTGCCGCTTTCGATCGGTTCCTCCCAGCCGCGAGGAGCGGAGTTGTTCGTAGGCTCCCTGGCCCACCTGGCCGTTTACCGCCAAGCCTTGCCGCAATCCGTGCTCGCGGAACACGTGGACGCGATGGGATGGCAAGCGCATCGACTCCGTTTGGCGGAAATGCAGAAGACGCGAGCCGAACGCGAGGCCAAGCGACGGGTGGTCCTCGAAGCCCAACGAGAACAGCGCCGGGCGGAACTCCTCTCGGATCCGGCCCTCTTCGACCGCGGTCAGCCGACGCTCTATCGCGGCGAGTTCTTGGAAGCAATCCGCCTGACTCTGGGAGGCATCGGCACCGGCTCGATCCAGATCAATGGCCGCGCCCAGCGCGAGATTTGGCAGATTTTCAACAACTACGGGCAGGTGAGCGTGCCGAACAGCTTCTTTGCCGTGCGTGTGAAACTTCCGGACACGCCGCCCGTGGTTCGCGCCCTGCAAACCGTCCCCGTAGGACCGCTGCCCGCCATGCGCGAGCTGGCCTTTCGCGGCGAGTATCCCTTCGGGTGGTACGTGTTCGAGGATCCGGCCGTGCCGGTCAAAGTGAGCCTGGAGGCATTCAACCCCTTGATCCCGCTCCGCACCAAGGATTCGGCGATTCCTTGCGCAATCTTCCACCTGTCGGCGGAGAACCCGACCGATCGACCTGCGGAAGTCAGTTTCCTGGCGGCGCAACAGAATGCCGTGGGTTACGTGGGCGGCGCGGCCATCGCGGGCCGAACCCATGCAAACTACGGCGAAAACAAGAACGAGGTGTTGCGCGAGCCGCGGGCCACGTTTCTTTCGATGACCTCGGCCAAGGCCGCTACGGCGCCCGGCTGGGGCGACATGGCCTTGGCCGCCGCGGCGCCGAACGTCTCAGGCACGGCAGCATGGGAGACGCTGGAATCGCTGGCGGTCGAGTTCGCGGCCAGCGGCGCGGTGTCGGGCCCCCAGCGAGCCGGCCCCTCGCCTTCAGGACAGACGCTCGACGGGGCCCTGGCCGTGTCGCAGACCGTGCGTCCCGGCGAAAAATGCACGCTTTCCTTCGTGCTCGCATGGCACTTTCCCAACGTCCGGCACGGCATCGACGAATGGAATTGCCAGGGCAATATGTACGCCAATCACTGGCCGAGCGCTTTGGCCGTGGCCCGCGATGTCGTTGAACGCCTCAGCGAGTTGACCGGGAATACGCGGGCCTATCACGAGGCGCTGTACGCCTCGAACTTGCCGCGCTGGCTTCTGGACCGCATCGGCTCCCAAGTGGCGGTGTTGCGGAGCCAGACGTGCTTTTGGGGCAAGGACGGTTATTTCGGCGGCTGGGAGGGATGCAATCTGGACGGCGGCTGTTGCCACGGCAACTGCAACCACGTCTGGCATTACGCCCAGGCCCACGCGCGGCTGTTTCCCGAAATTGCCCGGCAGATGCGCGCCCAGGAGTTCCGTTTCCAAACCCCGGACGGCGCCATTCCGCACCGCCAATTCAAGGCGTTTCCCGCCTGCGACGGCCAGTTCGGGGCGGTGCTCAACTCCTATCGCGAACACCTCATGAGTCCTGATCGAACATGGCTCGACACGCATTGGCCAGCGATCCGTCGGGCCATGGAGTATGCCATCGCCACCTGGGACAAGAATGAAGACGGCGTACTGGCAGGACCCCAATGGAACACGCTCGACGGGGCCTTGGGCGGCAGCACGTCGTGGCTGGGTACGATGTATCTGGCCGCGCTGGCGGCCGCCGAGAAGATGGCCCTTCTGGAGAACGATCGGCAGGCCGCTCAGCGCTATGCGGCGATTCGCGCCTCCGGGGCGCGGCTCCAGGATCAGACGCTCTTCAACGGCGAGTATTACATCCAGATTCCCGACGCCGAACCTCGCGAGGACTATGGCGACGGCTGCGCGATCGACCAGCTCCTCGGCCAATGGTGGGCACATCAGTTGGACCTCGGATGGTTGTACCCGCCGGACCACGCGCGGAAGGCATTGGAATCGTTGTTCCGCTACAATTTTCGCGGCAACATGCACGGTCTGGCGCAATGGCCCCGGAAGTTCGTGGCCGACGAGGACCCGGCCACGCAGATGATTACCTGGCCGAAGGGCCCCCGGCCGGCCAAACACATCCTGTACGCCGACGAGGCGATGACCGGCTTTGAATACGCGGCAGCGGCCGCGATGGTCCAAGCCGGCCTCGTCCGCGAAGGCTTCGCCGTGGCCCGGGCCGTCTGGACCCGCTACGATGGGCGGCTCCGTCGGGGTGTGGCCGTCGGCGGCTTCAATGGCAACCCCTTCGGCGACGACGAGTGCGGCAAGTACTATGCCCGCGCGATGAGCGTCTGGTCGATGCTCTTGGCCTGCCAGGGTTTCGTTTATGATGGTCCGGCGGGCGTACTCGGCTTCCGGCCAATCTGGAAGCCGGAGGACCACGCCTCGTTTTTCACGACCGCCGAAGGCTGGGGCGTCTTCACCCAGCGCCGCACGGCCGACAGCCAGACCGCCCGGATCGACGTTCGCTTTGGAACCGTGGACCTTCACACGCTCGTGTTTCAGCTTCCCGAGGGCGCCACGCCGGGCCAGGTCGCCCTGCAATGGCGGGGCCAGGCCGTGCCGATAAGCGTCGCCGTGGACGGTGGGGACCTGCGGATCAAGCTGGCCAAGCCATTGCGCGTCCAGCGCGGCGAGCCGCTGGTGGCAACCATCGCGCTAGCGCGACCGTGATCGCCGCCAAGCAACGGGCACCGCGGGGACTCTTGTCTCCGCGCCAGCAAGCCTGGGCGCAAGCTCGGGCTTGCTCCTCCCTTTCCCGACCAGCCCTTCGACCTCGCTCCGGGCGCCGCTCGTCCGGCCAAGCTAACCGGCGAACTGGCCGATGGAGCAGCCCCCTCGAAAATCTGTCCCTCAGGCCCCCTCAGGGTTTGCCCGTGAATCGCTGCACGAGAAAATCCTCGAACGCGCCGAGGTCTTTCCAGGACATCGCGCAGTCGATGGGCTTGCCATTGGGGTCGATGCGGGTAAAGCCATCGTCGGTGACGCGGATCGGCAAGCGCTCGATGTTCACCAGCTTGTCGGTGAAGGACAGATAAACCGCCACGGTGTCGAAGAGCACGGAACTGGCGTCGGGCTTACCTTTGGCCTGTGGATTGCCGGCCTTGTGCCAGATGTGGTAGTTCTCGATGACGGCGCGGGTGAGCGGCTCCTCGCATTCCGCGATCTTGCGATACTTTTCGCCCTTCAGACGCACCAAGCCGCAGGTGTCCAAAGGTGTAATCGTCATAGGCCAGGCGGCGGCGAACGCTTTCTGGCAGGCTTGAGGATTGCATTTGACGTTCCACTCGGGATCGGGCGTCGGCTTGCCGTTGTAGCCCAAGCGGACGCTGCCGTGCATGCCGACGAATCGGGCCCGTTGGGCGATCTCCGGCTTCCGTTCCAGCGCGGCCTGGATGTTCGGCACCGGGCCGATGCAGATCAGCGTGACCTTCTCCTTGGAATTCATGATCGCGTCGATCATCGCGCCGACGCCGTCCTCATGGACCTTGCCAGGGTACTTGGCCAAATCGTAGTTGGCGACCCAGGGGGCTTGCGGCCCTGCCTCGTCGTTCTGGCGGATGCCGATGCCCACAGGCACGTCCGTGCGCTTGGCCACCTCGAGCAGCTTGGCAGCGATCTTGGCGCGATAGACCGTGTCGCCCTGATCGGTCACCACCATCCTCAGGTCGAGCTCGGGCGACTTGAGCAAGAGGGCGAGGGCCCACGTGTCGTCGATGTCGCTGCCGATGTCCGTGTCCAGGATTACCGGAATCTTGGCCTTTTTCTTGGCTAAGGACTTCGCTGCGTCGGACTTGGGCTTCGCCGCCTGGACCTTCGGCTTCGGCGTCTCGGCCTGGATAGTGATTTGTCTCATTTCCTCCGCGGTGAACTTGCTATTGGCCACCGGTCCCGGCTCCCAGCACTGTTCGAGCTTGCTGGGTTTCGGCTCTTGGACCGGGATGACGAACACTTCCTCGCCGCCCTCGCGCTCGATCCGCCCCCCGGCCGCAACCACCGCCTGGCGTGCCAGTTTCTCGCAAACCTCATACGCCTTGGGCAGGTCGTAGTTGGAATAGCTGAACTTGGCGTCAAGCTTCAGCTCGCGGGTGAATCGTTCGGGCACTCTCGACGCCCCCAGCGTGGTGAAGAGCACTCCGGCGGCATTTGAGGGGTTGCAGTCGCTGTCCTGGCCGCAGCGGCAGGAAATGAGGATCGTCTGGTCTGGGTCGCGCTTGCCGTACAAAAGCCCCATCACGATGTACGCGCCGTTGATCTTGGCGTCGATGTTGAAATCGCCTTTCTCGCAGGAGAAGCGGCGGTAGGCGGGATTCTTGTTGTACTTGGTCTCGATCTTCTGCCAAGTCTTTTGCCAATCGTTGGGTTCCTCTTCGTACCATCGTAAAACGTCGCGGATGCACTCGGCGTATTGGCTTTTTTCCGGAATGCAGGACAGGCCGAAGCGGACGAGTTTCACGGGATCGCTCTCGAAGAAGGCCTCAGTATACATGCCGGCCACGAACTGCCCGCCGTAGAGCCCGTCGCCGTAATTCATCAATCGACCGAAGACCTCGCCCAGGGCAATCGCGGTGTTGGGCAGGCCCGGTGCGATCAGGCCGGAAAAATCGGCCTCGATTTGGTAGTCGATGTCGTCGGCGTGTTTGTTGAATTGGGGATGGCCGCTGTCGGGCGGGGCGATGCCTGCGCGGAGGTTGTCGCGTCCCGCCTTGTTGGCATGCCAAAGCTGATAGCGGCTGTTGGCCCAGTCGATCCCCGCCTGCCGGATCGACACGCCGAGGCCGTGCTTCTCCAGCGTTTCGAGGAACGTCATCTCCACATAGAGGTCGTCGTTGCCGTGCTGGTTGACCATGGCCGGGTTCCAGGGCGGCATCTTGTCCTCGGGGATGATAGCGCCGCGCCAATGGAACTCGGTCGGCGCCCCCCAGCCCACCCCCGCCATTTGACCAATCCACCCGCCCTTCATTTTGTCCAGATACTCCTTGACAGGCAGGCGGCGGACTTTCGTTTCCGAGTGAGCGCTTTCCACAACCGATGCCATCACGGCGCCGGCGATCAAGACATACCAAAGGATTTTCGACATCGAATCGCTCCTTGTGATCTCGGCCCAAGAGAGAACTTCCTAATCGCCCAACCCAGCGCGTGCCCTAAGATTAATCCCTGCCGATGCCAGATACCTCTCTGCGCTGCGAGGACGGCCCCTACGAGCGTCATTTTTCCAAGTTTACGACGCCACCACTAGTAGCGCTCAACTGAAAAAATCCGTAAAAATCAGCCGTTTGAAATTTAGTATGGGGTGATTCCCGGGTGGTGCGTTGTGTGTGTTGACGGACCGCCGCGCGTTCACATCATCAACAGACCGACGCCCAACACCGACAATACCGCTCCCCCCGCCGCTCGTAAACTGACTTTTTCGCGATAGATAAGGACGACGGCGGGCAGGATCAAGACCGGCATCGTGGCGATGATCGTCGAGACCACGCCGGCCGGGCAGTGGCGCACGGCGACCATGTACAGGATCACTCCAGCGAAGGGGCCGCACAGCGTGCCCAGGACGATGCGCGGCAAGGCCAAGCGATGACAAAAGGAGTCGACTACGGACGGCCAGCGGCGGCCCAGGGTCACCAGCGGGACCATGCCCACAATTCCCCCCAACACACGAATCAAGGTGGCCGCCGCCGGATCGTAGTCGCCCAAACCCATCTTTGATAGGACCAGGGCCAGCGCAGCCATGCTCGCTCCCAACACCGACAAAACGACCCCTTGGATGATCCGCCTTGGATCGTGTTCGGCCGCCCCATCAGGTCGCTCCAAGACCACCCAAACCACCCCCGTGAGGGTCACCGCCATGGCCAGCCATTGCCAACTCGAAAGCCGATCTCCCAGCATCAGCCACGACAATTGTGCCGCCAGCGGCGGCGTGAACGATTGAAGCAGCACGGTCAAACGCGGCCCGATGACCAGCAACGACTTGAAGACGAAAAGATCCGCCAGAAAAAAACCGGCGACCCCCGAAGCGCCGAGCACGGCCCAAGTCTGGAACGATGCCCCGGCTGGCCACCATTCCCCTCGCGCCAGCCCACCGTAGGCCATGAGAAACGCCAACGCCAACACCAAGCGGGCGAAGCACACCGCCGTGGCCCCGACGTACTTTCCCGCCGAAGTCCAAAACAGGGTCGAGAGCGTCCAGAGCAAGGCCGTGCCCAACGCCGCCAATTCACCGGTCTGCTCTGCTGTCACCGCCGCTGTGTTCCTCGAAGTGTAAGCGTTTGCGGGTTGGGGGCCGAAGGACCGTCCAATATTCGCGGGCTTCGCGGCGACAGAGGGGACGGTCCCTGCGCTCGGTCGCGGCAACGTGGCCCATCTCAGCCTTACTCCCTCGGCACCATCCTTCGGAAACGCTTATTGTTTCCTGCTCGAAGCCGGCCTGCAAGGGTTGTTCGCACCGCTGACCTTCAAAGGTTGTTGTGGCCCCGGAAACGCCACGGTGGCTGCCGATTTGCAGTCACGTCTTGACAAGCAATTCTCGCGGCAAGGCGCGGCCCGTGATTCAACCTGGACAGCACGCTCTAAGTCTGTGCCAAGGGCATGGTTCAGCCTTGCTCGGGACGCATTACGCCCAACGAACACGCTGCGAGTCCCACCGACCAACCTCACCACGTGTGGCAAGCTCGTAGAAAAAGCATGGCGTTTTATCGGGGCTTGAACTTGGCATGAGGCAGCGTGGGGCTCCTGAAGCCTCGGATCCTCCCAGGTTAGCGAGAAAAGCCCGATTGAATGGACAGCGATCGCTTGTGTCGTATCCCGCGTCGTGATGAAGGCCGCTGCCAAAACCGCACGCGTCCGTTGCACTCAAGGTGCGGGCTGGTGGTCCATTCGTCCTTACCCCGACGGCGGCGTTTTCTTCGCCCAAACGTGGACATATTCTGTGTAGGGGCGTGGTCGGCGGCTTCCGCGATCGAATTGCGTTTGGATGCAGATCAGGTAGCTGTTTTGCGGAACGCTATCGTACAAAGCGAGGTTCATGATCCTCATGCCCGAGGTCAAGTCGAACACCAATTCCTCAGGCCGTTGATCGGACGCGAACTGGTTCACGGCGTTAAGAAAGGCGCGCCGTAGGTCCTCGTGCTCGTTGCCCTCGATCAAGTGGGTGACGACATCGCAATTCTTCAGGTTTCCTTCCAACTCTTGTTTCTGTTTTTTCGCCTTGTCTTCCATGTCCTTGTCGTGCAATAGCAAACAGGCCTTGGCACGCATCGCCGTCGCTACCTGTTTGATCGTATCGAAGCTGTCGCTAACGATGGTGATCACCCGCTTGCCTAAGAGCTGCTGGCTGGCGAGCTGCTTGTGAATGCGCTCAATGACTTCAGGCAAGATGTGTTGCTTATAAAACTTATTGGCGCGGTCTTTGTTGCGGATGCGGAGGAAATGATCGGCCCGCTGCTTTTGCAAATGAGGTCCCTTGCCGATCGGCAATTCGAGGCTTTCGAAGTATTGTCCCAAGGCCTTCCGCAGATCGGTTTTGTTACGCAGATCGGTTTCGTTTTGATGCAGGGGACTGATTTCGACCTGCAATTTTCTTTCCTTCGCCCAGTTGTCAAGGGCCTTGCTCTGTTCTTCGGGCACGAAGAATTGTTTGGCCTTGAAATCGGCCGCCAAAGCCAGTTTTTCCTCAAGGCCCTCGACCGGTCGGATGCCCTGGTGACGTTGCCAAGCGCCGCTGGCCCAAAGCGTGGGGTCTGGCATTCCCTCCCAGGCCGCCAACAACAGCCCCGCGGCCAAGGGGGCGAAAGCAGAATCCCACGAACCGTCCAAAGAGGAGAGATCAAGTCCGCGGAGCAGCGATTTGGGAGCGGCGTGGAGCGTCCAATCTGGAGAAACCTCGTCCAGATTCTCAAGTTCCTCGCGGACTTCGTCGGCCAGGCGAAGCAAACCAGACGGCAATCGAGCATCGTGAGCCGGGAGCCTTGCCCAACCAAGCGGCAAGACATAGGCGGGACGCAGGAGTCCAATGTCCTGGGGGGCCTTATTCACGAGGGCGATCCAGCATGCCCCCTGTTCCTGCGGCAATTGCGGTTCGCGCTCCCAGCGCTGAGCTAAGTTGTGAAGGCCGATCGCTCGGGCATGGTTAGCCGCTTTTTGCAAGACCTCGGGTCGAAGCCACCAGACGGAGAGATTCTTTAGACTCTCGGCGACTTCATAAGCGCGCGCTGGTGCGACGTCATCCGCCCTGCCGGCGAACCGTTCCCGAAGCCACTGCTCATTCACTACGATGGCATCGCCGCCCATTCCACCCGTTCCGCGCCCACTTCGAGTGTCATCGGCTGGCTCGGATCCTTGACTGCCTCCTGAAGGTTTTTCAGATCGAATCTCGCTAGGCCATTTTCATCGATGACTTGTTGCACGCCCGCCAACCACACGGGTCGACCTACCATGTCCCGAAGAGGCTGATCCTGGCGGTCCAAAAATTCCATCGGCAATCGTGCTCCGGCCGGCAGTTGACTCGGCACTGTCAGGCGAGCCACACAGCTTTTGTCCGGCGAAACCCACTTGAGCAGCGCCACGATGGGCGGTTGCTCGTCCCTCGTTTCAGCCGCCAAGACCTGACCGATTTGAACGCGATAAATCGCCTCCGCGCGATGCCGCGGCACGGGCGAGGGCCCTGCTTGCGTGAGCTCAGATACCCAAGTGCGGATGCCATTGAAGTGCTTTTCACAGAGAGCCTCGATTTTCCGATTAACGGCCTCCAAGGTGCCATCGAGCCACCAGGGCATGTACGGCCCGTTGGGTATGTCCAACATTTTTCGCCATTGATCAAGCAAAGGCGTTTCGACTAACGTCGAGAGCAGAGCGAGGATTTCCGGTTCGCGCAATACCCGATTGAATTGGTCGAGTGTGTCCAAAAGCCCATCAAATAGGCAATTAAACTGTTCGGCGGCTGGGTCGTGCGATACGACACAGTCTTCATGAGCTTCGCTGATGGCAATAAAAGCCGCCCAGGCGTCCATGCTCGCTTGAAACAGATCAGCGCAATAATCTTCCTCTACTCCCGGTGGCGCCGTGTCCCATCGACTGGGAAGTTCTCGGGCCTCCGCAATCCACACGCCGCAATGACGAATCAACTCGCTCGCTGCCGCCATGGCTTCAGGGACGGGCATGATACCGTCAATATCTTCGGACAGCTCCACGCGAAGCAACCGGCAATAGCCGAGTGCCAAAGCAACCCGATACGCTGCCGCTGCCGCTTCCGGCCCAGGAGATCCCGTATCGAAGGCATTGAGGGCAGGGTCTTCCAAGGCCAGTTGCAGTTCGTACTGCCAAGAGCTAGGCTCATACCCGCTTACAACGTCTGTCATGGACTGGGGTCCTCTTCAAAAGGGTAACGAGGACGACGCGGTTTCAAGCGACGTCTTGCCAAAGTGGTCGGTACCTCAGCCGCCGCCCATGAGGCCAAACGTCCGCGCCACGGACTACCATCAAGCTCTATGGAAAACCCCCAACTCGATGGGGTGACAAACCGAATTGACGATCGGAACTCCTCGACTGCTCCTCGCACTGAAACAAGCTTCACTGTATGCGGTTCCGGCAACCGGACGGCTTTCCGCTCGGTGTCGAAAATTCCATACTTGACAACTAAATGCGCCACTACTTTTCGCCACCGCACGGCTCCAACATTATGTACGACCGCGTAGCTGGGAAAATAACAGGTCGCCATCCGGTTACAGCTATTTTTTTGGTGAACATGGGCGATGGCACCCGATGGTAACACCAAAAGCCACGACGATCGAGGTTCATAGTCCCCCCACCGCAGTCGGGCTCTTTCGTAAAGAATGACGAGGGGGCGATTCATCGACTCGCGAACTTGGCGTTCCAAGTCGGTAACGGCTTCCGCCACGGTCGCATTTTCCACGAATTCCGTGGTCGCCGAACTAACGAGGCAATGAAACACCGCGGGCGAGAAGACGTCATCCCAAGGCTCGCGTCCCGGAAACACATGCTTCTTTAGGATGTGCTTCCAGGCTTGGCGGTCCAGTCGAATCTCCGTACGAGCCCCGTCGGGGGCGTTAGGATCTCGTGGGTCGGGGAGGTTGCCCCAAGAGACCAAAGAGGATGACTCTGAGTTACCTTTATTTGTGGTCATGTCACAGTCTTTTTAATTTCCTCAGCGCGCGATAATAATGTTGCCGAATCGCGGCCTCCGATGTTCCCAAGAGGCCGGCCAGGATCTTTACGTTTGTCGAAAATTCCTTCGTCATCAGTTCAGGCGGTGGGAAAGGCGGATTGATATCGGTTTCGCGCAGCCAAGATTCCCAATCTTCCGCTGGAACGGCTCGCCACAGCCCGGTTAAAGCAAAGACAACAACGCGGCATAAGACCGGAAGGCTTTCGCATCTCCGAAGAATCTGTTTCGTGAACGTTTTCTCGCCACAGAGATATGCTTGGTCATCATCGAAGTCTTCGGATTTAGAGGTCGCTGTGAGGAGTTCCGGATCCGGTCGCTCTGGCGACCAAGGATGCTCTGCGATTGCTTCGCTAAGCTGCTCATTTCCTTCCAGCCGAGGGCTCTTTTCCTCAAGCCAATGAAGACGGCCACTGTTCTCGCTTACGCGAAACGGTGGAACAAGTTCTTCCTGCCTATATGAATTTCGCAAGAAATCGATGGCGCGGTTTTTGAGCACCCTGTAACACCATGACTCAAAAGTGCCTTTCGCGGGGTCAAAGTAGGCCCCTTTCGTCCGAATGAAAGAAATCGCCTCATCCTCGAAATCCGCTCTGAGTGCCATGCCAAAAAAGCGACGGCGGCAGACCGTTGCCGCAATTTCAGTCACGATCGATTCCCAACCGTCTGGCAGTTTTATGTCATCCATCCGATAAGCTCCCACCGACGCCCCCAAACAGCTCCCGACCAACCGCCAATAGGACGAGCCTCAAGCGGCATAAGCATAGCTTGTTCGGTGTTGCATGTCGAGGGTCGGAAGGGCGTGCCATGCCAGCAGTCGCACCCAGCCGAGGAACCAAGCCCTGTTCTCTGTCTGACCCTTCGTTCGATGCTGTCACAAAGCTTGTGTGGGCGGCGTATAAGAAGCGGCGGGCCGTGCCGCCGGGCGGCTAATCAGGGAACGGAGCTGGCGGCTCAGGCCGGCTGCTGGGCAAGGCCGCGCAGGTCCCGAACCAAAAGGGGCGGTTGCGACACGAACCGAGCCTGGCCACAATCGTGGTGGTTCGCATACCCCAAGACGGCAGTGGCCAGCCGAAGTTTTATTCCATCCCCAGGAATTTGACCATGAAAAAATCGCACCCGATTCTGATTTGCACTGTCGGCACCAGCCTTTTTCAGCCGAACTTGAACGCTCTCAAGGATCGGCTGAGTGAAGGCCGCGTCGAGGATAAGTACCGCGCTTTGGCAGAAGCTTACCAGGAAAAGCATTGGCTCACCGTCGCCAAGGAACTCGCCAAACTGCCACCGGCCGACCGATTGTGCGGGGCTGAGATCAATTCGATCGACAGCATGATCCAGAAAGGGTATGCGGAAGTGGCATGTGGGCTGTATTTTTTGCACTCCAACACGGACGAAGGCGCGCAGGTGGCCGAGGTGCTCCAGCATTACTATCGTCAGAAGAAGCACAAACCGGTGGAAGCGGTGCCTGTGCCAGACCTTCAGGACGCTGACCCTAAGCTCTTCCGCACCCGGGGGCTCCGCAACTTGGCCCAAAAGGTCGCCGAGGTGGTGCGGAAGCATTCGCCGGCGGCCTGCGCGATCAATGCCACGGGCGGGTACAAGGCGCAGATCGCATTGGCCGTGGTCTTGGGGCAGGCGTTCGGCGTGACCGTTTATTACAAGCACGAGCGGTTCAGCGAGGTCATCGCCTTTCCGCCTTTGCCGGTCGCGCTGGATTTCGAGCTCTGGCTTCAGGCCAGCGGAATGCTCGAAGAGCTGGCGTCCAGCCAAGAGATCGTGCCCGCCGCGCGCTACGATGATGCATGGGACGATCGTTACGAGAGCCTGGTACTTCGCGAAACCATCGGCAGCGAGGAATACCTCGAGCTGTCGCCAACGGGGCAGATTTTCCATGAGACGTTTCGGGAGCGATTTCGCAGCGCTCGTGACCTGATCCTGCCGCCAGAGGCCCCCGCCAAAGAACCCCCGCGGCTAGAAAATGCGGGCTGGCCAGGCAAACACCCGGAAATCAAGGCCTTTTTGCAGCGGGTCACGGACGAGGTCCCCTTCGTCAAGCATTGCTTCACGAAGTACTTCAACCCCGATTTGCCTGAAACTACGCGCTTTCTTCTGAGACAGGGAGAGGTCCAAGGCGTGTACTCCGATGGCAAGTATTGCCTGAAGTTTGGCGTCCAGACAACGGCCCAAACCGAGGGCCAACGCGCGGCCGCCGTGGCGGCACTGAATGCGTGGTTGAGGGATGGGGACTACTTCCGCTCCTAGGAAGCAATCGCGGCAGAGGAGGCCAAACGACAATGCGACGAGGCGATGGCTGCCTGGGAAAAGAGCGAAAGACAATTGATCGAAGTGCAACGTCGCCACGACCAGCTTCGTCTGGAAAACCAAAGGCTTGCACAGGAGGCGGACGCCCTGCGACAGCAAACGGTTCAGCTTTCGGAAGAGGCGGCGGCGCTCCGCACGCGCGTCGCGGAGTCGGACCAGCAATTGGCCGAACTCCGCGAGGCAAGGGATGTTCAACAGAAAGAATTGCAGGCCCAGCAAGCGGCGGCGGAACAGCTTCGCCGAGCGGCCGAGGAACTCCGAGCCCAATTACAAGCGGCGCAACGGGAGTTGGCCGAGGCCCGCAAGCCCTGGTGGAGCCGCTGGTTGTGGAGATGAGTCGGGCGGCCTGCTCCGGGTCGCCCCGAACCGCCGGACCAAAAAAGGAAACACACGCCCGTGAAACCGGTTCAGCCGTCCGACGCCCGGCTCTACCTCCTCAACAGCCCGGTGCTTTCCGATTACGGAGATTGGCGTCTGGAAGGGCCGATCACGATCGAACAAGCGAAGGTGCTGGTTTCCGGCGGGTTCGTGTCGGCCGTGGGCCACGCCGCCACAGCGGAGTTACTGAGCAGGCTGCTGGGCGTCGACGTGCCCGTGCGCCGCGTTCGCGCGGAAATGCGACCCGGCGATCAGGCTTTAGTCTTTTGGCTCAAGCAACGCCTGCCTGAGGGAAGCGTGCTCTCGGCCAATGAGCTGGCGAACGCACCCTATGAGCTGGCGCTTTTGACGCGCCTGGCGTGACGTTCCAGGCGTGGGCCTGGTCCCGGCCTTTTTGGATCGGACACGACCAAGCTTCTTTTCGCACGTTGTTGACAGAATGTGCGACCATCCCGCGGGGCGGTGTGTAGCTCTGCGCGCGACGCCGCATGAGCTGCCTTAAAAAAAGCAAGGGGCCGCCTGTCATAGGTAAGCCGAGCCGGGCGTATTTATTCGCGGAAGCAAACGAGGTCCCGACGATGGCTGACCCTCCCATCGTCAGATAACAAACCAGGATTTTCGAAGACTCGCAGAAGGCACTTTCCAAGAATGGCCGCGGTTTTCGCGGTTGGTCTTGACGCCAGTGGCGGTGTGTGCCTGCTTGGAGGCGCGGGACACTCGTTGAACAAACGAATAAGCATGTCGCTTTGGGGTTTGTGAATGTTGGTACATGGAAAGCGTTGTGCGCGGCGCAGCGATGGCCTCATGGGTCGCTTTTCCCGAATTTTGAGGAAAGTTTCTATGTTCGCTTTGGCTCTGTTATTCCGGATTGTTTTGGCCGCCATACTGGTGCTCGGCGGTGTTTTCGCCAGCTCCCAAGACTGCCTGGGTCAGGCCCTGCCACCGCCCCTGGCGCCTTTACACGATGCCGCTTCGGCAGCGCCGCCGGGCACTCCGCGACAACAAGAATGGCGGAAGGCCACGATCCAAGAACGGATCGAGCTTGCGGAGCAACTTGGGGAAGAAGGGGCACGGAAATATGCCGCTCGGCAAAACTGGAAAACGCTTATGGATGGAAGGCACAAGAGCATTCCCCAGGGATTGGACCAAGTCTATAGAGGTCCCGATGGAAAAATCTTCGTAGTCGAGGCCAAAGGCGGCTCCAGTCCGTTGGGCAAGGCATACGGTCATTTTCAGGGAACCTCTGAATGGGCCGTCGAAGCCGCCAAACGGACGCTCGACAGCCGTAGTGCTTCGGTCGCGGAAAAAAAGGCGGCCGAGGCGGTCCTCCGTGCCGCGGCAGAGGGCAAACTCGAAATCCGCGTGGTCCGAACCCGACACAGTTGGGGCGAGCCGGTAGGGACTTTTGTCAAGCCGTACAAAACGAACAAGGAGGCCGCGAAGGCTGCGGAGTCATACTTGGCCACCCGAAGCAAGTCACCGGCGATTGAAAACCTTGAACACGCGAATCACACAGCCCAAGCCGCGCGAGGCGGATTGGAAGGCGGCCGGTCCGTTCCGAAGTCCCTTGAGAAGCCATCCTCGGGCATACCGTCTCAGGCAATGAATCGAACCGTCAACGCCAGTGAAAAAACCGCCCGTTCGCTGTTACGTACTGCGGGAAAGTGGATATCGGTGGTGGGTCCGGCACTGGAGGCCGGGCTGCGCACCAACGAAGTCGTGAACACGGAACGGCAATATCAGTCGGGACAAATTACCATTCAGCAGCGCGAGCTCGCCCACGCCCGCACTGCGGCAGAAATGGCGGGTGGTTGGGCGGGAGCTTGGGCGGGCGCGCGACTGGGTGCGATGGGCGGCGGGGCCGTCGGCACGTGCATAACCCCCGGAGCCGGAACAGCCGTTGGCAGCATTGTAGGCGGCCTAGCCGGCGGACTAACAGGCTACTTCGGCGGCGAGGCTGCCGCCAGCGCGGCCGCCGAATGGACCGTCAAAAAAATCCACGCCACGGGCACTACGATCAGTTCGGCTTGTCAAACTGCCTACAATTGGCTGAAGATCTGGTAACGCCGCTCGACCGCCCGCGCACCACGTGAGACTCAGCCCCACCACGGGAGCCGTCTAATCATAGGTTCGAACGCGATCCGTCACAAGATAATACCGAAACGTTTGCTATGCCAGTGTGAGACGTCGGTCTCACCTGGCACGTCTCATTTACTTACCCTAGCGGCGGCGAGGGGGACGACCCCCGCCGCCACCCGAATTTTGCCGCGGAGGCTAGGGCCAACGATACTGCGGACGATGCGGATCGTCGTTGTGGACTTTGGCAGCCACAGTGTCGCCGATCTGCGGCAGTGGATTGGGCGGAGTGCCCACCGTCAGCGTGCCTTGAGGCCTGCCTTCCTCTTGAACATCGAAGCCTCCCTTCGGACGCGCCGCAACGATTTTCACTTGAACCGGAGTACCTGCTGGACGTTTTTGGCTTGCTCCAGAAGTTGGAACCATCAAAGCAGCGGGAGACACACTTGGGGGGGAATGAGAATGCTTTGACCGCCGACTCTGGAAGTCATTTTCCAGGTGTTTCAGAAATTGTTCCAACACGGTTTTGCTGGTCTGCCAATCAGGAAGCACACGGCAGGGGAAAGCGATTACACGGATTAAATAACAGCCATTTGCGTCCCGGTCCACGTGGAAATGAACCGGGGCCGCATGACGCATATCCTCCGGTTCTCGAGGCTCCTGAGAATCGGGCAAGTTAAGATAAGGATGCTTTTGCCCGAGCCACACGACTTGCCTCTTACTCTTCTTGTCGAATTTCTCCTCGTAGCCCCGGGACTTCGTGCCATCTTCCTCAGAAGTGCCGATCTTACGTGGCAGGCCCAAGGCCTCTTTGATCCAATTTCGCTTGTTTTTTTGAGCAAAGGACTGGATGCTGTACCCCAACTGGTCCAACGTAAACCAGTAGTTCTTCCAGGGCGTTTTAATCGACAAGGGCGATAGGGCGTGTTTCAACGCCGAAATCTCCGTTTCTTCTTCAGGGGATTCCGGCACGCGACACACCTCTCGAAATGCGGCAGCGGCTTGGCTGACTTCGCGGATGACCCGTTGGTCATCCGACTCTTCCTGATCGATCCGTTTCAGGGAACCGAAGCCGTTGCGGCCTTTCGAACCGACGCCGCCAAAACAGCACAAAAGTTGGAGCGCGGCCTGGGCTTGTTCGAGGATTTGCTTTGGACTCAAGCAGACGCCTTTGTCTTTCGATTTTTTACTGTCCTGATTCTCCCCTCCCGATGCCTCGCGAGGAACGTAATAGAAGCCTTTGCGAACCGTAAAACGTACTCGCCATTTGGCCCCGGGCGGCTGCATAAATCGCTGTTTCCGCTCCTCCCGTCTGCCCGCCCGCATCTCGTCCATGCCGTACGATAGGTAGAAGAAGCCTTGAGTCGTTTTCTTGTTCGGCGGTTGCTCCAGACGCATTTGC
>CALFBP010000005.1 GCA_937951625.1 uncultured Thermoguttaceae bacterium
CGCGTGCGGGCGTGGATTGAAACCTCTAGGCCCGCCTTTCGGAGCCTGTCAACCACCCTGTCGCCCGCCGCGTGCGGCCGTGGATTGAAACTGTCGGGGCGATTACAAAATGAACTTGCTCAAATCCTCATCGCCTGCGACTTCGCTGAGGCGCTGGCGGACGTAGGCGGCGTTGATCTCCACGCGGCCCATCTTCATGTCGGGGGCTTCGAAGCTCAGCTCCTCCAGCAGGCGTTCCATGATGGTGTAGAGGCGCCGGGCCCCGATGTTCTGGGTTGTTTGATTGACCTGGAAGGCATAATCGGCGAGGGCCTCGATGGCGTCTTCCTGAAATACCACCTCGATGCCCTCGGTCGCGAGCAAGGCTTGATATTGCTTGGTGAGCGCGTTTTTCGGCTCGGTGAGGATGCGAATGAAGTCAGCCCTGGTCAAGGGACTGAGTTCCACACGGATGGGGAACCGGCCTTGGAGTTCGGGCATCAAATCGCTCGGCTTGGCCCGATGGAAGGCCCCGGCGGCGATGAACAGGATGTGGTCGGTCTTGACCCAGCCGTAGCGGGTCTGCACGGTGGTTCCCTCGACGATGGGGAGCAAGTCGCGTTGCACGCCCTGGCGCGAGACATCGGCCCCATGGACGTGTTCGCTGGCCACGATCTTGTCGATCTCGTCGATGAAGATGATTCCCAGGTTCTCGGCCAGGTCGATGGCCTCGGCGTGTACCTTGTCGCGGTTGATCAAGGCGTCGCACTCTTGCTCGAAGAGGAGCTTTCGGGCCTCGGCAACGCTCATCTCGCGTCGCGAGGTGCTCTTGGGCAGGATTTTCTCGAACATCGATTGGAGGTCGAGATCCATTTGTTCCATGCCCGCCCCGGTGAACATCAACGGCAGGGCCTTTTGTTCGACGGTGATCTCGACGCGGCGGTCCTCCAAGACCCCGGCCGCCAACATCGCCCGCATCTTCTCCCGCGTTCGGCCATACCGCTCCTGCGAGTGGGGCGAATCCGCGGGGGCGTCGGCGTCGGGAACTTTTCCCACGAGGAGGTCCAGGAGACGTTGTTCGACTCGGGCCCGAGCTTCGACCTCCACCTTGGCCCGCTCCTTCTCGCGGACCAATCCGATGGCATTTTCGACCAGGTCGCGGACCATGCTTTCCACGTCGCGGCCATAGTAACCAACCTCGGTGTAACGAGTCGCCTCGACCTTGATGAACGGGGCACCGGTGAGCTTGGCCAAGCGTCGGGCGATTTCGGTTTTTCCCACCCCGGTCGGGCCGATCATCATGATGTTCTTGGGGGCGACCTCGGGCCGCATTTCCTCGCTCAGGCGTTGCCGGCGCCAACGATTGCGCACGGCCACGGCCACCGCCCGTTTGGCCGCAACCTGACCCACGATGTGCCGATCCAATTCCGCCACGATCTGCCGGGGCGTCAGTTCTGCCATTCCAATTCCTCCACCACGATGTTGGTGTTCGTGTAGATGTCGATCCCTGCGGCGATTTCCAGCGCGGCGCGAACAATTTCCGCGGCCCCAAGTTGGGAATGAGCTAATAGTGCCCGCGCCGCCGCCACGGCCAACGGTCCGCCTGAACCAATGCCCAACACCCCGTCGCTGGGCTGGAGCACGTCGCCCGTGCCCGTCACCAACAAGGTGTTTCGGGCGTCGACCACGGCCAGCATGGCCTCCAGCCGACGCAAGGCCCGATCGGTTCGCCACTGTTTGGCCAGTTCCGTGGCCGCACGCGGAACGTTGGCCGGAAAGTCCTTGAGCACGGCCTCGAACCGTTCGAGGAGGGCGAAGGCGTCGGCCGTGGCTCCCGCAATGCCAGTCAGGATCTTGCCATCCATCAGCCGGCGGATCTTGGTGGCGTCGGCCTTCATAATGGTATTGCCGACCGTAACTTGACCATCACCGCCGATCGCTACTCGCCCTTTATGCCTTACCGTAAGGATCGTTGTAGAACGGACTTTCATACATCACCAGCGCGGTAAAGGAACAGGTTGTCGCTGCAATCGCCAATATCGCGGAATGCCCAAAGAGAGACCAGGGGGCCACGGCGGATTCAATCCCCCCACGAACTGATTATTAATAACCATCATTCGGAAGCACGGACCGAAGGTGGTCCTGGTTTTACTAGGGGCCAAAATCCGATCAGGATGTTGCAAATGCAATTTGAGTAGAATAGCCTATCTGGATATGCCGCAATCGAAGAAAGCGGTTTTCGGTAAATGGGAAAAATGCCACGAGTAGAACCATTTGGAGGACTTGACCATGAGAAGATGGGGATGGTTGATTGCGACATCGTTGGTTGCTTTGTGGGCGGCGTCTGAGGAGGTTTGGGCGGCGAGGTGGCGAGACGACGGGTGCTGCCGTCGTGTCCGGCACATCCGATGCTGCGTGGTCGAGTGGTCCTGCTGCGAGCCGACGGCCTGCGAGGCCGTGGGGCCAGCGACGCCTGAGCCCGTGACGAAACCGTCGCCAGCGCCTGTGAAACCGCCTGCGCCTGCCAAGGCAGAGAAACCATATCTCGATGCCCCGGCGGTCCCGCCGGCCAAGCCGGTCGAGTCGCCGAAACCGGCTGCTCCGGCCAAGCCAGCCGAACCGGCCAAACCCGCCGAGCCACCCAAACCGGCTCCAGCCGCGAAGCCAGCCGCAGTAGAGGAAAAGCCCGCTGAAACCCCTGCGCCGGCTACCAAGCCTGCGGAACCCGCAAAGCCCGATGAGGCCCCTAAGCCAGCCGAGGCCCCTAAGCCAGCCGAAGATCCTAAGCCCGCGGCGGAACCTCAACCTCCCGAGGCTCCAAAGCCCGCCGAGGTTAAACCGGCTGAAGCTCCTAAACCGGCTGAATCGAAGCCCACGGAAGCCGCGAAACCAGCCGAGGCCGAGGCTCCGAAGTCGGAGCCTTCGGCCCCGGCCCAACCCGAGGGTGCTAAACCTGCACCCGCTCCGCCTGCCCCCGCGGCAGCTCCGGCGAAGGCCGAAAGCCCCGCTCCGGCGCAGCCTGCGGAGGCCAAGTGACCTCCGGTTGGTCAAGCAGTAAGCCAGCTAGCCGATCCATCCGAAACGCCAGCAAGCAAGGGCGACTGGCGCAGCAACGAGCAGCGAGTCCAAGATATCGAGGACTCCCCCGAGGCCGGGGACCCAGGAGCTGGAATCCTTTAACGCCGTATCGCGTTTTAGGAGTGATTCGGCCAGGTCGCCCACCATGCCGACCAAGCCTATAAGGATGCCGAAGCCCAACGAGGCGAGTAGCGTGCTCGCTCCGTTGGGCGTTTGGTTTGGGGGGGATAGGTAGGGCACAAGCCATTGAAACACGGCCCAGCTTGCCAGGGCCGAAAAGATGATAGCGCCTAGGGCGCCTTCGAGGGTCTTGTTTGGGCTGAGCCGCGGGGCCATGCGGTGGCGGCCGAAGGCCTTGCCGCAGAAATAGGCCCCCGTGTCGCCCATCTTGACCACGACGATCAAGGACGCCAGCGCGCCGATGCCCCACTCCAGTCGCAGGCGCACGGCAAAACTGAGGAGGAACCCCACGTAAACCACCGCGAAAATCGCTGCGCCCAAGTTTTCGATGATCTTTCCCGGCCCCCGGTATCGCCCCATCTCGGCCAACAAGACCAGGGCGATGGCGATGGCCAGGGCCCAGAGCGTTGGCTCCGCCGGCCCTCCCAATCGAGCGGCGTTCTCTGGAATCTTCCCCTGCGGGTCCACGGCCAAGGCAAAAGGGCTCAACACGACAATCAGATTGCCGACGTAGACCACAGCAGCCACCGGCGCCAATCCCTTGGCCGCAAACAGGACCAAAATTTCCCGAGTGGCCAAGAGCGTGAACGCCACTACGACGGGCAGGAGCCATGCCCCGGGCAAAGCGGCGCGATGGTCCAGCCAACCGAGGACCACCAAGGCTGCGATCAACGAGACGCCGACGATTAGCCGCGTGCGAAGCATCGCGCCGTCAATCCTCGAGGGTCCAACGGGTCTGGCGGAGCACGGCGCGGGGAAATTCCTTGACCACTTCGTACCACACGGTGACGAGCGTGCCGTCGTCGAGTTGGACGGTGGACGGATAGCCCAAGTCTTCGCTGATGCCGTCGCCGGACAAAATGATCGGTTCCGACCAGGTGCGTCCGTGGTCGCGGCTCACTCGGGCCTGATTGCCCAAGGGGGCCCTGCGGTGGCCATACGTCATCAGCAGCCGCCCGTCGTGCAGGCGGAGCAAATGGGAAGGCAATCCCCAAACGCCGATCTCGCGGGGCACACTCCACGTCTTGCCGCCGTCGGACGATTCGCTTTGAAGCGTCTCGCCGGCGTTGGCCTTGTTGTGATTGCGGATTTGCACGATGAGCCGTCCGTCGGCGGTCTCCACTGCGTGCAACTCGTGGTATTGGTCCGTGGTGTCGCCAGGGCGAGCGGGCAAGGGGGCAAGCCAGCGCCACGTCACGCCGTCGTCGAGCGATTCGCAAACGCCGACGCGGGCCTGGTGCGGGTCCTGCGAGATTTCCCAGAGGGCCTTGCCTGCGTAAAGCAACCGACCGTCGGAAAGCTGGATCGGACCGTGGGGGCTATTGACCAGGGAGCGGTAAGGAGCCGACCAGGTCACGCCACCATCGGTCGAGCGGAGCATCCAGACGCCTAATTGCGACTTCCGCTCTTCGGCGGTCAGCCGCTGGTGCGCCGCCCGCCAACGCTCCAGCCGCTGGGGAGGACGTGGCCAAGAATCCTTGTCGAACGAGGCGGGGTCTTTCTCGGCGCGCTGGAGCAACGATTCGTAGGCCAGCGAGGTGAATGTCGTCACCAGGATGCTGCCCTTGGCGGTTTCGACCACGCCCGCATCCCGGTCGTCGATGGCCGAATCCATCAGCACGCGGGGCCAAAGCCAAGTGCTTCCACCGTCGTTGGATTGCATCAGCTCCACGCGTCCGAACGGGCAGACGTGCGCCTCCCGACCGCCCGAGTAGGCCAATAAAAGCTGGCCGTTGCGACGCCGCGCCAACGTGGGCCAGCCGTGGTACAGCTCAGGCTGCCAACTAATGATTCGCGGGGATTCCACCTTGGCTCGCGGCGCGGCCGCACGAGCACGGCTGGTGATCACCGCGCAAGCAGCGATCGTTCCCGAGGCACGAAGCCATTGGCGACGGTTCAGGCGAGTCATCGTGTGTTCCTCCATCCCAAGTTTAAAAACCCATCGTCATGCGAGGGAATCCGCGGCGGTTTCCCGAAGGGCAGGGCTTAGGCGGCGAAACACAGCGATCCCGCTCCGCCAGGCCGGCCAAGTTGGTGTGGTGCCCGTGTGTGGATCGAAGATCCGGCCCGCAGCGTTCGCACCTCCCCAGCTCAGGTAAAGCCGAGCCGGGTGGTTAGCTTAACACATTTCGCACCAAAGAAAAGCCGCTTTTGATTCCGGCGCGGCTAGCCGCTGGACTTGGTCCGCTTCAGCGACTGCACGAAGGCGCGGAACTCGGCGGCGCGGGCTTCCATGGTCTTGGCCGGACCATAGGCCTTGACGAAGTGCAACTCGCCGCCCAAATCGAAGATCGCGCCTAACATGCGGTAGTTGGAGCGATCTTCGCCGGGAGCGAACGGGCCCATCTGGTCGTGATACGTCCCGGAGAAATCGACCAAGGTCACGTCGATGCCATCGACTTGAATCGTTTCTTGAGATTCCTTCTCCGGCTTTCCGCCGAACTGGCCGCGCCAGCGCTCGATATTTTCCTTCAACCCACCACGGGCCACGCTGACCGTGAGGCGGCCGTCGGCCGAATCGCCCTCGGCCCGGGGTAGCGCGAATTCAGCCCGAATGAACGCCACCCGCGGCGTCTTGCGGACCCAGCTCGCCGGGGCCGTGAGTCGCGCCACGTCCAGGTCCACGTCGGTGGAGGACTCCGTCGGGGCAGAGCTATCGGCGGCCGACGACGACGCGTCGGCGGCCGGGGTTGTCTTGGCAACCGGCTCGGACCTCACCTCCCGCACCATCGGCCGGTGGCTCTCCTCGCAGCCGGCCATCACGAAGACCGCCAATGCGTAGACAACACGCTTGTGAACCGGAAACAACATGTCGGAGCCCTCGTGAAAATCTCGGAGGCTACGTAAAAATGATCACCTGCGAGGCCGCCACGGCCTTGGCACCGATCTCGACGCGGCAGCCTGGGGTGCCCAATTCTATTCCCTCGGGGATGCACGGCAAGAGCGGTCGTGGCAATTGTCGTTTGGACTCGAGTGGGGTACCATCGTCCCAAGGCGTTTGTCTTGCTGCGCCGCAAGGAATGAAGCACAATGGCTCGACCCTCTTTTCCTGACGCCCTTCGCGCCGGCGTCCTCGTCTTCGATGGCGCGATCGGCACCGAAATCTATCGCCGACACGTGTTTACTAACCGATCGTTCGATGAGTTGTGTCTTTCCGATCCCCAACTGATTCGGCAAATTCATCGGGATTATTGCGAGGCTGGGGCCGACGTCTTGACTACGAACACCTACGCGGCCAATCGCGTGGCGTTGGATCGCTACGGTTTGGGGAATCAAGCGGGCGCCATTGCCCGGGCGGGGGCCCAACTGGCTCGGCAGGTGGCCGACGCCGCCGGCCGAACGGTATTCGTAGCCGGCTCGATCGGGCCACTCCCCCGACAAGCCCAATACCAAGCCTTGATCGAATCCATGATCGCCGAGCAAGTGTCGGGGCTGGTGGAGGGCGGCGCGGATTTCATTCTGTTCGAGACCCAGCCGGACCGCCGGGCGCTGGTGCAGTGCGCGGCAGCCATGGCCCGATTCCCCGATGTTCCCTTCGTCCTTTCCGTGGCCGTGTCGAACCAGGGCGAGTCGGCCACAGGCGAGCCCATCGAACACCTCGTGCAACCCTTCGACGGACTGCCTCTGCCCGCGGCCTGGGGTTTGAATTGCGGCACGGGGCCCGATGGGCTGTTGGGGCCTGTCGAACGCGCCGTGCGTTCCACCTCCTTGCCCCTTGTGGTCCAGCCGAACGCGGGCCTGCCCAAGGAAGTGGAAAACCGTTGGATCTACTATTGCTCCCCGGAATATCTCACCAGCTACGCCCGGCGCTACGTGGAATTGGGCGCAGCGGCGGTCGGCGGCTGTTGCGGCACCACGCCGGATCACATCCGCGAGGTCGCCCGAGCGATCAAACCCTTGGCGAGGGCCAGGGTCAAACCGGTGACCTTGGAACCAAGCCCGGAAACCAAACCCAAGCAGCCAACGCCTTTCGCGGAAAAGTCGCGGTTCGCCTGGCGGTTAGCGCATCGGCAATGGGTCACGACCGTCGAACTCTTGCCCCCCCGCGGCTACGACCTGAGCGAGACGGTGGCCAAAAGCAAGGTCCTCCACCGCCACGGCGTGGACGCGATCAACATTCCGGATGGTCCCCGGGCAAGCTCGCGGATTTCGCCCCTGATCACGGCCCAACGCATCCAGCAAGAGGCCCAGATCGAGGTCATCCTTCACTTCTGCTGCCGGGACCGGAACCTCATCGGCATGCAGGCGGATTTACTGGCCTGCGCGGCCTGCGAGATTCGCAATATTCTGTTCGTGACCGGCGACCCGCCCAAGCTAGGCAACTATCCCCATGCTACCGGCGTGTTCGATGCCGATTCGATCGGCATGGTCGCGGTTCAGAAACGGCTGAACGAGGGCATCGACTTGGGCGGCCAAGCGATTGATCCGCAAACGCACGCAGTCATCGGCGTCGGCCTGGACCCCACCGCGTTGGACGAGAAGAGGGAACTGGACCGTTTCCGCCAGAAGGTAGAGGCAGGCGCCGAATTCGCCATCACCCAGCCCGTGTTCGATCCCGACGCACTCCTCCGTTTTCTCGACAAGGTGCAGCACCACAACATTCCCATCGTGGCGGGCATCTGGCCGCTGGCCAGCTACCGAAACGCCCTGTTCATGAAGAACGAGGTTCCGGGGGTGGTGATCCCCGACTGGATCCTCCAGCGGATGGCCTCGGTCTCCAGCCGGGAAGACCAACTGAAAATGGGCATCGAAATCGCCCGGCAGTCCGTCGAACGCATCCGCGACCGCGTGTGGGGAATCCAGGTCAGCGCCCCGCTGGGTAAGATCGCCAACGCCTTGGCCGTGATCGAGAGTTGAGGATCGCCCCTGTTTTATCTTGCGAGGCGAAGGAAGGCCGACTCGGGAACAAGCCCTTAAAACATGCCCAGCTCGTCGCGGGCCTCTTCGGTCATGCGGTCCGGCGTCCAAGGCGGACTCATGACCAATTCCACATCGACCTTGCCCACCTCTTCCCCTAGCGCCTCCAGGGCATCGCGGGCATCGCGGATAAGCTCGGGTCCTGCGGGGCAAGCCGGACTTGTCATCGTCATCTTCACATGGATATCCGACTTTCCGTCCTGCTCCGTCACCTGAACCTCATAAACCAAGCCCAGATCGACGATATTCACCAACAATTCCGGATCGTACACCTGACGCAGCGCAGCCAGCACGGATTCTTCGGCAATGGGCATGGGCTGGGCCTCTACGGTTCTTGGACCTTGACGAAGACGTCGTTTTCTTGCACGCGAACCTCATGGGCCGTAGTGCCGCGCGTGGCCGGCATGGAGAGAGCCTGACCGGTGCGGAGGTCGAAGCGAGCACCGTGGCGAGGACAAATGATCGTAAAGCCCTTCACCTCCCCCTCGGCCAACGGCCCTCCGTCATGGGTGCATAGATCGTCGATGGCGTAGAAGTTGCCGTTCACCCGAAAAAGCCCGATCACGCGGTCGCCAATCTCCACCACTTTCCGTCCGCCTTCTGGAAGCTCCGACACGCTGCACACGCGAACCCAGTCACTCACGGAAACGCTCTCCTTGAAGTTTCGACCCAACCGTTGGGAGGAGGCTCCTCTCCCGTCGACCGCACCACGCTACGAGGCGGGCATTTTCGCTCGAGGCCCCATCCCCAGCCCGATTAGTGGCATTCCCGCACGCGGCTTCCGATGGCATCGCCAAGCGCCTCGCGGACGCTTTCAATCGTAATCCGATCGAAAACCTGCTGGAAAAACCCCGCGACGATCATGCGGACGGCCTCTTTTCGGGTGAGGCCCCGGGCACGGGCATAAAATATCTGCTCGTCGTCCACGCGGCCCGACGTGGCCCCGTGGGTACACTTCACGTCATCGGCCAGGATTTCCAGCCCCGGGATGGAGTCCACCCGGACGGTATCGGAAAGAATCAAATTGTCGTTGCGCTGGTAGCCGTCGGTCTTCTGCGCGTCGCGGTCCACGCGGATCATTCCCCGCCAAACCAGATGGGACTTGTCCTGCAAGGCCCCTTTATAAAGCAGATCGCTCTTGCAATGCGGGGCCTGGTGGTGCTGGAGTGTGTGGTAGGAAAGGTGCTGCTTCCCTTCAGTGAACATGACACCGTTGACTTGTGCTTCGGCCCCAGGACCAATCAGGGCCACATGCTGATTGACCTTAGCCAAGCGACTGCCCAAGGCCCCGATGGTCCACTGCAATTGGCCGTCGCGCTCGACCAAGGCCCTTTGATGGGCGAAATGCCACACGCCCGTCCCCCAGTTTTGAAGATTCACGTAGCGGAGCCGGGCATTCGGGCCGACGCGGATCTCGATCGCCCCGCAATGCAGCCCCGGGGCGCCCGGGTCGACGCTGGCCGTTTCCGAGAGCACCGTGGCTTCGGCGCCCTCACCGAGGATAATGACGGTGCGTCCAAAATCGACCTGCCCAGGCGAAAGCAAGGAAAACGTGTACAGCGGCAGATTGACGTTCACGCCGGGCGGGACGTAGACGAAGGTCCCGCCCGACCAACATGCCGCGTGCAAGGACGCGAACTTATCGGCCCGCCAGTCCACCACCGGTTTCAAAAAGTGTTCCCGCAGCAGGGCCTCGTGCTGCCCGATCGCAGAGTCCAGGCTTTCGAAAACTACCCCTTTTTCGCGCCACTCTTCATGCAAGACACTGGACGCGGTCTGGCTGTCCCAGGTGGCGAGCCGCCCAGCCAACTCTACGTTTCGCTCCAGCAAGCCTTCGGCGGCGGTGATCGATCTGCCGTCAGCAGCTTTTGCAGGACATGAGCCCTGATCAGCAGAACCGTGCGACGACTGGGCCGCCCTTGGCAAACCAAACGCCCCCAGGCGGAAAAGACGCAAGTCGGTCCGCCGCCATTCTTCCAGCGAACGATCGGGGAGCGGCGTCTCCTCGAATGCATCCCAAGCCTCTTTACGCACCAACGTCAGCCAGGCAGGCTCGCGGCGCGAGGCCAGGAATGCCTCGAATGCCTCAGGGGTAAAACCGGATTGGAGGATAGTTTCCGTCATTGCGATCATGGTCTTCGAAGAACCCCATCGAGCATGGTATGGCGTTCATTCCGTGGCGAACGGCTCGCTGCATCGTTGCCTCGTTGGGCACAACCATCCGACACGGCGAGCAGAGCGTGTTTCCATATTCTCCAGCATGGTGAAAATCAAGGGCTACCCTACGGTGCCTTCCATCTGGAGCTGGATCAAACGATTCATCTCGACCGCATACTCCATGGGCAGTTCTTTGATCAACGGCTCGATGAATCCACTGACGATCATGGTGCTGGCCTCCGGCTCGGTCAGGCCGCGGCTGGTCAAGTAGAAGAGCTGCTCTTCGCCGATCCGCGAAACGCTGGCCTCGTGGCCAATCATCACGTCCTGTTCTTCCAGCTCGATGTAGGGATACGTGTCGCTGCGGCTTCGGGGGTCGAGGATCAAGGCGTCGCAGACCACGTTCGACTTGGCCTTTTTCGCGCCGCGCTCGACCTTGACCAGGCCGCGGTAGCTAGATCGCCCACCGTTCTTGGAGATCGACTTGGACACGATCCGGCTGGACGTGTGCGGAGCACAGTGAACGACCTTCGCCCCGGCGTCCTGGTGTTGCCCCGCCGAAGCAAAGGCCACCGAGAGGATCTCGCCGCGAGCCCCGGGCTCCAGCATGTAGACCGAGGGATATTTCATGGTCAGACGGCTGCCCAGGTTGCCGTCGACCCATTCCACCAGGGCATCTGCGTAGGCCACGGCCCGTTTGGTGACCAAGTTGTAGATGTTGTTCGCCCAATTTTGGATCGTGGTATACCGGACCCGCGACCCCCGCTTGGCGATCACCTCGACCACGGCCGAGTGGAGGCTTTCCGTACTGTACATGGGGGCGGTGCAGCCTTCCACGTAGTGGGCATAGGCCCCCTCGTCGACGATGATCAGCGTGCGTTCAAACTGGCCCATGTTGGCCGCGTTGATGCGGAAATAGGCCTGCAAGGGAAATTCGATCTTCACCCCGGGCGGGACGTAGATGAACGACCCACCAGACCAGACCGCGGAGTTCAGGGCGGCAAACTTATTGTCGGTAGGTGGAATGATCGTGCCGAAGTACTCCCGAACCAAGTCGGGGTATTCGCGGACGGCCGTATCCGTGTCCGTAAAAATCACCCCTTGTTTAGCAAGCTCTTCGCGAAGCGAGCCGTAAACCACCTCGCTTTCATACTGGGCCTTGACGCCGGCTAGGTACTTCTTCTCGGCCTCGGGAATGCCAAGCCGATCGAAGGTGTTTTTGATTTCGACGGGGACCTCGTCCCAAGAGCGGCCCTGCCGATCGGTGGGTTTGATGTAGTAGTAGATGTCCTGAAAATCGATCTGGATGTCACCACCCCACTTGGGCATCGGTTTGGATTCGAAGATTTCCAGACTTTTCAGCCGAAAGTCGCGCATCCAGCCGGGCTCGCCCTTCATTTCGGATATTTCGGAGACGATTTTGGCGTCGAGGCCTTTTCGGGCCTTGAAGACGTACCGCTCATCGTTCCGGAAATCGTATTTATTGATTTCGCCAATCACGTCAGGCTTGGCGATTTGCAGTTCAGCAACCATGGTCAGACCCTCATTGGAAAACCAGGCCGCGCGGAAAAGCCGCACGGCTGTAAACCGCTGCGCGACTCTTCGCAAGACCTATCCCGCCACAGCCGCCGCAAGGGCATCGCTGGCGGCCGCAGCCTCCGGATACGCCGCACGCAGCCGATCGTAACCTTGTTTGTGTAATTCCACGGCCAACTCCGGCCCACCCGTTTCCACAATGCGGCCCCCTAGCATCACGTGGGTGTACTGCGGTCGGTTGTGCTCCAAGAGTTGTTCGTGATGGGTGATGATCAGAATGCCCATTTCCCGAGCGCCAATCTCCGCGATGCTCTGGCTCGCCAAACGAACTGCGTCGACATCCAGCCCACTATCCGTCTCGTCAAGGATGGCGAACTTGGGCCGCAGGATGGCCATTTGCAAAATCTCGGCTCGCTTCATCTCTCCGCCGGAAAAACCGTCGTTGACATAGCGTCGGGCGAATTCTTCATCCATGCGCAATTGTCGCATCTTCTCCTTCAGCTCTTTGCGGAACAAACGCATAGGAATCAATTCCTCGCCTTCCTTGCGATCCGGGTTACGGATGTTCGAGGCCGCGTGCCGCAAGAAGTCGGCCATCTTCACGCCGGGAATGGCGACCGGCCGTTGAAATGCGAGAAACAATCCGCGTCGCGCCCGCTCGTGCGGCTCCAACGCCAAGAGGTCCTCTCCGTTCAGTTCCACCGTGCCTTGGGTGACCTCGTAGGCCGGGTGGCCCATGATCGCCAGGCCCAGCGTGCTCTTCCCGGAACCATTGGGACCCATCAAGGCATGAATCTCGCCGCGGCGAATTTCCAGGTTCACGCCCCGTAAAATGGGCTTTCCCGCCACGCTCACATGCAAATCGCGTATTGCCAAAGTTTCCGTCATGGAGGAATCCTTTTGCTTACCTAAAAAACCACTGCTCGCAGACACGTTTCGAACGAGTCAGGCTTGCGGTTTCGACTTCTCGCCTTTTTCCTTCTCCGGTTTGACCTTCTGGTGGTGGAACACGGGCTTGACTTCCGAAACCAACACAAATCCCGAATGTTGTGGCAACGGTAGTTGGTCGTCGACCTTCGCCGCCGAAGACTCGAACAAACCAGGCCGAGGGGCGTCGGGTCTCCGCGCGATCCGGTGCCCTTGGATTTTCTCTTGCAATCGCATCAAACCTTCCAGCAGGGCCTCGGGTCGAGGCGGGCAGCCGGGGACATAGACATCGACCGGAACCACCAGATCGACCCCCTTGACCACGTGGTATCCGTACTGGAAATATGGTCCACCGCCGACGGTGCATGCGCCCATGGCGATCACGTATTTCGGTTCTGGCATGGCGTCGTAAAGACGCCGCACGCGGCTCGCCATCTTGTAGGTCACGGTGCCGGCGACGATCATCAAATCAGCTTGCCGCGGCGATGGGCGGAAGGCCCCGGCCCCGAACCGGTCGATATCGAACCGGCTGGCGCCCGTGGCCATCATCTCGATGGCGCAGCAGGCCAAGCCAAAGGTCATGGGCCAGATACTGCCCTGTCGAGCCCAATCGATGGCCTGTTCCAGGGTGGTGGTGAGGACCCCGTCCTCCCATCGACCTTCAATCCAACTTGTCGGCGTATTCGTTTGCATGGCTGGGTTTTGTGTCGCAAATGTTTGCATGGCTAGGTGACGTTGCGCGACTGCGAAGCAGCGGTTTCTCCACGAATAACGGCCTCGCAGACCGGATCGACTCGCCAGTATAACCAGCCTTCAAGAGGGCTGGAATCGGCACGTGGACCCGCCATCAAGACGGCACTCCGCCAGCGTGATGTTCTCTCCCAACAATTCAGACAACAAAACCCGTTCCAACGCGCATATCGTCCGGTCGGATTCCGCCAACTCCGGGTACGGACACACATTGGCGGTGAGCACGGGTAGTTGTCGGGTTTGATCGGCAATTTCGACGGAAAACGAAACCCGACGTTCGGCCAACAGCTCGGCAAGCGAGCGCATCCGCTCTAGTAAGGTGCGCCCCTGAATCTGCGAGGCATAACGCTCCAGAAGCGACTGAAGCACTCGCCGAAACACCGTCCGCCGCACTTCATGGTCTTCCAGCTTGCTGACCTCCCGCCACAGCGCCCAAGCTAAGTCAGCGAAATTCGACCCCGTGTAACGAATCCCCTTGGATGTCAAACGGTACCGATGTTTGGGCCGCCCGCGTCCGTTTCGTACCGGCTGCCGCTCCACGAGCCCTTGCGCCAACAGGCGTGCCAAACGTTGCCGAACTGCCGTCGGAGTCACGGCAATCTCCGCCGCCAGCTCGGCTACCCCCAGCGGTCCACACGCCCGCAACAGTTCCAGCACATCGTTGTCCGTCGACGGAATCGCTGCCGCTACGGTACTCATGACCCAACCTCTCTAAACGCCACCTATGAAATCATATCGGATTTACGCAATTGTGACAAGATAAAGTTTCGAAAATACTGCGAGGCCGCGCGACTCGAGAAAAAGGCCATTTGCGAAACGTGGACGCACCACCAATAAGAGGAATTACTAAGCCGATCGTGCCCCATGGTCCCCAAGCATGGAGGTGCATTACCATAGCAGGTTGTCTTTACCTGCCTTTTCGGGTAGGTTCCTTTGATTCATTTCCAAGACCGATTCGTGCGGAAAAGCACTTCCGCATTCGTCGCGGCTTCGCATACGGTCAGCTTTTCATCAACCCGCGAGCTGTCGTGGATTCAGGTGACAGCCGTATTGATTTGGCTAGACGCGAATGGCAACGCGGAGAGAATCGGAGAATCAGAGAATCGCGTCAAAGGTGGGCGTCACCGCGACGGCCTTGGCGGAATGGAACCTTCAAAGCTGTTCTGGACGCGGCCCTGAGCCACTTTCTGTGGAAACCCCGGGAATTATGGCACGCGACACTTGAGCACGACCTTATGCACCCAAGTGTCACCTTGTGGCCGCAACGGGGCGATCCCTGGCGCGTGGATGTCTTGCGGCCCGAAAATGGCAAAGCTTCCCGCGGCCAGCTCGAAGAAATCGCCCTCGATGTCGTAGAGCACGCAGTCGGACTGGTCGTTATACGATTGGGCGAGCGGGGTGTTTTCGAGTAGGGGGGCGTATCCGATCCGCTCGACGCCGTGAAACACGTACTGGACGTCGATATACTTGCGGTGCGATTCCCAGATCGCCTTGGCCAAGGGCTTGGGTTGGTAGCGCTGCACGATGGCGACGAGCCTCTCCCCGTCCAACGGATGGCGGCCATCCGGCATGGCCGCGAAATCGGTTTCGCGGAGGAAATCCAGGGCTGCCGCGATGCGTGGCCCCAGGGCCCTGTAAATCGCGGTGTTTTCCAATCGATCCAGGATCATGGCCTGATTTACACCAAGCTAGGGCCGCCGCTGAACAAGCCAATCGGCCAGCTCGGCCACGCCCTCCTGGCGCGGCGCGCAGACTTGAAACACTGGGGCATCCGGGGCCAATCGCCGCATGTCGGCCACGGCCCGCTCCATGTTGAAATTCACGTGCGGCAAGAGATCGCACTTGGTAATCACCAGCGCGTGGGAACCGCGGAAGATGGCCGGGTACTTCACCAATTTGTCGTCTCCCTCGGTTACGCTCAGAAGCACCAGGCGGACGTGTTCTCCCAAATCGAAGCCGGCAGTGCAGACGAGGTTCCCGACGTTCTCGATCACCAAGCAATCCGCTGCGGCGAGTTCCAGCCCTTGGGCCGCGGCGGCGATCATTGTGGCGTCGAGGTGGCAGGCCCCCTCGGTGTTGATTTGCACCACAGGCACGCCGAGGGCCTCCATCCGCTCGGCGTCGATCGAGCCGGCGATGTCGCCCTCGATCACCGCCAGCCGCATCCGCCCTTGCAGCGCGTTGACCAAGGCTTCCAGCAACGTGGTCTTGCCGGAGCCGGGCGAACCGACCATGTTCACGGCCAGCAACCGCGCCGCGTTGAACGTGGCCCGATTGGCCTCGGCGAGTTGATCATTGGCTTTGAGGATTTTCTTGGCGGCGATGATTTTCATGACGGCGATTCTTCCAATTCGATGGACTCCAGAAGCATCTCACGGCCGCCCTCGATCGTCAATTCCCGGCTGCCACAGCGAGGGCATCGGACAGGAATCTGCTCGACTTCAGCGCGGTGGTCGCAGGCGGCGCAGCAGACCACAGCCGCGGGCTGACGGATCTCAACCTGGGCCGATTCCACGATCGTACCCGGGGCAAGCAATTCTAAGGCGAAGCGGATCGCATCGACGCTCACTCCGGAAAGCCGCCCGATCGATAGGTCCAAACGCACGACTTTGCCCGACACGCCCGCTCGACGGACCTCTTCCTCGACTTGGGCGATCAAGGCATCGACGATGGCTACTTCGTGCATACGGTAGGGCGATTGTCGAGGGCAATCTCGGCTTGACGCTTGTCACGATTCAGGGCGATGACGATGGCGTCGCGGAGCGGATGGCCGCCCCAACGCAAGTGCGCTTCCTAACCCCACGTCGATTCGTCAAGCTCGGCCAGCCGAAGCCCGAGGCGATCGGCCCTTTCAACGCCTTCGGCAGGGGAGGGGAAAGCACTTCGCGGAGCGACACCGATGGCAACCGTTTTCCGCAGCGGGAAAAACAAGAAGCCTTGTCGCCCTACGGCATCACTCATCTATTTTTCCCCGGGGTTAGCAAGGCACTCGTTGCATTCTAGCCCAGGCCGACGTGTGGGGAAAGGATGGTCCTGAAAGGGGCCAGCCAACGGCGAATACCCGCTGCGGCCCTTAGCGTGCGGGAATCCTGCCGGAACCCGTCGCCTTGAAGGGCCGCCTTTCAGCCCGGCGGCCAGTTCAAGCGGCGGCCTGCCAACAGGTGCAGGTGCAGATGCATCACAGACTGACCAGCCTCAGGCCCGCAATTGACCACCACCCGATAGCCTGACTTCAGCCCGAGTTGCTCGGCCAGCTTGGCGATGACCACAAAAAGATGTCCCACAAGGTTTTCGTCAGATTCGCTCACCTCGTTGACGCTCGGGATTTCCTTTTTGGGAATGACGAGAATATGGACCGGCGCCTGCGGCTGGATGTCGCGGAAGGCGAGACAACGATCATCTTCGTAAACAATGTCGGCCGGTATTTCCCGGTCGATGATCCGTTTGAATATCGTCTTGGTTTCCATCACGATCCTTCTCTGCCAGGGTTCCTTGAAAACGTTCGCTTCGACGCACGCCCGGTTCGCTGGGTTCAGCGAGATTCACCGGACGCAGGCTGCACAAAGTGGTCTGGCCTTCGCAGAAACAAAAGAAAGCCCCAGTGGACTCCGAGCGAAGCTCCTCCTACCCGAAGGCTGGAAACACCCACTGGCGTTGGGCCGACGTCGTTCCCCGAGTCCAACGTTGCCGCTGGACTAGCTGCCAGCCTCCAAAGGGATGGCCTCGTCGATCAACATCACGGGGATGCCATCGCGGATGGGAAACAAGACGGCGCCATCCTGACGAATCAAGCCCCCCTCGATCGTGCCTTCCACTGTCTGGCCCGAACGGTTCCGCAATCGCCCCGCCGCCACTTCCCGGTTGAGCTGAGCAATCAGCCCATCGTCCGCCACGCGGAGCGGCATTCGTGTTTCAGGACATACCAAAATGTTCAACAACTGAGGGTCCACCATGGCACGAATCATGTACAGGTGATGTTCAGAACTAGCCGTCAACCCGCCCGCTGCTGGTTTGCTTGCGTCGCGGTTCACGAGTGAGCGTTTGCCGAGTTTCGCGGAGTTCGTCGTATCCCGTCAAGATCGTGGTCGCCGCGGGCTTTTGCAAGAGGGGGAGATTTGTCTTGGTGGATTTTCCGCCGCCTCCCCCATTTTTTTAGCTTTGCTTTTGTCCCGAGTCGTGTCCGTCCGGCCCCGCGGCGATGGATGGTTGGACCTTATTTTTCCGGGGGGATGGTCCGTTCGACAGGTTCGCCACTTTCGGCAATTACGCGAAGCGAAACCGGTCCTGTCTTTCCGGTCACGGCTTGGTGGAAATCTTTCGGGGTTCGCACGGGCGAGCGTTCCACATGGGTGATCAGCGATCCCGGCCGTAAGCCGGCCTCCCAAGCCGGGCTCTCTTTCTCGACGTCTGTGACGGCGAGGGCTTCACCCAGCGGGAAATTGGCGGTCGCCGAGTAGACTTCCTGAACGGCCGTGGCGTAATCCACGCGGAGCCCCCTCCAGGGCGGGTCCGCCGTCGTTACGATCCGTCGTCCGCGGACTCGCAACTTGGTCAAGGGCACTTGCAGATCGAGCTGGCGATCGCCGCGGCGCACGGCGAGCTTGACTGCGGTCTCCAGCGGATACTTGCTGATCTGGCGTACCAACTCGTCCGAATCCCGCACCGGCACGCCATTGATCGCCTGGATCACGTCGCCCGACTTCACTCCATGGCGTGCGGCAGGCAACCCGGGAATGGCCCGCTCGACACGAACGCCCGGCGTCGCGCTGCCCAACTCGCTGCGTCCCAAGCTGCCCAACTGAATTCCCAGGAAGCCATATTCGACCTCGCGACCTTGGCGGAGCGCGTCCAAGGCCCGGCGGAACGTAGCATCGACCGGAATGGCGTAGCCAGCCGACGCCTGGAACCCGACAACCGAAGGAATCACGGTGGCCATTCCCACCATCTCTCCTTTCAAATTGATGAGCGGTGATCCGCTGGTGTCCGTGTTCAGGCGTGCATCGGTCTCGATCAAGGCGCCGAAATGGTGGAGGGTGCTTTTGCCCAGGGGGTCTTGCTCATCAGGGGTTGGAGGGGCCTTTCGGGCGAGATTGGCCACCACGCCCCAACTGGCGCTGGGCTGCCCCTCTCGGCGAATCGCGTAGGGGTTGCCCAGCACGACCACGAATTCCCCTTTTTTCAAGGCATCTGCGTCTCCCAACGCGATCGGGATCCACTCGCCTGAGCCCGCCTCGGAGCCATCGATCGGCGCCAGGACGGCCAAGTCGCTCCGCGGATCGGCAGCAAGGACCTTGGCTTGGAAGGTGGAGCGGCGGCCGACCGTCACGTAATAGTCGCTCTCTTCGGCCAGCACGTGAGCCACCGTGAGCACGAGCCCTCCCCGTTCCACGACCACGCCCACAGCGAGATCGTCGGGGATGAAGTCGGGATCGGTAGGTCGGGGAGGCGGAAGAGAAGCCGTCCGGCGGTTGCCAAAGGGGTCGGGCCGAGGCTCGATGACCGCGCGTTGGCCGGGCCGTTCCCGCTGGACTCGGGCAATTGCGACCACCGACTTCTCGGCTTTCGCAATCGCCTCCACGACCGCCTGTTGGATCGTGGCTACCTCGGTCGAGGCCGGCTGGGCCCAGACCCGACTTGCTGCCGAGCCCACAAGCCCCAGCCACACGCAGCCCAAGACCAAGAAGCTCCGCAACATTCCCGTTCATCCCTCAGCCATCGTAGCCCCGAAGCCTTCCCGGTAGGATAGCACCGGCCAGGACCTCGCTTTTTCTAGACACTCAAGCCACGCGAGGCGCAATCCGCGGACTACTCGGCCTCGGACGCGATCGGGACCGCGGAAGCGAGGATTTTTTCTCGCATCTCGGCCACGATTTGCGGGTTTTCTCGCAGGTACTGCCGCACCTTTTCGCGGCCCTGGCCAAGCTGAATCTCGCCGTATTTCAGCCATGCGCCGACCTTGCTCACCAGCTTATGCTGGATGGCCAGATCGAGCACGTCGCCCTCGTAGCTGATCCCTCCATCGGCCATCATGTCGAACTCGGCGCTGCGGAAGGGCGGGGCCACCTTATTCTTGACGATTTTGCACTTCACCCGCTGACCCACGACCTCCTCACCGTCCTTGATCTGGCCGATGCGGCGCATGTCGATGCGGCAGGAGCTGTAGAATTTCAAGGCGCGGCCGCCAGGCGTGGTCTCCGGCGAGCCGAACATCACGCCGATCTTTTCGCGGATCTGATTGATGAAAATGACCGCCGTCTTGCTCTTGGCGATCGCTCCCGTCAGCTTGCGAAGCGACTGGCTCATCAGCCGGGCCTGAAGCCCCACGTGGCTATCGCCGATCTCCCCCTCCAATTCCTTCTGGGGAACCAGCGCGGCGACCGAATCGACGACGATCACGTCCACGGCATTCGACTTGATGAGCATTTCCGTGATGTGCATCGCCTCTTCGCCGCTGGAAGGCTGGCTGACCAGCAAGGTTTCCAATTCCACGCCCAGTTTCTTGGCCCAACTCGGATCCAAGGCGTGTTCCGCGTCGATATAGGCGGCAATCCCGCCCGACCGCTGCGCCTGGGCCACCACGTGCAGGGCCAGCGTCGACTTGCCGCTCGATTCCGGACCGAAGATTTCCACAATCCGTCCGCGAGGGATACCTTGACCTCCGAGCGCCAGATCCAGCGAGAGGCTTCCCGTCGGAATCCCCTCGATCTTGGCGAAGCGTTCGGAGCCCAGGGCCATGATCGCCCCTTCGCCGAACTGCTTTTCGATCTGAGCGACGGTGTTTTTCAGCGTGGGGTTGGTTTCCAAGGGCGACAGCCTCGCCGGCTGGTCCGCGTCGTCGCCCGATTTCCCTCGCGGCGTGATCTTCTTGACCATGGGATGCTCCCTTTCTCTTCGACCGACGAGAACCCTCCGTCTCGTGGCATGTCCGCCGTCCGAACCGGCCTGGCCTGCCTGAGGCGCCGGCCGTCGCTTGGCCTGCCCCAGCCTTCCATGTGAACTTTAGTATACTTTACCCGCCTGCGGTCCTCGCGCCAAGGCCCCTGGCCGCCCCCGGGCGGATTCGGGCGGCGCGAACCGCGGCCTGCCACCCACGCAACTTCTCGAACATGCCATTTTCCGCACTCGTGACCTTGCTGAAAAGCCCTGAGCCTCGTTGGAGCCGGGCTGCGTGGAGCTGTTGTCGCTGATCTTCGCCCCCCCCAATCGCCTCCCGATCTCCACACCTTCCGCCCTGTTGTAGCCAGAGCAATAATGGCCCGGAAACGACGCGAGGACGAAAGACGGTGTCCCGTTGGGCGTCGCAGCGTGTGACTGGTGGCCCCCGTGTGACGTTGCCGGTCGGGTACTGCCCGCTATGAACCTTTCCCAGCGACAACTCTTCGACACCGCCCCCTGGGAGGAGGACGATCGCGCCGACGCTTTGGTGGCGACGGTCGTGTTTGCCGACGGGCCGGAGGGCGAGTACGACTACCTCGTTCCTGATGCCCTGGCCGGGAAGCTCGAGCCGGGACGGCGGGTTCGCGTCCCTTTGGGGCGAGCCAACCGGAGCGTCGTGGGTTACTGTGCGCGGGTCGAACGTAAGTCGTTACCTCAAAAGAGATTGAAGCCAATCCTTGGAGTTTTGGATGCGCACTTCCTGCTGACCCCGCCCCTGTTGCGGATGACGCAGTGGATCGCCAAGCACTACCTTTGTGGCTGGGGGCAAGTCCTGGAAACCGTTGTCCCTCAAAGCGTTCGATCGCAAGCGGGAACGCGGAAGGCGAATTTTTTGAGCCTTGCCCCCGGCGTGGCCGAGTCGGCCGCCGAGCTGAAGCTCCCTCAGGCTCAGGCCGCGGTCCTCCAAGCCCTCTTGGCCGCGGGAAGACCTTTGGAAATCAGGGACCTCGTCAAGGCCGCCAAATGCTCCCCAGCCCCCGTCGCGGCATTGAAGCGCAAAGGGCTGATCGTCGCCGCTGCGGAGCGGGTTTTTACCAAACGTGAGCCGGCTCAGGCGGTCGCTCGCCAAGACGATCATTTGCTCAACACCGACCAACAACTGGCTTTAAGTGTCCTCCGGGAGGCGATTTACAGCCGCCAGCATCAAACGATCCTGATTCACGGGGTGACAGGCAGCGGGAAGACCGAAATATACATTCGGGCGATTCAGGAAGTGGCCTCCTCTGGGCGGCAGGCGATTGTGTTGGTGCCGGAAATCAGCCTCACCCCCCAAACGGTCGAGCGGTTCCGCGCCCGATTCGACCGTGTGGCCGTGCTCCATAGCCACTTGAGCGACGCCCAGCGTCACCAGGAATGGCAACGCATCGCCGAAGGCCAGGTAGAGGTCGTCGTGGGCGCCCGAAGCGCGGTCTTTGCCCCGACTCGGCATTTGGGCCTGATCGTGCTCGACGAAGAGCACGAGACCACCTTCAAGCAGGAAACAGCCCCCCGTTACCACGCGCGGGACGTGGCCAAGGCCAGGGCCGAGGACGAGGGAATCCCTCTGGTGCTCGGCTCGGCCACGCCGTCGCTGGAATCGTGGTATCGGGCGCAAACAGGGCAGTATCGGTTGGTGACGATGCCTCGCCGAGTGTTGGGACGGCCTTTACCCAGCGTGGCCACGATCGATCTGCGATTGGACGAACACGCCCGAAAATTCCGGAGTGCTATCAGTCGGGCTTTGCATCGCGCGGTGGTCGATGCCTTGGGCGAGGGCGGACAAGTGATTTTGCTCTTGAACCGCCGGGGCTACTCCACCCATATTCAATGCCCGGCCTGCGGTCATGTGGTCCGCTGCCCGAACTGCGAGATCGCCCTCACCCATCATCGCAGCGAGCAAAAGGCCCTCTGCCATTACTGCGATTTTCATTCCCCGCTGCCGACCTCCTGCCCCAACTGTCGCTTTGGAGGGATTCGCTTCAGCGGCTACGGCACGCAGCGGCTCGAAGCAGAGGTCCAGGCCCGATTTCCGGACTTCGCGGCCCTACGCATGGACACCGACAGTATGCAGCGCCGAGGCAGCCATGAAGAGGCCCTGGCGGCGTTTCGTTCCGGTAAAGTGCGGATACTCTTAGGCACCCAGATGATCGCCAAGGGTCTGGATTTCCCCAACGTCACGCTGGTGGGCGTGATCAATGCTGACACGGTGCTGCACTTTCCCGACTTTCGGGCAGCAGAGCGGACTTTCCAGCTCATCACGCAAGTGGCGGGCCGCACGGGGCGAGGGGAAAAAGGCGGCCGGGTGCTGGTGCAGACGTTCAATCCCGACCACCCCGCCATCGTCGCCGCCGTCCGCCACGATTACGCCGCCTTCGCCCAGAGCGAGCTGCCCAGCCGGCAGATGTTTTCGTACCCGCCGTTTGCCAGCATGGTGCGTCTCGTCGTTCGGGGCCCGCGCGAACTGGTCGTCCGACAGTTCGCCGAGCAGTTGGCCGGGCGAATCTCGGCATCGCTCGCGTCGGATGGAGGACAAGGGCTGCCCCAACCATGCCCCGGCGACTCATGCATTGCCGCCATTTCGGACCCGGGCAACGGGGGTCGGTTGTTCCGAGTGTTGGGGCCTGCCCCGGCGCCTTTTCCTAAGCTTCGCGGAATGTATCGCTACCAGATTCAGCTCCAAAGCTCGGACGGGGAATGGTTGCGCGAAGCGATTCGTCGGGCAACGGCCGAGCTGCAAACGCCTGAAAACGTTCAATGGATCGCCGACGTCGATCCGTTGGACATGCTTTGATACCGATTGCCCTTCGCGCGACCCCCGCAAATCCCGTAAAATAGCGAAGTTAGGACAATCGTTCCGATTTCGAGAAAGCAGAATGGCGCATCGCCGACTGTACCGAGTTTTGGGCGAGACCAGCCTGGAGCTGAAGTGCCTGATGCTCTTTGGCGGGCTGTCGCTCTTGGTCTCGACAGCCAGCTTCATGTCCTATTGGTTCGTGACCGAGCAAGTCGTCAAAAAACAGTATCCCAATACGGCCCGGCTCTTGGTCGATCGGATTATCCAGAGTAGCCATTTCGCGGCGATGGCCCGGGAGGACAACGAGCGGGATCAAGGTTTTTTGGAAGTCGTGCAATCGTTGGACGAGAAGCTCAAGGGGCTCCAGTATAGCGTAAGCTTCATTTCCCCCGACCCCGCCATGGTGAAGGAGCAGCCGCGGAACGAGGACGAACGCCAACGGCTGGAGCGGTTCCTCAAGAAAAAACCAGAAGAGTTCGGCAAGGACAGGCCGCCGGAAGGCGAGGAAGGGCCGGTCACGGAAAAAAACGAGTACCAGTATTACCTACCCATCCGGGCACAGAAGCAATGCCTGGGGACATGCCATCAACCGGGCATTAAAAGCCCCAGCTTGGATCCCGAACCTCCTCCCTTCGGTCGCAGCGCCCCCGGCGAACAGAAATGGCAGCCGGGCGATTTGATGGCCGTGGCGCGGGTAACGATCCCCTACGGACCCATGCAAGAGGAAGTGAGCTTCTATTGGAACCTCCTTCTCGGCGTGGCGGTGATTACTGCCTTTCTGGCGATGATCGCCTTCTATGTGACGATCCGTTATCTCATCGCCCGCCCGCTCAAGCACCTCCGCGACGTGAGCGACGCCATCAGCCACGGCAACCTATCGCTCCGCGCGGAGATTCACACGGGCGACGAGTTCGAGGCCCTGGCCGTGGCTTTCAACCGCATGTTGCGCCACCTGATGGCCGTTCAGGATGAACTACGCCACGTGAACGCCGACCTCGACGCCAAGGTCGACGAGTTGGCGCGGGTCAACATGCAGCTCTACGAAATGAACCGCATCAAGAGCGATTTTTTGGCCACCATGAGCCACGAGCTCCGCACGCCGCTAAACAGCATTCTCGGTTTCAGCGACGTGCTGGGATCGATCGCCTCGCTGGACGAAAAACAGAAGCGTTACGTGGCCAACATCCAGAAGTCCGGCCGGATGCTGTTGGAGATGATCAACAACATCCTCGACCTGGCCAAGATCGAAAGCGGCAAGATGGAGATTCGCCTCGTCGAGTTCCGCATCGAGCACGTGATCAACGCCCAGTGTGATATGGCCCGGCCGCTCACCGAAAAACGCAATATCGACCTGACCACCGAGATCGAGCCCGACTTGCCGCCCATGTTTCAGGACCAGGCCAGGGTACAACAAATCCTCAACAATCTGCTGTCGAACGCGATCAAGTTCACGCCGGAGGGAGGCCGGATCCTCGTCACGGCCGAGCGCAACGAACGCGACGAGCTGGTGATGCGGGTCGTGGATACGGGCGTGGGGATCGCCGAGGAGGATCAGCAGTTGATCTTTGAAAAGTTCCGTCAGGGCCGCACCGCCATGCCCGGCGGCGATGCCATGACCCGCGAATACTCCGGCACCGGACTGGGCCTGTCGATCGTCCGCGAATTGTGCAAGCTGTTGGGCGGGGACGTGTCGGTGGAGAGCGAGCTAGGCACGGGCAGCACGTTCACCGTGCGGCTCCCCTGGCGTCTGGAGACCCAGCCGCGGTTGGAATCCCCTCTGGCGGCCAGTCTGCACGAGTTCACTAAGAGCAGGCTGGACCATTCCCACCGCTTGGCCCACGACGAGGTGCCCGCATCCCAGGCTGGCTAGACGTTCACCCAGTTTCGAAACTCGATTGCCGCCTTCCCTTGCTTTCTCGGTACGCTGCCCATGAAACGCGCCACCCCTGATCATCCACCGGAGGTTCAGCTCTTCACCGACGGGGCTTGCAGCGGCAATCCCGGTCCCGGCGGCTGGGCATTCATCCTCCGCCATCTCCGCTCCGGTAAGGAATTGGAAAGGTCGGGCGCTGAAGCAAGCACCACCAACAACCGCATGGAATTGATGGGCGTGATCCAGGGCCTGGAAGCCCTTAAGCGGCCGACCGTCGTGGAAATCATCAGCGACAGCACCTACGTGCTCAAGGGCATTTCCGAGTGGTTGCCCAAATGGAAGGCCAACGGCTGGCGCCGCCGCGAGCGCGACCGCTGGGCGGAAGTGAAGAACGAAGACCTTTGGCGCCGACTCGACCAGCTCTTGGCCAAACACCAAGTCCACGTCACCCACATCATGGGCCACGCTGGCCACCCTGAAAACGAACGCTGCGATCAACTGGCCGTGGCAGCGTACCGACGGCTGACAGATTAGGCACGGTCGCAAAAACCGGCCGCTTGGCGACGCGAGACATTTTTTGGTATTTGCTTGCCAGCCTCAACCATTTATTTCCCCCTCTGTAATCCCCCCCAGCAGCGACGCCTCAGCCCTCGATGCGGGCCTCCCACCGTTTTTTGAGAAGAGGGAAACCGCCAAAATGATCAGGTGCAGCACACCTTGTGGGTAATATCTATAGCCTATTAGTGGGTAATCCTGTCGCTGGCTAGGCGGTTCCCCTGGAAATTTGAGAATTTGCTTGTTTTTTTTTCCACGGCAAATACCATCGAGGTTTAGCAGCCTTAAGAGCCACGATATTCGAGAAAGAACCGTTGTTGTCGGCTTTGCTCTTAATAAAAGGTGTTTTCACCGACGCGCTTGGCCTATTCGAAGTCGGTTTCATCGGGAGCTTTAGTTTCCCTTGAGGGCGTTGTTCGAACTTGAGGCAAATGTGTAATTTAAAGACCCTAAGAACTTTTTAAAGAAAAGGGGGTTTACTAAAGAAAGATTTGCGTTACAAATTACGGTAAAAAATGATTGGTCCAGCCACGACCCCCAGATCGGGTGGTTTTAACATGGCTTCGACATAGTTTGGCGATCAGTCTCGGCACCTCGATGGGTAGCCGGGGAGTTTTGGTTTTCGATTTAGTTTCCCCACAACTTTCTTTAAGGGAGACCGATTGATGATGCGAGACCTTTGGAGGGACGAAGCGGGGTTCATCATCTCCGCGGAGTTGGTGCTGGTGGCCACAATCGTGGTCATCGGTATGGTGGTTGGTTTGGCCATCCTGCGCAATCAGGTTGTGCAGGAGCTGGTCGATGTGGCTCAAGCCATCGGTTCAATTAGCCAGAGCTTCTGCTACAGCGGCATTTCCGCCGTGAAACAGTGGGGCTCGATCGCTTGGACTGATGGAAGCTGCTACACCGACCTGGTAGACTTCTGCCAGACGCCGCAAACTCCGGGTTCCCCGCCGGGTGGAATCCAGATTGGCTACGTGGCACAGCAGCCTACCAACGGAGAGCGGAACTTCTAAAACTTTTGAGAGGATTCTCCTGAAGCCCCTGGGCAGAAAGCCTAGGGGCTTTTTTTTGCCCAGTATTCGCGGACCGATTTCACCCGATGGCTCCGGAATTCGCGGCTGCGGGCACTCGCAATAGGCGGTCTTTTCCGCGCGGCACTATTGCTTTGGCTGTTCTTGCCGCGGTTTTTCGGCGGGACTTGTTTTGTCCTTAGGCGGCGTCGCGGAGCGCTTTGGCGGGGCGGAAGGGGCTGGCTCAAAATCGAGCGAAATCGAGTTGATGCAATACCTCAGTCCGGTGGGCGGCGGACCGTCGTTGAAAACGTGGCCTAGATGCCCCCCGCACCGGGCGCAGTGGACCTCGATGCGACGCATGTTCAAACTCGTGTCCACCTCGGTGCCGATGTTTTTCGCGTCCAGGGGCTTCCAGAAACTCGGCCAACCGGTGCCGCTGTCGAATTTGGCTTCGGAAGAAAACAACGGCGCGCCGCAGCCCGCGCAACGATAAAGCCCTGGCTGATGCGTCTTCCAGTACTTTCCCGTGAATGCCCGTTCCGTCCCTTTTTCGCGAAGCACGTAGTATTGCTGGCGGCTGAGCCGCTGGCGCCACTCGGCCTCGGTCTTCGGCACGTCGCGGAGCTTCGATGACGAATCGTTGGTTTCGGCCGCGGTTTGGGCCGCATCTTCTTGCACGGGGTCTTTTTCGTGAGTCATGGTCTTCGTTTCCCGAGGGGCGCGACCGCCTTTGTCCGCAGCCAAAACCATCGTCCAGCCGCCGACCATGCATGCGCTGAGGCAAATCGCGCTGATGCCAATTGCCACTAGTCGTCTCATGGGGTTCCTCTCGATGGAGCGTGCCCTAGCCCGGTTTCATCCTCGTAAATCTTACGAACGCGAAGATCGGCAGACAAACAAATCCCGCACAACGAACCCCTAAGATGCGTCCTGCGGCGGGGCGACGAGCGTGAGCTGGTCGTGGCGTCCGGCCAGGAAATGCCTGACGTTGGCCAAGGCGGCCTCGGCCATGCGGCGGTTCGCTTCGTGCGTGTTCGAACCCGTGTGCGGCGTAAGCACCACGTTCGGCAAACGGCGCAAGTCCTTGGCCGGATCCACGGGGACATACGGTTCCTGTTGGTACACGTCCAGGGCCGCGCCCGCGATCTGCTGGGCGGCCAAGGCATCGTACAAAGCAACCTCGTCCACCACACTGCCCCGCGACGTGTTGATAAGCAAGGCCGAGGGCCGCATCCGTTCCAGACGCCGCTCGTCGACGAAATGATGCGTTTCCGGCGTGGCCGGCAGATGAAGGCTCACCACGTCGGCCTCGCAAAACGCGCGGTCCACGTCCGTCGTGTAGTGTTCGACGCCATATCGGGCGAGACCCTGCGAGAGTGGGCCCGCGAGATCCCGCTCGATACTCTCCCGCGACCGTCGGTCCACCGCCAGCACCTGCATTCCCAGTCCGAAATGCGCCATGGCGGCGAGGCGGCGGCCGATCGCTCCAAAACCTACAATGCCGAGCACTTTTCCCGCCAGCTCGATGCCGGCGAAGCTGGGAAACTCCCCGGCGCGCATGGCCGCATCCGACCTTGGCACATTCCTTGCCAACGCGCCCAACAGCCAAAGGGCATGTTCGGCGACGCTTTGATCGAGCACGCCGGGCGTATTGGTGACCCGGATTCCCAACGCCGCGGCCTGACGCTTGTCGATCCCATCGTGCCCCACGCCGAACCGCGCGATCAGCGATCCCGACGCCCCGGCTACCTCAGCCAGGGCCTCGTACAAGGGGCCGCGGTATGGCCGCACGCCGACGATCACGGCCCTGCATCGCCGAGCGCGGACCTCGGCCGCCAGCGCGGGTTCGTCTTCGGCGGCGGGTTCCACACGCACCCAATCGGCCGCCGCAAACGCCTCCTGCCCCTTGGCGTACTCCTTGCGGGTCACCAAAACGACTTCCGCCGCGGCCATCAACGCCTCCTCCTATGATCGGTGTCTGCTCCACGCGGATGCGTTTTGTAGCGGAACTGCTCCTACTTACGGCCACCACAACGCTGGCCAAGCATGTGCCGGCAACCGTGCATGATGAACAGCGTGTCAAGCCCGCAGGCGATGAAGCGGTAGCCGGCGGCGATGCGGTCCTGCAAGGCATCCGGATCGATGGCCACGACATGGATACCCGCGGCCACGCCTTGGCGGCGGCAGGCGTCGAGGATGGTTTGCTGCGCGGCGACGACCCGGGGATGATCCAGTTGTCCCGCCAATCCCATCGAGGCCGAAAGATCGTAAGGCCCGATCAGAGCGGCGTCGATGCCTTGCACGGCAAGGATCGCTTCGACCCGAGCGACGGCATCGATGTGTTCGAGCATCACGACCACCAGGACCTCGCGATTGTGTCGGGCGAAGTACTCCTGGAAGTTGCGGCCGTGGTCGCTTGCGCGGCAGAGCGACGCCCCGCGGATTCCCTCGGGTGGGAATCGGGCCATGGCGACAGCGCGGGCGGCTTCGTCCGGCGTGTTGACGTTGGGGACCACGATCCCGTTGGCCCCCGCATCGAGAACAAGCTTAGCCAGCGAGGCATCACAGGAGGGCAGCCGGGCCAACAAATCCACGCCCCGACCCCGAACCGCGCCAACGATCTCGCTGAACGCCCGAACGTCGGTCGCCGTGTGCTCCATGTCGACGGCGATCCAGTCGAACCGCTCGCCGGCCATCACCTCGGCCACGGTCGGGTGACCAATCATGATCCAGCCGCCCAAGGCTACCTGACCGCCATGCAACTTCTGTTTCGTGTTTGCCACGTTGCTTGGAACCCTTCGTTTGCCCAATCGCCGCAATCAGCGGACCAAGTGTAAGCGACCCACCAAGCCTTGTCAAATTTCGTCCGGGGTCGCGAACAAGGCCTGCCTCGACCGCCTCCAAGGCTTCAGCGAAGAAATCGCCAAGCATCCCGGTATGGAAATCCTGGACACCCAGCGAGGAGGAAGCGTGGCCCTTTAGACTTGTTCGTCCTGATGTGCGGGCGAGAAGTGACGTGCGTCCAAGGTACTTAACGTGACGTCCGTCCGAGGTACTTGGAATGCAGTCCAGGTATCGTCAGTATTTTTTCGGTTTCGAGGCCTTTTCGGGCTTACCGGCGAAGAGTGGTGGCGTCGGTCGATTGGGCCAATCGAGTTTCGGCGATAAGGGCGCGGGCCGGCTGATAATTCGGATCGATGGCCAGGGCTTGTTCCGCGGCAGCCAACGCTTCAGAAGGCCGACCCGCGGCACGCTGCGCCTCCGCGAGCCGGTACAGAATCTCGGCTGTGGGGCGTTCGCGGACCGTCGCCGCGGCAAGGCTCTCCGCTGCATCCTCGAAACGCTGCATGGCCAGATAGCTCAGGCCCTGGTAGTAGAGCACCTCTTGAGGCTCGTCGCCAGGCGAAAACCTGTCGGCCAGCCCTTGGACCGCCAGCAGGGCCCGCTGCGGTTGCCCCAACTCCAGATACAACGCGGCGACTTCGCAAGGGATGGTCTGATCGTCTGGAGCAAGGCCCTGGGCACGATGATAATCTGCCAAGGCTTGCGATGTGTTGCCTATGGCCCGCATCACTCTGGCCCTGGCAGTCCATGCTGCGGCCAGCTTCGGCTCCAAGGAGACCGCCCGCTGGGCATACTGCGCGGCCGTCTCAGCCTGTCCCAAAGCGAGCCGCATTTCCGCGGTGCGGGCAAGGATGGCGGCGTTATCCGGCGCCAGACGCCGCGCGGTCTCCATCTCCGCCAAAGCCTCATCGCGAAAGCCAAGGCTCCAACGGGCTTCCGCGTAGGCGCGATGGGCATCGGCGTTCGAAGGGCAGGCACGCACCGCCTGGCCCAAGAGTTCGTTGGCCTGTTCGTCCTGGCCTCGTTCCAAGGCGGCCATGCCCTGCTGCGAAAGCTGCCGGCTAAGCACGAGCGAACGCGAGGCCGGGCCCTCCATGCCGGCCAACCGGCATCCAGCCGCCAACGCCCAAAAAAGCATCAACGTCGCCGGCCGAGCATAACACGCGAGCCACTCCAGCGGGCACCGTTGGACCTTGAAGAGGGATTGCATGAGCCAAATCCGGGCAGGGTTGGTTTTCGCCCGAAGGGCCAACGAAAAATTAGTCTGACACCGTTGCACAACTTTGCGCAGAGCGCCCGGCTTCAACCATTGAAGCCCTGCCGCGCTCGATCGCGTGGTCGTCAAACTGGGTGGAGATGGTATCATAGCGGCCCCGTGGGAGCCATGCCGGTTTTTAAGCCAACTGGAAGTTTGGGTGGAATTGGCGGGAGGATTGGATCGTTGCATCAATGCAGAACAGACAAAGTGGGTAAATCTGGATCCCAACCATCACCTCATCGCTCGTTTAGGACAAGCTGCAAATGGAACCAAGCAAATCCCAGCTATTCGAGTGGATTGACAGCGGTTCCCCGCAGGTGAAGAATGAACGCCCTTGATGGCCCCGCTTGGACACCAAAATTCTCGAAAGGTCGCGGAAAGGCTTGGCAGACATGACGTTGAAACTTCGTGAGAATTGCGCAATTTCCCTCTTGGTTCCAACCAGCATGGGAGTTCGGATTACTCCAGTCGATGGGCAGCCGGTGCATTGCAGCACCATGTATCACATGCAGGCGACCAGTGCCGAGACGAACGTGGCCAGCATCCCGGCCTACCTTGGCCTGCCTGTCAAGGTGCTGACGACCTTTGTCAAAGGCAGCCCCATCGCCCGATTCATCAAGGACAATTTGGCAAGCCGCCACATGAGTTACGAAGGCCCGGAGGTCGAACAAGGCGGCCCCTGGGGCTATCGGCACCAGTTCAATATCGCCGACAGTGGTTTTGGCTCCCGGGGTCCGCGGGTCCACAACGATCGCGCCGGCGAAGTCGGGCGGACCTTGAACGTGAAGGATTTCGATTTGGATCGCATTTTTGGAAAGGAAGGGGTTCAGATCATCCATCTCTCGGGGCTGATTGGTGCTTTGTCTCCGGAAACCAGCAAGTTTTGTCTGGAGCTGGCCCGCGCCGCCAAGAGATACGACACACGGATTTCCTTCGACTTGAACTATCGCGCCTCGTTTTGGAAAGGCCGCGAACAGGAACTCCGCGGTGTCTTTTCGGAGATCGCCGCTGCCGCCGACATCTTGGTGGGCAATGAAGAAGACTTCCAACTTTGCTTGGGGATCGAGGGTCCCGAGGCAGGCGGCAAAGACCTGGCCAATAAGATCGAAAGTTTCAAAGCGATGATCGAGCGGGTCAAGAGGGCCTATCCAAACGCCTCGGTTTTCGCCACGACGCTCCGGGAGGTCCTGAACGCGAACCTGCACCTGTGGGGAGCGATCATGGCCGAAGGCGACCGTTGGCATGTCGTCGAGCCGCGAGAAATCACGGTGCTCGACCGCATCGGCGGCGGCGACGGTTTCGTCGGGGGAATGCTGCACGCCATCCTCCGCGGCTGGGAACCGGAAAAATGGGTCCAGTTCGGCTGGGCTTGCGGGGCGCTGGCCACCACGATGCTCACCGATTACGCCCAACCGGCCGACGAAGATCAGGTCTGGAGCATTTGGAAAGGCAACGCCCGGGTTCAACGCTGATCTCCCGATCGCCTGGATGCCCGGACTCGGCTCAACCGAAACTGCGATTCGCGTCGCCGCTACCACTTGCACCTAAGAAGTTTTTTGTTGAAAGCGCGTGAAGGCGTTCCTGCCAAGCGTATCTCGAGATCAAAGCGCTGGAGATTTTTTTTCGTTTGCTGCACCGAATCGCACCCCCTGAATGGGAGGGTTTTCCCTTTGCCTGGGACGATATACTTTTAGAGCTTATCCCAGAACCTCCCCTCTCCCGCTTGCGGGCGAGTGGTTGGGGGTGAGGGCAACTGCAAGGCAGGCGTTTTTTCCCGTTGTCCGTAGAAATGTTGCACCCTCACCCTGACCCTCTCCCAAAGGGAGAGGGGATTTTTGGGAAAGACACTCCCATTGGGTGGGGGGGACTTTTGGGATAGACGCTTAGGGTAAGACGAGCAGCCGAAAACGTGCTGCGGCGGGCTGGCAGGGCTTCGCCAAAGGGCGCAGGTCGGGCAAGAGGTCCTCGGTTTCTGGCCGGTTTTTCCCGGGCACTCGGGCGGTTGCGGGAGATTGCGGATTCTACCGGACCAACCGGCTGGCATAGCATCCGGCGGCACTCGTGGCTTCTGAGGGCGGAAGTTGCCCGAGCTGAATGGCTCGGCAACAAACAAATCCAGGCAATCAGCAAATCAAGGAGATCGTCGTGGAACGAAGGTTGTTTCTCAAGGGCGTGGGCGGCGTTGCGGGCGGGATGGCGTTGTCGGCTGGGGCCGTCTCTGAAGGCACAGCGGCGGAACAAAAATCCCCGCCGCCCGCGGAGTCCGCCGGCTTGCCACGGCGGCGGTTGGGTCGGACCGACGCCTATTTATCGACGGTCGGCTTTCCCGGCCTGGCCCTGATTCATTACGACCAAAAGGAGTGCAACGCCGGCATTCACAGGGCCTTCGACGAGGGGGTGAATTTTTTCGACGTCGCCCCCGCTTACGGCAACGGCCAGGCCGAGACCAAGATGGGCCTGGGCCTGGTCGGCTTGGATCGCAGCCGCTACTTCCTGGCGTGCAAGACGAAGAAACGTGACCGCGAGGAATCGCGGAAAGAACTGGAACAATCGCTCCGACTGCTGAAGACCGACTACTTCGATCTCTATCAGATGCACCATTTGGTAAGACCGGAGGAAGTGAAACAGGCCCTCGGTCCTGGCGGGGCCATCGAGACGTTCCTCAAGGCCAGGGAGCAAGGCAAGGTGAAATACCTCGGCTTCTCGGCCCATACCACGAAGGCCGCGCTGGAGGCCCTGCGGGGCTTCGCGTTCGACACCGTGATGTTCCCGATCAACTTCGTGGAATACTTCCTCCGCGATTTTGGCAAGGAAGTGTTGGCGTTGGCGGCCGAGCGGGGTGCGGCGGTGTTGGCCATCAAGCCAATGAGCCGCGGGGCCTGGCCCGAGGGCCTCCCGCGAACGCGAAAATGGTGGTATCGCTCCGTGGAAGAACCACGAGAAGTGAGCCTGGCCATGCGTTTTGCGTTGTCGCTTCCTGGCGTGGTTTCCGGAATCCCCCCTTCGTTTCTCGATCTGCTCGACAAGGCCATCGTCGCTGCCCGATCCTACCAGCCTCCCACGGATGCCGAATTGGATGAATTGAAGCAGATCGCCAAGGATTGCACGAGCATCTTCCATCGCGAAGAGGCCCTCGTGGCTTGACCCCTCGAGGCCGGGAAGGCGGTAGGGCTCTTTACGAGAGGCGACTGCACCGGTTTCCTCGCCTTTGAGGGCGGGAAATCGTCGCGGGCCTTCTTGCGTGGATCGTGTGCCGGCTGGAGATCGGTATAATGAAAGGTCGTTGAACACGCGAAACGGCGCCTTCGAACCATTGCTGAGACGTTATGCGCCTTCATCGTCGGCCTGATCAGTTGCGATCCGCCAAGTTCGTGCGGTCGTTCACGGCTTCGGCGCCGGGAAGCGTATTGGTTCAGGCAGGTCGAACCATGATCCTCTGCACGGCCAGCGTCGAGCCGAAGGTGCCTGACTGGCTGTCAGGCCAGAACCACGGCTGGATCACCGCCGAGTACGCGATGCTGCCGGGAAGCACCTCGCCGCGCAAGGGCCGCGAACGCTCCGGGCGGATCGATGGACGAACCTACGAGATTCAACGGCTGATTGGGCGAAGCCTTCGCGCCGTGGCTGACCTGAATGCCTTGGGAGAGCGAACGATCACCATCGACTGCGACGTGCTGGAGGCCGACGGCGGCACGCGGACGTGGAGCGTCACCGCGGGCTTGATGGCTTTGGTCGATGCCCTTCGCGCCGTGCGTGACGAACTGCCCGACCCCACCCAGTCGCCCCTTCGCGGAACCGTAGCCGCGGTGAGTGTCGGCGTGGTGGACGGCCAGGCCTTGTTGGACCTCGACTACGCCGAGGATTCCAGGGCGGACGTGGACATGAACGTGGTGATGACCTCCGACGGCCGTTTCGTGGAGGTCCAGGGCACCGGCGAACGTGCCACGTTTTCGCAGGACGAGTTAAACGCCCTGCTGGACATGGCCCGGGCGGGACTCGGGCAACTACTGGAAATTCAGCGAGACATCTTGGGGCACGAGTGGCCGCTGCAATCATAAGCGGTCCGGCTTCGGGAGGTGGGGATAGGAAAGAACTCGCGTCGTTCGCTTCAGGTCGGTGAGGCACGAAGGTCTCCAGTTTTCAGGAGGGCTTGATGACAGAATCAAACGGGGCGCGGAGAGTGATCGAGGTGCATCGGGGGATCGTCGGACCGGTTCCGCCGCGCCCGTGTTCCGTGCGGGTGCGGAAGTTGGAGGACTATCCGCACGTTCCCGTGGCCCATCGAGATATTGCCCAACGGCTCTCCAGTCCGCTGCTCTTCGGCCCGCCCATTTGCGATGAACTCATTGCCTTCGTCCAACACTTGTTTACCGAAGAAGAGGCATCCGTAGCGCGTCACCTGGTGCCGCTGGTGGGTAAGTCGGCCCGACAGGTGGCGAGGGCGGAGCGTCGGCCCGTGGAGGAGGTCGAAGCCATTCTCGAGCACCTGGCGTTGAAGAAGCGGGCCATCGGTTCCATGGGCACAGATCGTCAGAGACGTTACAAGCTCCTGCCGATTATGCCCGGGATTTTCGAGATGGTCCTGGTAACCGAGACGCCGGAAAGCCTTTCGGACTGGCACCGCAAGTTTGTGGAGCTTGTCGAAGCGCTGTACGAGACGGGCTACACGGCGACGTTCAGCGTGCGACCCACACGAACCATACGCTACCTTCCCCTTACGCGAATCGCTGACGCCCACCCTTTAGCCCTGCCGTCGGACTCCATGGAATCGGTCCTTGATCGCTTCAAGGTGTTCGGCATCGGGCAGTGCCAATGCCGGACCACGATGGCGGCCCTAGGACAGGGTTGCGGCAAACCGCTGGGCAATTGCACGGTGATGGGCGATTGGGCAATTCAAGGCATCCGCGAGGGATGGTTGAAAAAGGCGTCTCGCCGCGACGTGCTCGAGGTGAAGCGCGAGGCCGAAGCCCACGGCCTGGTCAACTTTGTGTTGAATGTGGATTCGGCGCCGGGCCAGGTATCATGCTCGTGTTGCGGCTGCTGCTGCAAGGCGCTGCGGACGATGACCGAATTCAACGCCCCCAGCCTGGTCGCGCCGCCGCATTTCTTGCCCAAGTTCGATTCCAACCAATGCAGCTTCTGCGGGAAGTGTGCGACCGTCTGCCCCATGGGGGCGATCACCATTGGGCTTCAAGACAAGAAGCGGGAGCACTCGCTGGCGCGATGTATTGGTTGCGGGCTGTGCGCCGTGGCATGTCCGCAACCGGGCGCAATCGCCATGGCGCCCACGGCTAACTTCCGCCCGCCGTTTCGCCACTGGTTTTCGCTGATTGCCCACACCGTCCCGGTAGTGCTGAGACGCGCATGGACGGTTTGGCGGCAGGGATAGCGCCCCCGGGGGCAAGGGTTGCCTGAGCGAGCAGCCGGGACCAGGCGACGGCTGTTCGCTTCGGACGATGTTTTCTACCCACTTGCAAGCCTGCGGCCTGCTGTTAGTATCGTCGTCCGCCGCCTCCGTAGCCGCCCTGGCGTCCGCCGCCTCCCCGGCCGCCGGGCCGATCCTCC
>CALFBP010000006.1 GCA_937951625.1 uncultured Thermoguttaceae bacterium
GGGGCGCGGCCGGATTTACCAGCAGCCTGGGCGATCCTCGTGCTTGCCGTCCAGATGCCGCAACCGGGGGGTCTTGTGCAGGATCGACATAACTTGTTTGTTGGCTTTCACCTGCGGGTCCTTTTAGAAAGTCGTGTGAACCGGGAGAAACGCAGATCGAAGCTTCAAAAAAGTAGCGAATCCGTTCGTCTCCGACGGGCTTGTATCTAAAATGCCGTTGGCAGCATCCAAACTTGGTAGCAAACGGAGTGCCATTTGAGAGGAGTTTTACCAACTCTCAAACAGGGTTACCTCTTTGGTTACCAGTCAAGGAGTCGAAACTGTGGATTGGGCTGGAAACAAGCCAATTTGGTTGCTTACGCTGATTTGCGTTTTGGGCGTTGGGCTTTGGGGGCACGAGCCTTCGGCGGCTCAAAACAAACCGGGCCTCTTCCTCAATGAAAACACAACCCGAGGAATTGGGTTAGGGTCGCCTGCCGGGGGAGCGGCCAGTTCGATGAGGGTCACGGCGGAGTTCACGGCGGACCCCAGCGGCCGGACGGGAAAACTCTATATCACCGCCAAATTCCAGCCCGGCTGGTACACCTATTCCATTACCCAGGCCCCGGGCGGACCGAAACGAACGCGAATCCGTTTAGATCCCTCGAACGAGTACCGCGTGATCGGTGATTTCATTGCCAATCCACCGCCCAGTAAGCATACCGAGCCCGAGGCCTTCAATGACTTGGTGATCGAGACGCATAAGACGGACGTCACGTGGTCCGCGCCGATCGAGTTTGCACCGGGGGTGGACCCTGGCACGTTGAAAATCACGGGTTCGGTGAACGCCCAGCCGTGCGACGCGAACAGTTGCTACCCGCCCCACGATTTCCCTTTCACCGCCACGTTGGGCCAAGGCCCAGCAGAGGCCCCGGCCTCAACGGCATTCAATGCTGAGGAACTCCGGCGGAATATCGAACGACAGAAAGACGAGCGTTCGCTCGTGGCCAATCTGGCATTGGGTTTTCTTGGCGGTCTGATTTTGAATCTGATGCCTTGCGTGCTGCCGGTAATTGGTTTGAAGGTCTTTGCCTTCGTGCAACAGGCAGGCCAGGATCGGAGGATGGCCTTGTGGCTGAATGTGGCTTACGCCCTCGGGTTGATTTCGGTGTTTTGGGTGCTCGCAGCCTTAGCGGCTGCTCCAGCGTTGGCTTTGGCCGATAGGGGCATGGGCTGGGGGCAACAGTTCCAAAGCCCGGGGTTCAACGTTTTCATCACGGGCTTGGTGTTTGTCATGGCCCTGAGTTTTTTAGGAATCTGGGAATTTCCGATCCCAGGGTTCGCCGGTGGCAAAGGGGCTGCACGACTCGCCGAGCAAGAGGGGTTCACCGGGGCGTTCTTCAAAGGCATCATCACGACCATGTTGGCCACTCCCTGTACTGGTCCCTTTATGGGCGGGGCCCTGGCTTGGGCGTTCTACCAACCGCCCAGCGTGATCTTCGCCGTTTTCACCAGCGTCGGGCTGGGGATGGCTAGTCCCTATCTCCTGATCGGGGCCTTCCCGAAACTCATTCGCTTCCTGCCCAAGCCCGGCGAGTGGATGGATACCTTCAAACAAGTCATGGGCTTCGTGCTTCTCGGCACGGTGGTCTATTTGTTCACTTTTCTAGAGACCTCCTATCTGGTGCCCACCTTGGCCCTGTTGTTCGTTTTGTGGGCAGCTTGTTGGTGGTTGGCTCGCACTCCAGAATACGCTGCTCCGGGAGCCAGGTTGCGGGCCTGGTTGGAGGCAGCGGCCGTGGTGGGCTTGGGCTGGCTTCTGCTCTTCCCGGGACTCGATTCCGTGCTCCCGGAAAACTTCCAGGCGCTACGCCTGCGGGGGTTGCAGGAGATCATGGCGGCGCGAATCGAACAACGGATCGCCAACGAGGCGGGCCGTCGTCTGGCCCAAGTGTCCGTCGATGCCCCGCGGACGAAGCAGGGGGGAGTTTCCGCCGCCAAGGGACGCGAACACGAACTGCCATGGCAACCTTTTACGACGCGGGCCGATTTAGAAAAGCTGCTCGCTGCTGGGAAGACAGTCCTGGTGGATTTCACCGCCGACTGGTGCCCGACCTGCAAAACGCTCGAAGCCCTGTACATGAACACGCGGGAAGTCCGCGAAATGGTCGAGGCCAACGGCGTCGTCCCGCTCAAGGCCGATTGGACGAACTACGACGCCGAGGTCACCGCCATGCTGGAACTGCTCGGCGCGAAACAAGTCCCGGTCATCGCGATCTTTCCCGCCGGAAACCCCAACCAACCGATCCGCTTTCTGAACGGCTACACGAAGAACGCGATCCTCGAGGCCCTACAAAAGGCGGGCCCGTCGAAGCCAGACCTGGCATCGGCGACCGCGGGCGGTTGACAAGACCTCGACACGCTTGCCGCCGTTTCCAATCGTTCTTCTCGCCATCGGGCCAACGAGTGGACAACAGCTATCCCGAAGCCGTGTATCCCCCTGAGCGGGGTGGATTTGGCTTCGTGGTGGGTAGAGCGGCTTACCGGCTGGAACCGGAAAAATGGCGAGGACCCTAGCCGCCGTGCCCCTCATCCCTCTCCCGCGGAGTGGGAAATCTCAGGGTTTGGGCCACGCTGTCCATCGTTTGAGTTCCAGGCGGCCGTGGCGGTGTTATTGCCTACTCCCTAGCCAATTGTTTGATCCAGATCAAGGATCAGGTGACTCGCTGGCCGTAGAATCCCATGAAGAGATCGGTTTTTTTGCCGAATGACCGCCATGGCCGAAAACGCAAATTCCACTCCGCGCATGGCCCGAGAGAGGCAGACCATCGCGTCGATGATCCGCATGTTTTGTGCTGCCCATCATGGGACGTCAGAGGGACTCTGTTCCGAGTGCGCGAGCTTGCAGGAGTATGCCTTCTGCCGTCTGGATCGCTGTCCGTTCGGGGCGGAAAAGCCGACTTGTGCCAAGTGTCCCATCCACTGTTACAAACCCGAAATGCGGGCCAAGGTCAAGGCCGTGATGCGCTTTGCCGGCCCGCGGATGTTGTTGCGGCATCCGATACTCGCCGTGCTTCATCAACTCGACTCGTTACGACGTGTCCCCCCTCGTCCTAGCCGAAAATCGTGAGGTCCGCCATGCCCAAGCGAAAGATCGTGGAGATCGACGACAGGAAATGCAACGGTTGCGGTCTGTGCGTGCCCGCCTGCGCAGAGGGCGCCATTCAGATTATCGGCGGCAAGGCCCGGCTCGTGTCGGACATCTATTGCGATGGGTTGGGGGCCTGCCTGGGCGAGTGTCCGCAGGGGGCGATCACGATCATCGAGCGTGAGGCAGCCGACTTCGACGAAACGGCCGCCCACCGCCACGTGGCGCAACTCCGTCAGGCCCGGCAGATCAGCGGACCACAGCCCGGCACGTGCCCGGGCACGCGGGTCGCGGCCTTTCAGCTCGAATTGGTTTCGCCGCCAACGCCAGTGTCACACGGCTCAGCGGATGCTAAAGGGCTTTCCGTGGCGGGCGGGCCAACCCCGACCTCCGCACTTGGACATTGGCCGATCCAACTGCATCTGGTGCCACCCAGCGCCCCGTTTCTTCGAGGGGCCGATCTGTTGCTCGCGGCTGATTGCGTCGCTTTTGCATTGGCCGATTTTCATGAACGCTACTTACGCGGAAGGCCGTTGGTCATCGCCTGTCCGAAACTGGACCACACGCAACCCTACGTGGAGAAACTGGCGGCGATGTTCACGCAGGCGTCGTTAAGCAGCCTCACGGTGATCCACATGGAAGTGCCGTGCTGCATGGGCCTGGTGCGGATCGCCCAGGCGGCCCGGCAGGCCGCGGGTGTCGAAACGCCGCTCCATGAAGTGGTCATCTCCACGCGCGGCGTCGTGCTCCGCGAATCTGTCGTCGCGGTTTGAAACGCAGTCTCCGGGGCGGCCATCAGGCCCATGCCGCCTGAATTGGCGCCCCCGCGGTTGTGGATCACAAAACAGCGTAGGTTCTCCGTCGTGGCGAAGCAGTCGTGGCGAGGCAGCGGATGCCTCTTCCCGCGGAGATTTCCCCCAAGTCAGGGGAATTAAACGTAAAACGCCAACACCGCAGCGGTGAAGATCACGCACCAGAACGTGTGGTCTGGCAGGGTGCGGTGTTGCTTACGCTCCGCCTCGGGTAGTTGCAGGCTTTCGTTTCGCGACCCTCGAATTAACTCGTTTACGACGTTCGGGTAAAGTGAACAAGCGGCCTCGTCAGCAACCCGTGCAACGCTGGCGGAAGTACCTACCCCAACTGGCATCCCAAATCAGCAAAGCTGAAACCTGCAACGGTGTTGTCTATCAGTTTCGCGGATTTTGAAGAGTGGTGAACACGGGGAAGCTGCGGTATACTTAGAGAGTTGCACGGTAAAGAACTTCATTGGGCTCGCGGTTCGCCATTCGCCCAAACCGCCTCCATGGTAAAGACGCACCACTCTCTGGGTGGGGTGACGGTGGTGACGGTTGAAGGACTGAGGCTTTTTTACCGCCTGAGTGGTTACTCTTTCCCAGTCAAAGGATGGGTCGATGGAAAAATCCCTGGATCGGAAGCTCGCCCGCATCCTTGCCGACTCGTCGTGTAAGGAGTTCATCCTTGCGGACGCCAAGGACGCGGACATGGCCTTTGGGTTGGCCGCCCCGGGGCGCAGCCCCGAGTACCACGGGGGCGAGGCCCGATTTCGGACTTTGGCCGAGTACCGGCAATTGATGCGGGAAATCGTGCGGCAGGGTTTTGTCGACATCATGTTGATGAGCGCAAGCACCAATGAAGTGCTCACGATCCAGGAACGGCTCTTCGACGGCAGCCACGTCACGCCCGCGGTTCGTGCCAACGACACGACCGACATCTGGCTGGCGACGGGCACCGGCCGCTATGCCTCGCAGCCCTCGCTTCCGTTCCGCACGGCGACCATCGACCACATCATGTGCGGCAAGATGGAGTGCCAGCCGGAAGAGCGTAAGCTGGGCGCGGACCTGGGGCTTTATTCGGTGACCTTCAATAACGATGCGGCGCTGGATCGGGCGACGTTGGAGGCCTTCAAGGCCTTCCGCTTGGAGGCCGAAGCCAAGGGGTTTCGTTATTTTTTGGAGGTCTTCGACCCGAACGCCTGTGGCGATCACCCGCCGAAAGACGTGGGAAGGTTCGTCAACGATCACATTGTTCGGTCGTTGGCGGGCGTGACCCAGCGCGGCCGCCCGCTTTTCTTGAAAATCCCCTATCACGGCCCGGCGGCCATGGAAGCCTTGGCAAGCTACGATCCCACACTGGTCGTGGGCATTCTCGGGGGTTCGGCAGGCACGACGTTCGATGCCTTCCACATGCTCTGGGAGGCGAAGAAATACGGGGCTCGTGTCGCGCTGTATGGTAGGAAGATCAACAACGCCGAGCACCAGTTGACCTTCATCCGCTATCTCCGCGCGGTGGCCGACGATGAAATCGCCCCTGCCGAAGCGGTGCGGGCCTACCACGGCGACCTGGCCAAACTGGGCATCCGACCGCATCGGTCGCTCGAGGAAGACTTACAGCGGACCTCGACGGCATCGAGTTACAGTGGTGGCTCGCAAGTCGCGAAGAAGGGCTCTCCGGCCGCGTCCACCAGACCGGGCGCTGCGGCGGCCGCCTCAACCTCCAGTGAGCCTGACTTTAGCCGTATGACTCCCGCCGAAAAGGCCCGCTGGAACCTGGAGCGTTGGAAGCGAATCGTGGGCTGAAGGTCACGCAGTGCGGCGGCATTTCGCCGCGCAGTTCCTCTTGACCACCGGACGCTGCTACATCATGGCCAGTGGATCTTTGCGGTTGGCGAGAGGGAATTGAACCGGCTGGCCGAGTCGCTGCGACTCGAACACGGCAACGACCATTTCCAGGGCGGTTCGCGCGTCGGTGATATCGGCCAACGGTTTCCCGTTGTTTTCCACGGCCTGGATGAGGTCCTTGACGGCGGCCACGTTCCCATGGTGCGGTGTGGTCTCGGTCATTGGCTCGGGCTTTCCCAGCCCGGCGGAAGTGATCTCGATCCAGTTTTTCTTGCCCCGCGGCACGGACCAGGAGGTGTGCGGCAGCAGAAAGGCGGGCGGGGTGTAGTTGGTGCCCATCTCGATCACCCCCTTGGAGCCGAAAATCCAGATTCCGAATCGCGGCCCACCGCCAGCCTCGCGGACCGAATCGAACGAAGCCATGGCCCCGCTGGCCAGGCGATAGGTCGCGTGGACTTCGTCGCCCGCCAGCAAGGCGATCCCCTCGGCGCCAGGCCGGACATCGCTCTTGGCGATCGGGCGTCCTTTTTCCAAAACACTGCCGAAGCACCACTGTGGCGGACCGGCCAGGTGCTGGATCAGGTCGAGCACATGGGGACCGAGCACCCAGAGGTCCTCGGCGCCGCCCCGGGAATCTTCTTTGCCCCGGGCACGGATTTCCAAAAGCTTGCCGATTTTGCCCGAGGCGATCAACTCGCGGACGACTGGGAGCCTGGGGCTATAACGGGTCTGATGGGCCACCGCCAGTTTGACGTTGTTTTTCTGGCAGGCGGCGACCATGGCGTCGGCCTCCTCCAAGGTGCGGCAGAGGGGTTTTTCCAGATAGATGCCCCGCACGCCGTTGGCTGCCGCCGCCAGGACCATATCGTGATGCTCGTCGATGAACCGCGGACAGATGCTCACCAGATCAGGCTTCATCTCTTCCAGCATCTTGCGGTAATCAGCGAAAGGCTTGGGGTTGCCGAGGCGGGTCGATGCCGCGGCGAGGCCCTGGGGATTCGCGTCCGCAACGGCCACGATCTGGCAACCAGGCACATCGCGCCAGACCACGTCGAGCCCATGGCCATAGTCGCCCCGGCCAGTGTGGCCAATGACCCCCACTCGGTATCGCTTGGCCGACTCCCCGCCAAGGATAAAGGCCGGACACATGGCCGCGGCAGCGGTCGCACAAGCCCCCGCCATGAATGCACGTCGCGAATACGAACCGTCTCCAGAACGCGACGAGTTATCCCATGGCGGCGTCTTCATCAATGGTCTCCTCTTGGTGAGTTTTCTTAGCAGGCCGTCGTGAAAAGGGAGCCGCGGACCAAGGTACGAGTCATTCAACGCTTCCAAGCTCCCCCATGGACGGCGGCAAGGCCATGCCCCTAGCACTCGGCGGCGAGCCTGAGGTTCCCCAACATTGGCTGCGGCCTTTGGGCCTTTGGTCCCTCCTTTTGCGCACAACTTGCGATGGGATCATCTTAGTGCCGCGGGCAGTCCGAGAAAACCCTGCCGCGGCGTGAAAAGAGCATTAGGCCGCCGGATGTTTCTCCCTTGGGGTTAGGGCTTACCCCACAACCTCCCGTCTTCTGCGAGCGCCAGTGGGGTTGGGCCGTCGTCTGCAAGCGCTTGGGCCATCACCGCGACCCTCTCCCAGAGGGAGATGGGACTTTGGGAATGGGCTCTTGGTAAAACTTCGGTCCGGCGTGCAAAGCGCTGGCTGTTGGCCAACCTCGGCTACTTTTTGCCCAGCGCTCGCTGCTTCTGGAAGAACTGCGTGAGAATCTCCCCGCAGGGTTGCGCCAGCACGCCCGAGATGACTTCGGCCCGATGGTTCAAGCGGGCGTCGTTCAGCAAACGAAACAGCGAGTGAACGGCCCCGGCCTTGGGGTCGGCCGCGCCATAGACGACAAGCGGAATACGGGCCTGGAGGATCGCCCCGGCGCACATCGGACAAGGCTCCAAAGTCACGTACAAGGTGCAATCTTCCAACCGCCAAGAGCCAAGCGCCGCGGCGGCCTGCGTGATGGCGATCATTTCGGCGTGCGCCGTGGGATCGCGGAGTTGCTCACGCTGGTTATGGGCCCGAGCAATGATCCGGCCCCTATGCACCACGACCGCGCCGATCGGGGCTTCGTCTTCGTCCCCCGCAGCCCGGGCCTCGTCGAGCGCCGCTTGCATGAAATACTCGTGTTCAGTTTCCCTCATGGTGACGAGGCGGCCGCAGCCGGATCGGGCAACAACCCAAACGTTTGGTGTGACAGTCAACAAAAATTGGAACTGAACGGCCGAAAGAGAATCAATTCAACGACGGGTCTGCCGGCAAGTAATCCAGTTTAAGCATCTCGGCCAGCAAGTTCCGCCCGATCTGGTGCGTCAATTTACGCCACATGTCTTCTTCGCTCGAAAAGACGAGTTCCGAACTGGCGGGCGCGGTAAACCAGGCGCCTTGTTTCAATTCGTTTTCCAGTTGCCCGCTGCCCCAACCGGAGTGGCCTACAAAAAAGCGGAACTCGTGGCCTTGCTTTTTGAGAAGCCCCTCGAGGTGGTCTCGCTGCGCGGCGAAGTACACGCCCGGCACGATTTCCATTTCAGCCAGCGAAGCGTCGGAATGGACCGCCATCAGGGGTCCGGAGACGGGACCGCCGAGATGAACGCGACCCTCCACCTCGCATGGAGTTTCTCCCACTCTCTCCCAAAGCTCCTTAATGGTGTTGTCGGTGGGACGATTCAACACCACGCCAAAGGCCCCCTCCTCACTGTGATGGACCAACAACACCACGGTGCGGATGAAATTGGGATCCAGTAAGTGAGGCGAAGCGATCAGAAAATGACCTTTGAGCGACTCCATCGCGAGACCTCCCCTGAACGATTGTATCAGGCAGCGCAGAAGATTCGTCAATGCGTCTCGGTTGGGATGCAGTGCCCCCTTGGATGGACTGTTTTCAGCGCCTATCCGATACCACCCACTCGTCGATGGGGAAGAGGCGAGTGGTCCGTGGAACTTGAATCGTTGCCTTATCGATTTTCCCTAAGCATCTCGCCCCCCCGCCAGAATGGGTGGCGTAACTCCCGGCGACACTTTGCCTCAACTCTAACTGTTACCATCACCATAGGGCGGTGTTCCGACCCTTAACGAGACCCCTATTCGAGTCAGACTAATTGGGTTCCATCAAGGCCCTTGCGAACGCCTCGATGTCGTTATAGCTCCCCTTCCAAGTGGTATACATGGCCCCAATCAGTCCCCCCGTCCGCCGGGCGTCCTCCAACCAAGGTACAATCGCGGCCACAGGTCCATCGTAATAACCAGCGAGTATTTGCCGGTGACCTCTTTCTGCGAAGTGGGCAAGAGACTTAGCCCTTTTGGCTGGGTTTGAGTTCCAGTTCACGATCACGATTTCCCGATCCAAACCCTCCCATGAGCCAAACCACGGCCCCTGACCGCGAACCAGATAGTAGTAACCTGATTGGCTCGCGTTGTGGTGTGGATCGAACATATCGGACCAGACATAGATGGGCTTGCCTGGGGCTTCGCGGCGAACGATTTCCGCGCATCGAGCGACGTTGTCGGCGAGGAGCTGCGCGCACGTCTTACCGCTCTGTTGGCAGCTCGCGTCCCAGCCTTGGACGCGAATCTCGTCGTGGCTGAGCATGAAACCGTCGGGCTGGAGATTCTTTTGGACTTGCCCCACGTGCCAGCGGAGGATCTCATAAACCTTCGGTTCCGCCATACAGCACATGACCTGTCCGGAATGGATGATGGCCGTGTGGTAATAACTCAGCAGCACGGTTTGGCCATCGTGGATCCGGCTTCCCGGGGGAATCTTCACCACGGGTGGGTCGTGCCAGACCGAGTATTCACCGGGCCAAGGATCGCGGCCCAACTTGGGGTCTTCGACCGTGGAAAAATCTTTGCCTTCGACGAACTCGGTCGAGCCATCTTCGCTGGTCGCCTTGATCGGGGCGCCGGCGCGGCGGACCACGTTCACCAGCCCACCAGGTTCCACGCGGCAATCGTCCCACCAAATCTTGCCTCGCTTGCCACCCCAAACCCCGAAGTAGACGTTTACCTTTCGGGCCTCGAGACTGTTGAACGTGATGTGGATTCGCTTCCAGTCTTGGGTGCGTTCGATGCGGGGTTCGTAGTGGTTCAAGACAGCGCCGTCGGGCGTGATCACCGCGATCCGCACATTGCCGGCCGCCTCAAAATCCTGGGTCTTGACTGCGGCCGAGACATGGTAGTAGCGGAACGGCTCGACCGCGACCGGCTGCGATGCCCGACCGTTGCCGTGGGGAGCGTTGCCCACTCCCATGTCCTCCATGCGCAAGGAACACTTGCCGTCGTACACGACGTCGGTATCGATGAAGCTGACCACCCCAGGTTGATCCACAAATCCCCAACCGCGCGGCATGTCGTTGCGGTGTTCCTCGAAGCTGCCATTGGCGAGCGACGCTGAGCGGTCGGCGGGAACGAGGCGGCCGTCTCTCGCCTGGAAGGGGGCGTTGACCACGGGCAGGCCCTCGGCGAGGTTGGGGTCGCGACTGAGCAAGTCATTGCTGTAGCCCATCGGACACACGCAGGCGATCAAGTCCAGGTGCAGACGGCGGCAGGCCTCGCGCACCCGTCGTACGTTCTCCAGATAGCGTCCCGGCAAGAGGTCCCAACGCATGAACTTGCTGTCGGCGAGCATCACGCCGTTGTAGCCCGCCTTCGCCGCACGCTCGAAAAGCTTCAAATGACGCTCCACGTTCTCGTCCACCAGCAGATTGGTCTGCACGTAGATCCAGCGATGCGCAAGCTCCGAGGCCCTGGCGCCCGTCGCCAACTGGCTCGCCACGATCCCCACAGCCACCATCCACGATCCGATCGCCGCGTTTGGCATGATCTGGAACTCCCTCGATTGGCAATCCCAACCCGCGTGCGCCCCACGCGCGGGGTGTAAACCGGTGATTCAGTCTTCGGTCGCAGGCGCAGCCTCCGTCAAGGCTTGCTCCCCTGTGAAACCATTATGCCCCCGAGTCGGCCGGTTGGCGAGAACGACCGCAAGAAACCACCCGAGCGGCCGCGGCCGCTCGGTGAAAGAGGAGAGCGTGACATTCTCTCCGCCCAAGGCTACACTGGCGGCCATGAGTTGAACGAATCCACGATTTCGCGGCTCGAAAGCGCGGCAACAGGCCGCATGACGCGAGGAGGAAATCATGATGGGAGACAGTCGAAGCTTGCGGCCGGGCGTGCTCTTCTTGGCGTTCGGGTTATGGGGGATTGCCTTTCTGGCCAGGGGCTGGGCCGCGGAAACCGACTCCACAACGCTGGTCGGCGTGGCGAAGCTCGACATTACGCCGAGCGTGCCCGTGCAAATGTACGGGTATGCGGCGCGGAAAACGGAGTCGGAGGGGATCGCCGGCCGGTTGAAGGCCGCCGCCTTGGTGATTGGTGGCGATAGCGGCGACGGGCCTGCCGTGTTGCTCACCGTCGATTGCGGCGCCGTGCCACCGTCGTTGCGCGACCAGGTCTTCAGCCGCATTCAGGCCAAAACCAAGGTGAAACAAGAACGATTCATGCTCTGCAATTCGCATACGCACGCAGGTCCCAACCTGGCGGGCATGGCCTCGTTCACCGGCACCGAACGGCAGCATCTTGAAAGCTATGCCCAGGAATTGACCGACAAACTCGAACGGGTCGTGCTCTCGGCCCTGGAGGCGCGGCGGCCTAGTCGACTCGATTGGACCTCCGGCTCGGTCGGTTTCGCCGCCAATCGCCGGGTGTTGAAAGACGGGAAATGGACGGGTTTCGGCGCCATGCTTGGGGCACCCGTCGACCATAGCTTGCCTTTGCTCCGCGTGAGCGACACGCAGGGCAAGCTCCTCGCCGTGGTCGTCAACTACGCCTGCCACAACACCACGCTCCGTGGCAACTTCAAGCAGATTCACGGCGATTGGGCAGGGGCGGCGCAAGAGGCGATTGAGTCGGATCACTCGGGCGTCACGGCCCTGGTGACCATCGGCTGCGGCGCCGACGCCGATCCCCATCCTCACGGTAGTGTCGAGTTGTGTCAGCAGCACGGTCGGGCCCTGGCCGACGAGGTCAAGCGACTCCTCTCCGGACCGTTCAAGCCGATAACGCCACGCCTCGCCGCCCGCAGTGCCGTGCTCCAGCTCCCCTATGCTCCCTTGCCGCCGGTGGACGAATTGAAGCGAAGGGCGGCCAATTCTTTCCCCATTCAGCGATTGCTCGGGCAACTCGAGCGGGGTGAAAAACTGCCAACGGCCCGAGATTATTACATCACCGTCTGGACGTTCGGCGACGACCTGGCCATGGTCTTCCTGTCCGACGAGGTGGTCGTGGATTACGCCTTGCGCATGAAGCGGGAGTTCGACGGTAGCCGCCTCTGGATCTCAGCGTATGCCAATCTGGTCTCGGGCTATGTGGTGTCGGAGCGGCTGATCGGCGAGGGCGGGTACGAGGTGAATAATTCGCTGAGCGCCTTGATTTCCTACGGGCGGCCGGAGTCGGTCCAGCCCAGCGTCGAGCAACGCATCATCGATTGCGTGCGCGCGCTACTGCCCGAGGAGTTCCACAAAGCCTCCCGTGAAGACGGTGCGGCGAAGCGTTGACAGCGCGGCGAATCGACGAGCGGGGCCTTGGGCCGACAACGGCGGGAAGTTAGAATATCCGCTGAGCAAGCCTTTCTGGAATTGCGCCAACGCGGAGCACAAGAGATGTCGAGCATGACGAAGAAAATCCATCGCCGTCGATTCCTTTCCACCACGGTCGCGGGAGCCGCGGGACTGAGTTGTTTTCCCGCGCCCGCCGTGCTGGCCCACGCCGCGCCGAACACGGTCTTGGGCGTAGCGGTGATCGGCTGCGCGAATCAGGGGACGGCGAGCGTCAACGAGATCGCCAAATCCGGGGAGCGTTTCGTGGCCTTCGCCGATGTGGATGACCGACAATACGCCAAGGCCCAAAAGACCCTTGCCGAATATCCCGAGGTCAATTTCGACGCCATCCAGAAGTTTGCCGACTATCGCAAGATGTTCGACAAGCTCCACAAGCAGATCGACGTGGTCTTCGTGTGCGCTCCGGATCATCACCATGCCACGGCGTCGATGATCGCCATGAAGCTGGGCAAAGGCGTGTACTGCGAGAAGCCGCTGGCCCATTCGATTCACGAGTGCCGGGTGATGGCTGAGGCCGCCAAGAAGTACAACGTGGTGACGCAATTGGGCAACCAGGGCCACAGCCGGGAGGGAATCCGGCGGTTGTGCGAGTATCTTTGGGCCGGGGCCATTGGGAACGTGACCGAGGTCCATGCCTGGGCGCCGACGGGGCGGGGCGGCGTCGGAGGACGCTTGCCGACGAAGCCCGTCCCGCCCGGCTTGCACTGGGATGAGTGGATCGGTCCGGCCGAGTACCGCGACTATCACGACGAATTGCACCCGGCCTTGTGGCGAAGCTGGTGGGAATTTGGCGATGGGTCGCTGGGCGATTGGGGGTGCCACAACCTGGATGGCCCGTTCTGGGCCTTGCAGCTCGGCCAGCCCACCAGCGCCGAGGCCATCGAACAAGTCGGCGGCAGCCAGGAGCGGTTCCCGTTGGTGAATGTCGTCCGCTGGGATTTCCCCGCTCGCGACGGCGGAAAGCTCCCGCCCGTCAAGGTCTTCTGGTACGACGGCTACCGCGCCGCCAAAACCGCCAACCCTAAGAAGGAACTGGGCGATGAGATGGAAAAATCTCAAAACCGCCCACCGATCGTCGCCGAATTGGAAAAGAAATACAACCGCAAGTTCGGCGACGGTGGGACGGTGTTCGTGGGCGACAAAGGCATCCTCGTGGCCTCGAACTACTGCGACAGCCCGCGCATCGTGCCCGAGGAGCAGCACCGCCAAACACCCGTGCCCGACAAAAAACTCCCCCGCATCAAGGGCACGCACCAGGCCGATTTTCTCCGCTCCTTCAAGGAAGGCAAGAAAGCGAGTTCCGACTTCGAATACGGCGCCGCTCTGACCGAGATGATCTACGTGGGCTTGCTGGCGATCCGCGCGGGGGTGGGACGCAAGGTCGAGTGGGACGCCGCCAATATGTGCTGCACGAATGTGCCCGAGGTCAACCAGATCGTCAAGCGGCAATACCGCAAGGGCTGGGAACTGTAACGTAGAAAGTCACGCCAGGCCGTTGTTCGAGTTTGACGCGGTACGACTTTCGAGTTTTTCTCAAGCGACGGAGCGACGCGATTTGAGTCGCGCCCAACTCAGCTCGCCACGTTGGGTTGCGATTTGCTCATTTCATAGAGGAAAATCCCAGCCGCCACGCCGAGGTTGAGCGAGTCGACGTCTGGGGCCATGGGGATGGTCCAGCGTCGGTCGCACAAGGAGAGAGTGTCTTTGCCCACGCCGTAGAACTCATTTCCGAAGACCACGCCCGCTCGGGTCGACCAGTGGGCTTCGGCCAGCGGCGGTGCGTCCTTGTCCAACACGGCTGCCGATAGCTCCACACCCCAATCGCTCTTGAGCGCTGAGAGATCGCGCCGCAGGTCCTCGGAACGGACAAAGGGCACCGTCAGCACCCCGCCCATCGACACACGCAAGGCCCGACGCGAAAGCGGATCGCACGATCGGGAACCAAGGACGATGGCGTGGACGCCGAAGGCGGCCGCCGCCCGAAAGGTCAGGCCCAAGTTCTCGGGTTTGGTGACCTCGGGCAGAATCACCAGGCGGAGCCGGTCCGAGCCCTGCCGCGATGCTTGGCCTTCGAGAACGTCGTCCAACTTGGGCGACGGCGGCCGCCTGCCGACTGCTAACGCCCCGCGATGGAAGGGAAAGCCCACGATCTTCAGGAGCAAATCCTTTCGGGCCACATAGACGGGAACGCGGTCGCCGGCAAGCTGCTCGAACTCTTGAGCAAAACCCTCTTCGACCAGGATCGACTCGGTTTCGTAAGGGCTCTCCAGCAAGCGGCGGGTGAGGATGAGTCCCTCGGCCACAAAAAGGCTCTCGCCGCGCAACGTGCGGTCGCGGAGGTTGCGATAAGCCGCGATCCGTGGGTCGTCCCACGATGTGATCAGTTCCAACATGGCGATCCCTCGCGCCATCTCCTAGGGTCAAACCAGGCCTTCGTCGATCGCCTGGGAGCCGCGGAGTCGTTCCGATAGAATAACGCCCATGTGCGGCATCACAGGCTTTCTAGATAACAAACATGCGAGCCAAGAGGAACTCCGCGCAATCGTCCGCCGCATGGCAGCGACGTTGGTGCATCGCGGGCCCGACGATGAGGGCGTTTGGGCCGACGCGAGCAGCGGCATTGCCTTGGGCCATCGCCGGCTCAAGGTTCTCGACTTGTCCGAGCACGCCCAACAACCGATGCTTTCCGCCTGCGGGCAACTCTGTCTGGTTTACAATGGAGAAATCTACAACCATGTTGCCTTGCGACGCGAACTGGAGCAACTTGGCCATCGGTTTCGCGGCCATGGGGACACCGAGGTCTTGTTGGCAGCCCTCAGCCAATGGGGCGTTCAGGAAACGTTGCCGCGGCTGGTGGGCATGTTTGCCTTCGCCGTTTGGGACCGGAAAAACCGGGTGTTGACCCTCGCGCGCGACCGCGTGGGGATCAAACCCTTGTATTACGGCTGGCAGGAGGGGTGCCTCCTCTTTGGTTCGGAGCTGAAGTCCCTCAGGGCGCATCCCAGGTTCCGCGGAGAAATCGAGCATCGTGCCGTAGGGCTTTTCCTCCGTCACAATTACATTCCCTCTCCTTGGTCGATTTACAGGGGCATCTACAAACTTCCCCCCGGGACCATGCTGCGGGTTGCACCGGGTTCGGGACTGAGCGAAGCCAAACCTCAATCCTGGTGGAACCTTCGCGATGTAATTGAACATGGTTCCCAACGGCCTCTTCAAGGGACACCTGAAGAGGCCATGGACGAGCTGGATCGGCTGCTCCGCGAGGCCGTGGCCAGCGAAATGGAGGCCGACGTGCCGCTGGGAAGTTTCCTGTCTGGCGGCATCGACTCTTCGACCGTCGTGGCCATGATGCAAACTCAGAGTTCCCGGCCCGTCAAGACCTTCACCGTGGCGTTCGAGGAGTCCGATTACAATGAGGCCGGTTGGGCGAAGCAAGTGGCAAACCATCTCGGCACGCAACACACCGAGTTGCGCGTGACCGCCCGAGAAACCCTCGAGCAAATCCCCTCGCTCTGCACGATCTACGATGAACCTTTCGCCGATTCCTCGCAAATTCCCACCCTCTCGTTGGCGAAAGTGACCAGGCAGCACGTGACCGTCTCGCTTTCTGGCGACGGCGGCGATGAATTGTTCTGCGGGTACGATCGGTATTTTTATTTGCGAAAGCTCTGGCGTCGCGTGGCTTGGTGTCCGGCAGGCTTGCGGCGAACGGCGGCACGCTTTGTGCGCCACCTGGCCGCCATGAAACCATCCTGCACGACGGCCCGGCGTCTACGAACGCTCGCCGCATTTCTTTCTCCCGGCACGGCGGGGGCATTCTACGTGCATTTCAACACCCATTGGCGCGAGCCAGCGGAAATCCTTTTACGCACGGAGCCGGTGGAAACACCTGCCGCGGATCTACTGACCGAGTTGGATTGCCGCGACGCGCTCGAGACGATGATGGGCTGGGACACGCAAGTTTATTTGGCCGACGATCTGTTGGTCAAACTGGATCGTGCCAGCATGGCGGTGGGACTGGAGGCCAGAGTACCTCTCTTGGACCATCGGATCGTCGAGTTTGCTTGGAGGCTTCCGCTGTCTTTGAAAGTGCGAAAGGGCCAAACCAAGTGGATTTTGCGCCGCGTGCTAGAGCGTTACATTCCCCGGCAGTGGATCGAGCGGCCGAAGATGGGGTTCGCAATACCCCTCGGCGCGTGGTTGCGCGGGCCGCTACGCGATTGGGCCGAAGACTTGCTCGACGAGCGACGACTCCGCCGCGAGGCCATCTTCCGACCGGAGCCTGTCCGGCAAAAGTGGCGAGAACACCTCTCCGGTCGCATCAACTGGCAGTATCTCTTGTGGGATGTGCTGGTACTTCAAAGTTGGTTGGCTGCGCAACGCGGATGAGCAGAGAAACAGTCGAGCCTGATCCTATTTCAGGATGCCAGCGTTGCCGACGCCGCATCAAGAAGATTTAGGAAAAGAGCATCCCTTGCGATCCCGGCGGCTCAGGCGACGGCCCCAGTCCGAGGTGCTCGAACCCAGCCGCCGTGAGCTTGCGGCCTCGCGGCGTGCGGACCACGAGTTCGGAGCGCAAAAGGAAGGGTTCCACTTCGTCGATCAGCGTGTCGGGAGCGACGTTGAGAGTGTGGGCAATGGCCTCCACGCCCACGGGCCCGCCGCCGAAGACCCTGGCGATGGTCGTGAGATACTTGCGGTCCAGACTATCCAGCCCGAGGGCGTCGATCTCCTGCATGGCGAGGGCATCGCGGGCCACGGATAGGGTGATCCGGCCGTCGGCGCGGCTGATGGCGTAATCGCGGACCCAGCGGAGCCGGTTGTTGGCCAACCGTGGAGTGCCTCGACTCCGCGAAGCGATCTCCCCAGCCGCGTCGTCGTCGATCGGCACGCGGAGCTTTACCGCGTTACGACGCACGATCTCGGCCAACTCGTCCACCGTGTAAAAGTCCAAGTGTTCCCGCATCTGGAAGCGGTCCCGCAATGGGGCCGACAATAGACCGGTTCGCGTCGTGGCGCCGATCAACGTGAACGGCCGCAGCGGCATGTTGATCGTTCGGGCGTTGATCCCCTCGCCCAACGTGAGGTCGATGCGAAAATCTTCCATGGCCGGGTAGAGGAATTCTTCCACGGCCTTCTGCATCCGGTGGATCTCGTCAATAAACAACACCGACCTCTCCTCGGCATTGGTCAGATAGGGGACGAGATCCTTGGGGGCCTTGAGCGTAGCCCCGCTACCGATCTGCAAACTTACCCCCAATTCTCGTGGGATACAGGTGGCAAACGTGGTCTTGCCGAGGCCGGGCGGGCCGTCGAAAAGAATGTGCCCTAATGGTTCTCCCCGCTTCTTCGCCGCGTCGATCGCGATCTGGAGACGTGCATAGACCTCGCGCTGACCGACCATCTCGCCCAAATGCTGCGGACGCAAGTCACGGTCATCGTCGACTGAAGGGGTTGGTCGGGTTAAAAGCGGCTCGCGGGCCATAGAATCGGGGAGTTGATGAGGATCGTCTTCAGTATACTAAGTCTCGAACCCTTGCGCAAGTGCCGTCGTTTCCGCCTCTTTGGGGCAACGGCATACCATCTTTAGAGCTTATCTCACAACCTCCGCTCTCCCGCTCGCGGGAGAGAGGTTAGGGGGGAGGGTAACTGCAAGGCAGGCGTTTTTCCCCGTCGTCTGCAAAGATCTTGGGCCCTCACCCTGACCCTCGCCCATGGGGGGAGGGGACTTTTGGGATAGACAGTTAGTATTTTTCAGGTTTGACTCAGTGAAAACGAAGTCCCCCCGCGGGAGGTAAATGTCTGGAGCAAGTTAACGAGCACCAAGATAAACCCCAAGGCCCCGGCAGTAGGTACGATTTCGCGCGGCGAAAACCCGAGGGTTCCGTGCGCCCAGCCAATTCACGGCATCGGGGATACAATTGCAATAACAGCTTCGGCCACTTCTGATAAAGCGTCAACAGATCAACTACCAAGATGGATGCCCTGAAGCAGCGTTTGCTAACGACCCTTGCCGCCTTTGGCCAGGAACACCTGCTGAGTTTTTGGGATGGGCTCAGCCCGGCGGAGCGCGAGGCGCTCGCGACCGAGATCCAAACAGTCGATTTTCGGCTCGTGGCCGATTTGTTCGCTCGAAGCGAGGATAAGACAGCGATCCGGGAATTGGTATCTCGGGCGACGGCCCCGAGGTCCTACCGTTGCGGCGATCCTGCCAGTGCCATCCCCCCCGATGTGGCTAGGAAACGGGGCGTGGAGGCCCTTCGCGCTGGGCACGTGGCAGCGATGCTCGTTGCCGGGGGACAAGGTACTCGCCTCGGTTTCCCCCATCCGAAGGGCATGTTCCCGATCGGCCCGGTGTCAGGCAAGACCTTGTTCCAGATTCACTTGGAAAAGGTCCTTGCCGCCTCACTCCGTTATGGCGTGCGGATCCCGTTGTACATCATGACCAGTCCGGACACGCATGACGAGACGGCGGCGTTCCTCACCGAACACGGTCGGTTCGGCATTCCCGCTGCTGATGTCGTACTGTTTTGTCAGGGAACGATGCCGGCCGTGGATGCCAAAACGGGCAAAGTGCTCCTCGCCGACCGGCATCGCTTGGCCCTAAGCCCGGACGGCCATGGCGGCATGGTGACGGCCTTTCATCGCAGCGGGGCCTTGGACGACGCCCTGCGGCGTGGCATCCGCCACTTGTTCTATTTCCAAGTCGACAACCCCTTGGTCCATGTCTGCGATCCCGAATTCCTTGGCTACCATCTCCTCGCCAACTCGGAATTCACCACCCAAGTCGTGCGCAAGCGCGAACCCTTGGAAAGGCTTGGCAACGTGATTCAGGTGGATGGGCGGCTGTACGTCATCGAATACAGCGATTTGCCCGATGACCTGGCCGCACGGCGCGCCAGTGATGGGACCCTGGAGATTTGGGCTGGAAGCATTGCGGTCCACGTCATGGAGTTGCCGTTTCTCCAGCGGATGGCAAAGGCAACGTCTGGGCTACCGTTCCATTGCGCCCACAAAAAAGTGCCCTATCTCGATGAACAAGGCAACCTCATCCGCCCGAGCGAACCCAATGCGATCAAGTTCGAGCGTTTCATCTTCGACTTGATGCCGTTGGCCGAGCGGGCGATCGTGGTCGAGGTGGACCCGGAAAGGCATTTTGCACCGTTGAAGAACGCGTCCGGGCATCCCAGCGACACGCCCGAGAGCGTCCGTGCCCGCTTGTCAGCCGTGTATCGCGAATGGCTTCGCAAGACCGGTTTCGAAGTGGCCGATCACGTGCCGGTCGAGATCAGCCCGCGGTTCGCCCTGGATGCCGAGGAACTACAGTCGAGGATGCTGACGCGCAGACCGATCGTCACACCGACCTATTTTGGTTAGCTGCCGAAACTTCGATTGATGAAAGCATTCACGCGAGGAAAGCGAGCCATGCTTCGGGTATCCAGAATGGGGGGTATATCCCATTTCGTGGATGGCTACCTCGTGAAAATCGGCAATAGTATAACAGGTTGGGATCATTTCACCTTTAAGTGTAGTATGGGGCGACAAATCTTTACTGTTGTAAAGCCCCTAGACCACGCAATCTTCGCAAGCCGTTGGAAAAGAGTTCGCGCACGATCCGTAACTCTAGGCTACGCTTGAGCATTAGGCAGAAAGGCGTTAAACACAAGGATAGACAGGGGTCGAAGCAGAAACCAGGCATGGAGACCTTGTCGCACGTTGATCCGTGTGGGCGAGTGGGTTTGCCACCGGATTGGCGCGCGGGGCTTCAGAGGTGGGCGGCAAGCTCGGCCTTGCCTCTCCTCTCGGAGCCGAGAGCTATCGTTTAAGGGCGTTGGAGACGCAGCCTGGTTTTTTGCGGAAGGCGCCGTTACAGGTCCGGGAACTCCGTCCAGCCATGACCAACATGAGCACCGAGCAACCCATCGATCCTGGCCTGATCGAACAAACCAAACAGCAGATCCGCGCCCTGTACGCGGAAATCGCTCAATTGGCTAGGAGCGACATCTCGCCCGAGGAGTTTTACGCCGAGATGTTGCCGCGGGTAATATCGGCGCTTGCGGCGGTCGGCGGGGTGGTTTGGGCCAAGCAGCCCCAGGGGCAGCTCGCCCTGCAATATCAGATCAATTTGCAGGAATCGCGACTCGGTGAAAAAAGCGAGGAAGAACAGGTCCGCCATGGCCGGTTGCTTCAGAAGGTGATGAGTACGGGCGAGGGGTTGCTGGTGCCCCCGCGCTCCGGAGCGGGCGATTCCGACCAGGCCGCCAATCCCACAGATTGGCTTCTAGTGCTTGGCCCGTTGAAGACCGAGTTGGAAGTGGTCGGCGTGGTGGAAATCTTCCAGCGAAGCGAAGCGGGGCCGGCCATCCAGCGCGGCTACCTGCGGTTCCTGCTGGAAGTCTGCGCCCTGGCCAGTGAATTCCTCAATAGCCGCCAGTTGCGGCATTTTTCCGACCGCCAAAGCCTGTGGACGCAACTGGAGGAATTCACCCGCTTGGTTCATGCCAGCCTCAACCCTCGGGAAACGGCCTACACCATTGCCAACGAGGGCCGCCGCCTGATCGAGTGCGATCGGGTAAGCGTGGCGATCCGCAAGGGGGACCGCTGCTACATCGAGGCGGTCAGCGGCCAGGACATGGTCGACAAGCGATCGAACACGGTGCGGCTTCTGAGCCGGTTGGCGACCGTGGTGGCGGCCAGCGAGGAGCCAATGTGGTACAGCGGCGACACGACGGACATGGCCCCTCAAATCGAGGAAGCCGTGCAAGAGTACGTCGACGAGTCGCACACGAAAATGATCGCTGTGCTGCCGCTGAAGCGGCCGGTGCTGATCGAGAAGGAAAAAGAACGGCCGGACGAACCGGACGATGCCCCGAAGCCAATTGCCGCGCTGATCGTCGAACAGATTGAAGACAGTCGCATTTCGCAAAAGATGCTTTCTCGCGTGGACGTGGTCGCCCAACACAGCGCGGCGGCGCTGGCCAACGCCTTGGAACACGAAAATGTGTTCCTCATGCCGTTATGGCGAGCGTTGGGAAAAAGCCGGGTGATCGTAGAAGCACGGAATCTGCCCAAGACCGTGTTGGCCGCAGTGGCGGTTGTCGCGTTGGTGGTGGCCATGGCGGTCGTTCCCGCTGACTTCCGCCTCCACGCCAAGGGCACGCTGGAACCGGTCCTGCGAAGGGATGTGTTCGCCGGCATCGACGGGGACCGGGTGACCGAGGTGCTCGTCGAACACGGGGATGTCGTGAAGCGGGACCAGGTCCTTGCCCGAATGGTCAACTATAAACTCAGCGAAGAGATCACCACGGTTCGGGGCAATGTGGCCACGACCACGGACCAGATGGAACGGTTGCAGCGGCAATTGACCTTGACCCGCCAGTTGGCCCCGGAGGAGCAGACACGGCTGGCGGGCGAGATCATGGAGAAGCGTGCGGCGCTGGAGGCCTTGCGGAGCAGCCTCCGCATCTATCAGAGCATGGAGAAGGAACTCGAGGTCCGCAGCCCCGACGATGGCGTCGTCATCACTTGGGACGTGCGCAATCGCCTCTACATGCGGCCCGTGCAGCGAGGTCAGGTGCTGATGCGGATTGCCCAGCCGGACGGCCCCTGGCAACTGGAACTTCAAATGTCGGAAGATCGGATGGGGCACATCACCGCGGCCCAAAATGCCCTGCGGGCCCAGGTCCGGCAGCGGCTCCGCGAGGCGCTGCGGCGCGACGAGGGGTTCCGCAACGCGGTCCGCGACAAGCTCCGCCGAGAGTCGGCGGCCTCTGCTTCGTCCAACGCGGAAGCTTCCGACGACGCAAGCTTCGAATCGCGTTTGGAGCAGGAAATCGAGGCTACGATCGCCCAGACTCCCGCCAACCAATGGGCCAAGAAGCTCCGCGAGGTGTCGGGCGAAACCATAGAGGATCGGCTCCGCGTTTCCTACATCCTAGCCACGGATCCGGCGACGACGCGGTACGGATATATCGAGGACATGCACTTGACGGCTGAAGTCCGCGGCGAGGAAGGCAACACGGTGTTGATCAAGGTGGCGATCGACAAGGACGAGTTGCGGCCAGAGCACATTCGACCCGGGGCGGGCGTGACCGCCAAGGTGGAATGCGGTCGCCGAGCGATTGGTTATGTTTGGTTCCATGACCTGCTGGCCTGGTTCCGCAAAATGTGGTTCCGCTGGTTCTAGTTGCCCCCTGGTTGCTGGGGAGGCGAGATGCCCAACGGGAGAACAAACAGGACTTGGCTCGCCGGAACAGAAATTCTTAGGGGGCTGGCAGCCCGAGGTTGGGAAACGATCGGGCAGAATAGAGTAGAGGTTTCGCAACGATGCGCGTGTTGACCATGAGCTGGGCCGCGGTGGCGGCGGCGATCGCGGCAGGGGCAATGGGGTTGTTGGCCTCGGGGGCAACTGCGAGCGGACAGGATCCCCCCGGCGTTTCAGATGCCAACGACCCGAGCGTCATCCACGACTGCTTGATCACGCCCATCAAGCTCATCCCGGTTCCCGCGGAGGAGATGGGCAGGCTTGTCGAGATCAAGGTTCGGGAAAACCAGTACGTAAAAAAAGGCGAAGTGCTCGCCCAGATCGACGACCGCAAGGCCCAGGCGGCTTTGAACGTCGCGCAGCACAAGTTGGCGGCCGCGGAAAAAGAGGCCGGTAACAAGATCAGTGTGGATTATGCCAAGGCCAAGAACCTGGTGGCGCGCGCCGCCTACGACAAAGGCACCGAGGCCAACGATCGCGTGCCGGGCACGACGCCCGCCATCGAATTGTTGAAACTCAAGCTCGAGGTCGTGGCCTCGAAACTGGAGACGGACCACGCCGAGTACCAGTTGGAGATCGCCGCCACGAACGTGGGCGTGCGCCGGGCCGAACTCGAGGCGGCCAAGCTGGACGTGGAGCGGCTGAAGATCGTCGCGCCCTGGGATGGGCAGATCGTCAAGCAGGAGCGGGAAGAAGGCGAGTGGGTCAAGCCCGGTGATGCCGTCTTCCAACTGGTGCAGATGGATCAGTTGCGCATCGAGGCCTTCGTGGATGGTTCCCGACTTTCTCCAGCCGATGTGGACAAGCGACCCGTGAGCGTCAAGGTGACGCCCGCCCCCGGCCAGGAGGCCACGGTCCAAGGGCAGATCACCTACGTCAGCCCCTTGGTCGAGGCGGGAAATCGGTTTCTCGTGAAGGTCGATGTGGCCAACCGCCGCCAGGGCGAGCATTGGCTGCTTCGACCGGGGATGAAGGCGGAAATGACGATCCACTTGAGAAGGTAGTATGCCAGAGCCGTGCCTTGACCTGAAAACCGCACCTCGTCCTCCGCGAGCCAGGTCGGCTTTCCACCTCACCGAACCGGCTGTTGTGAGTCGTGCGGTTGGTCGGAGCTTGGCGGCCGGGGCTTTTGGCCCCGTGGAGGCCAAGTTCTTTGTGACGCTTTCCCTTGGTTTGCCGCCATGGTGACTCTAGCCGACAGCCTGCTCTCCAGTTCCGCCCGCAAGCTGCGGATCCGCGTCCGTCCCGACCTCACGGCGCGCAAGCAGATTTACCAGGGAAAGACCTATTGGGTGGTCAAAGACCCGGTGGGCTTGCATTACTTCCGTTTCCAGGAAGAGGAGTACGCCATCCTCAACATGCTCGATGGCGAGATCAGCCTCGACGAAATCAAGGAACGGTTCGAGGCCGAGTTTCCCCCGCAAAAGATCACCCTGGACGAAATTCAACAATTCCTGGGCATGTTGCACCGCAGCGGACTGATTCTGGCGGGGGTCCAGGGACAGGGAAGCCAGTTGCTCAAACGCCGCAGCGAACGGCGCCGCCGCGAATGGCTCAACCTGGTAACCAACATCCTTTGCATCCGATTCAAGGGAATCGATCCGGAGCGGTTCCTCAACTGGCTTTATCCCAAGGTACGCTGGTTTTTCACGCCAGTCGCCGTAGGGATTGTGCTTTGCATGATGCTGGCGGCGCTGTTGCTGGTGGCCACCCAATTCGACACCTTCCGCGCCAAGCTGCCCACGTTCCACCAATTCTTCACGCCGTCGAACTGGCTGCTCTTGGCGGCGACCTTGGCCTTTACCAAAGTGTTGCATGAATTCGGCCACGGTCTTTCGTGCAAGCATTTCGGCGGCGAGTGCCATGAAATGGGCGTGATGCTTTTGGTGCTGACCCCCTGCCTATACTGCAATGTCTCCGACTCGTGGATGCTGCCGAGCAAATGGCAGCGGGCGGCCATCGGCGCGGCGGGCATGTACGTCGAAGCGGTGCTGGCCTCGGTGGCCACGTTTCTCTGGTGGTTTAGCGAGCCGGGGCTGTTGAACAGCCTTTGCTTGAACATCATGTTCATTTGCAGCGTCAGCACGATCGTGTTCAACGGCAATCCGCTGTTGCGTTACGACGGCTACTACATCCTGGCCGATCTGGTCGAGATCCCCAACCTGCGCCAAAAGGCGACCAAGATCCTGGGCCAGAAAATGGGGCAATGGTTTTTGGGCCTGGAGCCGACCGAGGACCCCTTCCTGCCCAAACGCAACCAGATATTCTTCGCGCTCTATTCCGTCGCCGCCGCCTGCTATCGCTGGCTGGTGGTCTTCTCGATCCTGCTGTTCCTCTACAAGCTGGGCAAGCCGTATCGGCTGGAAATCGTCGGCCAAATGTTTGCGGCATTTGCCTTGGGCGGGATGATCTTTCAGCCCATTTATCAGGTCTCCAAGTTCCTTTCCGTGCCCGGGAGACTCGACAAAGTGAAAAAACCACGAATGTATGCCACTGCGGCGGGAATCCTGCTGTTGCTGGCCGGCGTGTTCCTGATTCCCTTGCCTTACCACGTGATGGCCACGTTTGAGATCGAGCCGCACAAGGCCGCGTCGATTTATGTCGAGGTGCCTGGCAAGCTCAAACAAGTCAAAGTCGAACCCGGCCAACGCGTGGCCAAGGACGAAGTCCTCGCCGTCTTGGAAAACCCGGACCTGGATATCCGGCTGGTTGACGTGCGGGGCACGCGGGACCAGTTGAAGGCCCAGCTCGAAACCCTCCAGCGGCAACGCTTCAAGCAGTCGCAGGCCGCCGCGGCCATTCCCGAAATCCTCGACGCCATCCGCGCCAAGGAAGAACAGATTCAACAGAAGGAAGAGGAACGCAAGCAACTCGTCCTCCGCGCCCCGCGCGACGGAGTGGTTTTCCCTCCCCCTTGGCAACAGCGCAATGAAGACCCGGAGGAAGTGCTGCCGACTTGGTCGGGCATCCCTTTGGATCCGAAAAACGAAGGCGCTTTACTGCAAGATGGCACGCTGTTGTGTAAGGTGGGCGATCCCGGCCTCTTGGAAGCCATCTTGGTGATCGACCAGGCGGACGTTGGGCTGGTGCGGGTGGGACAGAAAGTGGACCTCAAGTTCGACCAGCTCCCCCACGACGTGTTTCATGGGATAATCGACGAAGTTTCCCAGCAGAACTTGCGTGTGGCCTCCAAGCGGCTGTCGAACAAGGGTGGCGGCGAGGTCGCCACGAAGACGGACCCGTCGGGCGTGGAGCGGCCTGTGACACCCTCCTACCAGGCCCGGGTCCCTCTCCAAGATCCCGATGGCATTCTGCGTTTGGGACTCCGCGGCCAAGCCAAGATTCACATGGACCGGGCAAACTGGCAAACGATCGCGGCGCGGGTGTGGAGATTGATTACGCAGACATTCCACTTCCGGCTCTAAAGCCCTGCCCAGGCCGGCGGTCCCTCGGCCCGGGCGAGGGCCACTCCTGGTCAGCTCAGATCTGTTCCAATTGTCGGCGGTAATCGTCGCGCTCGCGGCGGGTAGCCTCAAGATCGAAAACGAGATACTTCATGTCGAGCCGAAGCTGGCTCAAGGCGTCCTGGACCATCGCGAGGATGTGGCGGCGACGCCGGGTGCTCTCCACAACCCGATTTAACGCCGGAGCAATCAACTCCTGATGTTCCCTCGGCAGGAGGCGAATCTTTTCCACCAGTTCGCTCAACTCGGCTGGCAATTCTTCCGTCTCGTGGTGCGGCGTTCGAAGGTGCTCTCTCATAAGGGGCCTCGTCGGAGATGGGGTTGTTGAGATTGATGGGTAGCATCGGACGTGCCAAAAGATTTCGAACCGACTCGATATTAACGCAACTACTTAATGCATAATGACTTGTGATGCTTCGATTTCCCCCGTTCGGTCGCCAGGTGTGCCAGCGTACCTCCAAGTTTCGTCTGGAAAAAAAACGCAACTGCTGATATAAGGCCAAGTTAGGTTGATTTTCCATGGATCCCGACCCAACGTTGCAATGGGGCCACGCCGATGTGCTTTTTCGCATCGTTGTTGATTTGCGTCATCACCGATGCTGAGCCGGGCTCGCTCATTGGTGGTTTGCAGCCCGGGCCGTGGTACGAGGGATTCGAAGGGCCTGAGGTCAGTTGGCGGAGCGTGGGCGGCAACGCGCAATTCACGATCGAGATTCATCAGCGGGTCCGTGACGAGGCCCACACGGGCAGAGGCTGTGAGAGGGTGCGTTTGCTGGCAGGCAACGGCAGCGAGGTTTTTCTCGCCCATCACGTCGGACGAGCCAAGGTCATCTCCGACTTGCTGCCCACGGTTTGGATCAAAGCCGACCGGCCCGGGATTCAGTTTTCCGCCCGCGTCGTCCTCCCCAAGAGCCTGCACCCGCAAACCCGACAATCGCTTTCAGTCGTCGTCTCGGGCACGAGCTACTCGACCGTGGGGCGGTGGCAACAGCTCCGCATCGAAGACATACCGCGACTGTTGGCGCGAGAAGTTCGCGTGCTTCGGGCCCAATATGGACCGGACGTGGATCCTCGCGACGCCTATCTCGACCAAGTGTTGCTGAATATCTATGGCGGGCCAGGGACCACCAACGTTTGGATCGACGATCTCGATCTGGCTGGCTATGTGCCTTGCCCCCAGCCCGAGGCCCTCGTCGCTGAATCTGCCCGCGGCAAAAGTGCCTGGGTCTCGGTCGCGCCGATCGAAGCGGGTTCGCGGGCGGGAGAGACGAACGCCGCGATGGAAGATCGGCCAACCCGCGGCCGAGTCAAACTTTCTGGCTCCGTGCTGTTGATCGACGACCGGCCCATTCTGCCACGCATCCTTGAATACCGGGGGGAACCGCTGGCCCTGGTGCGACAGTTGCGATTCAACGGCGTTTGGTTGTCCGAAGCCCCAGCACCAGCGATTCAGGAGGAGGCCAAACGCCTGGGACTTTGGTTGATTATGCCGCCACCTCGGGGGCCGCAGTCCGACACTCCCGACGGATTGCAAGCCCCACGCGCTGTGATCGGCGCCGAGTACGACAGCGTGCTCGCATGGGACCTTGGCCGTAACTTGGGAGCAAGCGAGACCGCCGCGACCCGGCAGTGGGCCGAACAGGTCCGCATGGCCGATCGGCGTCATCCGGGTCGGCCGGTGGTTTGTGGCCCGGTGAGCGAGCTAAAAGCGTATGGCCGTGCTGCCGACATCCTCTTGGCCAGCCGCGCCCCGCTGGCCAGCAGCCTGGAATTGAACGACTACGGTACGTGGCTCCGCGAACAGCTCCAGTTGACGCGACCGGGCGTGCCCTTTTGGACCACAATTCAAACACAGCCGTCGCAGACCCTCTGCGAGCAGTGGGAAGGCCTGGGGAAAGGCCCTTTCCCCACGACTTTTTCCGGCGATCAGATTCAACTGGTTGTGTTCACCGCCCTTTGGGCTGGAGCGCGCGGGTTGGTATTCGAGTCGTTCTCGCCGCTGAGCCGAACCGACGCCGACACGCGAGCCCGCGCCACCGCCCTGGAGCTCGTTAACCTGCAATTGGAAATCGCCGAACCCTGGATGGCGATCGGCTCCCTCATGGCCACGGTCCCCGCCATTGAACCAGCGAAGGGAATCACCGCCGCCGTGTATCAGGCGGAGCACGGACGCCTGCTCGTGCCGCTTTGGTCCGCGCCGCTTGCGCAGTATGTGACGGGCCAGCCGGGCGGGAAGAGCGTGACGTTCGTGGTGCCCGGCGTTCCGGAATCGTACAACGCCTACCAACTGGGGCCGGGCGGACTCCGCCCGTTGCGTCACAAACGGCAGACGGGCGGGGTGCGGATCGTGATCGACGAGATCGATCTCGCATCGATGGTCCTCCTCACCGAAAACCCGCTGCTCGTCACCGCCATGACGCGCCGCGTGAATCAGGCGAGCCGGCGCTGGGCGGAATTGCAACGGGAAATGGCCGCGACGAAATCTCACACGGTGACACATATCTTGAGTCAATTGCCCCAACCAACGCGTGTGGCCAACGAAACCGAACTGCTCGCCGCGGCGCAGAAAGCCTTGGCCCAGTGCGACGCGCTGCTCGCATCGCGGGACGATGCTGGGGCCTACGTCGAGGCGTTGCGGGCATTGCGAGGGCTTCGCCTTGTGGAGCGTGCCCGATGGGAGGCTGCCCTGCCCCCGATCCAATCACCTGTTTCCAGTCCCGGCGCGGTCGCCTTCCCCACGCTTCCCTTACACGTGGGCCTCATGCAGCGCGCCACGACGTTTGCCTCGGGAGTCAATTTGCTCGCCGGGGGCGACTTCGAGGACTTCGACGCCATGTCGCAGGCCGGCTGGCGACACTTCCAACATCCGCAAACTGCCGTGACCTGTTCCGCGGAGCTATCGCCGACCGCGGCGCGGGGAGGCCAACGCGGCTTGCGACTGGCCGCGCAGCCAATCGATCCTCAGGCCCCGCCCCTATGGCTCGAATCCCCGCCCGTGTGGATCACTACTCCGCCACTGGCCGTGCCCGCCGGCCAGAACCTTTTGATCCATGGCTGGGTCCACGTTCCCCAGCCTATCGCGGCCAGCGTCGATGGATTGCTCGTCGTCGATTCGCTTGGCGGCGAGGCGCTGGCCCATCGGGTCCGCGGCACGTCCGGCTGGCAGGAATTCGGGCTCTACCGCGTTGCTCCGCGGTCCGGTACGCTGACGGTGACCTTTGCCCTCACCGGCTTGGGCGAGGCATGGATCGACGACGTTACCATCCAGCCTCTCGGCCCCTCGCCACCTCCGAGCCAATCGGCGTCTCCGTAAGTCGCGTGGAGGAAGCGCGCTTGTTTGATCTTGCCTTTGATGGCCATTCGCCGTTTGCACACTCGCCTCACGATGACTCCTTGTGGATTTCTGAACATCGACAAACCCCGCGGGATGACTTCCCGCGACGTGGTGAACCGCGTGCAGCGACTGGGCCGGCGGTTGAAGGCCGGGCACGCCGGCACACTCGATCCGTTGGCGACGGGCGTGTTGGTCGTGTGCCTGGGCCCGGCGACGCGACTGGCCCCCTATGTCCAGGCCATGCGCAAAGAGTACCACGCGACGTTTCTCCTCGGCCGCGAGAGCCCGACCGAAGACGTGGAGGGCCCGGTCACGCTCCAAGCCCAGGCACCCGTGCCTTCGCTGGAGCAGCTCCGCGCGGCGGCTGCCGCGCTGACTGGCGAAATCCAGCAGCGGCCTCCGGCCTTCTCGGCGCTCAAGGTCCAAGGCCGTCGGGCGTACGACTTGGCGAGGGCAGGCAAGACGGTCGATTTGCCACCCCGCCCCGTGACCATCTACCGCCTGGAAATCCAACGCTACGAGTACCCGGAATTGGAGCTGCGGATCGAGTGCAGCGCAGGCACCTATGTGCGTTCCCTCGGCCGTGATCTAGCCGCTTCGTTGGGGACGGTGGCGGTCATGTCGCGGTTGACGCGAACCGCCGTCGGATCGTTTCGGGTCGAAGACGCGATCGTGCTCGATCGGCTGGACTCCCACGATTGGTTTGAGTGCCTCGTGCCGCCCTTACGCGCTGTGGAGGCCTTGCCCCGCGTCATGCTGCGACACGAAGAACTGCTTCGTCTCCAGCGGGGACAAACGATCGTTGGGGATTTTCTCGCCGGCGCCGGGGAGGAAGTCGCGGCTCTCGGCCCGGATGGTCAACTCGCCGCGATCCTTTCGCGGCGCGGTCGGCGACGGTGGAAGGCAGTGTGGAAGGCCGGTCAACCGCCCTCGGCCACGAACCGGTAACCCGCGTCGCGAAGGGTCAGCAAGTGGCGGGGGCGAGCGGGGTCCGGCTCGATGGCCTTGCGCAAGCGACGAATGATTTGATCGGGGGCCCGCGTGAGAAGGTTCCCCGGCAGGTCCCAGACGTTCTCCAAGAGTTCCCGCCGCGAGATAATCCGCCCTTCGTTCTCCACGAAATAGCGCAGCAGCTTCAATTCGAGTTGGGTCATCCGCACCGGCTTGCCGCCTACCGTGACTTCGTGGCGTTCGAAATCGATGTGAACGTTCGCAAACGAGTACGAGGAGATCGCCGTCGCCGTCAATGGCTTGCGATGGACCCGCCGATCGTAAAGGGCCAATAGACTCTTGACACGGCTGAGGAATTCCTCGAGGTCGAAGGGCTTGGTAAGGTACTGGTCGGCGCCCACGTCGAAGCCCCGCGTGCGGTCCTCGGCAAGCGTCCGGGCACTGAGGATCAAGACGGGCATGATTTGATCGGCCGCGCGGAGGGCTTCGCAGACCGCGTAACCGCTCATTCCCGGGAGCATGATGTCCAACACCACCAGGTCCACGCGCCCGGCGTTCTGTTCGATGAAACGGATGGCGCTTGGACCGTCGCCTACGATCGATACCTGATATCCTTCGGCTTCCAAATTGTATCGGATTCCGTTGGCCAAATGGGCCTCGTCCTCGACCAGCAGAATGTGCTTCATGGGTCACACCCTCACGATGGACGTTGCTGCGTCGCCGCGTCGCGTGATGTGGGGTCCGCGTAGGGGAGGCCGCCGGGCAAGCGGACTTCGAAGACCGTACCGGGCCCGTCCGGTCGATCGGACACGCTGATCGAGCCTCGCAGGTTTCGGACCAGCGTGCGTACGATATAAAGCCCCAGACCGGTTCCCGGCCGGTTGCGCTCCAACTCGGTGCCCAAGCGGACGAACCGACCGAAGATCTTGCGGCGGAGGTTGGCCGGAATGCCTGCCCCGTTGTCGCTGACCCGGACGACAACCCATCCCCGCGGTTCAAGACGGATCGACACGCCCACCCAAGGGTCGGCCCCCGCGTACTTGACGGCGTTGTCGATCAAATTCCGGAAAATCATGTCCAAATCCACTCGCCGGGCGCGGATCGCGCATGGCTGGCCCTCGATGACCACGGTCTCCGGCTTCACCCGATAGCGGAGGCAAACCATCTCCGCACATTCCCGGACCAACGGAACCAGGGGAACTTCGGCCAGTTCGCCGTCCGTCAGGCCGGCGTCAAGCCGTCCCGCGTCCAGCACTTGATTGATCAGACGATCCAGCCGTTCCACGTCTTCGAGCATCGCCCGATGGAAAGCCTCCTGTTGCTCGGGCGGCAGCGCGCGGCGGTGAAGCGTTTGCAAATAAAGCTTCAACGAGGCGATGGGGGTCTTCAGCTCATGGGTCACGCTATCGACGAAGTTCGATTGCCTCCGATTGAGGTTGATGGCCTTGATCGAAAGGGCCAGATACATCAGCACGCCGACGACCAACATCAGATAGAAGATCGAGCCCACGGAAAGCAAGGTCCAATACAAGCCCGCGAAGCGGGAGTCGGCCAAGGCATTGACCACCAAAAGCAAGACCCAGCCGATGGTCAACAGGATCAGCAGGACGATCATCACGATCGCCAAGGTAATCGGCAGACTGAGAGATCGCCGCGGAGACATGGTGTACCGTCTGTTCAACCGCGTGGGCACCGCCTCGGGCCACGGACGGTGCGGCTTGAACGTCTATCCCGCAATGTGACGCTGCCCGCCCTCCCTGAGGCGTCACAACAAGCTTAAGGGATCGCGGTATTCCTCAGGAGGGGCCGACCGCCAGGAATCGAATCCGATGGCGAGTACGGTAGTCCCAAGTTGCGTTGTGCCCTCATTCGTTTTCTTTGTTCAGCGGCACGGTCCAGAGGTAGATCGTGTGTTCCACGTTGTCTTCGGCGGAAATCATCTCCACGACCTTGTCGGGCTTGACGCCCTCCATATCGAAGTCGTGCGAGACGATCCGCGAACCTGGCTTGAGCTTTTCCAACTGCGGGATCAATTTGACGTTGAGGCTCGGCAAGAGGTACAACGTCACGACGCTAGCGGGGCTCAAATCGAGTTCGAATACGTTTTTCTCGTGGATCTCGGCCAGGTGTTCCACCTGGTTCTTCTTCACATTGTCTCGCGATTCCTTGACCCGCTCCGGATCGATGTCGAACCCCTTCGCCTTGCAGCCATACTTCTTGGCCGCCATGACCACGATCCGGCCGTCGCCGCAGCCAAGGTCGTAGAGGACGTCCTTCTTCGTCACACCGGCGAGCTGGAGCATTTTTTCGACCACATCGTGGGGCGTCGGCACATAGACCACGTCCGGACCGGTGGCTTTGGATTCCTCCTTCTTTTCCTGGGCAGCCAGCGGCGAATCGAGTAGCACGCATGACACGAGTTGCAAGAGAACCACCCACAAAACCGTGCGTCGCATCAGCCAATCTCCTTGGAATCTTGAACGGGAAATCATGGAAAGCCCAATCCTTCAACCACTCGCCGCCGTGGCTTTGCCGGGGATGTCAACGGTAGATCGATAGGCCAGAAATCGCGTCGGAAAGTTCGTCTTCGCCGGCGTCGGTTACTTGCGAATTTTTGAGATACAGCATCCGCAGCTCGGTCAAGCCCTGGAGATGGACGAGGTCCGAGTCGGCCACGCGGCAGCCGTTGAGGTTCAAGACGCGAAGCTTGGGGAGACGTTTCAAATAGATCAGGCCCGCCCCCGTGACCTTCGTATCTTGCAAACCAAGCGTGTTCAAATGGGGAAGACGTTGTAAATGGACCAACGAGGCATTGGGAATGGGGCTGTTCGTCAAGTTCAACACGCCAAGCTGCTTCATCCCGGCGAGCCGGTCGAACGCCTTGCCTGTGACTTCCGTGTTGGAAAGCACTAACACCTCGAGGCGAGTCAACGGCTGGAGGTGTTCGAGGCAGGCGTCGGTGATGGGAAGATCACGGAGGTAGAGCCGCTTTAATGCGGTCAGGGGGCGGAGTTGGGCAAGACCGGCGTCGCTCACCCGGCCGCCAACGATCTCCAACGACTCGAGCTCGGGCAACGCGGCCAACAGGGCAAGGTCCTCATCGCCAATCTTGGTATTCACCGCGGAAACACTTTGTGCGGCTCCCCATTCGCCGACTTCCACCCGAGCGCCCAGTCGCCGCAGGGCGGCTATCGCTGCCTGCCGGTCCGCGGTGACGCGCGGTGCCGGCCGGGCCTCAGCGGGTTGCGCCGCGGCAGGCGCGATGGCAAGAGCGGCATACAGCGCAAACACCATCGCCCCGAGTGGCGAGAAACTTCCAACCATTTTCATGAGCTTGCGTATAATCGTCTCAATCCACACCGTTGTGGGCGGGGATCGGAAGCGCTGCCAACCGGGGAACGATCGAACCATCCTTGACCGGTCTTCATGCCACGAAGAGCACACTCCCCCCCGCCAAACACGTCGCACATTGTCAGCAACGTTGTGGAAACTGGACTCCAGCATATCCCTTTCCATCGCCGCGGTAAAGGCACAGCGCAAAAGAGAAGGTTTCTCGAAACGGAGGGCATCGAGACGTTGGCGGCGGAGCGAGCCAAGGCTTCCGACTCGCCGAGCAATCACGGAGATGTTTTGGGCAGCCCCGGGGAAGTGGCCTCGCGGAACTGTTGGATCGCGGGCTCCGTATCCACGGTGTCTTGCAGCGTGGGAACCAAAAACAACGCCAAGAACACTAGCGCCGCGACAAACAGCAAACCATGGAAAGGATGATCGTAGCGGAGGTGCATGAAATACAGCGCCACCAGCGCTGCCTTGACCGTGGCGATGGCCATGGCCACCACCAGGTTCCACGGCCCTAAATCCACCCAGGTCGCAGCCAGCGTGATTCCGGTCAACACGATCAACGCCGCAAACACGGCCACGAGGACGATAGCCGGGACAACGTGGCTCACAAGACCATGATCGTCCGAAGGCGAGCTGTTCATCTCATGTTGCGCGGGCGGCTCGTTCATGATGTTCCTTGTGCGAAGCGAATCGTTTGCGGTTTCGTGGGCTTACGACGCACGGTCGTCAAGGCGTTCCGTCGGCAACCAATCAATGGATCAGATAAAGCAAGGGAAAGAGGTAAATCCAAATCATATCGACCAGGTGCCAATAGAGCGCCGTATAATCCACCGGATTATAGTACTGACTGGAAAATCGCCCTTTGACTGCTAGCACCAAAACCCAGGCGATCACGCCCATGCCCGCCACGACGTGAATCCCGTGCAGACCGGTCATGGTGAAATAGACGCTAAAGAAAATACCAACGTCGCGGGGAGCGCTCTCAGGATTCCCGGCGTGGTGGGCCTCCGGAGCGGCATGGTTGGCGGTTTCCGCAGACTCAGCCGCCTGGTAACGCCCCGCCCACAACAGCCCGTGCTCCCACTTCTGCTTGTACTCCACGTACTTGACGCCCAAAAAAACGGCTGCCAACGCCAAGGTAATCGCCAGGCAGGCGACCAAGGCCCGCTGCTGATCGAGCTGGGCGCAGCGCACGGCCCAAGCGATCGACAGGCTACTCGCCAGCAGCACGACCGTATTCAACGCGCCAAGATTTTTGTCCAGAAACTGGTGGGCGTAGATGAAGACCTCGGGATGGGTGGCGCGGTAGACGGCATAGGCACAGAACAGCCCGCCGAAAAACAACACTTCGGTCACCAGGAAGATCCACATCCCGAGTTTGCCGGCGTCGAACTGCTGCTTCGGCGTCTCATAGTGGTGCGCCAGAAACGGCGGATGGTCGTGACCGGACGAATCGTGGGACGAGGTTGCGGCTTGGGTCATGGTCAATTAGGTGCGAACGATGCCAAACGGAGGCAAGCAAACCAAGGCGTCTCGGCCTTCCACATCCAGTGATTGCTCCAAAGCCGGCCTGGGGTCATCAGGTTTGCGGTACGAACCCGCGGTCCGGGCCGACGTAAGCCAAATAAGAAAAATCGTAGGGGTCGCGCACAGGGGGCGTCTTGGGGAAGTTGTCGTGCGGTGGAGGCGAGGGGCATTGCCATTCCATCGAGCCCCCGCCCCAAGGATTCGCCGGCGCCGGCCGACCCCGCCACAACGAATGCAGCAAACAAATCGCCGCCGCTACCAAACCGACGGCTGTGGTGTAGGCCCCGATGGTCGAAAGCAGGTTGAGCAAGGCGAACTCGGGATGGCTGTCCAAGAGTCCCGAGTAATCGTAATACCGGCGGGGCATTCCTCGGGTGCCTAAAAGGAATTGGGGAAAGAACGTCAGGTTGAATCCCACGAAAATGATGAAACACGCCCAACGCCCCGCCACGTCGCTGAACATCCGCCCGGTCATCTTGGGCCACCAGTAGTGAAGCCCTGCCAAAAAGGCTATCAGGGTCCCGCCAAACATCACATAGTGGAAATGGGCGACCACGAAGTAGGTGTCGGTCAGATGGACGTCGACCGAGAGCGTGCCCAGAAACAATCCCGTCAGTCCCCCGATGCCGAACAAAAAGATGAACGCCAAGGCGTAGCACATCGGCGTGGCCAGGCCGATCGACCCCTTGTACATCGTGGCCAGCCAGTTGAACACCTTGATCGCCGAGGGGATCGAGACGCTGAACGTCAAGGCGCTGAACACCATGGCCGCCAAGGGCGTCATGCCGCTGACGAACATGTGGTGGCCCCACACCAAGAAGCCCAACAAGGCGATCGCCACACTGCTGAAGGCGATGAACTGGTAGCCGAAGATGTGCTTGCGGCTGAAAACGGAGACCACCTCGCTGATGATGCCCATGCCGGGCAGGATCATGATGTAGACGGCCGGGTGGGAGTAGAACCAGAAGAAATGCTGAAACAAGATGGGATTGCCGCCATACTTGGGGTCGAAAAACCCTAGGCCCATCAGACGTTCCGCCGCCAACAGCAACAAGGTGATTCCCAGCACCGGCGTCGCCAGGACCTGTATGATGGCCGTCGCGTAAAGGCTCCATACAAATAAGGGCATTTTGAACCAAGTCATCCCGGCCGGGCGGAGCTTGTGGACGGTAACGATGAAGTTGATGCCCGTGAAGATCGAGCTGAACCCCAGGATGAACGCCCCGAGGACCGCAGTGACGACCGCTGAATTGGTGCTGGTGCTATAAGGCGTGTAGAAGGTCCAGCCCGTGTCCAACCCGCCGGTGTGCAACGTGACCACGAAAAATATCGCCCCGAAAAGCCAAAGGTAGAAGCTGGCCAGATTGAGCCGGGGAAAGGCCACGTCCTTGGCCCCCAGCATCAGCGGCAAGACGAAGTTGCCGAGCACGGCGGGGATGCCGGGGATGATGACCAAAAAGATCATCACCGCCCCGTGCAGCGTGAACATGTGGTTATACAGGTCGCGCCCCGTGGTGCTGGAAGGCGCGATGGCGACCATGTTCTCCGCCGCTTGCTCGGCCGGTGAGGCCTCGCTGGCAGCGTCGGGGAAGCCCATGATGGTCGGGCCGGGCGTGGCCAATTCGGTCCGCACGATCAAGGCGAAGATCCCGCCTAGCAAAAAAGACCCCAAAATCCCCACCATGTACATGATCCCGATCCGCTTGTGATCCAGAGTCAAGGCCCAGGACCAGAAGCCGCGGGTGTGGGTCAGATAGCTATCGGAGGCGCCAGACATCAACTTCACTCAGTGTTTATCAAATGTTCCTCAAGACGTTTCCCAGCCGCAACCGTGCTGTCGGCGGCCGTCGCCGGGCGCATGGGCACGGAATGCCGTTGCGCGAGCGGTTCGTTTTGGCCCTTTACTTGAGCGTCTTGATATATTCGATCAAAGCCGTGATCTGCTCGTCGGAGAGTTGGCCTTTGTACACAGTCATCTGGTCCGGATACCCCTTACGGATCTTGGCCGAGGGATTGAGGATCGACTCGCGGATGTAATTGTCGTCGACCAAGGTGGGTGGGGCGTTCTCGAACTCATGAATCTGACCATAAATCCCTTTGAAACTCGGTCCGACTTTGCGCGTGCCATCGATCGAATGACACACGGCACAACCGCCCGGGGCGTAGAGGTACAACTCGCGGCCCAATTCCACGGGCGAAAGGTTTTGACGCCGTTTTTGGGCCTCTTGAAGCCAAGCCTCGAACTCGCCCGGCCGGTGGACGATCACTTTAGCCAACATCTCCGAGTGACTCGTGCCGCAGTATTCGGCACAAAGCAAATCATATTCGCCCGGCCGCGTAGCCGTGAACCACATAGTGGTGTAGCGGTCGGGCAGCAGGTCTTGCTTGATGCGGAAGGCGGGAATAAACAGGCTGTGGATCACGTCCTTCGACGACATGGTCAATTTGACGGGGACGTCGATCGGCACATGGAGGTTCGTATCCACGTAGCCGTTGGGGTATTGAAAGCTCCAGTTCCACTTCTGGCCGGATACCCGAATTTCATAAGCTCCTCGTGGGGGTGTCCGCATGTCGATGTAACCGGCAAACCCCAGCCCGAACATCGCGATCACCAACAACAGCGGAATGCCGCTCCAAGTGAGCTCCAAAGCAAGGTGATGGTGAGGCGACCGCTGTGGCCCCAGGCCCTCGCGCCGTCGATAGCGAATGACGAAAAACGTCATCAACGTCACGATGAGCAGGAAGAAAAAGGTCGAGACATACAAAATGAAATAGAACGCCCGGTCCACCCAAATCGCCGAGGTCGCGCTGGGCGGCGGCATCCAGAACGAGCCCCCCGACTGACCAAAAATCAGCCCAGCCGCGGTTCGGGTTCCTAGTGAAAGATTCCAAGGCAGAAATGTCATAAGACGTCAGCCTCCGGCAAGATGCCGGCGATCGAATCAGGGTTCCGCAGGGCTGGGCTCTGAGGCAGGCGACACCGCGTTCTCGTCGGAACTGCCGCCGGCGTGCTTCGTTTTCCGCCACTCGCGTCGCCAGAACACCGCTAGCACGCTGCCTAGCACCACCAAGGTGACCACGCCGCCCAACCGAACGATCTTCACCGCCGCAGGCCCGTAGCGGCCCGCCTCGGCATCGTAATAGTAGCAGTTCAACAGCAGCCGTTCGACGGTCGTGCCGATCTTGCCCTGCGAGGCCTCGAGCAGCGCGAACCGCAAGGTCTGCGGATTGTACTCGATGCCATAGAGATATCGGGAAACGCGGCCTGTTGGCGTAAGGATCATGGTGACCGCGGTGTGGGCGAACTGTTTCGTTTCAGGCACATACACGTAGCCGAATCCCACGGCCGCGGCAAGCCGTTGGATGTCTGGCTCTTTGCCCACCAGGCAATGCCAGCCTTCCTCCGCTTTGGGCCGGTTGTAAACGGCCAGATACTTCTCCTTCGTGGCTTGGGCCCGCTGGGGCGATTCCTCCGGGTCGATGCTGACGGTGATCATCTGGAACTTGTCGCCGATGTCCCAATCCAGTCGCTGCAACGCCTCGAACACGCCGTTGAGCTGAAGGCTGCACAACCGTGCACAGTTCGAGTAGTTCAACGTGAGGATCACCGGCCGCTTGCCGTCGAAATACTGCGCTAGAGTCACCGGCGTGCCGGAAGATTCGACAAAGGGAATGTCCAACGGCACCTGTTCGTCCAACCGTTCGGTCACGCCAACCTTTTCCAGGTCCTTGGGCTTGGGTTCGATGCGGTCGATCGCCCAAACCGAGGAACTGCTGGCCAAGAGGACGCAGCACACCACGAACGCGCCCGCCGAACGCAGCCTCTTCCGTTGCCCGCCGCTGGATTCAGCGCTTCGCATGAGCCTTCCCTCCTTCGCGCACCACGAGTTCCATGGCGATGTCGATGGGGATCGACACCACGCCCTTTTCGCGGTCGATCCATTGACATTGCAGGAGCTTGTCTTGCTGCCGGCTCATCGCCGCTTGCGTTTCGATCAGCGGGGGATTCACTTCTTTTTCGACAAATTGCGCGGCGACGGCATGATAATAAACGACTTGCAGGGCGAGGACGATGACCAACACGGAGATTGCGCCCACCGCGCCCGCCAAGGCGATTTTCCAGGTCTTGATGTCGTCGCTCTGGACCATCGTTTGCCTCCCTAGGAGGTAGCCAACGCTACGCCCGCCCGGCGGCGTCCCAAACGCCCGATCGTGACGAACGCGAAGGTCTTCCTACCCACCAGTGCTACGTTCCTCCGTCCGCTATCGAACTTCTCCGACCTTAAAAATTCTCGAAGGCCAAGGATTCCGCCAGTCGCGGGTCACGCAGGGGCACGAGGGGACGCTCCACGGCGCGTCGCAGGACGCTGGCCAGATAGAAACACACCAGCGAAACGGTCAGGCAAAGGTCGATCGGGCCCCAGGGCGATCCTTCCCGCTTTAAGCCGGGCATGGCCAACCAGGATACGTCGATCCAATGGAATACCAGCAGCCATGCGGCCCAAAAACCGAGGATTGCCTTGTTCCGCTTTGCTTCCCGCGATAGCAAGCCGAAAAACGGCAACACCAGATGTCCCACTACGAGAGCCAAAGACACGTAGAGCCAAGCCCCCGTCTGCCGATCGCGATACCAGGTGGTTTCCTCGGGAATGTTCGCGTACCAGATCAACAGGTATTGCGAGAAGGCGATGTAGGCCCAAAACACCACGGCGGCGAACAGCAGCTTGCCGAGATCGTGGTAATGCTCCACGGTGATCACTTCCTTCAACCGGCCGGACGCTTGGAGGCCCATCGCCAACAAAATCCACAGGGCAACTGCGCCGACAAAGGCCCCAGAATAATAATAGACCCCGTAGATGGTGCTGGTCCAGCGGGCGTCGAGCGACATCAGCCAGTCGAAGGACGCGAACGTGACAGTCAAGCCGAGCAGCAAGATCGCCGGCCCACTGGCACGCTCCATGCGATTCGTCAAGCGAGGGTCGCCGGTGGAATCTTGTTCCGCCGAAGTTTCCAGGAAGAATCGGGCCACCAGCCACCAAACCAGAAAGTACCCCGCGGCGCGAATGGTGAAGAATACCGGATTCAAATAAGGTGCCTTGTGACGCAAGAGTTCGTCATGCTCGACGGCATGCCGATCTGCCCATTCATAAAGACTCGAACTGCCCCAGAGGAGCGGCAGCACGATCGGCAGGAACAGAATGACCATCAAGGGAACATGGCCGGCCAATACTTCGGCAAGCCGGCGGACCACCACGCCCCAACCCGCCCGGGAAACGTGGAGCAAGAGCACCAACAAAAGGGAGCCGAGTACCATGCCCAGGACATAACAGAAGCTCGTCAGGTAGGCACGAAAGAACAGTGGGATCCCATCCGGCCAGGCGACGCCTAACGCACAGCCAATGACCAAGGCAGCGGCCCCAACGATCCGCAGACCGGCCAGGATCCGCGGGGAGATACCCTCGAGCGTGATTTGCTGGGGAGCGAGTTCGACGGAAGGCTGGGAGGTCATGGCTTGGTCGGTTCCTGAAGAAGGGCGGGCCGCAGCGCCGTGGGAACGTCGTCCAACACCGCGTTCTGGCTTCGCTGGAGGGCCCGAACGTAGAGCACGATGGCCCAACGATCCGCTACGGGGATCTGCGCCGCGTACCCGGACATGGTGTTCAGGCCGTGAGTGATCGTGTGGAACAACCGGCCCACCGGCTGCTCACGCACGTTGGACACGTGGAGCGATCGCGGCTGGACCCAACCGGGCTCTCGTCGGGCCACGGCTCGCTGGTGGGTCATTCCATCGCCCTCACCGGCAAGTCCGTGACATGGAGCGCAATAGATGTTGTACCGTTCGCGCCCCCGTTCCATCGTTTCCCGGTCTACAGGGATCGGGAACGTCGTGGCCCATTGACCGTCGATTTGGCCCTGGTAGAAATGGGCATCGAGCTGGCGTCCGCCCACGGCCATGCTATGAGGCACAGGCGGCCGCGTGGCTCGTCGATCGGCGAAAAATCGCCCTACCCCTTGGGCCTGATACCGCGGCTGAAAATCCATGTCTTGAATGATGTGCAGTCGTGGCACATCCGACGGGATCTGGCGTTGCCGGGCGATCCAGAGCGGGGGGATCAAAGCCAGCAAAGCCGCCACCACCAACCCCCACTTCAAAACCCCCGGCAGCCGTGGGGCCTCTGCTGGGGCGTAACACACGTCCACCGCCACCGCGCCCGCCGATTCCAGCAGCGCTCGCGTCGCGCTGAGATCGAATTTCGGATCGCTCGCGGCGATCGAAATGAAGAAGCCATCCGACGTGACCCGCGCGAATCGCTTCACCGAAAACGCTGGATGCCGATACTCCGGAAGCAGATTCAGCACCAGGACCCCGCCAAATGCCGCAAAGGCGCTCAAAAGCACCATCAGCTCGAAGATGATGGGGATGTTGGCCGGCAGGCTGAAAAATGGTTTGCCGCTGACCAGGAAAGGATAGTCGATGGTATTGGTCCACCACTGCAACAGCAAGGCCGCCGCGGCGCCCGTCAAGCCTGCACAAAATACCAGCCAAGGCAGGATCGTCGGCCGGATGCCCATGGCCCGCTCCATCCCGTGAATCGGAAACGGGCTGTGTGCATCCCAAAGGCGATACCCAGCGTCGCGGACCTTGGTCGCGGCGGCCTTCAGCGCGTCGGGCGTACGGAACTCGGCCACCAATCCGGCGATGACGGTGGCGGGTTCTTCCAAGCCATTTGTACTCGAGGTGGACGGTTCGATCATCGGTTAACAACTCTCGCCATTCGCCAAGCGACGTTTTGCGCCACCCCGGGCAATCGCCGCGGAGATCCTGCATTCTTTCCTAATGTCGATGTCCGCTCCCGTGGGCCGCTGGCAGCACGGCCTTGACCTCGGCCATGGCGACCATCGGCAAATAACGGCAAAACAGGAGGAACAAGGTAAAGAACAACCCGAAGCTCCCGGCCAACATGCCCAAGTCGACCCAGGTGGGCTTGTAGATTTCCCAACTCGAAGGCAAAAAGTCTCGACTCAGCGACACGACGATGATCACGAAGCGTTCCATCCACATGCCGACATTGACCAGCACAGCCACGAGCACCATCCGCCACGGTGAAGTCCGCCACGACTTGAACCAGAACAACTGCGGGACCACCACATTGCAAAAGACCATGGTCCAATAACACCACGCATACGGCCCCACGGCCCGGTTCACCATCGCGAACCACTCATACTGGTTCCCGCTGTACCAGCTTGCGAAGACTTCCAAGGCGTAGGCATAGCCCACCATGCAGCCGGTGGCCAGGATGAACTTGTTCATGTTCTCCAGATGGCGGATAGTGATCAGGTCCTTCAGCCCGAAAAAAGCCCGGGCAGGCACCATCAGCGTGACCACCATGGCGAAGCCGCTGAAGATCGCCCCGGCCACGAAGTAGGGCGGGAAGAGGGTGACGTGCCAACCCGGCAACTGGGCCACGGCGAAATCGGTGCTCACCACCGAGTGGACCGAAAGGACCAACGGTGTGGAGAGCGCGGCCAAAAGCAAGTAGGCCCGTTCATAACGATGCCATTGCCGGGCGGAGCCGCGCCAGCCCAAGGCAAACAGGCCGTAGAGCAGCTTGCGGACTGTTCCCGTGGCCCGATCTCGCAGCGTCGCCAAATCTGGAATCATCCCTAGATACCAAAACAATAGCGACACCGTCCCGTAGGTGCTTACCGCCACTACGTCCCAAACCAAGGGGCTGCGAAAATTGGGCCACATCCCCATTTGGTTGGGATAGGGAAAGAGCCAGTATTCCACCCACACCCGGCCCACGTGAAGGGCTGGGAACAGCCCAGCGCAGATCACCGCGAAAATCGTCATCGCCTCCGCGGCCCGATTGATGCTCGTTCGCCACTTCTGACGGAACAAGAACAAGATGGCCGAGATCAACGTGCCGGCGTGACCGATCCCGATCCAAAACACGAAGTTCACGATGTCGAAGGCCCAAGCCACGGGGACATTATTGCCCCACACGCCAATGCCCGTGGACACCAAATAAACCACCAGCAAAAAGAACACGCCTGTCCAAGCCACGGCGATGGCGAAGGCGATGTACCATCCCAACGGCGGACGAGGTCGCTCCACCACGCGACAGACCGTTTCCGTGATCGTCTGGAAGTTCTGACCAGGCGTGGTCAAGGGCGCCCGAACGGTCGGGTCGTCGCTCGTGTTGTCAAAGGCTGGGAAGGCAACAGAACTCATGCTCAACTTCCAGCTCCAACTCGGATTTCGGCGGTTCTTCCGCTTTCACGCGAAGGGAGGGAACGTTCCCGCTTCTTGCGTTTAGGTGAACTTAAGGGCAAGGCTCTCCACGTCCGGGTTCGGGTTTCGGATCACGGCCAGATAGCTCGTTCGTGGCTTCACGTTCAGCTCGGCGAGGATTTCGTAAGCCCGATCGGCCTGGCGAAGCTGGGCCACTCGGCTGGGCCGTCCTTGATCGTCCTTATAATTCAAGTCCCCGAAAACGATCGCTTGCGTGGGGCAAACCTGTTGGCAAGCGGTCTGAATCGCGCCGTCCGGGATCGACACACGGCGGTTTTTGGCGTCGATCTTGGCTGCCTGGATCCGCTGCACGCAGAACGTGCATTTTTCCATCACCCCTCGGCTCCGCACCGTGACCTCGGGATTGAGGACCATCTTGCGAACTTCGTTCTCGGGATCTTCGAGGTCCTTGCGGTAATTGAAGAAATTGAACCGGCGGACCTTGTAGGGGCAGTTGTTCGAACAGTACCGCGTCCCCACGCAGCGGTTATAGACCATATCGTTGAGCCCCTCGCGGGAATGCACGGTGGCGGCCACGGGGCAGACCTGTTCGCAAGGGGCATTTTCGCACTGCTGACAGAGGATCACTTGATGGGCGGCCCGAGGATTCGCCGCGTCGCCGCGGTAATAACGATCCACCCGCAGCCAGTGCATCTCGCGGCCGCGAAGCACCCGATCCTTGCCAACGACCGGAATGTTGTTCTCGGCCTGGCAAGCCACCACGCAGGCGCTGCATCCGATGCACTTCGACAAGTCGATCGTCATCCCCCATCGGCGGCCATCGTAGGAAAATTCCTGCCAAAGCGACTCTAGAGGCGGCAAGTGTTGCACATGCCGCGCGAAATGGGGATCGGCTTTGGATTTTTCACGATATTCGTCCAGCGTGAACTCTCGGATCAAATCGCCGACGCGTTGGCCCCGGGCCCGCATCCCCACCACGTCGATGATCGAATGGTCCTGCGTGGTTGCCAGCGGATACGTGTCGCCAGTAGGAGTAAGCGATGCGCCGCGGGCGAATCCCATCGCCTGACTGGTTCGGAGGGGATATACATTGAAGCCCACGATGGGGGTTCCGCCTTCGAGGTCGCCGCCTACCTTGCCCGCCGCTGTCCGGCCGTAACCCAAAGCGACCACCAGCGTCCCCGAGGCCACGCCCGGCGTGACAAAAATGGGCAGCGATGCCTCGCGTCCCCCAAGGCTGAGCCTTACCACCGCGCCGTGCTCAACGCCCAGACTCGCCGCCGACGCCGGGCTGAGCAGCAAGGCATTGTCCCAAGTCAACTTCGTGATGGGATCGGGCATTTCCTGAAGCCAACCGTTGTTGGCGAAGCGGCCATCATACACCGAGGCGTCGGGAGCGAACACAACCTCCCAAGCCCCATTCCCTCGCTCCGGTGGGGAACCAAGAATTGAGGGAGCCGGCTTTCGCGCAAGCTGGGGCGTTGTCGGCGGCCAGGCCGAATCGGCCAAAAGCCCGCTTTCCAGGGCTGCCTCCCATCGGGATTCCCAACCCTCGCCGACGATCTGTTGAAACCGTTCCCGGACCAAAGCCCGCGGGTCCACTTCCGCCTGGCCATCGAGCATCGCTAACAATTCGATCGCCGAGCGGGTGTCATACAGGGGCGCAATCAGCGGCTGAACCACGCTATACGTCCCGTCCCAGGCCCGCGCGTCGCCCCATGATTCCAAATAGTGGCTCCGCGGCAGCAGCCAAGTACAGCGGCGCGACGTCTCGTTGTCGTACAAACTCAAGTGAATTCGTGCCGGGACCTTGCCGATCGCCTCGGCGAAGCCGACGTCGGCGGGGGCATCGTAGACCGGATTGCCGCCGAGGATCACCAGCATTTGCACCTTGCCCGCCGACATGGCCTCGCATAAAACCTTCATGGCCTCCACGTGCGGCAAGCGATCCGGGTCGGGATCCGCGGTATACCAAACCACTGTGCCAACGTTTCCCAAAGTGGCGTTGATTTCATGGACCAGGGCGTGGACCTCGGGCGGCTGACGCGGACCGGCCACTACCGCTGTGTTCGGGCCATTCGCCTTGAGATCTCTGGCCATGGCCTGCACGAATGACAACATGAGCGCAACGTCTGCCGTGGCCGTAGCAGCCGAGGATTCCTGCGCTTCCTGAGTCGAGGAATCGGCCCGGGCGGTTGGCTCTCCGGTGGTTGCATTCTCGCCCGCCTGCCCCACCACGGCAGCGTGCAAGGCCTTAGCGAACCAAGCGATCTCGCTACAGCGCAGCGGCACACGGTGATCAGCGACGCTGCCGGTGATCGTAAAGCTTGGTTCCACCACGTAAAGTCGATTCATGGGGCCGGCGGCGGGATCGCGGCCCTTGCTGAAATCCCGAGCGTAACGCACCGCAGCAGGATGGACTCCCAAAACGTCCGCGTCCAAGCACACGATGACCCGGGCCTTGTCCAACGCCAACTGCGTGCGAACTACCTGACCGAAGGCCAAACGCGATCCCAAACGCTCGTTATCCCGCGAGATCGGCTCGTACTCGAACCAGGCGGCCTGCGGAAATCGTTTCAGAAGTCGATCGCGGAGACCAATCAAGGTAGGCGAACTCGATGCCTCGCTGAGAATCGCCAGGCCCGCACCTTGTGCCTTTTCCAGCTCGGCGAGTTGGGGGCGAAGCCACTCCGCGAATCGGCCCCAAGTCTGCGCGATTTCCTCTTGGCCGGTCCGGTCAACGATCCATTGCGCACGATCCGGATCATAGAGTTCGAGGATCGATGCCTGACTCCAAGCGTCGGTGGCGCCGAGGCTGGCCGGATGCTTCGGATTGCCTTCGATCTTGATTGGCCTTCCATCCACCGAGGTGACCCAGAGCCCAATTGCCGCGCCGGCCATCTCGCGGGCAGTGGCGAAGCGTTGGAACTGACCAGGCAATCGGTCGGGGGGTTGCGTGGTCAAGGGAAGAATCTCATCCTTCTTCCAACGGCAACCGTTGACCCCGGCCAACACCAACGAGGCGCCCATCAATTGCAGCCAACGGCGTCGCGAGAGTCCACTCGGGTCTTCGGCGGCGGGAAACTCGGCTTCGGCCAAGGCGCGAAACTCCTGGGAGTTGGCCAGTTCCGCCAAACTCCGCCAATACGTGGCGTGGGCCAGCCCGGCCCCGTCGTTTGGTCCCCCCTCCTCTGATCCAACAAACTCCGACGGTCGAACGTCGTGCGGCAACATGGGCTTCGCGTGTCGGCGGTCTAACGATGACATGTGCTGCAATCGGTCGAAGGATTGATGTTGTTCTGCTTGCGAATCTTGGCCCCGATCGAAGTATCGGCGCCGGGCGTCCAATCCATTCGTGTGATAAAAGCTTGCGGACGCAGATGCGGCTCCGGGTTGCGATGACATTCCAGACACCACCCCATGCTGAGCCGCTCTACTTGCTGCACACGCTCCATTCGGTCCACGCGCCCATGACAGGACACGCAACCCACGCCCCGGGAAACGTGGGCGCTGTGATCAAAATAGACGTAGTCGGGCAGGTCATGAACGCGGACCCAGCGAATCGGTTGCCCGCTCGCGGCACTTTCCTTTATCGGCAGGATCTTAGGGCTATCGGCCGCGATCTGATTGTGACAATTCAGACACGTTTGCGTGGGCGGGACGAGAGCGTGCGCCGAGGTCTCGACGTTCGTGTGGCAATAGCGACAATCAATCCCCAGCACGCCCGCGTGAACTGCGTGGCTATAAGGGATGGGCTGCACCGGTTCATAGCCGACGTCCGTCGTCCGCGGCGAACCGCCGTAGTACAAGAGAGCAATCAGATAGACCGGCACCACCGCTAAAACAGCGCCAGCCAGCGGCCGGGCCCGGTCGATCCATGGCGGGAATGGATAGGAATCCTTCATCGACGAGGGCGTACCAATCTTTAATCGGTTACTCGGAATCTCCCGATCGCAGCAGTCGAACGGGCTCATCCAGGCATGGCGGCTCTCCAGCTCGCCCCGCGATTCCTCTTCGCCCCCACCGCGTTGGCCAAGCCGCGGAAACCTCGATCGCTTATTCTAACATAGCAAAGATGCAATGGAAGTAGTTTGCTCACCATGGATCGAAGAAACTCAAATCAATAGTCGCTGGAACCGGGAAAAAACCAGCACATTCTGGAGGCTAAAGTCATTACGTCTTTCTGGCACACTCGTTAGCCGCGCTGAGTGGCAAACACACCACGCGAGTCAATTTTTGTAAAATCTCCTTCTTAAAATTGGCCACGGCCTCCTTCAAGGTAACAGGCAGCGCGGCCCTCCGCCGGAATCGGAAAATTCACGGCCGATCAGCGGTGCTGTTCTGAAGACGTCCAACGGCGTGCGATCACGTCAACGCCAGTGGGGGTGGGCTGGATGGCGGCCGATGAGGGAATGGGGCGCGGGACCGAAGTCTTAGAAATGAAATGTTGTGAAGTTGCAAGTACGTCCACGTGGGATGCAGAGGTGTTCTTCAACCCTGGCGAGGGCGTGTTGGTCTCCAGTCCGTCTGTTCCTCTTCACTTCCCCGACGTTACGCGACGAGGTACTCGGTTCTGTTTCTCCGATTTTTCGGGAGTCTTGGCGGCGCGTTCGATTTCGAGTTTCGCTTCCCGAACCTTTTGCAAGAGGGAAACGCTCTTGGTCCGCTGGGCGGTCGCCAAGGCGATGGCCGCCAGGCGCTCCGCCTCGTCGAGGCGGCGGGCGCGAAAGGCTTCCTCGGCGACCTTCAACGCGCATTCGGCGGTTTCCTTGCTGCCGGTCGCTGTGCGGGCGGCCTTGGCCGATTGTTCCAAGGCCTCGATCTTCCACTCCAGTACGTCCACCGAGAAATGCTCGGCCACGCGGTCGATCACCTCGCACGCGGCGGCGGGTTTGCCAGCGGCCAAGGCGTAGTCGCGGGCCTCACGAAGCATGACGAAACGGACCGCCGCCGGAAGCTCAGCCTCTTCGGCCGCAGTGGCCAGTTTCTCTGCCAATTTCAGCTTGCCGGAAGCGCTGGACGCCAGGTTGCGATCGAGCTCGAATCGCTCGCGGACCAGTTGCTCGGCCTTGCGCAATTCGGCCGGGTCGGAGGGGAGTTCGGCGCCTGCCACAGGAGATTTTTCCGGGAGGTCTGGTTTTTCGCTAGGACTGGGCGAACCCGGTCGGGTGACCTGACCGACCAGAGGGACATCGAGTTCGGGCAAAAGGTCGCTCACGTCTTTTCCCTGGGCAATCAATTCTTGCCAAAGCTTGCGGGCGGCCTGGCGATCGCCTTGGGCGTCCATGGTCAAGTACGTGGCAAAAAGGATTTTGGTGTCGGCGTTGTCGGTGAAACCGCCGAGAACCAAGGCCTCGATCACCGGCAGCGGCAAATCTCGAAGGGCATAAGTCCGGTTCCGACCTTCGGAGCGGAAGGTGACGTGCGTGGGACTCGTCTCGACCACGATCAAGGGCGTGCTGCCCACGTTAAACTCTTGGGCAGGCATCAACCCCCCGAGCACTCGGCCCATGGTCTTCCAGAATTCCTCGAGATACTGGGCCAGGGCGTCCAATCGCGCCGCTTCGGCGTGCTCCTCGGGGGTTTGAGCGAGCTTCAGCGCCGCCTTGGCATGCCGCTTGCCGCCGGCGGGGTCGCGACGGCTCATTGCCAAGCGGGCCGCCGTCACCGTCTTGCGAAACTGTTGCTGTTGCTGCTCGTCGATCGGCCGCGGAGGGTCTTCCGCACCCTCATCTGCCGCGATCGTGGCCTCTCCTGACACCCAAAGAATCGCCGCCGGTAGGAGAATGAACTTTACCACTTGATAGAACAACCGCCTTCGCGGCGTCCGATAACGTGGATCTTCGGTAATGAGGTGTGGCTCCGAACCCCTCGCAATACCGCGAGAATCGTTCTGTCCCATATTGGCGTCAACCGAGCGCACTGGAAGGGCTCCTTGCAGCGAAAAGTCTAAGGTCCGGCAGAATCCAGCGCCGCTACTCGTTTTCTATCTTGCCGTGAGAGGAAGGGCAAGGTCTTGGCGCGCCAGCCCTTCTAGGGAGGGGGTCGTCAGGAAAGCTTGGTTCCCCTATGCTTGAAGCCGGAACTTGCCGGGAGGGCGGAGCGTCTAAGGGATGTACTTGGGTCGGCAACGAGCTTCGGCCGGCCAAGATTGCGGTCGCCGGTTCAGGGCGAGGCTTTACCTTCCCGTGTTCTGCTTCTCAGAAAGTCAAGGAGTTGGCTGCCATGAATAGGGCCCGATTGGTGGCGTGTCTGATGCTAGCAGGAGTGGTTCTGATGGGAATTTCCGGCTCGGGTCCAGCGGCGCCTAAGTCCGAAAGCGAAACGCGGGAGCGGCTCCGAAAGACATTTCAGGACGGTAATTTCAAGGACGCCTACGAGGGCCTCCGCGAGCTGGCTTTGAATCCCAATGCCGACCCACGTCAGGTGGGCGACGACTTGCAACTCGCCATCCAGGCCCTCCAGCGGCTCAATCGGGTGAACGAGATCGACGCCTTCCGCGAGGCCGTCATCGCGGCGCACCCAACTAATTGGCGGCTCCTCTGGACCGCGGCCCAAACCTACTTAGAGGTGCAGCATCAGGGATTCATCATTGCCGGGAAGTTCGAGCGCGGCCATCACCGCGGTGGCGGCCAAGTGGCCAATGCTATGGAGCGGGATCGGGTGCGGGCCTTGCAGCTCATGGTTCAAGCCTTACCCTTGGCCCAAAAAGACGACGACCGCGCCGCGGCTGCCGATTTCATGCTGGCCTTGGCGGGAATGTGGCTCGACAGCCGTGGCGCCCGGGAAGCGTGGCGTTTGCAATACCTTACCGACCTGACGGTCCTGCCCGACTACGAACCCGGCTGGGGATATTACCCGCAGACCCGCGGGGCCCCGGTCGATGACAACGGCAATCCCATCTTCCACGCCGTCCCGAAGCGGTTCGAAGACGCCAAGTCCGACGGCGAGCGGTGGCGGTGGTGCTTGGCGCAGGCCGCAGAGATCAATCCCAAGCTGGCCGACGCGGTGCGGATGCAGTTCGCGGATTTCCTCCGCGGCCAGTTCGGCGTGGAGACCATGGCCGAGTACGGCTGGTTCTTCGGCCGCGGTGCGATCGACGATTCGCAGGAGAATCAGAGCGGGACCTACGCCCTGCACACGCTGGGCGAAGACGAAACCATCGCTAGGCTGGCAACCGGCATCAAGCGGTTCAAACTGCCTGAGGAGTTCAACTTCATCAAGATTTACCAACAGGTGGCGGAAACGCCCGAGGGTGGGCTGCGGCTTCGCGCCTTGGAACAACTGGCCGAGATTTTTGAGAATCGGCGGCAATACCCCCGGGCGGCAGAGTACTGGAAGAAGTGCGTCGAGCTAGCCAGTTCCGGCGAACGCCCCCTTCCCATGCTCAAGCGGTTCGCTAGACGCCAATTCGGCCCGCGTCCACCGGTAGCCGGGGCCGACACGGTGGCGAACTACCGCGAACGGCTGCGGCAGATCGAGGGTAATTGGGGCCGGTTTGAGCCGGTCATGACCCAGCCGGCAGGTAAAGGGGCGACCGTCGAATATCGTTTTCGCAACGGCAAGTCGGTGGAGTTCGTAGCCCATGAAATCTTGGCCGATAAGCTTCTGGAGGACGTGAAAAGCTATATCAAGTCCCGGCCCAGGCAGCTCAATTGGGAGAACATCAACGTCGGCGATCTCGGCTTCCGATTGGTCGAAAAGGACCAGCGACGCTATCTCGGCCCGCAGGTCGCCGCGTGGACCATGCAATTAGAGCCACGCGAGAAGCACTTCGACAAGCGGGTGACAGTCGCCACGCCGCTTCAGAAGCCGGGGGCCTATTTGCTTACCGCCAAGATGCGCGACGGCAACACGAGCTACATCGTGCTTTGGGTCGCCGACACGGCCATCGCCAAGAAGCCGCTCGACGGCAAATCGTGGTATTTCGTGGCCGACGCCATCACTGGCAAGCCGATCGCCAAGGCCAACGTCGAGTTCTTCGGCTATCGTGTCGAACATCGCGACAACCGGCAATTCCAGATTCAGGTCAAGCAATTTGCCGAACATAGCGACGCCGACGGCCAGGTGCTCCTCGATCCGAAAGACCAGCCGCAAGATTTCCATTGGATCGTGACGGCGCGCACGCCGGAGGGCCGATTCGCGTATCTGGGCTTCACCGGCGTGTGGTACGGCCGCGTCCACGACGCCGAATATCACCAAGTCAAGGTCTTCACGATCACGGACCGGCCGGTCTACCGGCCCGGCCAGAAGGTGCATTTCAAGTTCTGGGTCCGCCAAGCCAAATACGACCAGGAGGACACCTCCGATTTCGCCCTCCGGTCGTTCGCCGTAGAAATCCACAATCCTAAGGGCGAAAAGGTGTTTGAAAAGCAGTTCACTTCCGATGCTTACGGCGGCATCGAGGGCGAGTTCGACCTGCCGGCCGACGCCACGCTCGGCCAATATGGCCTGTCGATCGTCAATCACGGCGGCAGTAGCTTCCGTGTCGAGGAGTACAAAAAGCCCGAGTTCGAGGTCGCCGTCGACGCTCCCAAAGAGCCAGTCATGCTCGGCGAGAAGATCACGGCCACAATCACGGCTAAATACTACTTCGGCTCGCCGGTGACCAAGGCCAAGGTCAAATACAAAGTGACGCGGACCGCGCACAGCGAGCGATGGTACCCGGTGGCCCCCTGGGATTGGCTCTACGAGCCTGGCTATTGGTGGTTCGCCTACGATTACGATTGGTATCCCGGCTGGCGCGTCTGGGGCTGCCCGCGACCTTGGCCGTTCTGGTGGCCCCGGGCCTCGCAGCCGCCCGAGCTCGTGGCCGACCGTGAGGTGGAGATCGGTCCGGACGGCACGGTCAAGGTCGAGATCGACACCGCGGTGGCCAAGGCCCTGCATCCCGACCAAGACCATCAGTATTCCATCACGGCGGAAGTGGTCGATCAGTCGCGGCGGACCATCGTTGGCTCGGGCAGCGTGCTCGTGGCCCGCAAACCGTTCACGGTCTACGCCTGGGTCGACCGCGGCTATTATCGGTCGGGCGATACGATCCAGGCCCACTTTTCTGCGCGGACGCTCGATGGCAAGCCGGTCCAAGGGCCTGGCAAGCTCACCTTGCTGGCCATTTCCTATCAGGACGGCAAGCCGGTGGAAAAGGCCGTCCATACACAGGAACTCGCCACGAACGAAGAAGGCTTGGCCCACGCCCAACTCGTGGCCGCCAAGCCGGGGCAGTACCGCATTTCCTATAAGCTGACCGACGCCAACGAGCACGTCATCGAAGGCGGTTACGTTCTGACGGTCATCGGCACGGCCTTCGACGGCTCCGATTACCGCTTTAACGCCGTGGAACTCATTCCCGACAAACGCGAGTACCAACCCGGCGACAAGGTGAAGCTGATGATCAACACGAACCGTACCGGTGGGACGGTACTGTTGTTCGCGAGGCCCTCCAACGGCGTGTACCTGCCGCCGAAGGTCGTGCGACTGGAGGGTAAAAGCACGGTCGAAGAAATCGCCGTCGTCAAGAGGGACATGCCCAATTTCTTCGTCGAGGCCCTCTCCATCGCCGACGGCAAGGTCCACACCGAAACCAAGGAAATCGTGGTGCCGCCGGAGAAACGGGTTTTGTCGGTCGAGATCGCGCCTTCGTCGCCGACCTACCGGCCGGGCCAGAAGGCCGAGGTGAAACTCAAGCTCACTGATTTCTACGGCAACCCCTTTGTGGGCTCGACCGTGGTGGCCATTTACGACAAGTCGGTCGAGTACATCTCTGGCGGCACGAACGTGCCTGAGATTAAGGCCTTCTTCTGGAAATGGCGTCGCCACCACCACCCGCAGACCGAAGCGAGCCTCGACCGCGGCTCGGGGAACCTGATTCCACCGAATACGATCGGCATGAACGACATCGGGCTGTTCGGGGCCACGGCCGTGGATGAAGTGGCCACCAACGGAGCGAAGGCATTGGCTTTGAGCGGCCACGCCGGAGGCATGGGCGGGTTCGGCGCTCGCGACCGGGTGCGCGCCGGGATGATGATGGAGCGGAGGTCAGCCGGAAGAGCCATCGAGGCCGACGCAATGCTCGCTCCTGCGGCGCCGATGGGGGCCGCTGCCCCCGGCATGATGGAAACCGCCGAACTGGCCAAAGCGGATGCGGCTGGCGAGCAAGAGAAAGGGCCCGCACTCGTCCAGCCCACCGTGCGCAAGGAATTCGCCGACACCGCCCTCTGGGTCGGCGCCTTGGAAACCGCTCCCGACGGCACCGCCCAGGTCTCGCTCAACATGCCCGAAAACCTGACCACCTGGCGGATCAAGGTTTGGGGCCTTGGCCACGGCACCAAGGTGGGCGAAGGACAGACCGACGTGGTCACGCGCAAAGACCTCATCGTCCGCCTCCAGGCCCCGCGGTTTTTCGTGCAGAAGGACGAAGTCGTCCTTTCGGCCAACGTCCATAACTACCTGAAGACTGCCAAGCGCGTGCAGGTTGCTTTGGAACTAGAAGGCAAGACGCTGGAGGCGATGGACCAGACGCTCCGCACGGTGGAGATCGCCCCCAACGGCGAGGCCCGCGTCGATTGGCGCGTCAAGGTCCTCGACGAGGGCGAGGCCGTCGTGCGCATGAAGGCCCTCACCGATGAAGAATCCGACGCCATGGAACAGAGGTTCCCCTGCTACGTCCACGGGATGTTGAAGATGGAGGCCCGGTCCGGCGTCATCCGGCCGAACCAGCCCGGCGGAAAGATGGAATTCACTGTTCCGGCCGAGCGGCGGCCCAAGCAAACCCGCTTGGAGATTCGCTACTCGCCTACGCTCGCCGGGGCCATGGTCGATGCCTTGCCCTATCTGGTCGACTATCCCTATGGCTGCACCGAGCAGACCCTCAGCCGCTTCCTGCCCACGGTGATCACGCAAAAGATCCTTCTCGACATGGGTCTGGACCTCGATGAGATTCAGAAGAAACGCACCAACCTCAACGCCCAGGAGATCGGCGACGACGCCCAACGGGCCAAGCAGTGGAAACGCCTGGATCGCAACCCGGTGTTCGATCGGAAAGAAGTCGATCGTATGGTCAAAGAGGGCGTCAAGCGGCTCACCGAGATGCAGCTCTCGGACGGCGGTTGGGGTTGGTTCTCTGGCTACGGCGAGTACTCGTCGCCGCACACCACGGCCTATGTGGTCCACGGCCTCCAGATCGCCCAGCACAACGATGTCGCACTGGTTCCCGGGATGCTCGAACGGGGCGTCGAATGGCTCAAACGCTACCAAGAGGCTGAAGTGCAAAAGATCAAGAACGGCCTCAAGCAGCCCAAGGTCCGACCGTGGAAGGACCAGGCCGACAACCTGGATGCCTTCGTCTACATGGTCCTTGTCGATGCTGGCGTGCGAAACGCCGAGATGCACGAATTCCTCTTCCGCGACCGCACGAAACTGTCGGTGTACGGCATGGCGCTATTTGGTCTTGCTGCCGAGAAATTGGGCGACAAGGACAAGCTGGCCATGATCCTCCAAAATATCGGACAGTACGTGGTTCAAGACGATGAGAACCAGACTGCTTGGCTGAACCTGCCCGAAGGCAATTTTTGGTGGTTCTGGTATGGCAGCGAGATCGAGGCCGAGGCCTATTACCTCAAGCTGCTGGCGCGGACCGATCCCAAGGGCGAATTGGCCCCGCGTTTGGTCAAGTATCTCTTGAACAACCGCAAGCACGCCACCTATTGGAACTCGACGCGCGACACGGCCCTGGTGATCGAGGCCCTTGCCGACTTCCTCCGCGCCAGCGGCGAGGACAAGCCCGAGATGACCGTCGAGGTCTGGTTCGACGGCCAATTGCAGAAAGCGGTCGAGGTCACGCCCGCCACGCTGTTTACTTTCGACAACAAGTTAGTTCTCGAGGGCGAGCAGGTCCAAGCCGGCCCGCACACGATCGAACTCCGCCGCAAGGGCCGCGGTCCGCTGTATTTCAACGGGTATCTGACTAACTTCACGCTTGAAGACATGATCACCAGGGCCGGCCTGGAGATCAAGGTCGAGCGCAAGTACTACCGCCTCAAAAAGCTCGATAAGACGACCAAGGTCGCCGGTTCGCGAGGCCAAGTCGTCGATCAGCGGGTGGAGAAGTATGAACGTGAGGAGTTGGCGAATCTCGCGGAACTGAAAAGCGGCGAGTTGGTGGAGATCGAATTAGAGATCGCCAGCAAGAACGACTACGAGTACCTGGTCTTCGAGGACATGAAGCCAGCCGGTTTCGAGCCGGTGGACTTGCAAAGCGGCTACAACGGCAACGCCCTGGGGGCGTACATGGAATTCCGCGACAATCGCGTGGTGTTCTTCGTCACGCGACTGGCCCGGGGCAAACACAGCGTGGCCTACCGCATGAGGGCCGAAACGCCTGGCAAGTTCAGCGCCCTGCCGACCAAGGCCTGGGCGATGTATGCCCCGGAATTGAAGGCCAACTCGGACGAGATCAAGCTGCGGGTAACGGATTGACGGAAATCGCAGGCGTGAGGGAAATCGCAGGCGACGCATGTTGGCCGCGGTTCTCGCGGAGCATTCCAACGGACTTGTGCATCGGCTCGGGAAGAGGCAAGACGTAAGCCGACCCAACATGGCCGCGCATGCAGCCACGATCCCGAGTTTCCCTAGGCGCCGTCGGTCTTTAGCCTCGCGAGTTCGGCTTCCGCCTCGGCGATTTGCCGAGCCAAGGCGGCGGCTTCCCCGCGGTCGTCGCGCTGTCGCTTCGCACCGGCCAACTGCTGACGCAACCGCTGAATCCGTTGGTTCAACGCATCGAGCTTCTTTTTGTGCCTTTTGTCCATAAAAACTTTCCCCAGTCGTGACCACGAGCGAAGGCCACCTCGGGCAGCAGTGCGGCGCCGGGATCAAACGATTGGCACACGTACATCGTACCACAAACCAGCCTTAGCCAACACATTGCTGGCCGGCGCCGAAAGACCAGCAGACGCGAAGCCGGGCAGGCAGCGTGCCCGGCCTGACGTGCTCCGTGGTCCCCCGCGGCTTGGGCTGGCGTTTTCTGCTTCGCACCCCAGGGGGTTGCTGAGCGGAGAGCTTTCGGCGTTCGATCGCCACGAGCGTCGCCCGCCTGATGCCATGCACGAAGTTTTTGTGCGACTTGACTTCCACACGCCTTGGTCATAGATTCGCCGCCAGTGGCAACTTGCGACTCGACGCTGAGGCCGCCGGGTTGTGCTTTGCGCCGGTACCCCTTTGCTGAAGTGACATGTGCTCTTGGCTGGGCCTGCTGAGTCCATTCTGTGGAGATTCTGACAATGGAGACTTCGAAGCGTCCTTCACGACGCGAGTTCTTGACGGCGACCTCGCTGGGCTTGGCTGCCGCTTCGTCCGGCAAGCCGTTGGCTTTTGCCGCTGATGGCAAGTCCAACGCGAAAGCAGACAAGCCTCGCCCAGCCGAGCTGAGCCAGCACGCCAAAGGCCCCTGGAAGATCGCGGCGATCGGCGTGGGAGGACGTGGTGCGAAAATCGGCCATGTCGCGGCGCAATTCGGCCAGATGCTGGCCTGTTGCGACGTGGATCGAACACATGCCGAGGCCTTCGCCGCACATTATGACGGCAAGTGCCAAATTTTCGAGGACTATCGGAAGCTCCTCGATCGCAAGGACATCGACGTCGTGACCATCGGCACGCCTGACCATTGGCACGCCTTGATCGCCATCGCCGCGCTCCGCGCAGGGAAAGATGTATTCTGCGAGAAACCGTTGACCCTTACCATCGACGAGGGAAAGGAAATTTGCCGAGCGGTTCGGGAGACGGGCCGAGTGTTCCAGGTCGGGACCCAACAGCGGACGGAATTTAAGCAAATGTTCCTGAAGGCCGTGGCCCTGGCCCGCGCCGGCCGACTGGGCAAAAAACTCACAATCACCTGCTCGATCGGCGGGATGAAGGCCGCAGGACCGTTTCCAGTTCGCGAGGCGCCCCCACATCTCAACTGGGACCTCTGGCTCGGACCAGCGCCGAAGGTCCCTTATTGCCCCGAACGTTGCCATAGCACGTTCCGTTGGTGGCTTGAATACTCGGGCGGGAAACTGACCGACTGGGGGGCCCACCACGTGGACATCGCCCACTGGGCTGCCGGCTGCGAGGACACCGGCCCCGTGGAAATCGAAGGCCGGGGAACGTTTCCCACTCTCCCGCCTGATTTCAAGCCCGTCGATTTCTTCGCCGGCAAAATCACTTTGCCCAACAGCTACAACACGGCTACGGAGTTCAACGTCCGGCTCCGCTACGCCAACGGCTGCGAGATTATCGTGCGCGACGGACCCGGCAACGGAATTTGGATCTCAGGCGAGAACGGAGAAATTTTCGTCAACCGGGAAAAATTGACCGGCCAGCCCATCGAAAATCTCACCCATGCCGAACGAGTCTGGCTCGACGACGAAGTCCGGAAGCTTTATCGCGGCAAGGAGCCGACCAGCCACATGGCGAACTTCTTTGCCAGCGTGCAGGACCGCTCGCTGCCCATCTCCGACGTGTTCACCCACCATCGCAGCGTGAGCGCCTGCCACCTGTGCAATATCGCCCTGTTGTTGAAACGCAAACTCCGTTGGGACCCGTCCCAGGAACGATTCGTGGGGGACGAAGAGGCCGACGCCTTGCTGAGTCGTCCCCGGCGGGCTCCCTATGTGTCGTAGGTTCTCCTTGATGCCTCAGAACTTGGAAGCTCTGCGTCGCCACTTCGAGAACGATCGTTTCGCGGCGGCCAACGGGATGCGTCTGGTCGAGCTGCGTCCAGGTTACGCGAAGACGACCCTTCAAGTCGAGGATCGCCACTTGAACAACCTCGGCATAGTCCAAGGCGGCGTGGTCTTCACCTTGGCCGACTTCGCCTTTGGGGTGGCGGCGAAGACCGGGGGCAAAGCCGCCGTGGCGGTGAACGCCGCGATCTCGTTTCTCCGACCGACCCGAACCGGCTCGCTCACCGCGGAGGCCACCGAGGTCTCGCGGAGCCGCCGCCTATCGGTCTGTACGGTCCGCGTCACCAACGAGTCGGGCCAATTGGTGGCTTTGGTGCAAGGCACGGCTTATATCAAGGAGGAGCCATTTCCGCTGGAGTAGTTTTGCATCCGCCGACCGAACGGCCGCGGTTTGGAAATTTGGCATCGAACCCGTCGCGCTTTCGGCCTGGCTCGGTCGCGCGGCTTGGTGATTCGCAAATTACCTCACGGGAGCTGAACTCATGGACCTGGCCCAACAAATCCCATGTTCCCGACGCGATTTCCTTAAGCACTCCACGTTAGCCGCTCCCGGGGCTGTCGCCGGCGCGCTTGCGGTGGCCCGGGGCGCCCACGCCGCGGGAAGCGACGTGCTCAAGATCGGGTTGATCGGCTGCGGACCGCGGGGCACCGGCGCCGCGGTCAACGCCTTGAACGCCGATCGGAATGCCAAACTCTGGGCCATGGCCGATCTCGTCGCCGACAATATCGCCGCCAGCCGAAGGAACATCCAGAATGAAAAAGCCGGCCAGGTCGAGGTGAGTGACGACCGCTGCTTCATCGGGTTCGATGCTTACAAGCACGTCTTGGAAAGCGGCGTGGATGTGGTGCTGTTGGCCCTTCCCACCTTCTTCCATCCGCACTATCTGAAAGCCTGCGTCGAGGCGGGAAAACACGTGTTCTGCGAGAAAATCCATGCCGTCGATGCCCCCGGGGTCCGCATGGTTGCGGCGGCCTGCGAGGAGGCCAAGCGAAAAGGCCTGAGCATTGTGTCAGGACTGGCCTGGCGTTACGACACGGGCGTGGTGGAGACGATGAAGCGCGTCCACGACGGGGCCATCGGCGAGATCGTGGCCATCCAAGAGATGTGCAACACCGGCGGACTCCGTTGCCGGGCTCGACAGCCCGGCTGGACCGAAATGCAGTATCAAATCCAGGACTGGTTCAATTTCTTCTGGCTCTCGGCGGATTTGCCCGGCTTGAACCTGGTCCATAATCTCGATAAAGCCGCCTGGGCCATGCACGATGAGCCGCCGCTCCGTTGCTGGGGCACGGGCGGACGGCAGACCCGCGTCGGGCCACAGTTCGGTGATGTTTGGGATCACCACGCCGTGGTGTTCGAGTACGCCAACGGCACACGAATGTACGCCTACTGCCGCCAACAGGACGGCTGTGCCACGGAGATTTCTGATCGGTTCTTCGGCACCAAGGGTCGCTGCGACCTATTGGCCAACCGCATCGAGGGCGAACGGCCGTGGCGTTATTCGGGTCCTCCCTGTAACCGCTTCGATCTGGAACACGTGGCCCTGTTTTCCGCGATTCGTAACGGAAAGCCGATCAACAATGGGGTATACATGGCCCGCAGTTCGCTTTTGGCCATTATGGCGACTTGGGCATGTTACACCGGCGAGGTGATCACTTGGGAACAAGCGATGAAGTCGAATCACGTGATCGCCCCGAAGGTCTTAGCCTTCGACGCGGACCCACCTACCAAACCCGACGCCCAAGGAAACTACCCCCTGCCGGTCCCGGGAATAACCAAATTTTCCTAACCCAACTTCGTTACGCATCTTTTGGGCTGCGCTTAGCATTACCGCGCATGATTGACGAACTGGCTTTGCCTGTTTTTCGGGTCTTCGGCAGAATTGGTGGGTGTAAGAACGGCGTTGGTTTGCGGTTCCGGCGCGCGTTTTTTGAGGCGTAGCAGGGCAAATGAACGACGGGTAGAGAAAGGGCCCCGGCGACAGGAGCCGCCAGGGCCCGCGGGTCATTCACCCGCCCTGATCTGGCTATCCCTCGTCGGGTTGCTCGCCAGCATAGCCCGACTCCGTCTCGCCAGACAGGGATAGTAAAGCGGAAAGAGGAGGCTGAAAAACAGGTGCATCCTGCGGCGTTTACGAGCCGGTTGCGTTGCAGGCGGAGGAAGCCAGGGGGAGGCAAAGGGGTAGGAGTTGCGCAGCACGGATAGATGCAGCTTTTCTCCAGCCGTCGCACGTAAGACGACCCTCGTCGTGCCTCCAGAGCCAGGCACGTCTCCAGAACTGCCCCTCGCCTCGCCTGCGGCCGCAGCCAACGGCCTCGGGCCGCTTTCTGTCGCTTGTCTTGTCTTGCGGCCCTCGCCGCCCCACGCTATCCCGCTCGTCAGCCCAGCCACCGCCGGGACGACGTGGTTTTCTCCACGGTGGCGTTCAGCCTACCCACCGCAGACGAAGCTGTTTGTCTCGCCTCCTCAGCCGTTGCTTCCTCCGGGGACGCGGGACCTTGGCTTTCACCCGTCCATACAAGGCCTGGGCGATGGGCGTGAGTTTCGTCTGCCCCAAGGTGCCTTCCCATCGCGGGGCCATGGCCAGCAAGGTGGCAAACGCCGCGTGCACCACCAGGATCACGCCCAGCAGGGCAAAAAACCGGCGGCTGCCCGTCAGGTTCCCGTCGTCGGCCCCCCAGAAAATCTTCAGCCGTCCGATCACCCGTTCCACCGCCGTGCGGCCCTTGTACAACCGCTCGAACTTCTTCGTCGCCCGCGGCACCGCCGGGAAGCGACGCAGGTCGATCTCCCGCGGCACGCGCACCGTCAGCCCATACCGCTTCCCCGCGTTGCACACGGCCGACATCGGGCATTCCCAGCCCTCGTGCTTCGCTGGGCAGCGATACTTGATCGTCTCCCGCGACGGCTCGTAGCCGATGTACGCCATCCGGTGTCGCACCATCGGCTGGCTGACGCGGTCGTAACAATGCACCGTCCCCGCTTCGTCGTACACGATATTCGAGTTGCCGTCGTGCCCGGGAAGCATCGCTTCCTGCTGGTCCTTCCACAACGAGCGGTTCTGGATCACCGCTTTGATGTGGTGTCGGGAAAGCAACGCATGCACGTCGTGGGTGTCGGCCGCCTTGTCGTAGGCCAAGCTCTCGATCCGGCCCGGCGGCAGGTTGCCCTGCGCCTCGCCGAGCAACGCCGGCAGCGTCTCGCCGTCGCCCGTCTTGGTGTCGGTGATCTGGTAGGCCAACGACACCTCGTGCCGCACGTCGACCAACAGGTGCAGCTTAAAGCCGAACCACTCCACCACACGCGTCACCTGCCCCGCCTCGTCGGTGTACTCCTTCCGCCCGCCGCTGGCTTGAGGAAGCCCCTCGCGCTGTTCCGCCTCCGCCTGGCTGCTCGGCTTGCGACGGGCATTCAGGCTCGTCGCATCGCCCGCCGTGTGGCGGCCCAGGTCCGGCACGGCCATCCCCAGCCGCTGGATCATCGTGTCAAACATCCCGTGCAAACGCGAAAGGTGCGGCTCTTGCCCCAGGCGGTCCAGAAACCGCGAGAGGTTCCACTTCCGTGGCACGGCCTCCTCCGATGCGATGCCGAGCAACTTCCGCAACGACTCGTTGCGTCGCAGTTCGCCCAGGCAGGCCTCGATCGAGGGATGCCGCAAGGCCACGCTCAGCACCAGCACCCCCCAGGCCACACGCACGGGAACGTCGTCGCGTCCTCTGCCCCGAGCCGCCTGGAGCCCGTCCAACAAATCCCCGTCAGGAATGACCTCCAGGAGTTGTTTCATCGTCTTGAGGGTGGGGCTGTCTTCTAGGTCATCCCAGGCGAACAGCGGCTTGGTGACTTGGATTCGCATCGGTGGGGCCTTGGTGCGGGCAAGTGGGAGTCCGAGCAAACACTAGGGACTAGGATAACACCGCAACTGATCCCCGTCAAGTCCCTGAAGTGGTCGAAAAATCGGGAAATTTGGATTCTTTTGGGGGGTGGGCTGCGTCAAACGCGGGAAATTTTGAGGTGGCTGCGGGGAAACCGTTTTTCCGCTCCCGCGCAACCCACCCCCTCCCAACGACTTCCGCACAACGCAACCGGCTCGACGTAAACGGGATCCGATTGACGCGCTCACGAGGCGTGACTACAAGCGCACGTTGGTGAGCCTGGAACTTTCCGACCGCGAAATCGAACTTAACTGCCCACTACCGAGCACCTGACCATACTATCACCGCAACCAAAATAGCCCGCGCGATGGGGTACAAGAATCACAACGCCGCAAACCTTCGATATGGGACGCTGGCTGGGAAGATCGCCCTTGCGCTGAATCAGTGTCCGGCTATCAAACTCCACGTGCTGGTAACAGACAACCGCCAGGGACAGTGGCACCTGAAGCTGCGTCCCCATGTCGCAAAGGCATTGGAAGATCTCGGCTGGGTCTGACGATTGCCAAATAACCAACGGGTGGACCGGGGCGGCGGTAACGGTCCCGGATGATGGTTGGGTGCTTGGCTGCCGCCCGGTCACCCGTGCCGTTGGCGGCATCGTGCTTCCTGCTTGGCCCCAAGCGACGAGTCTCAGCGGCGAAACGGAATGGCTCATCCTGATTGTGATCGCCATCGTCATCGCGGCGCTCTTGGAAAAGCCACCCTCAGCGGGAAACGATCCGGTAGGTTACAATAGTTATTAGGGCTGTATGATGGTCCTGGGCATCCGGTTCCTGGTCGGGATTGTGTTCGCAGCGATTCGACGGTGCCATTGAGGCCCGACAAGATGCCTGAGAAAAGCGTTTGAAGCTTCGGAGGGTATATGAGCAAGCGATTGACGGCCGTGATTCACCGCGAAGGAGATGGCTTCGTCGCCCTGTGTCCTGAGCTGGACATCGCGAGTCAAGGAGACAGCATCGAGGCAGCCCGGGACAATCTCCGGGAGGCGCTTGAATTGTTCTTTGAATATGCCTCCCCCGGGGAGGTCCAAGAGCGCCTAGGCGAGGAGGTTTTTGTCACCCAGGTCGAGGTGGCTTGTGGGTAAGCTTCGGGTGCTGTCGGGCCAGGAAGTGTGTGCGATCTTGGAGCGGCACGGGTTTACTCGGGTCCGCCAACGAGGCAGCCACATCGTCATGCAGCGCGCGACCCCTGGCGGGACGACCACCATTCCAGTGCCTGACCAGAAGGAACTGCGCATCGGAACGCTGCGCTCGATCATCCGCCAGTCCGGGTTGCCGCGGAGTGAGTTTGAGGTGTAAAGAGCGCCGAACTAGGTCGTTACGGCTACCGCACACTACCCGCTCCCACCCGAAGCGCACCCGCTCCGCACCGCTACCCATCCTGTCTTTCCGCGTGAGGACCGGATGTTCTTTCACCCAGTTGATCGCCTGCGGGAAGTACAGGCCGACGGCCTTCAAGACCGGTGGATAGTTGGCGCAGTTGGCGTAGCCGCCCCAGATGCAGAAGGCATGGCCGGGTAAGAGCACCCGGGACATCTGGCCGAACCAAGCGTGCAGGAGCCGGTGGAACTGTTCCTCCACCCCTCACCCTGCCCTGTCCCAGTGGGAGAGGGTTGGGGTGAGGGCGGCGGCCGGTCCTTGGCCCGCAGCTTGCGGTGCGTAGCCTGCGCCTTCTCGGGATGGCGGGCCACGTCCATCGCCTGGTGATGCCCACGCCGCTTGCGCCCGCCCTGGAGCTCTTCGGCCGAGGGATACGTGCTCAGCCCCGCGGCGATGGCGTTGTTGCTTCGGGGCTCGACCCGCACGTTGTACGGCGCGTCGGTGTTGACAAGATGCACCGGGTTGCCGTCCAAAAGCCGGTCCACGTCCTCCGCCTTGCCCGCGTCGCCGCACAGCAGCCGGTGCTCGCCCAGGACCCACAGGTCGCCTGGCCGGGTGATCGCCTCGTCGGGCGGCTCAGGCACCTCGTCGGAATCGCACAGGCCCTCCTTCACGCCGGGGTCGAGCAGCTTGGCCAGCTCCTCTTCCGAGAAGCCCAGCAGGCCCAGGTCGTAGTTCATCCCCGCTAGCTCGCCCAGCTCGATGGGCAGTAACTCGTAGTTCCACTCGGCCAGTTCGGCCGTCTTGTTGTCGACGATGCGGTAGGCCTTGACCAGCTCGGGCGAAAGGTCTTTGGCCACGTGGACGGGGACCTTCTCCAGGCCCAGCTTCTGGGCGGCCTTGTAGCGGGTGTGGCCGACGATGATTACCCCATCGGCGTCCACCACGATGGGGTGCCAGAATTCCCACTCCAGTACAGACCGGGTCACGGCCTCGACGGCTTGGTCGTTCTGCCGGGGGTTTTTGTCGTAGGGCCGGATGCGGCCCAACTCCCAAAGCTCGATGTTCATGGTTGGCATCCTTGCGTCGAAAGTCTTGACCACCAAAGAAAACTCTCTCGAACTCCGGCCCCGTTCCCGCACGCCCCGTCAGAGGGGTTTTGGCCGGGAAGTATCTAAAGTTTATTCGTAAAGTCATCTTTCCAATCAGGTACCCGGACAACCACCCAGTCGGACAGCCCAGTTGTTCGACTGTGTCCGAGTGTCCGAGTGCCCCGCCGGAAAGCGGTAAAGCGCTGCCCGTTCGGCTTGGTGATTTCGCATTGCTCGACGAGTCCTTTGGCCATGAGGTGGGCGAGGATCGGCCCAAAGCGTCGGCCGCTCAAGCCCGCCGCATCGCGCTTAATGTGGACGCTGTAGCGTACGTCCAGGACCTCGTACTCGGTGTCTGTGACCTGGCCGGAGAGTACGCCAACGGTGGCGGCCCTTGGATCGTGCTTCCGGCGTTCCGGTGGCGGGAACGCGTAGGCGCACTCGGGGCAGCGGGCGTAGCCGGCTGCTATCACTGCGTAGCATTCAGGGCATTCCTTGGCCGGGGCTTCGCCTGTGCCGTGGCCGGGTGCGTCGGGCGTTTCGAGTTGATCCACCGGCGCGCTGGTGTCCTAGGGCTTGAGCTCGCGAGCCGAGTAGATGCCGATGGCCGCATCCAAAGCGATGGGAAGCGACGATCAGGATGGCTTGGCCCGTGGGGAACGCACGCCGAGCGGATTCTTGATCGCCACGTGCGTATAGATCATCGTCGTCTGCACATTCCTGTGGCCCAACTCGACAGTGCGGATGTCGTACCCATCCTCCAACAGATGCGTAGCAAAGCTGTGGCGCAGACAATGGATCGTCGCCGGCTTGGCGATCCCGGCCTTGCCAACTGCCCTCTTGAATTGCTTTTGCAGCGCGCTTGGGTGTTGGAAGTGACGCCGCACGATGCCTGTGCGCGGATCGATGGAGACCGAGGGCGCGGGAAATGCCCAGAACCAGGCCCATTCCTTGCCAGCGTTGGGGTATTTCCGTTCCAATGCCGCCGGCAGATACACGTCGGGCTGGCCCGCAGCGCGGTCTTGCTCTAACAAGGCCCGCACGCGTTCGAGGTGCTCCATCCACTCGGTATGAAGCGATTCGGGCAGTACCGTGCGGCGGTCCTAGTCCCCTTTGCCGCTGCGCACCGTCAGCAGGTGCTGCTCGAAGTCTAGGTCCTTGATCCGCAACTCGAGGCATTCCTGAAGCCGCAGCCCACAGCCGTAAATCATCCGCGCCATCAGACGGTACGGCGGCGGCATCAAGGTCAGAACCCGACGCACTTCCTGCCGCGACAGCACCACCGGCAAACGCCGCCGCTATCGGGGCCGAACCGCCTGGCCCACGTTGCCCAAGTCGCGTTTCAAAGCCTGCCGGAAGAACAGCATGGCGCTGAAAGCCTGATTCTGCGTGGACGCGGCGACCATGTCCTCTACCGCCAGGTGACTCACGAATTGTTCCACGTCGTCGGCGCTGAGAGCGGCCGGCGCCTTGCCGCGGGTGGAGACGTAGAACCTCCGGAGCCAACCGAGATACGACCGCTCCGTGCGAAGGCTCAAATGTTGCAAGCGCAGCACCCGGGTCATCTCCTCGGCCAGAGCCCGCCACTGCGAGTCCGCGGTGTGATCCGTGGCCAGCTTGGCGACCGCCTCGCCATGGCGGCCCTCGCCGGTCCTCTCGAAGTAGCGATATAGCCGTAACGCTTCCCGAGCCTGCCCGACCTTCCACGGTTCCTCTTGGCGGCTCAACTGGTCGAGAAAAGCAGAAACCCGCTCGGGTGAAAGCCGGGCCGCCTCCACGTTCACCGTTTCGAGGAACCGCTCGACCCAGCGAAGGAACTACTTGGCTTTCTACTCCGGCGCAAGCCTCTTCTCGACCAGGAAGCGGTGGAACGGGCTCCGCCAAGCCTCCGGTAACAGCGTTTGGCGATTATCTTGCTTCCGCATAATCATCAGAATTCAGAATCTAGGGTGAAAGCGGATTGTCAATCCGTGGCCTTCCCAACGCCCTTCGAGGGCGGACAAGCGATAACTACTTCGCTCGCAATATGTTCTGTCGATTCACCCTTTCACAGAGCCCGCGGGTGGTAAAGAGCGTCGCGACCCACTTGCGGAAGGCAATGTAGCCGCCTATACTCAGGACGCTGGAATTCGTGATACAGCGTAAGTTAGCGATCTCTCAAGGAGCCATTCATGTCCGATGATGTTCATATCGCCAAACAACTGTCCATTCGAGAGGCCGGGTTTGATGAATACTGGCTTCAGGATCAAATCTATGAGAATCCGGCTTGCCTTGGCCTCGGTGAATTGGATGCAATAGCCAAAGAAAGACAGCAATCATCTGGCGGCCGACTTGACATCCTTCTAAAAAATCCAGAAGACGATGCAATGTACGAAGTCGAGCTAATGCTCGGGGAAACCGACGAAACCCACATCATTCGCACGATCGAGTATTGGGACAATGAGAAACGTCGCTGGCCCCAACGGCAGCACTTCGCCGTCCTTGTGGCTGAGCATATCAATCGTCGGTTCTTCAACGTCATTCACCTTCTCAGCAGTGCAATTCCCATCATCGCAATCCAAGCCGCACTGCTTGAAATGAACGGTAAAAAATCGCTGTATTTCTCGAAGATACTCGACACATTTGAGGAAATCGATGACGGCACATCCCTTGATGACAAAAGCTACAACCGAGACTATTGGGTGAAGAAATCCAGATGGACTCTCGATACGGCCGAGTATCTTCTCGGCATTACTCAGGAAATATTTCAAAACCCAATCCTCAACTACGCCAAACACTACGTAGCAATCAGCGTCTCTGGGTATAACTATATTTGGCTACACAAACGCAGCCTAAATAAATCGCTCCTTGGCTTCCGCATGGCGCAGTCACTTCAAGATGACGCCGCAGCGCTACTCGATGAGAAGAACATTTCCTTCGTTAAAAAACCAAAGAGATTTTTCATCACGGTTGATCGCCAAATGGTCGAGGGCAATCAAGATGTTTTCAAGGCCATCGCGACTCTCGTAAAAAAAACCTGGGAAGCAGATGGCTAACAAACGCTTCGAGAGGGACGCTCCGCCAGCAAGCTTCGCTTGCAGTCTCCGCGCCCCTCAAGCTAAACGTCAGACGCCGAGGTACGAAGCATGGCTGAAGTCAAACTTCCTTTGTCGGATTCTTATCGGCCTGCCTTCCGCCTTGCCCGGCCTGAACAGACGCGGTGGGCGATTCTCTATCTGTTGATGCTCGACTTTAGGCGCACCGCCAAGATGTCCTGGATTGCGATGCTCGCATTTGGGGTATCGCCTTCGCAATCTTACTCGAGGTGCTCTTGCCCTTAAAGCACCAGCGTGTGCAGCGCCCGGCCCACTAGGTACGCCGGCCGGTCTTCGTCTTCGACCAGTCCCAGTTTCTTCTTAGGGTACAGCAGCGGGCAGCGGCGGAAGTCGGCGAGCTGATGGCTGGTCAGGTAGTCTCGTGCCTTCTCTTGATAGGTTGCGTGCGACTCGCGGAGGATCGGATCGGCGATTGCGTTCATGCGATGGCCTGCATTCTGGTCCAGGGGGATGTTGTCGAGTGGGAGTGCGGGGCCTGCCGCGCTGGCCGTCTGAGGATTCTGGGGACACGAACCGATTATGGTCGTTTGGGTAATTTCGATGGCCGGCCGGGTTTTCCGGGACGGAGCCTGCGAGCGACGATTCGCTCCAGGCGCTCCACAAACGTTGCATTGCCCTACGGATAGCCGGTATGAGCGTGCTCTTGCAACTCGCGTAGCTCCTCCTCCAGCATCGCACTGTTCAAGAGGGCTCGCCAGTCGGGGACCATTGCCAGCAGCGGAGCGACCCGGACCAAGGCGTCGTCGTGGCCCGAGAGGTGCGGTGTTGCGCT
>CALFBP010000007.1 GCA_937951625.1 uncultured Thermoguttaceae bacterium
AGAAGTTTTCCACGAAAAAACCCATTGCACCAATCCGACAAATTCGCCGCAGTTTCTCCCCACTTGCACCCGATCAACTGGAGCAGGGCCGCTAAAAAGTTCATCAAGCACGTGAGTGCATTAACAGCACCCATACCATCACAAGTGACGGAACATCTCGTCCGCACTCCGTTCCCGGCCCACCCATCGCCCGTGGGGATTGCGGTGCGATGAGCTATGGTAACGACACCGATTCGCCGCCATCAATCGAGGCGACGGCCCGAAAAACGCCCAATTCGATAGTTTCCGAGAGGAACCTGACGGCCCCATCACCCAAAGCGAATTGAACCCCCCCCGGGTGCAGGCTGTTGAAATTCAGTCGTTGATCCCACGGTACGCTGGTCGTCGAACGCGGATTGGTCCGATTTAGGGGAATTGCCGCCGAAACACAGCACGCCATTGAGTGCGCCCAAGTGTAGGTTCCAGGAAAGTCGGAGACGTAGTTTTGATTGAACGCCACCTCGCCGATCGCCAGCGTGTTGCTCAGTCCATCGGTGACAGAGGCAGTGGATCGAGGCTTGCGCATGCTGTACCAGTAATACAGCCCATTGTTGTCCATAAAAGAGTCCGCGACCGGCCTGTCCCATCCGGCGGTGATGACCGTGTTATTCGCAAATGCTCCCCAATCCCAGTCGTTTCCTGCGACACCGCGATAATTTGATCGGGCAACAGAAATTCCGCCGGAGATATAAATATTGTTCTCAGTAACCACCGGGGGTGCAGGATCGCTGGGACACAAAAACGTTCCGATCACGGTAGCCAACAGGCCGCTGTCCGCCAGCGAGATGTTCCCTTGCCGCGCGCGGTCGTAGATAGCCGTCTGCTCAATGTAGGGCAGAATCCGCATCCAATGGCTCCAGCATCGCGATGTTTGGGTATACCCACCCAAGTTGAAGGGGTCCCCGTAGCCACCGTACCAATTGACAGGAAAACAACGATAGCTGTCGTGATAATTGTGAGTCGCCAAGCCTAGTTGCTTGAGATTGTTCGTGCATTGACTCCGCCGTGCCGCTTCCCGGGCCGCTTGAACCGCCGGCAACAACAAGGCAATCAGAATGCCGATGATCGCGATCACCACCAACAGCTCGACGAGGGTAAACCCCGGCGACGAAAACCGATAACGCGCGAGCCTCGCTCTCTTCATGACTGATCCCTCCTAAACAAAAGAAAAGACACAACCACACGGACCAACGTATGTTTCACGAAACCTCACGGACGATGTCTGAGGTTGATCATGATGCGGGAATGCTCGGTTACAACGCATTTTTTGGCAACTCTGTATCGGCCATGGCCAGGGTGGATCGCATTTGGGCCCGAATCATGGCACGCGCTGCCTCCACATCGCGGTCACGGATCGCGCGAACCAATTCGCGATGCTCCCACGCAACGCGATCTGCCACGTCGCTACCACCAACCGTGGGCGCTATTTGAAAGAAACGGACCAACACTTGTTGCATCCCAGCAATCAAACGCGAGCCAGTCATCTGCAAAATCTGGCTGTGAAAAGTCATGTCCAGCTCCACGCATCGGGCCGAATACGGATCTTTCCTCAATTCCCCCTCGAACTCCCGTTGGACGGCCTCCAGCCGATCGATCTGCTCATCCGAGGCGGCGCGAATCGCCAATTCTACGGCGCCGATTTCCAGTGCGTATCGAAGCAACCCCACTTCGCGCCAGTCTTCGGAGGAACTGGCCAACGACGGCAGGCTGTGCGCGAACAAGCGGATGGGATCAGGACGTCGAACATAGAGCCCTTTCCGCTTACGTCCCTCCAAGATGCCCAGGGCCTGCAACTGGTTGAGCGCCTCCCGCACCACCGTTCGCGAGGCGTCGTACTCCTCGGCCAATTGCGCCTCCGTCATGAAGAAGGCACCATCCGGCACTCGTTCCGCCTGAATACGTTCGCGGATTCGCGTGGCCAGCACGTGAGCTTTCGTCGAAATGCGCTTTCGATCGCTAACAATTCCCATTTTTTACCTCCAATGTATTAAATTCTAATCGAAACCCCATAAAACAGTCAATAAAATACCACTTTTTCTCGAGGGCCCCAGCAAAGCGTTTACCAGTCTGCTACGTCTAAACCGACGCTGGATTACTGCCCAAATTGCTGTAATGGCATTTCCTAGTTTTCCCAGATTCGCAATTGGCGGCTTCCCCCATTTCCTCGGTTTACCTCCTTTGTAAGAGGACTCTGGGATTTTCCCACTCAGTGGTGCTCGCAGGCTTCTGCGGCATCCTGATCGTGTTGGCCGAATACGGTCCCGGTTAGTGATTTCGACCCGCGACAAAACATGCTGTTAGAAAGCGCGTGTGCCACTGGCGTCTTCTCTTGCAGTTCAATTGCGTGCAAGGGTACCGTGGCTAGCTTGTCCAGACGGGCGAAAACGTGGTGTGAGGACGCTGCCTGGGCGAAGAAAAACGGACTTCCCTGCTCCGGTCGACGTTTTCGCGTGATCGGTAGGATGTGGGCATGTCGCAAACCGCCTGAGCCATCGAAGCCAACAGGGCCCATACGTTTTCAACTGAGGCGACGCGACGATGCCGCTGTTTCACAAGCTGACCGACCGTCTGCAAGCAAAGGCCCTAGTCAACAGCAACTTGAAAGCCCGCCAGCATTCCGGAACGTGACAAGCCAGCGCGGACACTGGAGGTTCACGCCCTCCGAGGTACTCTCGGCACGCTGTTGAACAAGAACAAAGTATCCCCCCGATCGGCCAAGCGGCCACGCGTCACTCGAAACGTGACTTGATTTTGAAGGTTTACACCGACTTGAAGTCTTTGGACGTAGCTGCGCCGATAGAATCGCTTCCAAATCTCCCGCTCACTGGGGATATTGAACGGTAAGCGATCGTCAGAAAGACAACCGGGATCGACGATTTGAGGGCTCCCGAGTTTGCACCAAAGTTTTCACCAACCACTTGCGCAACGCGTTTAAAACGGTCGTTTGCCAACACGTTGTCAGGCGAATTAAACAAACCCCCCGTGCCGACACACTTGACATAAGTGCTTACTCTGGCGAAAAAAAGAACCCGCTGACCGGGGCTGTCAGCGGGTTCTTCGAGCGAGGGCGACGGGACTCGAACCCGCAACCACTGGATCGACAGTCCAGTACTCTAACCAATTGAGCTACGCCCCCGACCTCGAAAGTCCCTAATTATACTTTACGCCGACCTGCCCGCAAGGGCTCGCAATTCTCTGTTTCGTGTTGGGGTGTTGGGGTGTTATCTTCCAGGATAACCCGAAGCAAAACACGGTCAATCGACTCTGTTGTTTCGACTTTGCGACCATCACTGCTAGAGACTAGTCGTCATCGAATTCCAGTGTCCCGCCGGTATGTTCTCACAACCCCCCCTCGCGTGGGAAATGTTTGTGCTCCGCCAAGGTCGATCTTTTCGTTCGGTTCTTAGAGCTTATCCCACAACCTCCCCTCTCCCGCTCGCGAAAGAGGGGTTGGGGGTGAGGATAACTGCAAGGCAGGCGTTTTTCCCGTCGTCTGCAAAGATCTTGGGCCCTCACCTCGACCCTCTCCCGTGGGGAGAGGGGACTTTTGGGATAAACACGTAATGACCATTTGTTGGCCAGGCGGTGGCTTAGTTTCCGGCCCGTTTTCGGGCAGAAGCATGTATCTTGTCGCCTTTTGACCCGACGGGGATGTTTTCATTCTTCCAGTGTCGCCGCGGAAATGGGATTAATCCCCGCAAAGGGTAATCATTCTTTCTGCAACCTCGCCGCTCGATGCCAGGGGGCAGACGAACCGTGCAGTCTATGTTCTCACCGAGCTTTACTGTATCGCTTTCCATTTCCATGCCCATCCTGTCGAATTGGGGATGGCTGCTTCGCACGGCGTGCTGACCGGCTTGCCGCAATAGGTACTTGACGGGTGGCGGCGTCTTGGCCACGATGGGCGGCAGTTCTTTGTGGGGAAACGTCAGGGACGTTTGCAACGACAACTCAGCAGGGGAAGGACAGTCGGGCCATGGCGGAGAAGGCGTATCTAGCGGTGGATATCGGTGCTTCCAGCGGTCGGCATGTGGTCGGGCGATTCGATGGGAAACGGCTGTCCCTGGAGGAGGTCTATCGGTTCGAAAACGGCCCGGTGGAAGTCCTGGGAAGCCTCCACTGGGATTTGCTCGGGCTATGGTCTCAGGTGAAGAGCGGGTTTCGCGCGGCGGCCAGTCGCGGCGGGCCGGTCGCCTCGGTGGGGGTGGATACTTGGGGCGTGGACTTCGGCTTGCTGGGCCGCGGCGACGTGCTGTTGGGGAATCCCTACCATTACCGCGACAGCCGCACCAACGGGATGCTGGAGAAGGCGTTTTCCCTGGTGCCCCGGGAGGAGATCTTTCGGCACACCGGCCTTCAGTTCATGCAGTTCAACAGCCTTTACCAACTCTTGGCCATGAAAATGGCCCAGTCCCCTTTATTGGAGGCCGCGAAGAGCTGGCTGATGATGCCCGACCTGTTCCACTGGCTTCTGACGGGGCAAAAAACCAATGAATTCACCAACGCCACAACGAGTCAATGTTACAATCCGCTTCAGGGTGGTTGGGCTCAGGAACTGCTGGCGAAGTTCGGTTTGCCTGCTGAAATATTCGGCCCGATTTCGCCGCCGGGAACGGATTTGGGCCTGCTCCGGGCCAGCGTGGCCGCGGAGACGGGACTGAGCGGCACTCGCGTGGTGTTGCCGGGTACCCACGATACGGCCAGCGCCGTGATGGCCGTGCCTGCCGCCAGCCGCCCGGGCCAGCGGCCCGATTGGTGTTACATCAGCTTGGGCACGTGGGCCTTGTTGGGCATCGAGTCGCCTCAACCGGTGGTAACCGACAAGGTGCTTCAGTTGAATTTCACCAACGAGGGCGGAGTTGGCAACACCTATCGCGTGCTCAAGAACATTTGTGGGTTGTGGCTGGTGCAGGAATGCCGCAGGGTGTGGAACCAAGCGGGCCGGAACTTCGGCTGGGAGGACCTGAACCAACTGTCGGCCGCCGCCAGGCCCCTGGTTGCCTTCATCGATCCGGACGCCCAGGATTTTCTCGCGCCCGACGACATGCCCGAGGCCATCCGCGCCTTCTGCCGCAAGACCGGCCAGACGGTCCCGGCCGACGAGGGCGCTGTTGTCCGCTGCGCGATCGAGAGTCTGGCGATGAAGGTCCGGCATGTGCTTGGGATGTGCGAAGAGCTGGCGGGCGGGCGGATCGAAACGATCCACATTGTCGGCGGCGGGACGAAGAACCGTCAGCTCTGCCAGGCCACGGCCGACGCTTGCGCCCGACGCGTCGTGGCCGGACCCGTCGAAGCCACCGCCACCGGCAACCTGATGATGCAAGCGGTGGCCGCTGGCGACGTCCAGACCATTGCCGAGGCCCGCGAGGTCGTTCGCAACAGCTTCCCCGTCGAGGAATATACGCCCCGCGACACCGCCGCTTGGGATGAGGGGTATGCGCGATTTGTGAGGTTGCTCGACAGGAAAACGTAACAACCAAGGCGACAGGTCCGCGATCGTGCCCTCGATTTGCCCGCGCATGTCGGGGCCAGGCGGCCTGTCTTTTCGTCCGCTCTACCCGTTCGCTGCTCATCAGGAGTTAACCAATGATCAACGTGGGAATCGCTGGAATCGGGTTCATGGGGATGATTCATTACCTGGCCTACCAGAGGCTGAAGGGGGTCCGCGTGCGGGCGATTTGCGAGCAAGATCCCGTGCGCCTGGCTGGGGACTGGCGTTCGATCAAGGGCAACTTCGGCCCGCCCGGCCAAAAAATGGACCTCCAAGGTGTGGCCCGCTATTCCGATCTCAAAGAACTCTACGCCGATAGCAGCCTGGACCTGATCGACGTGTGTTTACCGCCGTCGCTCCACGCGGAGGTGGCGATCGAGGCGTTGCGGGCCGGGCGGCACGTGTTCTGCGAAAAGCCGATTGCCCTGACCCCCGGCGACGCCGATCGCATGGTCAAAACCGCCAAGAAGGCCGGCAAACTGCTGATGATCGGACATGTGCTTCCCTTCTTTCCCGAGTATCGGTTCGCCTATCAGACGATTGTTTCGGGCAAGTACGGGAGGGTCTTGGGGGGGTATTTCAAGCGGGTGATTTCGGACCCCACGGCCACGGGCTGGCTGCCGCACTTCTTCAGCCCGACCGTTTGCGGCGGCCCGATGATCGACCTCCACATCCACGACGCTCACTTCATTCGGCTGGTTTTCGGGATGCCGAAATCAGTATGCACGGTGGGACGGATGCGGGGCGAGGTAGCCGAGCTGTTCACCACCCAATTTCGCTGCGGCGATCCCGCCCAGTTCGTCACCGCCACCAGTGGCACGATCGCCCAACAAGGGCGTCCTTTTACGCACGCTTATGAAATCTACTTGGAGCGGGCCACGTTGTTGTTCGATTCGGGCATCGGCAAGCCTGGGGCCAGTATTCCGGTCACGGTGTTGACGAACGAGGGCCGCGTGCTGCACCCCAAGCTCGGTTCCGGCGATCCGGTCGATGCCTTCGTGGCCGAAATCCAAGAGGTGCTCCGCTGCGTGCGGAGCAACACCCCCTCCGCGCTTTTGGACGGCCATTTGGCCCGCGATGCCCTCGTCCTGGGTTATCGCCAAACCGCGTCGCTGGCCAAGGGCCGCGAAGTGCGCGTCTAGGTCGAAGGGTGTCGGCCGCTTGGCGGCAAGCGGCGGCAGAGCGGACCATTGCCCGACGGCGGATTACTCCAACCCGAAGGCGCCCGCGGTCGGGATGCGGGCGCCACCCGCTTGGCCCAATCGGGTCTTGGGGAGGAAACGCGGCTCGATGGAGAACGAAGCCCCGTAGCTGCCCCGGCTTACGTCGGCATGGAAACCGGCGCTGACGAGGAACGATTCGCCAATCCGCGTGATCGTGAAGTTTTCGCCGATGTTCCCTTGGCGGCGGAGATCGACCGAGGCGCTTAAGGCCGAGACCCACTTCGGGCTCATGCGGTAGCTGTACGAGGCCGAGAGCACGGTGTTGCTGATCGGGCCGTCGAGCACATTCACCCCGAGGTACAGCCCGCTTTTCGGCGGGCGATCCAGAAATCCGCCCACGCTGATGATTCGCTGGCCGTCGTGGAAGAAATCGAAAATCCCGCTCGAAAGCAGGGCAAAACGGTCGCCGACTTGCCACCGGGCGTCGTAGTCGAGTAGGCCGATGGCCTGGCCGAAGTTGTCGCGGTCCTTGTCGGGGAAGAAGACGATGTTGGTGTCCAAGGTGATCCAGTCGATGATCCGCATCTGGTCGGGCGCGCCGCGTTTGGTCTGCCAGCGGTGACGCATGCCGAGACGGAACGCCGTGAGATCGTCGGCGATCTCGCTGCTGGGAGCCGTCACCCAACCGGCCATCCCCGTGCGCAGGGCATAAAATCGTTCGTCGAAGGTGAGGGGGATCGCGGGCGAGGGCGGGAAACTGCCGATGGGGGCCGGAAACGTGTTGGGCACGAAACGGCGGCGGAAGGCCTCGATGCTATCGTCATCCAACGGATCGTAAAGCGGCAAGCGGGTCATGTCGCGATTGGCGTCGGAGTAGGAGAACTCGGCGTCGAAAACGACCTTGTGGGCCAGGCCGTGGAGGTTCCAAAGGATGCTCTCCACGTCGGGGTTCACCCGCCACATGGGCACACTCGCCCGCACCCCCACTTGTCCAAACAGCCGGTCCAATGGCTGACCGTTCAGGTCTTCGCCCCAGTGGCCGAACTCGCCTAAGGCATAGGGCACGAACTTCACCACGCCGAGCTGGAGGGGCAGATCGATTTCGTGTCGGGTGACGAAGCGTTCGCCGCGGGCCACGACCGGATTGCCCGCCGCATCGGTTTCCCAAGGTAGGAAGCGGAACTTCGCGCCCGGGTCTTGGGGCGGCGCCGGTGGGGCGAGCGTGTGAAACTGACCATAGCCCACACTGGAGTGTTCGTACCACGTGAAACGATCCCAAAGGAGCGACTGGCCCAGCCAAAAGTGGTCTGCCCGAGGAAGCCAGTCGGTCTGTGTAAAGAAGTCGTTTACCCGCACGTCGGCCGTGATGCTCCAGGCGGTGTTGTCGCGGATTCGCTTCAACTCCAGGCCCGTGCTCAGGTCCTTCATCTCGTACCATTCGCGCTCGTAGTATTGCTCCAAGAAATTGCGGTCGCTAATCAGGCCGACCTCGGCGGACAACTGGATGTCGCCCGGCAGAATCTGCCGATGCTGACCGAACAAACGGTAGCGATAGCTCCGCTCGGCGGGCACACCCATGCGGTCCAGTCCCAAGTCATCGTCGCCGTGGTCCTGGATGCCCCAATAATCCCAAAGTCCAGCGGCGGGCCCGGCCAAGCCTAGGAACCCCTCGCGGTTGTAAGAGAACTTCGTCCCGTGGCCCAGCCCACGCTTGCTCAGATAGTCGAGGCTGGCGTCCCACTCCGTGCCTTCTGGCGGGCTGCGGAGACCGAGGATTTGATACATGTTCAAATCGACCAAGGCTTGGAGACCGAAGACGTTGTCGTGCCGCATGCGCACGCGTCGCACATAGAGCGTCGGGTCGTCCAGATTCGTGGCGAAGGTCGGCCAGTAGAAAACCGGCAAGTCGTCGATGAACAGAAAGCTGTTTTCCGCCGTGGCGAAACGATACGGCTCCATAGCGAGATCGCCGGTCGCTGGGTCGATGAGCGGGGCGCCGGTAACGGGATCGACCCGCGGTGTTTCCCGATCCTCGAATCGCACGCTCCCCGCTTGAAGGCGATAGCTGGGCCGGCCCATCCGGCTTGACGTCACGTAAGCATTCTGGGCGTAAAACTCGTCCTGGCTGAGCTGTTGAATCCGCTCAGCGCGGAGACGCAACAAGCCTTGATACTTTGGCACCGGGGTAAGGATCTCGGCGCTTAGCACCGTACCCACCTGATTGGCCACGTCGTAGTACATGCGTTCCGCCTGAATGATGCGCTCACCTTGGCGGAAGACGATGTTTCCCTCCATGTAGATTTCCAACGGGACGTTGTTCGGCTGAAGCCGGTTGCCCTGCAAGTCGGGTTCGTCGATCCCGGTGGTCCAGATCACCATTCGGTCCGCGGAGATGTCGATGGTGCCCACCGGGGTCGAGCGGAGCGCTTGGGGGATGTCGGGTCGGTCGGGAAGCGAAAGCCCCTCGATGATCAGATTCACTCCCGAGGTGATGACGGCGACCCATTGGTTGGTCTGCCGGTCGGGAAACCACTGGACTTGCGTGCGCACGTCGCTACGGGGAAAGGCGCGGAGTCGCCGCGTGCCCGGCGGAAGGTCGGTCGGCGGGGGCGGCGGCAACGGTGAGACGAATTGCACCGCTTGGACCAGACCGGCCGCCGCGTCGCGATGCGCCATGCCCCGCTCATAGATCGGCGGCGGGGTTTGAGACGCAGGATTTGTTTGAACGGCCCGAACCTCGATCGTGTCCATCGTGGCCAAGCGGCCAAACCAAGTCTGGTCGTTGAGCCGGGTGTGGCGTCCGGCCTGTCGACGCTCCACCCGCACGTTGCCTTCCAGATAGGCTAGGACCTTGCGCGGTCCGGCTTCCACCAACCCCTGCTGCTCGATCCAAAGGACCGCCTCGTCCGCCGTAATCGTGTCTGTACCTTGAGCGATCCGGCAATCGCCGCGAAGTACCCAAACTTCGTAACTGCCTTGAGTCCATTGCGTCGCCGCTTGACTGGAGACGAAAATCGGCTCCCTTGGGTTCGAAGGCGGGAGATCCACCTCGGCCACCGCGAGGCTGCCAGACCAGGCAACCACGATTCCCGCCAACAACGCAAGCCTTGTCAGCGTCCGGCAGCCTCCGCGCATACGACCATCAGCAACGCGCGGCGACCACGCGGCGCGCAATGTTATGGTTGACCTGACTGGCCGGTTTGGAGTGGACAGACCCGTCGTCCTTGCCTCCCGGGATCGGCGACGAGCTTCTAATCCCGGATGTCTGCCATTTGCAATGCGAAAGTGATTGGAACCCAAAGGGATCCGTCCCCATGGGCGTCGCAGATTATAGGAGTCCCGGGGCAGTGAATCAAGCCGGGTTCAGCAGACGGAATATGACTATAACTATTATTTCCGTAAGACCTTACGGCGATTTGTAAGATCCCAGAGGACCCTCGTTCCGGCGGCGGCGAAGGCGGCGATGGCGGGCATCAGCGGCGCTCGCATCCTCATGTCGGTCCAGTACAACGTATGGACTGCGGTGAAGCATACCACAAGAAGCAGGCATGAAACCCACCCCAGGGAGCTGGGGTCGCGCCACCTGCGCGCTGCAACCGATGCCCCGATGACGGCGAGAGCGAGGACGGTCGTGTACCAAATGCCAACGGCGTAACGACTAAGACGCCGTGCCATCGATTCCTCGGCGACGGTTTGGTGTGGCAAAGGGGAAAACAGCCTCCCAATTCGGACGAGGCAGGCGTAGCAGAACATTTCAGGTTCGTTGCGGATCGCTTGGATGGCTTTGGCATAGGCAAGCCGATCGGCGTGAATCTCTTCCCGGGGACTACCCCGGGGCATTTCGGCCGACCATTGGCGGTCCAAAGCATCGCTTCTCCAAACCGTTCCCCAAGGGGCGCGGCGGAGGTGTTCGTAAAAGAAGGGGTTGTTCGCCAGCAGGAGGGTGTAGCCGCCGTGGGTCGTGGTCACGATGGGGCGTCCAAAGTGGATTTGATTTCGTACGGCCCAAGGAGACACGACCACCGCCACGGCGCCAACGAAGGCCAGACTCAGCCGCGCCTTGGCCATCGCGGCGGGTTTGGCGACGAGAAACAGCAGCCCCGCGGCGCAGGCCCAGGGCAGAAACGTAGGCCGACAGAGAATGGCCAAACCAGCGAAGGCCCCCGCGGCGAGGGCGTGGACCACTCGGTCACTCCGTCCCGTTTGGGCAATCCAAACCAGCGAGGCCACGGCCAAAAAGGCCGCTAGCGTCTCGGTCATGACGAGGGCGGACTGGGCCAGGAGAATCGGATCCAACGCCACCAGCAACGCGGCCCACCATGCCCAGCGTTCCAGGCCGCAGGTCCGCCCAAGCCGGTAGGTGAACCAGACCGTCGCCAAGCCCAAGGCCACGTGCAAGGCTCCTATCGCCAATCGACTGTTGGATGCCATCGCCACGCAGGGGACGAGCAGCAGCGGATACAAGGGGGGCCGGTAGGCGGTGGGCGAGTCGTGGTTCCCGAACGTCTGGTGCTGGACGAGGTTTTCCGCAATCGCGCGGTAGCCGTCGGGATCGGCCGCCAGCGCGTCTGGCCAAAGCACCAGGCTCACGGTACGGACGATGATCGTAGCTAGAAGCAGCGCGAGCGTCGTTCGTTTCTCTAACAATCCTTGGGTAGGCAAGGGACCGTCTTTAGACAAGGGTGCGTCGCGTCGTGCGCTTCGTGGTGAACCACGAACGGGCCGATTCGCTCATTGCGGGTGCAAGGAATACAAAAGAATGTTGATGGCGATCCGGGCGGCGTCTTGACGTACATAGCCCCGACATTCGATCGTGTCTTGCTTCTCCAAGGCGCAGCTCAGGTCCACGGGAGAGAAGATCACCGCGTAACGGTTACCCAGTTTCAGACCTTCAAGTTCCGGCGGTCCCTGACGTTCCAAGGCCCTCAATGGCTGGTTTCCACCGCGCTGCTGGGGATCCTTTCGCGTGACGGTGGAGAGATCGAATCCGCCAAAGGCGGGAGTCAACAAGGGATCGCCGACCGGAATCGTCTTCAACGGGGCGTCGGGAAAAATGGCCTGCATCTCGCGGCGGAACGACTCGCTGAACGCCCCGTTGGCGCAGATCGCATTGGCGAACAGCGTACCGCCGCGCTCGAGGAAGATCTTGAGTTGCTTGCGTTCCGCTTCGGTCAAACGAAAGGCATTCCGCCCGTGCATGAACACCAAGTGATGCTCGAACAACCCAGGATCGGTGATTGGCAAGTCCTCGACCTCGGCTTTGAAGCGGGTTTTCAAGGCCGTGGCAGCGGCCTCGGCCAAATTGACCAAGGCTCGCGGCGCCGACGCGCAGCCGCCGGGGTGGCGGAGGTTGGCGATGCGGATCGCGCCGCGGTCGATCGGGTCGCGGCTGCTCTCGTCCTGACGCAGATCGAACGCCACCTCCTTGGTCTGCAACTGTCCGCGGTTGGTGGCGTAGGCCAACACGTTGATGCCAATGGTCAATCCGCCCTGGATTTGATCCTGGACGACAGGGCTGTACTTTGTTTCCCGGCCGGGACGCGACAGTTCCCAGAGGCACGAGAGCGGGGCCTGGACCTTAGTTCCAGGGCCTGGCGGCGGGGCATAAACCACGCTGGTGCGGCAGCCGAACTCGATACCCAACAAGGGGCGGAGCTGCGCGGGATCGACGAGTTCCTCCGCCCGCCAGATCGGATGTTCTGGCGGCAGGACTTCCAGGCGATACTCGGCCTCGGGGAACACCCGCCGCATCAGTTCGCGGAATCCCTCGTCGAACGCAGCGCCGCCGCACTGGGCCTCGGCAAAGAGGAACCCGCCGCGGTCGAGGTAGTCGCGGATTTTCTTGGCAAGCTCTTGTTGTTGGTTGGGGTCGTCGGGCAGGGGGCTGTTGGCGCCGCAATAGAACAACACCGGCGACTGGCCGAGGTCCTCGACGCTGGCCTCGCGGATGTCGGTCACCTGCCAGACAAGGTCTTTTTTCCACCGCGTTTCCACGTAGCGGGTCAGATTGGCCACGTCGCTGCGGTGCCGATTCCAGTCCTCGCCTCGCCCGTGCTTGACCTTGGAGATCAGCACGGGCCAACGCCCCTTGGAAAGAAACAAGAGGGCAAAGCTGGTGGCGATGCGGGGGTCGCCCTCGATCGGGCCTACTTTGCTTGACCAGTGGTCGGCCAAGTCGCCTTTCATCTTGATCAGCGCGTCGGCCCCCTCGCGATACCAGTCGTGCTGGCCGATGAACCGCCGGGCAGTGAGTCGTCCCGCCCGCTCCAAACCGTAAAGGTAGTACATCAGCCAGGTGTTGATCGGCGAGCCGGGATTGTGCGTGACGGAAAAATGGTCGCCCAACCATTTCAAGCCGCGCTGCACGCGGTTTCCGTCCGATTCGCCCTTGGAGCAACACGTGATACGGTCTCCGTCCACCGAGGCATCGGCGTTTTCCACGCGATCGGCGGTGATCACCAGGCAGGCGATGCCCGCACAGGTCATGCTGCCTGTGCCACTCACGCCCTTCTTATAGCCCCATGAACCATCCGGGTTCTGGTTGTCCTCCCAATAGGCCTTGGCCAGTCGCCAGGTCTGGGCGCTGACGGCCACACCGGCACGTTCCGCCTCGTGCAGGGCCAACACGGCGAATTGGCTGTTGGAATTGTCTGGCTCGCTACTGCGGAGGTCGTAGCCCCATCCGCCTTTGCCCCCTCGGTCCCGAGTGATCTGGGCCTCCTGAAGCCATTTCACGTTTCGGGTAACCAGGGGCAAGTCGGTCTTTTTGCCGGCCAGGCAGAAGGCCATGGTCTGTAAGCTGGCGGCGTAGGTCCGCTCGGGCTGGATTTTGCGAAGAACGTTAAGGGCGCGGCGAATGGCATCGTCGTCGGGGTCCACGCCCGAGTTTAACAGGGCCAAGGTGCATAGGGCGGTAATTCCGCCCATCTGGGAGGGATATTCCGCCCAACTGCCGTCAGCCCGCTGCTGCCGCTTCAGGAACGCCACTCCCCGCTCGATGGACTGGCGGACCTGTTCGGCCGTGATCTGCCCCGCAGTCGGCCTCACGATCCCTAGCACGAGAAAAATCGGCAAAACCAAAACGATGATTCCGCGAGCGAAACTAAGCCGTGCCCGCGGAAGATCGATTGGTAAATCGAAGGCTATTTTGCCTCGTTGCACGTTTAGAGAGCTGGGGAAAGGACTGAGCAAAGTTCGACTCCGGTCTTCGTCCACGGGTGGACGTTCCCCATAAGTATATTACAATTCGTAAGTTAAACGATAGGCGATGGTCCAGGAACCCGCCTCGGCTTCTGGCGGCAAAACCGGACAGAAAGGATGCGCCGGCGGGGCGGCATGTTGTTTGTGGTCTGGTAACCGCAAGGAGTCTGAGTTTGTCTACCGCCAAGCCTCGCAGTCTGGGCGATTTTTTGCAGGAATTCAGCAATCAGCGGCGGCTGATGCAAGAAGAACTGCAAAAGGTCATTGTCGGGCAGGATGAGGTGATCGAGCAGATTTTCGCGGCCATCTTCACCCGCGGGCATTGCCTGCTGGTCGGTGTGCCCGGTCTGGCCAAGACGCTCATGGTGAGTACGCTGGCGCGAATTCTCGACATCCAGTTCAAGCGCATTCAGTTCACGCCCGATTTGATGCCTTCGGACATCACCGGCACCAACATCTTGGAAGAAGACGAAGAGGGACGGCGTCATTTCCGTTTCGTGGAAGGGCCGATCTTCACCAACATTTTGTTGGCCGACGAGATCAACCGCACGCCGCCCAAGACGCAGGCCGCGCTGCTCCAGGCGATGCAAGAGCGCGAGGTCACGGTGGGACAGACGACCTATCCGCTGCCGGAACCTTTCTTCACCATCGCCACGCAGAACCCGATCGAACAAGAGGGCACCTACCCTCTGCCCGAGGCCCAATTGGATCGCTTCATGTTCAACATCAAGGTTGATTATCCTACGGCCGAAGAGGAAGAACGCATCCTGGCCACGACGACTCGAAGCGAAAAGGTCGAAGTCCGCAAGGTGCTGTCGGGCAAAGCGATCTTGAACGTTCAGAAGCTGGTCAGCTCGGTGGCCGTCACCCAGTACGTGGTACAATACGTGGCGCGACTGGTTCGGGCCACGCGCCCCAAGGACCCCTCGGCCCCGGCGTTCGTGCGCGAGCTGGTGGATTGGGGGGCGGGGCCTCGGGCCGGGCAGTTCTTGATTCTCGGTGGCAAGTCGCTGGCGGCCATGGACGGACGATTTTCCGTGGCCATCGAAGACGTGCAAAAGGTCGCAATTCCCGTGCTCCGCCACCGCATCAGTACGAACTTCCAGGCCCAAGCCGAGGGAATGACCCCGGAAGACATCATTCAGCGACTCATCAAAGAGATCCCGCCGCCGCTGATCCCCAAGTTCGAAAAGAAGTAGGCCGCCGCGAGGCTCGACCGGCGCAGGGTTCGGCGTCCTCGGCTCGTGAGGCTTATGCCTTGCGGGGCTTCCGCGCCTTGAACTTCGAGTCAACCATCCAATCTGGGACGGCGCGAAAATCTACCGGAATCGCGGAAACGTGCCTGACCTTGGGTGGACGAAGCAACGCGGCCGAGAAGCTGGTCGATCAGGCCCTCGGCCTCGTCGGTAATTTGAGCGATCCGCAACATCCACGGCGAGGGAACGGTACCGAGTCCGTCAAACACTTCGGCCGGGAAGCACGTAAGGATGCTGGCCGCGATTTTGGCGTTCAGATCGGGATTCGGACTTAACGGCTCGAGCCATTCGCGGAACGACGCCTGCAAGGAGGCAAGCACCAAAGGCCAGGCGAATCGCCCGCCTTCGCTGTGCAACTGTTGCACGAATTCTTGGGCGAAGTCCCGGGCCCGATCCGGTTCCACGGCGAACTCGCAAACGTCGAAGTCCATCGCCAAGCGTCCCACGAGCAAATCCGTCCAGCGTTCCGACCGCCGCCGCAGGGAGTCTAACCGCAGCGACTCCTCCGGCGTCAGGCCCGAATGGTTGACGAGGATCGTTAGCACGCGATGACGGGCTTCGATGTGGCCGATAAGTACGCTGCGGGCCACCGGTTCCATCTCATCGACTCCGAAGGCACGATCGTAGGCGCGCATGGCTGCGGACCACACCCGGGTCAACACTTCGCTCGCCAAAATTTCCTCCAAAACCCCACGAAACAAGCGATGCTCCGCTGAGTTCGGTTTCATGACGCCCGACTCCATCCAGCCAGAAATCCGCTTGAGCGAGCGCCCCCAGCGATCCAGACGGCTCTTCGAGGCCGTCCAGTAGGCCTCCACACTCTGCTCAGAAACTTGGTCCCGCAAGCGAAGCAAGACCGGGGCATGTGCGGCAACAACAGCAGCGAGGTCGACCAATTCGCGGGCGTGCATGGCAGATCGATGAGTTGTGAGAAAGTGGGGTCTGCGGGCAGGAAACTCGCGGACCCAGCCTCGTCCTATTTTCCAACAGTTGTATGGGACTCATGAGGTGGCAAAGCCCATGCCACCAAACTTTCTCAGCCGACGAAAATCTCCGCTCAATTTCCTCAACACCAAGCGGCGCCAGAGGGTTACAGCAGATGCGAACCACGAATCGAGGATCTTAAGGGCTGTTCGAATGTTGGGCTTTCTCAACAAGCGGTATCGATCCCCCTCAACAATTGCGATGCGATTTTGACACACTCAGGACGATCGATCGCTCTGAAGATCGCCCGAAACATTGTCTTCCACTTTGATCCGTGTTCACTGGGTCGCACCCCAACTTGGACAATAGAACCGGGCGAGAAGACCTCAAGTCGGAGCTAAAACGTACCCTACCGAAGGCCCAATAGACCACCTCGAAGAGGTGTATTAAACTAAACTGAACGAGGGGTGCTAAATTACGCAATCCGCAAAGTCAGCGACGTTTAAATGGTTTTTTGTCCTTTTTCAAAACAAAACTCGACACGGTTTATCGTCTTTCGGTTAGAATCAAGTATGAGGGAGGTAAGAAGAAAGTCGGCAAACCGGAACTAGAGAAGCGTGAGGCTTTCCAAGGTCAACGGGGACGTGAACATTCCAGGGCCAGTGGCATTCGCGTCTAGCCGACTTCCAAAGGTTAGCTAACCCATTGGGTGACGCGATGAAGTGTCCAAACTGTCTGGGGCACGACCGGCTCTATCGAGTCCCCAGCGAGTTGCCGTGGTATCTCTTTCCCCTGCGATTGTTCTTCGTTCGAATCCATTGCGACTGTTGTCTGATCTCGTTCTACCGCTTCCGGCCCTATCACCGTTTGTTGGAAGCATTGAATCGCAGGAATAAGAACGAGCGGTGTGCTGGGCGGGCAACATCCAGACGCGGGACGGGGTATTGGTCCTCTAGCAAGCCCACGGATGAGATCACGTCTTCAGAAAAGCAACGGGCGAAAACCTTGAGCCAAGGACAGGTCGGCTGTCGATCTTGAGCCATTCGTCTAACAGCGTGGCGTAGACGCGACGGAAATCGGTGTGGGCCCGCTGGCCATTGCTCTCCAGGTCGTCCAACCGAGGGTGTTGCCCGATCAATCCGCCGCGAACCTTTCCGCCCACGACGAACAGCGGCTGGGCCGAACCGTGGTCCGTGCCGCGACGACCGTTTTCCGCCACGGTGCGGCCGAACTCGGAGAAGGTCATCAAAAGCACCCGATCCAGGAGCCTGTCCCGCTTCAGGTCGTGGACCATGGCGGCGATCGATTCGGAGAGTTGCTCCAGCAGGGCGCCGTGATTGAGGGCTTGGCCCGCATGGGTGTCGAAACCGCCTGGTTCGTCTCCGCCCAGCTCGGCGTAAAAAATGCGGATTCCCAGATGGGCGCGGATGAGCTGGACAATGGTCCGCAGCGTGGCCGCGAACTGGAAGCGTGGGTAGTCGCCGGCCGGAGCCTTCGTGGCTGCTTCAACTTGGCGGCTCGTGGCCCTCGCAGCCAACGCCACCCTTTGGACGAATGGAAGCAAATCGTGTGCGGGCGATGAGCCGGCGGTCTTCTGTTGGAAAGGGGCTCGGTCGGGCGAAGAAGCCTCGGCGTGGGGCGTCTCGGGCGGGACCTGGCCATCATCCCCTTGCAGCCCGTACTGATCGAGCGATCGGACCCAAGGCACGATCGCCCGCTCGGCATTCATCGCGAAAGGCCGAGGGATTTGGCCCACGTAGACCGCAGGCACGCGAGCCGCCTCCGGCTGATAGATCTGATCCACCGCCCGGCCAAGCCAGCCGGTCTGGGATGCGTCGGGCCGGAGGTCGGCGCTCTGCCAGACGCGCATCGCATGAGGGTGGTCCTGGTTTGGATTCGGATATCCCACGCCGTGAAGGACTCCTAGCAACCCTTCTTGATAGAGTTTGTAGAATCCCGGCATTTGGGGGTGGAAGCCGAAATCGCCGTCGAGTTTGTGCAGCTTTTCGGCTGAAAGGCGGAGCGTGGGCCGGTTCTTGGCATACAAGTCGTCCCGAAACGGAACCACCGTATTCAGACCGTCATTGCCTCCGGCAAGCTGCACAACGATCAGAATCGTGTCGTCTTGCGGGGGTTGCGTCTGAGCCGCCGCAGCGGTTCGGGCGAGGAAGCACGGGACGCTCGCGCTGGCAGACACCAAGGCGGAGGTGCCGAGGGATTGCTTCAGAAAATCGCGGCGGGAAAGCGACATGGCAGACTCCTAGGCCAACTGGAACTCAGGCAACGTGACGACGACGTGGGCCAAGGTGCGGACTCCTTGCGAAGGATTGGCCTTGGCCGAGTCGGCCCGGGCAGTTGCCCGACTCCATACCTCGCGCGATGCAGGACTCAGGTCGCCTTGGAGGTACAGGTCGGCGAGAAACCGGCCTACCGCCTCGAACGCAGAACCCCCTCGCTTTCTGGCGACCGCCCAAGGATCGAGCTTGCCGCCGTAGGGCCCCGCCGTTGAAAAAAGCGCCCAAGCCAGATTATGGCGGCGAATCCAGGTCGCGTCGGTAAGCCATGTGCTTCCGCCAATCCAGCCCTTGGTCGTTGGCGGATGACACAGGTCTTGCCCCAGTTCGGCCAATTCGTGTCCCAGCGGCTCGGCGTTGACCACGGTCTCCATCCCGCGCACGATGCCCACGGCGAATTCGACGGGGCTCTTGATCCGCTGGCGATACGCCAGGTTTGAGAAAAACAAATTGGAACGCAGCATGGTGCCGACTACTTTGGCGATGTCATGTTCGCTTGCGAACCCGGCGACCAAGGGTTCAAGCAACGAATCGCTGGGCGGCTCGGTCTCGGAGATGAACCAACGGTATAGTTTGGCCACCACCCGGCGGGCGGTCGAAGGCTGGGCCAGGGCGATCTTGACCGCGTCGTGGCCGTTCCAAGGTCCCTGTCGGCCGAGGATCTTTTTTGCTCCGTCATCGTGTTCGCGCTCCACGTAGCGGAGACGATGGCGGACCACCATGAACCCGGTGAAGGCGCGGGCCACGCCCTGGACGTCGCTTTCCGAGTAATGCCCCGGCCCCACGGTCAACTCCTCCAGAAACGTCCGGCCGAGATCGAGACTGGGTTGGGCCTTACGATTGGCTCCTCCGCTTAAGGCAAGGAGCATCGCGGCATCGTGGACCGCGGCGTCGAGCAACTGGTCGAACTGCCCCAAGGCGTGCGCACGGAGGAGTTGCAAGTGTTCCGCGAGCGACAGGGCATGGGTAGGGCGATTCCGCGGGATGGCCAGGTGGTTATGCCAGAAGAGGGTCATTTTTTCCAACAGGGGGTGCGGCGACTCCATCATCCGTCGCAACCACCAGACCCGCAGGCCATCCGTCGATTCTGCCTCCGGATCGATGGACCGCTCGAATTCGTCGTAGAGGCGGTTGAACGCGGCCACGTCATCCTCGGGGCGGAGCAGCCTCTCCACCGTTTTTGCAGGGCCGTCGCGGAGGGCTTGTTGAAGCTGAGGCCAGGTGGCCCCAAAGCCCGCCCGGCGAAAGAGGTGGCCCGCAAGGCGGAGGTCCCAGGGACGCTCCGCGTCGGGCTGATAGGCCGCCCAGGCCCAAGCCGGATCGATGTTTTGCGGGTCAAGCAACATGGGCAATCTCCAAAGGAGGCCACCGCTTCCGCGGTCATCGCGTGCGTTGGGCCGCCGGACGCCTCGCCTGCCGCCTAAGGATTCAGCGTCATTACTAGCTTGGCCTGGAGCTGGTCGTGTTGCTGCCCTAAGGTGAAGGTCGCCTTGCCCAACAACTTCACCGCGCCCAACAGCAGGTCGATATTGTTTTCCGCCTCGCCTTGGCTGATACCTTTTTCTAAAACGTTTTGCCGCACCAAAGCGTGGCGGTTGGCCCCGAGGATCGACGCCAAGTGCGTGGCGTTGACTTCGACCAGGCTGTCCGTCTCGTGCAGGGCCTTGGGCAGGGCCGCCATCTCTTTCTTGAGGGTGTCGATGAGGTCGCGGGTCAGGCTTTCCGCCGAACTGATGACCACGTTGTCGCCCAGGCAAGCCAGACTGGGGCGGAAGTTGTAGCGTAGCGGCAAGGGGCCTTTCTCCGCATCCCGAGGTTTGCCCAAGTAGGCCACCGTGTAGCGAACCTCGTTGTAGGTCGGCCGATCCAAGATGAAGCCCGGCGCCCCCTTCTGGCCGCTAGTGAAGCTGACCAAACCGACCGCCTTCTGGAACGCCTCTTCCATAAGCTCGGCCGCTTCGTTCGGCCGCCAGACCTTCAACACCAAGGCGAAGGCAGGAAGCTGGACCTGCGGGACGCCGATTGCGGGATCGAACTTCTGTTCGGCAACGACGAAGCGGATTTCAGGCCGAAACTGCGAGAGCACCTCATCGGTCAAATCCCGGCCACTGAAAAAAATGCCCATCATGTTCTCGAAGAAGATCAGCCCCGAAGTGCGTTCCGGGAACAGCTTGTCTTTTGCCGCGTAAAAACCGTGCAGATCGCGGTACAAGCTCATGCCCGCGATCCGTCGGGGCACGGCCAGGTTGGGCAGGGCGCCTGCATCGGGCTTTTCGGACCGGGCAAATGCCGCCAGTTCCGAGTTCTTGGACACCTTGCCATCCAAGGTGGTCTGAAGCGAAAGCGTCTGCTCATCGATTTTCAAGGCCAGGGCCATCCAGTTCGACTGGCGCAAGGCATCGATCACTCCGGCAAGCAGCAGCGCGGCGACGGGATTCGTATTCTTTTCCAGGCCCGCTTGCACGCCTGGCAGTTGCTTGACGATCCCCAGATTCACGTAAGCCCTGGCCGCCGCCTCCTCGCCCGCCGCCTTCTTCGCGGCCTGATACGCAGGCAGGGCCAGCAGGCTTTGGCCTTCTGATCCGGACTTCGTGTCCAGGACCGCCTTCAGCCCTTCCGGCTTGCTGGCCGCAATGAACCTCCCGCCCAGCACGGTATGGACTTGGCCATCGGCGAGTTCCCAGCACGTGGCGCCCTGATACTCAGTCGATTTGACCTGATTCGCCGTGTCTAGTTTCGCCAAGCCAATCAACAACCCGTGGAGCTGGTCCAGCAGCTTGGCGTCCTCGGCGTCGATGATCAGCAGGACCACCCCTTTGGAAGTGATGGCCGCCGTTACCCCACCACCAGTCAACTTTTTGAGCGCAGTCTGCCAGTCCGTGCCAAGTTGCGTCTCCAGGAAATGAACGCCTGCTTGAAACTTGAGAAAATTGGGCTGAAGCGCCGCCTGCTTAAACAACGGATGGTGCGTTACAGTCTCGGTGAGCTTCGACTCCAGGGCCAAATGCAACACGTCCTTGGGGCGGGTGATTTCCAGGATCGCCACCGTATCACGCGGAATCCATCGCGCGGTAGGAGGGTTTCCGTTAGCCAAAATTGCACGGGCATCGATCCCGCACACGGCTACCAAGGCAATTCCAATCGTGATGCTCGTGATTCTGCTAAGCATGACCAATCTCCCGACAAGGCCGAGGTTTTTCAATGTTGCCAGTAAAAGTCACGCGCGGCGGTTTTTCTGAAAATTCATGACTTAACGCGAAACGATGGCCCAGGGTTCGATCTCAAATTCAACGACGACGCCTGATGATGGATCAACCCCAACCGAGCAGCCCCAATTGCTTTTAAAACCCAGCTTTCCAGCTGGCCACTTCCCCGTTCTCGAGAGGGGCCAGGAACGCTGTGGGGAATTTTATCCATTCGCCTTCAGGTTTTGCATCAAAGTCGGAGGATTCGGCCTTCGTCGTACGAATCCCCCTCCCTCAACGTATTCGCCGACGAAAAGACAATCTTGGGCCCCGCCTCAAAAAACCACTTAAACCATCCGCGAAGAGGAAAGTCTGTTGACGGCGAACCTGAGCCCGTTTTAGCGTTCCATGCATTCGAAATTCGTCACTAAACACTTACGAAGAGGCGGCTACCTTTTTTAGGGGGTTGGGAATCAGCCGCAAGGTTGCAGTTGACAAGCTCGACAAAGGGGCGTATGGTTTAGGGTCGATGACCCAGAGGGCGAATGCATTCCCTGGGCAAAGGCTTGGCGATGCTCGAGTTTCCTCGAAAGTCGATGATCGGCGGTGATCTCGGCGCGAAGGGCGCCGGGATTGGCGGGCTGATTATTGGCTGAGGGCCTCGAGGGCATCGACTGGCCGTGCGACCGAACTAGTCAGCCCTGAGGCCCAACGCGGCAGCAGGGTTTTTTTGTTTTTTTGCGAGGCTCATCGTGCGGCGCATCGAAATCTACGACACCACGCTCCGCGACGGAGCACAAGGCGAAGGGATCAGTTTCTCGCTTCAGGACAAGCTCTTGCTTACCCAACGGCTCGACAGCCTAGGCTTCGATTACGTCGAAGGCGGCTATCCGGCGTCGAACCCCAAGGACAGCGAGTATTTCCAGCGCGTCCGGGAATTGGACCTTCAGCACGCCCGAGTCTGCGCGTTCGGCATGACGCGGCGCAAAGGTACCGCCGTGGAACAAGATAGCGGCGTTTCAGCTTTGTTGGCCGCCAACACGGGAATCGTGACTATCGTGGGCAAGGCCTCGGCGTTCCAAGCCGTCGAGGTGATTCGCACAACGCGGGAGGAAAATCTGGAGATGATTGCCGAGACGATCGCCCACGTTCACGCGGCAGGCCGCGAGGTGATCTTCGATGCCGAGCATTTCTTCGACGGGTGGAAGGCCGAACCCTCCTACACGCTGCAAACCATTCGTACCGCGGCCGAGGCCGGTGCCCGCACGATCGTCCTTTGCGACACCAACGGCGGCAGCATGACCGAGGAAATCGCCGCCGGTACTCGAGCCGCCATCGAGGCCTTGCGGTCCAACGTGCCGGTGGGCATCCACTGCCACAACGATTGCGGCCTGGCCGTGGCCAATTCCCTGGCGGCGGTCGATGCCGGTGCGGATCACGTCCAAGGCACGATCAACGGTTTTGGTGAGCGGTGCGGCAATGCCGATCTGCTCGTAGTAATTGCCAACCTGGCGCTCAAGAAGAAAGGCTACCGCGTGCTCTCGCCTGACGCGCTGGGCTATCTGACCGAACTCTCACGATACGTTTATGAAATGGTCAACATGAATTTTCCCTCCCGGCAGCCGTATGTCGGATTAAGCGCCTTCGCGCACAAGGGCGGGATGCACGTCAGCGGATTGGCCCGAACCACGGCCAGCTACGAACACATCGATCCGGCCTTGGTCGGGAACGAACGCAGGATTTTGGTCAGCGAGCTGTCGGGCCGCTCGAACATCGTCGCCTTGACCACCAAACACAACATTCAAAACGATCCTAAGCTCATGGATCGGATTCTGGCCAAAGTGGTATCGAAGGAGCACGCGGGCTATCAATTCGAAGGCGCTCAGGGATCGTTCGACCTGCTGGTGAAGGAATGCGCCGGCACGTTCCGACCTCACTTCGAGCGACTCAGCTACCGCGTCAACATCGAGACCGAATCGGACGGCCGGATCACCTGCGAGGCCACCGTGAAGATCCGCCTGGGAGACGTGATTCGCCATGAGGTGGCCGAAGGCGACGGGCCGGTCAACGCCCTCGATGCCGCCCTGCGCAAGGCCCTCAACGGTTTCTTTCCCAACCTGCGGCAAATGCAACTGGTGGACTACAAGGTCCGCGTCATCAACTCCCAGGCGGGCACGGCGGCGGGGGTCCGCGTGGTGATCGAAAGCCGCGACAGTGGCGATGTTTGGGCCACCGTGGGCGTCAGCGAAAACATTATCGAGGCAAGCTGGCTCGCCTTGGTCGATAGCTACGAGTACAAGCTCTGCAAAGACGAAGAACAGGCCGCCAGGCTCGCCCCCTCAGTCCAACAGGACCTTCAAACTGCATAAAGGCCTGTGGGGGGCCTGACGCTTCACGACGGGAGGCGGATGGTCAGCCACGATTTCCTCTCAAGCCCCCGGCTTAGTGCCGCCCCCCGCCGCAACCAAACGGGCTCAGGGCCTATCCCAGAACCTCCCCTCTCTTGCTCGCGGGAGAGGGGTTGGGGCTGAGGGCAAGTGCAAGGCAGGCGTTTTTTCCCGTCGTTCGTAGCGACCTGAGGCCCTCACCCTGACCCTCTCCCAGGGTGAGAGGGGACTTTTGGGATAGGCTTTTAAACGGACCACGTTCCGTCGTGGCCGGAAATGGGCAAAAACGCGCGGACGCGACGGCCCGCGCCCTCCAACGCCCGATCGGCTCGGCCTTGGCTCCTTGGCCACCGTGGGCATCTACAGCGGTGGATTGCGGGCGAAGTCGAACCCCGCCTCTTTCAACGCCGCCTCCACCTCTTTGCGACTTGGCAGCTTGTCCTCGTGGTACACAATGCCCCAGAAAACGCAATACGTGCCTTGGACGTGCAGGCCCGTCGCCACCGGAGCCACCGTGAGTTTCGGATTGAGTCGCGCCATGAGATGCCGGATGGGATAGAACTCGTTTTCGTCGCGAACGGAAAAGGCCTTTGGCAATTCCACTTGAACTCTCATCGCTGCCCTCCTCCACGCGAAGTATAGCAAGCCGACGATTTGGGCAACAGCAAGCCGCAGGGCGATCCCGCCTCGCGGCGGTTCATGCCCAGTCGGAGGCGGCTTGAGTCGAGCAGCCGCCTTGAAGCTTGTTGGTCCAGCGGCTAGGCTGTGTGCCAGAGGGAGTCCGCCATACGAGACCCACTGGCTGGTTGTGCCTCAAACAAGGAAACACGAATATGAGATGCTGTTGGCGACGTGGAACAGGATGCGGATGGCTGCTTTGGGCGCTGGCGGGCAGCCTTGCCGCGGCTGCTTGGGGCGTTGAAGCGGCGGCCGCGGCGGCCGACGGCCAGCCGCTGGAGGGAACGGCGAAACTCGACTGGTCGGGCGATATCGCCTCGCGCCTGGTCGATTCGGTCGACCGGTTCTTGCTCCACGAGATCGAAAAATCGGTCGAACTCCGCGCTCGATATTGGCATCGCGATTTTTCTGCGGCGGAGAAGTATCAAGCCTCGATCGAGCCAAATCGAAAACGTCTGGCCCACGTCCTCGGCGTTCGCGATCCGCGACCCGTCGAGGTGCGTTTCACGTGGGTGACCACCTTGGACGCCCTGACCGACGTGCAAGCAAAGGAGGGATTCCGCGCGGTTGCCGTGCGCTGGCCAGCCTTCCACGATGTCCACGGCGAGGGGATTCTTTTGTTGCCGCCGGAAGGCAAGCCGCGGGCGTTGGTTGTAGCGATTCCTGATGCCGATCAATGGCCCGAGACCCTAGCCGGACTGAGCGACGCACCAGCCGAGGCAGCCTTCGCCCGGCGTTTGGCCGACAGCGGCTGCATGGTCGTCGTCCCTGCGCTCATCAATCGCGCGGTAACCCATCGCAAACTCTCCAACCGTGAATTCCTCTATCGCGCGGCCTTCGAGATGGGCCGGCATATCATCGGCTATGAGGTGCAAAAGGTGCTGGCCGCCGTGGCGGCATTGCGGGCCGCCGGGGGACACGATGCCCGCGTCGGTGTCATCGGTTGGGGCGAAGGCGGTCTGCTGGCGCTTTATGCAGCGGCCGTGGAAACGCAAATCGACGCCGTCTGCGTCAGCGGCTACTTCGATTCGCGGCAGAACCTTTGGCAGGAACCCCTCTACCGCAACGTGTTCGGCTTGCTGGAGCAATTTGGCGACGCGGAAATAGCGTCGATGATCGCCCCGCGGCCTCTGTTCGTGGAAGCCGCCAAGGGACCGGAAGTAGTGGTACCACCGGGCACAGGTGGCGGGCCAGGGAGGCTCACGACACCAAAGCTGGAGGATGTGCAACGCGAGGTCCAACGGGCCCGAAGCCTCCTTCAAGGGCTCACTCCTCCTCCGCGGATCGAGCTGATCGTCAGCGGCGATGGGTCGGGCCCGCCCGGAACCGAAAAGGCCCTCAGCGCCTTTCTCGACGCCCTGATCCCTGACACAAAACTCGCCCCCCAAGGCCCCCCGCCGAAACTCGCCCCCTGCCCCGACACTCCCGAGTCGCGGCACCAGCGGCAAATGCACGAACTCGATCGCCACACGCAATGGCTCCTCTCCGAAAGCCCTTACGTCCGGCAGGAATTCATGAAGAAGCTCGACACCAGCTCGCTGGAAACATTCCAGAAAACGGCCGAGTGGTACCGCGACTTTTTCTATAACGAGGTCATCGGCCGGTTCGACATCAAGCCGCTGCCTTTCAATCCTCGCAGCCGTAAGGCATACGACATGCCGAAGTGGTTGGGTTACGAAGTCGTGCTGGACGTGTTTCCCGACGTGTTTGCTTATGGCATTTTGTTGGTGCCCAAGGACATCCCTGCGGGCGAGCGACGGCCGGTGGTGGTGTGCCAGCACGGTCTGGAGGGACGGCCCCAGGAGGTCGTCTCTGGCGACCATCCCGCCTACCACGACTTCGCGGCGAAGCTGGCCGAACAGGGCTTTGTGGTCTTCGCCCCGCAAAACCTCTACATCTTCCAAGACCGTTTCCGCACCTTGCAGCGCAAGGCCAATCCCCTCAAAAAAACCTTGTTTTCCATCATCGTTCCACAACATCAGCAGATCGTCGATTGGCTTGGCACGCTGCCCTTTGTGGATCCCAAGCGGATCGGATTCTACGGCCTTTCCTATGGCGGCAAGACGGCCATGCGCGTGCCGGCGTTGGTGAAGAACTACTGCCTGTCGATCTGCTCGGCCGACTTCAATGACTGGATCTGGAAGAACGCCTCGACCCGCGCGCCGTACAGCTACGTCTGGACTGGTGAGTACGAGATCTTCGAGTTCGACCTGGGCAACACCTTCAACTACGCGGAGATGGCGGCCCTGATCGCCCCGAGGCCGTTCATGGTCGAGCGGGGACACTTCGACGGCGTGGCCCCGGACGAGGCCGTGGCCTACGAATACGCCAAAGTCCGCCACCTTTACGCCGCGAAACTCGGGATTGGCGACCGGACCGAGATCGAGTGGTTCGTCGGTCCCCACACCATTCACGGCCAGGGAACTTTCACGTTCCTGCGAAAACACCTCAACTGGAACCCGAAACCCTAGCAACCAGCGTTACTTGGCGTCAAACGACGGTTGAACCATCCGAGGAGCACGATTCATGAATGCGAAGCGGCGAACGGGGGCGAGTCTGTGGCTTGTCGCGTTGTTGGCGGCTTGGAGCGCGCGGGATGTCGTGGCCGAGTCGGCCGGCCCGCTGGCCTGAGACACCCTTCGGGCGGGTACTGCCGGAGTGGGGTCCGTTTTGGCTCCACAGCCGGCTCAGGTCCGCAGAGTCTGGAGTCGTGGGGAACACCACGGTTGAAAGTTCTGTCGACAGTCAACGCGATTTCCCCTGGGCTGATGTCGTTACGTATTTTGGCTCCGAAAGTCCCCCGCCATTCACATTCCTAGACATGCCAGCAGTGGCCCCCGCGCCTTTCGTCGTACGATGCAGGGGATTGTTTCGCCGCCATTTAAGCCTTTGAGTCAGCCGTTGTAAGAAGCCCCGACCGATAGCCATGCAAGTTAAAACCAGTCGCGACCACCCACGCAAAAAACAAGCCAAGCCCCCAGGCACACCGACGATCGTGAACGCAACCCGATCGCAAATCAACCTAGCCCGACAACTCAAAATCGTCCAACGAAGGTGAACGGCGTCGAGCGGCACCCGTGCCATGGCACCCAGCTTTCGATCGAGTGGGTTTCCTGGTGGATGGAGCGGACGGGGACAGATTCAGATGGGCTTAGTCCCCGATTAATCGTAAGCACCGATGCGATTCTCGTCGACATCGCTCCATGAGCTCCGCGATCTACCGAGTCGCATCTTTGGGAGCATAAAGGGGTCAGAACGCTTTTTACGGCCAACTCTAGAAGCCTGGCGAATTGCGTGGAGGGAGCGAAGGCACTCCTGTCGCGCGGAGCGTGCTCGCGACCGTTGTGATCAAGCCAGCCGCCAAGCCTGCCTACGGTTCTGACCAACAGCAAAAAGCAAGAACACTGGGGCGTGGGAAAATCGTCCTCGCTGTTGACTTTCAATTGCAGATGCATACAATGTGTGCGATTTCGATCAAGACGAGAGCCAAAGAGTATGAAGGCCAGTCAGCGATATCGCGATGTGATCGTGGTAGGGGCGGGTGCAGCGGGGGTTGGCGTATCCGTGACGCTGAAACATGTCGGTGTTAAAAATTTTGTGGTTTTGGAGCGGAGCGAAGTGGGCGCTTCGTTTCGCCGTTGGCCGCGGCAAATGCGGTTCATCAGCCCGTCTTTCCCAAGCAATAGTGTGGGAGTCCTCGACTTGAACGCCGTGGCTATCGGCACTTCGCCTGCTTACTCCCTGGGTTGCGAGCATCCGACGGGTGAGCAGTATGCCCGGTACTTGAAAGCGGTAGCTGATTATTTTGAATTGCCGGTGCGTTTGGGAGTCGATTTGCAGCGTTTGGAGTACGTGGCGGCGGAAGACATGTTTCACTTGCAAACAAAGCAGGGGACATGGCGATGCCGTTTCGTGATTTGGGCCGCGGGCGAGTTCCAATATCCGCGACTGGTTACGTTTCCGGGCGCTGAACTGGGAATTCACAACGCGGCAGTGTCGTCCTGGACCGATTGGCCGGGCGAGGAGGCGGTGATCATCGGCGGCTATGAAAGCGGCATCGACGCGGCCGTTCATCTTGTGCAATCGGGGCGTCGCGCGATCGTGTTGGAGCGGCGACCGCTATGGGATTCGAAGGAATCCGATCCCAGCGTGACCCTCTCGCCCTTTACGCGGGAGCGGTTGGAAGCGGCGTTAGCGACGGGCCGGTTACAGTTATGCGGCGGCGTGGAAGTGAAGAAGATCGAGCGTGTGGCCTCTGGATTCGCGGTGATGGGGAATGACGGAAGCCGTTACATCACCTCATCGCCACCGATTTTGGCGGTCGGTTTCGAGGGCAGCCACCGGATGCTCGCCGGTTTAGTGGAGCCGCGCCCCGACGGCTTTCCCCTATTGACCGACAGCGACGAATCGACCTGCGTGCCAGGCTTGTTTCTGGTCGGCCCGATGTTGCGTCATGGGAATCATGTCTTCTGTTTCATTTATAAGTTTCGCCAACGCTTTGCCGTCGTCGTGCAGACGGTATGCAACCGCCTCGGATTGGATGCCTCGCCATTGGAAGAATACCGGAGGTGGGGAATGTTTCTCGACGATTTATCGTGTTGTGGCCAGGAGTGTGTTTGCTGATCCCCCCACGATACCGCTGACTAAGCCTCCTTCATTCTCTTGACAATTAGATTGTTCGTGCTGATCGACTCTGCCGGTGTCTCGAGCCAGCCCCCATTTTGCTTTCGCCAAGAGGTTCTCCAGAGTCGTTTTTCAAGAGCGTTCGAGGGCTAGCCTAAATGTCAGAGCACCGGAGCGCCCCCGTTTCCAGCGAAATCGTGGTGGTGGGGGGGGAGAGCGTCGGCAAATCATGCTTAGTGGCGGGGCTCACGGGCAAGTGGCCAGTGAGCCTCAACTACGGTGGCACCACGGTCTCGGTTCAATCCTATTCGGACGGAGTTCGACGTTGGATCGATACACCCGGGGTTTCGAACGAAATCGATGCCCAGACCACAAAGCTCGCTTTAGACGCCATGGCCGCCCAACAGACCATGGTGGCGGTAATTCAGGCGACGAGTCTCCAAGAAGATTTGTCCTGGTTACTACCTTTGGTGGCCGGTAAGCGAGGCGCAATCGTCGTCACGTTTTGGGACTTTTATCAAGGCCAAGCGGAAGCCGAAGCATGCCTGGGTCGTTTGGAGGCATCGCTGGGTGTGCCAGTCATTCCCGTCGACGCGCGGCGGTTGACGCCAGCGGATCGGCAGCGGATCGTCAACGCCGTGGAGTCGCCTGGTATTTTCGCTGAGAGCGTACAGCTAGAGCGGGCTTACCTGCCGCGGCCGACCCAGCGCTGGGGAATGTTCGACGTTCCCGGCATAGCTCCGCTTGCGGCCCTTACGCTCCTCTTAGCGCCCACAGCGTTGGGCGTCTGGAGCGCTAACAATTTCGCGAAATGGCTGGATCCCGTGTTTCGCGAGCAGATCGCTGGCCTCCTCGATCGCGTTTCCGCCTGGCCGGGGCCTTGGAGTCATATTTTCGCCCGCGAATACGGTTTGCTCGCCATGCTGCCCTTTCTTCTCCTTTGGGCTCTTCCCACGGTATTAGTATTTTCCGTGATCCTCGCCCTGTTCAAAGCCAGTGGACTGATTGACGGGATTTCCTTTGCGCTCCACCCGTTACTTCGCCCCTTCGGGATTGGAGGCCGGGATTTAGTTCGCATCGTTATGGGTTTCGGGTGCAATGTACCAGCGGTCATCAATAGCCGGGCGTGTTCCGTTTGCTCGCGGGACGCGTGCGTCTCGGCGATCTGTTTCGGGTCGGCTTGCTCATACCAACTCCCGGCCACGCTCGCGGTTTTCGCGGCAGCGGGCATGCCGTACCTCGTCGTTCCCTATCTTTTAGCTATCGTGGTCACGACGCTGGTTTATCTCCGCGTGACGTTTGGGCGACAAACGCGGCGAGTCACTGCTCAGGCGGTCATGCGACGAAACCCTCTCCAGTTCCCAGCCCCCTGGGCGGTTTTGCGAGAGATCGGAACTGCCATCGGCGAGTTTTTCCGCATGGCCATGCCAATCTTTATTTTGGTTTGTGCGCTGGCCGGGCTCGCTCAGTGGCTGGGTCTGATCGAATGGCTGGTACGAGGACTTGCGCCGGTGATGAAACTCCTGCACCTCCCGGGCGAGGCCGGTCTGGCTGTCGTCCTCGGATCAGTCCGCAAAGATGGGATTGCGATCGGTCTTTTGAACGCGAATTGGACACAGCTTAAAATTCCCATCGATACTCCCTGGCAGGTTCTAACGATCACCTATCTCGCCAGTGTATTCACCCCCTGCATGGTCACCCTGATGACGGTGGGCCGCGAGATGTCCTGGCGCTTCGCGGCACAATTGGCGACCCGACAAGTGCTGTTCGCCACCTCCTCCTCGTTGCTGATCGCCTGGATTGGGCGGCTGCTTTCGACTTGACATCGGCATGTTAGATGATTGTCTTTGCGTCTGGGGTCTGACGGATGAACGAAAGGAGGAGGCCTTAAAGCAAACCTTGACGCGCAGGGAAGCCGTGTACTGGAGTCGCAGTCGGCAACAGTTGTGGCATAAAGAGGCCACGAGCGAGCTGGTACAAAAAGTCTGCGAGGTCCGTCTCGACGACGATCAAGATTGCCTCTGGTTGCGGGTCGAAGGAGGCGCGAGCTGCCACGTGGGTTACCGGAGCTGCTTCTACCGACGCATCGCACTGTGCGAACGAAAAACGGACAACCCACCCCTATTGGAATACGCGGAGCAGGAGAGAGTGGTCGATCCGAAAATCAAGTTCGGCGATGCACCGAGCCCTACGCGCCTTTGAAGCCGCGATCGCGAATTCAACGGCTTTGCCCGACTGTTGCTGGCCTTGACGGGGTGATCGCGGCGGCAATGCGATTGCTGGAAACGCCCTTTATGCACAGGCGCCACCCGGCCTGTTGAAAAAACAGCGCGGCCACCGTCGATTCGATTGCTGGAATCCGTTAACTATTAAGGTAGGTTCGGCAGGTCGATGACGGAGAAGGCCCATGAGACTCGTCGCGAGCATTGGTGTGGCGCTAGCCCATTTTTTGGCAATCCTTTCTCATGCGAGTTCAGCCCAAGGGGGGGCTGAGGACGGTAGGGGGGTACTGGAACGACGCACGATGCCTTTCCAAGGCAGGCAGCGCACGTTCTACATCTATTCGCCCTCGAGTCAGACCACCCAAACGGTACGACCCGTCGTTTTTCTGCTGCACGGCGGAGGCGGGGCTGATGCTCACGAGATGGCAAAACGCACGGGCATCCAATCCATCGCGGATCGGGAGGATTTCTTGGTTGTTTACCCGTATGGCGTCGACGGGCAGTGGAACGACGGCCGGGGGAAGACATTCCGACGCGCGGAGGACAACACCGACGTCGATGACGTGGGATTCATTTCCGCGATCCTCGACGACTTGATCCGATCGGGAAGCGTCGATCGACAGCGGATTTACGTTGTGGGATTGTCGAACGGTGGGATGATGACCTACCGGTTGGGGATCGAATTGGGCCACAGGCTCACGGCAATTGCCGCGATCATTGCCAATCTTCCTGCAAATCTGGCAGGCAAGAAGCCGGTGCGGCCAATTCCCGTGCTCATCATGAACGGAACCGCGGATCCGATGATGCCTTGGAATGGCGGACCGGTCCGTGTGCTGGGGAAAGAGTATGGAGAGGTCCTCTCTACCGCCGCGACGGTGAAATACTGGGTACAGGCGGCGGGCCTGACAGGACCGCCGGAAACGAGGAGACTCGACGACCGATCGTCGGACGACCGCTCCTTCGTGGAAATCGAGGCGTATCGGCGACCGCAAGACGCGTTGGAGGTGGTGTTATATCGGGTGGTCGGCGGGGGCCACAATCTCCCCGGCGGCCAGACTCCCGATCGTCCTCTGCTGCTGGGGCCTAAAAACATGGATATCAACGCCATGGAAGAGGTCTGGGCTTTTTTCCAGAGACACGGCCCTACAGCGCCGACCGAACTGACTAAAGTCGGCCAGGCCCCACCAAGATGGACAACCAAGATCGTGCAAATAGGCGATCCCAAGGCCAGCTACTTGAATGTCGAATTCACGGCGGACGGCCAATATATGGTCTGGTTCGAAGGTCAGTTCCCTAGCGCGACCCACGGCACCGTCTGGCACTGCGGCGTGGATCCAAAGACCGGAAACCTGATTCCCGAAGATGGCCGGGGATTCCGGGCCTTCGAATCCACGTCGTGGGCGCGGGCCAATCCCGGCTACGACGCCCAAGGCGCCTATTATGTGGGCGCAGATCGCGAGGGGAATCTACTCCTGGTTCGTCCGGTGAGCGCCCGGGAAGGTCGGATCACGCGCTTGGCGACTCCTCCGGACCGGCGGCGGCGAGCGATCTATCCCACTAATCTTCCAGACCGGCAGGGAGGATTCGTTTTCTTCATTCAGAATGAGCGCACACCAGGGGCAGGCACCCGACTCAACGGCAACTCTTGGGTGGAGCTGCAATACTTCGATCTTGCAAACCCCAAGTCGATTCACGTGATCGAGCGTCAGGAAGTGCCTCCCCGGGGCTTTGCCCCCATGGATTCGGGCTTCGCACGTTGGATGAGGTCGCGCCCCTTGCTCACCTTCGGGTCGATGGCGAAAAGCGGTATAGTGGAGGTGCGCGGTTTCGATGCCGATCATCCCGAACGTGGGGCGCACGATGTCATCGTCGACGGCCACAACAAGATCGATCCTTTTGGGGCCCGACTGGGCGATTGCGAGTTCATCTTCGCGGGGATCGATGCTACAGCGACGAGTCATATCTATCGCCGCTGCGCGGAGCAACGGGAGGAGAAGCCTTTTACCCTGTGGAAAAAACTTGCCCCCGAAAAGAGCCGCCTTGCCAAACCAAGCCTGGCGCAATCCCATGAGCCGTTCGTCTTCAAGCAGACCCTATACACAGTTTATCAGGTCAACGAGCAGGGGGCGGGCTTCTTTGATACAACTTTTCGACAACCCGGCGAAATCTGGCTGGCCGACCTTACATCCGACCCTATCCAGCAATGGCGAGTGGCGCCGGCCGATACGGCGCTCGTTGCCGAGCCTGAGCCGTTGGTCGTTGGCGACCGCGTTTGGATATTCTATAACCAACTTCTGTTCGACGATCCTAAGTCCACCGACGAGAGTGGATCGCCGCGGATCGAATCGCGGAGCCGGTTGGGATTGAAAGTAGAATCGCGCCGCCTCCCGCGTTTCGCCCTTTATCGCGTTGATTTATGGCCCCAGACCGCCCAGAGATGAACGGCGTTTATCTGCTGGCCGAACCGTTCCCCCAGAGAGACCTGCCGTCACTAAACAGACTTCAATCGGCCTTGGTGGTAAAGGTTGTGGTTTCCCTACGTCGGCTGCTTGCCAGGTTGCCGCTCGGTGGCAGCCGACGTTTTTTTGGGGTGCGGCCTTAACTCGGAGTTGCCTCTTGGTTACACTTCCGTGACGCGGAATGTGACAAGAGGGTTTCGGGCGCGATATCCGCAATTTGTCCAGAGCCGACGGAGTCCTATGTTTTGTCCCCCGATTGCCCGACGGCGGGGTTCCCATGGCCTGGTCTAGCCAGAGTGGAATCGCGGAGGTCTGTATGTCCGCACGACGAATTTCGCTTGGGATTCTAGTCGCCGGGGCAGCGTGTCTTGCGGGTCGGTGGCTGGATGCGGCGGAGGCGACCAGGCCGAACATCGTGGTCGTCCTGGCCGACGATCTCGGATATGGCGATCTGCACTGCTACAACCCCCAACGCGGCAAGATCCCCACCCCGAACCTCGACCGTTTGGCCTCGCAAGGGATGCGGTTCACCGACGCGCATTCTTCGTCGGGCGTGTGTTCGCCATCGCGTTACACGCTGCTTACGGGCCGCTACCATTGGCGCACTCGGTTGCAGACCGGCATCGTCGACGTCTTCGGCGAACCACTCATCGCGCCCGACCGCCTCACCATCGCGAGTCTAGCGCGGCAGCGCGGTTACCGCACTGCCGCGATCGGCAAGTGGCACCTCGGCTGGGACTGGCCCATCGAGCCCAGCCAACGCCCCTTCATCCAAGGTGTGAGCCAACCGGGCAAGGTGGAGGACGCGCCTTTGGCCACCGCAGAACATCGGGCGGTGTGGCGTGAGGTCTTTTCCAAGCCGATCGGCGGGGGGCCGACCACGCGGGGCTTTGATCACTATTTCGGCACCGACGTGCCCAATTGGCCACCCTATTGCTTTATCGAAGACGATCGGACGGTTGGGATCCCCACGCAGTTCTTGCCATCGGAAAACTTCCAACATCATTTGGCCACTCTTCAAGGGCCGGCGATCGAAGGGTGGAAGCTGAATGAGATTCTCCCTGCACTGGCCGATCGTGCCGTGGCCTTTATCATGGAATCGGCCAAGAGCACAGAGCCATTTTTCCTTTACCTGCCGCTTACATCGCCACACACGCCGCTGGCGGTCAACGAGCCTTGGCGCGGCAAGAGCGGATTGAACACCTATGCCGATTTCGTGATGGAGACCGACGCGGCGGTGGGCCGCGTGCTCGAGGCCATTGACAAAAGCGGCGCCGCCGAACGCACTTTGGTCGTGTTCACCAGCGACAACGGCTACGCGCCGTACATCGGCGTAGCCGATCTGGAAGGCAAAGGGCATTACCCAAGTGGGCCCCTCCGCGGATACAAAGGCGATGCCTGGGAAGGCGGGCACCGAGTGCCCTTCGTGGTCCGTTGGCCGGGCGTGGTCCAGTCCGGCAGCGTCTGCCATCAGCTCGTGCATCACGCTGACCTAATGGCCACGCTGGCTGAGATTCTCAACGTCAAATTGCCCGACAACGCCGCGGAAGACAGCTTCAGCCTGCTGCCACTGCTGCGAGGCGAGGACAGAGCGGTCCGCGAGCACGCCGTCAGTTGCGCCGTCAACGGCATGCCTGCGTTGCGCAGCGGTCCGTGGAAACTCATTTTAGGACCGGGCGGCGGCGGCTTCCTCCGCGGTCATGAAACGCAGGGAGTGCAACTCTACAACCTCGCAGAAGACCTCGGCGAGACGAACAACCTGGCAGCCAAGGAGCCGGGCCGTGTGGCCGCGATGCAGGCATTGATGGAGGAGCTGATCGGTAACGGCCGGAGCACCCCGGGCGCGAAACAGAAAAACGACGTGGAGGTACGACGCTTTCCTCGCGAACCCGTGCGCCCCCATACGCCGGCCAAAACCGGGGGTGTCGCAAAGGGGTCAGAACTATTTTCTGCCAAGGCAGGTGAGGCAAAATAGTTCTGACCCCTTTGTGGGCCACTCGTAAGACGCGACATGTCGCCGAGTTGACCTACTCGATCCAGGGGATCGCGCTATGAGCGCTCGCCTCTCCGCCGTGCTCATCGTCAAAAACGAGGCCGACAACATCGTCGCGTGCCTCGAATCCGTGACCTTCGCCGACGAGATTGTGGTCGTGGACGCGGGCAGCACGGATACCACGCGGGAACTCGCCGCCCAGTACACCGACAAAATCTATGTCCACGCCGACTGGCTGGGCTATGGCGTGCAACGTCAGCGCGCCCAAGCCCATGCCACGGGCGAGTGGATCATCATGATCGACGCCGACCAGCGCGTCACCGCGGAATTACGTGAGGAGATTCGCGGGGTCGGATCGTGTAGTTCCAGTCACCGGAACATACTTCCGGGTGACATACTTCCGGGTGACAGTAAAAGTAATTTGGGCCACAATAAGGGGTTAGAGCTATTCGCTCTTAATTATTTCACCGTAAAATAGGTTGGACGCCTTGGTTATCTTAGACCGTGCGTGTCGCTCCTAACTTCAAGCAGCAACGCACGTAAGCGAAATCGCCTGTCGCACCAAGATCGCTTTTTGCTATCATTGGGGTTAGGGGCGTTGGTTGGTAACCAAAACTAAGACACACTGCTGGACAAGCCAGCAGTGGTGCCCCGCAGGGGTTGGTGGGCCGCTTCCTGCCGCCACGACCTGCGGGACCGCGAGGGTGGCGGTTGAAACTCCAGGTCGGGTTACTCCATCCTGTGGGTCCGCCCACCACCGTCTTTACCATCCGCAACGCCCTTGCTTTCTCCGTCCTTCGTCTACTTCTTTGCCCTCGACTGTAATTACCAAGGCGGCAGTTGTCTTGCCTCCTGTTGGTACGGAGGGGATGAACGGTCCCAACAGGTGCCAGAAGATGTTGCCGACAAATCGCCACGGAATTGATCAGAGCGATTGACGCCCGGCAAATGACCTATTAGGCTGGTAACACGTTGCGATGGTTACACCCCCCGATTCAATGGGTTAATCGATGGTTACCGCAGGTTCGCCCGACTTCGAGGCCTGCGCACACCGACTAACGTTGCAATCCCATTTTTTGGAGCCCGTTATGAGCATACGACTCCTAATCGCCGACGACCATGAAGCGGTTCGCCTCGGCCTGGTGAATCTTCTGGCAGGCACGGATGTTGAAATCGTCGCCCAAGCGGCTTCGGGCAAAGAATGCCTCAAACTTGCCGAACAGACGAAGCCGGATGTCGTCCTTCTGGACGTACGCATACCCGACGGAGATGGGTTCCAGGTCCTGAAGAAACTGCGGCAGAAGGTGCCGGACAGCAAAGTGGTAATGCTTTCTCACCACGACAACCCGACCTACGTAGCGAGGTCGGCTATTTGGGGGGCGAGTGATTATGTCCTCAAGGGCTCGGGGCGACAAGCGATCCTGGACGCAATTGTAGCGGCGGCGTCGGGCCAGGCGCCGTTGGCCAACGGCGAGCTTGGCCGAATGGTCAAGGTCCTGAACAATCAGGAAGCGGTGGATGACGATCAGGCCTCCCTCACCCGGCGCGAAACCCAGTTGTTGCGTCACTTGGCCTTAGGTTTGAGCAACAATGAGATCGGCCGGTCTCTGGCAATCAGTGTTGAAACCGTCAAGGAGCACGTTCAGAACGTGTTGAGGAAACTGGCGGTCAAGGATCGGACCCAGGCCGCTGTTTGGGCTGTTCGCAAGGGCCTTGTTTAGAGGCTGGGCTCTTGGATCCATGGATCGTTTCTCTTTTCTCTCGCGCTTTCGAAACGGGGGTGGGCAGAGGGAAACTCCGATTACCACCGAACTTTTCCAGTCTTTTCCGTCCCTTCGACTCCCACCACGCTCCGCCCAAGAGGGTACGCTGGGGATAGATCTTTCTCTCCACTTCCGTGCGGGAAACGCCACCGTCTGGCGAAGGCCTGGGCGAAGAACGACTTGCGAGCAGCTCAGGGACAAGCGGCCACCATTGCCGTAAATGTTTTCACGACAGAAACTGCCGGCCGAACTCAAGATTTCTTGGTGATCACCCCCAGGAGGCGTGTCGGCGATGGACCAACAGGCTCTCAATCATCCGCCGAGCCGCGGCGGAACCATCTCAGGACGGCGACGATGTTCGAGAAATCGTCGGTCCAGATGCCCACCTTCGGATCATAAGGGATGGGCTTCCAATTGGAATCGGAGTTCGCCAACGAACCTAGTCGCTTTTCGTCTCGCACCAGGATTACCCAGTCGGAGGCGAATTTGCCTGCTGCCTCTTCCTCGTCCGTGACTGTATCGTCGCAGCGGCGGCAGACCAATCCCAGCTCGTGGGCCAGGTTGCCCAGCACTGGCGCCAGGCTAAGATGGCGGTTGGAAATGTGTACCAGCAGAATGCCGTTGGCCGCGAGCTTTTGGAAATACAGCTCGATTGCCTGTCGAGTGAGCAAGTGGATCGGGATGGCGTCGGAGCTGAAGGCGTCGACGATGAGGAGGTCGAGGCTGGCGGGCGGGACTTTTTCGTCGTCCTCCAAGGTAATCCGGGCATCGCCCAACTCGATCCTCACATCCACTCCGTTCGCCCGGGCGTCGTTGACCCAAGTGAACAACTGCGCGGCGTGCGCCACGCGGACGATCATCGGATCGATCTCGAAATAGGTCAAGCGTTGTCCCGGCTTGGCCCAGGCGGCCGTGGTTCCGGTGCCCAACCCGATCACGCCGATGTGCTTGGTCTGGACGGGATCCGTGAGGTTCTCGAAGACCTGGCCCACCGGCCCGGTGCGGAAATAGTAGGTGATCGGCTCCCGGCCTTTTTTGGCTTCCAACCAACGGAGGCGCCGGTCCGCGACATCCTCCTCCAGCTCCGCCCACTGCGCGCCGTGATTGGTGGACCCGTGAACCAATGTGTGTTCGATCCGCTTGGCGCCGTTCTCCAAGTCGGTGACGTACTCGCGGACGCGAATCACTCCAAAAAAGCTGCGATCCTCGTAAATCGTGTTCGAGTTCGAGCCGAACAACGTGAGTTTGGCCACCAGCACCACGGCCACGCCGAATCCGAACCGTACCGGCCTGTTCTGGAAGGCGAATGCCACCAGCGCGCCGAGTGCCAAAATCGCCATCTCCGCGTTGACACGCCATTCGCCCGCCCCGATCCATTGCCACGCTTGTCCACCGAACCAGGCCGGGATATGGTTGACCCAGAGGAGGTGCTCCCGGGTCCATTCCAAGACCGCGTTCAAGCCTGCCAACCAGTTCAGCCAGTCCCAGGCGTAGTCCCATCGCTCGGCCCCGAACCACGTGGGCACGTCGTTGAGGCCATCGCGGTGGTAGTACAGGGCGTGAAGGACCTGTAATCCGAACAACAGGAGCATGGGGAGCACGAGATCGAGCCAGCGGGCGACGGCCGGCCGCTTGGGAGGCTCGGGCGTCGGGCGCAACATGCAAGCCGCTGCCACCACCAGCGGATACTCCCATACCTCCCGGAAAATCAACGGCGCCACCAAGGCGTTGAACAGCCCTCCCAGCACTCCCCCGACCGACATCCAAATGTAAAACTCCGTCAGGTGCGAGGCCGCTGGGCGCGATCGAGCCAACTCGCCGTGACACACCATGCTGGTCACGAAAAAGGTGGCCAGGTGAAGCAAAACCAGCCACTGCATCCAGGAGGCCGTAGTACGGAAAAACACGATGGCCAGCACAAGCACCAAGAATGGTTGAAGCCGCACCATCCAGGTGTGCGGCAAGATCGTCCTTCGGGCGAACACCAGCACGAAGGTCAAGAGGTACAACGCCAGCGGAATGACCCAGAGCAGCGGGAAGGCGGCGATGTCGGTCGAGATGAACGTGGTCACGCCCAAAAGCAAACTCGAAGGCGCAAACGCCAGGGCGAGCCACCTCATGCGGAGGGCGAAGCTCGGCACGGCCCTTGCCGCAGGGTTCTCGAAGTCGGCAGGCGCCGCGTCTTCGGAGGGCTGGGCCAGGGCCGCCATGCCGCCGCCCGGCGAACGCCAAAGGACCCACGCACAAGCCGCCGTCAAAACCATCAACGCCCCATAGCCCACCGCCCACCAATACGCCTGCGCGGCCAGCGGCAGGTAGGGTTCGATCACCAGCGGGTAACCGAGCAAGGCGGCCATGCTTCCCAAGTTGCTGGCGGCGTAGAGGAAGTATGGATCGCGAGCGGAGGGGTGGCCGGTGTCGGCAAACCAGGCTTGCAACATCGGCGCGCTGGCCGAGACCACGAAGAATGGCAGCCCTACTGTTGCAGTCATCAGCAGCAGAAGCCAGGGGATCGGGTTCTCACCGCCGGGCGGCCCCCCACTTCCCAGCCCGATCGGCAACACTAGCCACGGCAGGCAGAGCACGGCCAAATGGACCAGGGCTTGGCGGCGCGTCCCTAACCACTGCGTTGCGAGATGGGCGTAGACGTAGCCCCCCAGCAACACCGCCTGATAAAACACCATGCACGTGTTCCACACCGCCGGCGTGCCGCCCAGCCGAGGCAACACCATTTTGGCGAACATCGGCTGAACGACAAAAAGCAAACTCGCGCTGACCAGAAGCGTGAAGGCAAACAACCACTGCATGGGAGGGTCCTTAAACGATGGTCGGCCGGCGGGAGAATCCACGGAGGAGCCCATTGAGTCCGCTACCGGACGCAAACGTCGGCTGCGCACAAAGCAGGCTTAACGCGGTTGGCGAGCCGCGGCAACACACAACCGCTGGAACCACGTTAACATGGCTGCCTGGATTCACAAAAGAATAGCTTATGGTCGCGGTCGAAAGATGATAGCCAATCAACCGAGAACTCAGGGGCAGAGGCTAAGCCACAGAAGACCCCACACAATGGGGGTTAGCGATCTGCACCACAATCGGCTCCTAACGCGGTTGACGAACGGTCTCCATGCGCCCGAAGACCATCCTCCCGGCACTGGTCTGCAATACGCTGGTCACGGTAATTTGGACCACTTGATTGATATAATCGCGCCCCGATTCGATCACCACCATCGTGCCGTCGTCCAGATAACCGACGCCCTGTCCGGGTTCCTCGCCGGGTTTGACGATGCGGACCTCCAACCGCTCACCGGGCAAGAAGACGGGCTTAAGGGCGTTCGCCAAGTCGTTCAGGTTGATGACGCCGACACCGTGCAAGCGGGCCACTTTGTTCAAATTGTAGTCATTGGTGATCAGTTTTCCTTCTAGATGCTTGGCCAGCGAGACCAAACGGAGATCGACGCTCTGACCGGCAAACTCGGGCAAATCGCGGTCGTAAATCTCCAGATCGACCTTGGGGTTGTTCCGCAGCTTATTGAGGATGTCCAGCCCGCGCCGCCCCCGACTGCGCCGCAGCCGGTCGGAACTGTCGGCGATGGCCTGAAGCTCCGTGATCACGAACCGCGGCATGATGAGTTGGCTGTCCAACACGTCGGCTTCCACCACGTCGGCGATCCGGCCATCGATGACCACACTGGTGTCGAGAATGTACGGCCGCCTCCCCTTGACTTCCTTGGAAAACTCGACGTACGGGATCACGAAACGAAAGTCATTCTTGGTCTGGATCAAGAAACTAATGCACAGATAGCAGAGCACGGCCGCGAAGATCATTTGCACGATCTCCTTGACCCGATTCGCTTGCCAATCGCCGCCGGGCGCCGTCGAGAACAGGGGGGCCATCGCCAAGCCGGCGACATAGGCCAAGAACAATCCCACGATCAAACCGAAATAGACCGCCGAGATCGTGTCGAGCTTCTTCTGGCGAGTGAACACATCGGCGGCAATCACCCCGCCCGCCAACAACAGCACGCCAAAAAACACGACCCAAGGAAGCCAAGGCATGTCCTGCGGCAACAGGCCCGAAGTGATGATGACCACGGCCAAGCCAATGGCCACCATGAGGAACACGCTGCGAAGGACAATCAGCGCCATGGAAACTTACCCCCTCTCCAAGAGGAATACCCACGCGAAAACGTCGATTCTAGTCCTCTGGAACTCGATTGGGAAGGCAACCCCCTCAAAAAGATGGATTCCCCTACTGAACATCGTGTCCACCACGCGGCGTTCCAGGGGCTCGTTCCATCGCGGCTATCGCCTGGACCAACGTCTCGCGGAGTTCTTCAAGGGCCTGGGGGATCACTTTGACCGAACCGATCGTCAGCATGAAATTGGTATCGCCGTTCCATCGGGGTACGATGTGCCAGTGCAAATGTCCGGGCACCCCGGCGCCTGCCGCAGATCCAAGGTTCAACCCTAAATTAAAACCCTCTGGATGAAGGACTTGCTCCAGTAATCCAACCATCTTTATGATCATTTGCAAGATCGCAGATTGCTCCTCTGCGGAGAGTTCGTCCAGCCGGGCACAATGACGTCGCGGCGCTACCAGCAAATGCCCGTTGTTGTACGGAAACCGATTGAGCATCGCCAGCGCCAAATCCCCGCACTCAACCACGTGTCGTGTTGGGTTCGTCCAATCCACGGCGCTCTGACACAAAAAACAATGCGGGTCGGCGCCTGGGAGGAAACGGAGAGAGGTTACATCGGGCGACACATCGGTTGCAGACTGTTTGAGGTAGCTCAGCCGCCACGGCGCCCAAAGCTGTTGGAAAGACACGACTTATGTTCTCCACTATGCTTCTGTTGCAAGCCATTGCTTACGTGGGAGTTTAAGCCACTCGCCGGGTTAGTGCAAGCAAAACAACGAGGCACGCATGGTGTGGTAATTTCCCCTTTCAAGTTGGGAAGCTTTTTCGGACGAAATAATCTGGGGCGATTTTTCTAAAAATGCCGTTTTCCCCATCCTCGATCCCGACCGTAACGGATGCGCCCTCCAAAAGGTGGTTTAAGGGAAGCGGGAAAGGAAGCGTACTCAGGCTGTTGCTGCTAAAACGGACATATCCCTTTTCGTAAACTTTGTAGCGAAAAGGGGAAAGCCCCCGTGAACGGTCGAGAAAGAAAGTCCAGCGGGCGGGACCCAAGCGAACGTGGCTACCGATTTTCGCATCGAACTGGACATTTTTCGGGGGCCGCTCGACCTCCTCCTTTACCTTGTACGCAAGGAAGAAGTGGAGATTACTGAAATTCCCATCGCCAAGATTACCGAACAGTTCCTTCAATATCTGGAAGTGTTGAAGGAACTAGACCTCGACGGGGTGGGCGAGTTCCTTGTCATGGCCAGCGCCCTGGTCGAAATCAAATCGCAACACGTCTTGCCGCGGTGTGACGAAGTCGAGGAGGGGCTTGAGGACCCGCGAGAGGAGCTGGTCCAGAGGTTGCTTGAATACAAGAAATACCGGGATGCAGCCAGCTTGCTCGAAGAGCAGAGTCGGCAGTGGCAACTCCAGTGTCCCCGCCTGTCGCCGGACATTTCCCCCCGCGTTCGGGACATTGCCGAGGAGCCGATTCATGAGGTCGAGCTTTGGGACTTGGTGAGTTCCTTCGCGCGGATCCTTCGCGAGAGGGATTTGACCAAGCCCTCCAACATCGTGTACGACGAGACGCCGATCCGCGTTTACATGATGAAGATTCGCTCGCAACTCGAAAAGAGGGAGCGACTTGCATTCAGCGAGCTGTTCCCTGGGGCAGTCCACCGATCAACGCTGGTGGGGACGTTCCTGGCAGTGCTGGAACTTGTTCGCCATCAGCAGGTGCTGGTGGATCAAAAATCGCTTTTTGACGAAATTTGGATTCTTTTGCGACCCGACTGCTCCGCACCGCTAGACCTTTCCCGAGTGGACAATTACGATCACGCCCATGCTGAAAGATCAACCGATCCACTCGATCACGCACAAGAACCTCACCATTGAGGGGTATTCCCGGGCCGCGGTGCAGACATATTGGCGGATTCCCGAGTACAAGCTCGGGTTCGACTTGGGTGCGCAACCCTGGGCCTTCATGGGCACGCCCACGTGGTTCGTCTCGCATACTCATATCGACCATCTGATCGCTTTGCCCATCTACGTGGCCCGACGTCGCATGATGCGCATGGAGCCGCCCACGATCTATCTGCCCGAGGCGGCGATCGATCCGATCCAACGCATCCTCCGACTCGTCAGCCGCTTGGACCGAGGGCGTCTGCCTTGCCAATTGATTGCGGCCCGCCCCGGGGATGAAATCGAGTTGTCCCGGGAGTTGGTGGTTACGGTCTCGGCCACGCGCCACACCGTTCCCTCGCTGGGGTTCGTGATTTGGGAACGGCGTCGCAAGTTGAAGCCAGAATACGCCGACCTGCCTGGCACGGCGATTCGCGATTTGCGCCTCGGGGGGACGGAAGTCACGCGCGAGGTCCGCGTCCCCAAGGTCGCTTATCTGGGCGACAGTTCGCCCGAGGGACTCGACGCCTGTCCTGCCATGTTCGAGGCCGAAATCCTAATCACGGAGCTGACGTTCGTGGCCCCCAGCCACCGCAAGGAGCGGATCCACAAGTTCGGACACATGCACCTGGACGACCTTGTGGAACGCCGGGCCAAGTTGAAAAACGAATTGGTCATCGCCGCCCATTTCAGCACCCGTTACCACGCCGCCCAGATTCAACGCCTGGTCCAACGAGCCATTCCCGACATGCTCGACGGCCGCTTGCACCTCTGGATCTGAGCAAGAGGCGCCGGGCTTGGCTCGCGGAGCGCATGGGCTGTGGGGGAATGCTCGAACGAGGGCCGCTCGACGCTTGCTTGTCCGGCGGTTCCGAGGCCAGGGGTGTGCAACGCCGGCCGGGCGTCTATAATCGGCCTCTGCACGCGCGGAGGCGTGTTGGCACCAAAATCCATTGGAGAAACCCCATGGGGCTTTCGAAGCGTTGCCTGACCACATTGCTCATCTTGGCGAGTTGTCATTTCGGCCAACCGTTCAATCGCGCCAGCGCAGGGGAGTCTGAACCAGTGCGGGCCGCGATCCGCGGTATCCTCTACAACGAGGACGACAGCCATCGGTTCATGCTCGATCCGCCTGGCAAAATGAAACCCGAGCGATTGGATCAGATCGTCGACGAGTTGGCCGATTCGCAGGTCACCGTGATGCTGATTTGCTGCAATGCGAAGACCGTAAACTTTCCCAGCGAGGTTTGGGATGTTCACTGCCGGGGTTTCGATCCCAGCAAAGACAACGATCAGCCGTACTTCGGCGACGTGCCCAAGGAAGACCGCGAGATGCTCCGACGCTGGGCGCACAATCTCAAGGTCATGCTGGACGCGGGAATCGACCCCATGCAACGGATGATCGATCGCTGCCGGCAACGCCGGATCCAACCTTGGGTGAGCATCCGCATGAACGACGTTCACGACGCGCACCTTAACCGCTCGCCCCTGCACAGTCGCTTCTGGATGGAACATCCCGAGTATTGGCGCTATCCGGATCGCTTCACCGGCTGGAACGACCGCTGCTTGAATTATGGTTTGCAGCCGGTCCGCGACCACATGATGGCGTTGATCAAGGAACTGTGCGCGCGTTACGACATGGACGGCTTGGAGTTGGATTGGAATCGCTTTCCGCTCCATTTCCGCGAAGGCGAGGAGATCGAGCAGGGCAAGAAGCTCACCGCATGGCTGGCCGAGGTTCGCGCGGTGGTCCGCGAGGCCGAGAAGAAGTGGAAGCACCCGATCTGGCTTGCGGCCCGCGTTCCTGCCCGGCCGGAGGTCGCGCTCGGCACGGGCCTGGATGCTGTGGCTTGGGCCAGGCAAGGGCTGATCGACCACTTGATCGTCGCCCCTTTTTGGGCCACGACCGATTTCGACATCCCGGTGGAGCAATGGACGGAGCTGCTCAAGGGGACGGGCGTGGGCGTGACGGCCGGTTTGGAAATCCGCGTCCAACCCTATCCCGGCGGACCGCTGCTGGCCAACACCCCGGAACGGCGGCGCGGCGCGGCCCTGGCCCATCTCTCTAGAGGGTCGCAAGGAATCTACGTGTTCAACTATTTCGAGCACCGGTCCGAAGCCGGCAGCGCATGGGGGCAATTACTGAAGGAAATGGGCTCGATCGAAACGCTAGCCAACAAAGACCGCAGCTACGTGGTCACGTTCGTAGACATCAGCGTCCCCGGCAAGCCCATTCCGCCGGCCCTACCCAAGCGTTTGGCTACGAAGGACTCGGCCGAGTTCAAGCTGTTCATCGGTCCCAAGCCCCTGAAGGGCTCGCGCGGCGAGGTGCGATTGACGCTCCAGCCGGAAAACGCAGGGGAATCATTGGTCGTGCGCGCGACCTTGAACGGCATGGAACCGACAAACGGCCAGACCGCGTTCTCCTCCGACGCATTCCAAGAGGGTTACAATACGATCCGCGTCACCAATGAAGGCTCATCGCCGGTTCGAGTCGAGGGAGTCGAATTGGCGATCCGCACGGTCGAGGGGTCCTGAATAGGCGCGGCCCTGTTTCACGGCTCTTGCTCCGTCGGTGCAGCCAACCGCCAAGGCCGCCGCCGACAGTCGGATAGGCTTGAGGTTAAGAGCTTATCCCACAACCTCCCCTCTCCCGCGAGCGGGAGAGGGGTTGGGGGTGAGGGCAACTGCAAGGCAGGCGTTTTTACCCGTCGTCTGCAAAGATCTTGAGTCCTCACCCCGAGCCTCTCCTATGGGGAGAGGGGACTTGTCGGATAGACACTAAGTACGGGGAGAGTAACAATGACGTGGCGGGGTGGGTGGCACTGCTGGACAAGCCAGCAGTGGCGCCCACGCGAGCTGTTTTTCATTGGCCGGAAGCTGGTGCGGCGACTGGAACTCACGGCCGCCCAAGCAGTTGCCGCCTTGCCGCAAGCGCTTTTAGCCGAGGCCGAAAAGTGGGCATAAGTCAGAGTTCCGACCGAGTTCCGACCGGGTTGCGTCAGGACCTGAGCGAAAGGTACAATGGGGCAAACCATGGAGGAATCACGAAGGTCGAAAAGCACGAGTCGAAATTTTGCCTCCGCGGTGGGAAAGTGCATTAAGGATTGCCCTGAGGCTCCTTTCTCCATATCATGAGGGTTCCGAGTTCGCAAGAAGAACGGGAGGGTGGGCAGCAAGTCGGGATTTGGTGGCTGTAGCTCAATTGGTTAGAGTACCAGACTGTGGATCTGGGTGTTGGGGGTTCGAGTCCCCTCAGCCACCCTTGGGCCGGGAGTCGCAAGGACTACTCGGCCGCTGTTTTTTCTTGATGCCTTACGCTACGCTTTTCTTGGACGTTTGGGGTACGTTTTCAAGCATTCTATTCAAGGCAAGAGTCTGACCGCCCGAGGCGTGGCATCAACCCGGATTTTCATCCCCATCCAAGCTGGGGAGATGGCTGAGGAGGTTTTTTGGGGAATTTCGGGACGAGCGATTTCATGACGCTTCCCAAATGCGAGTTGACGCGACGCGAGGCGCTCGGTCGAATCGGGGCGACCGCCACGGCCGCGCTGGTGGCCAACAATTGGGTGAAGATGAGCCAGGCGGCCGACGCAAGGCCCAAGGCGATGATTTGGGACGCGCACGGCCATCTCGGCGGGGCAAGAAGTCCCGAAGAGAGCATCGCCCGGTCGTTGCGGTACGCCGATCGAATGGGTATCGACCGGGTGGTCGTCTCGATGGGCATGTCCTTTGTTTATGATCCCTCGCCGGAGGAATTGCGACGGCAGAACGACGAGGTGTTGCGGGCGGTGCGATTCGCGCCGGACCGGGTTTTCGGGTTCGTGTACGTCAACCCGAAGCACGTGAAGGCGAGTCTCGACGAGATCGACCGGTGTGTTCGCGACGGGCCCATGGTGGGCGTGAAGCTTTGGGTCGCGATGCGTTGCAACGAGGCGAACCTGGACCCGATCGTCCGTCACGCTGTCGAACTGAAGGCCCCGATCCTCCAACATACCTATCTGAAAATTACTGGAAACCTGCCGGGCGAATCGACTCCGGCCGATCTGGTCGAACTGGCCCGGCGGCACCCTGATGCCTCGTTCCTGTGCGCCCATACGGGCGCGGATTGGGAGCGGGGGATTCGTTGGATTCGGGGGGTGAAGAACGTTTGGGCCGATGTGTGCGGTAGCGATCCCACGGCGGGCATGGTGGAGATGGCCGTCCGCGAGCTGGGGGCCGAGCGGGTGGTATATGGGAGCGATTTTCCGGGCCGCAGTTTCGCCTCGCAACTGGCCAAGGTGACCTCGGCGAATCTGCCGGAAACGGCCCGGCGGCTGATCCTTGGCGAAAACCTCCGCCGCCTGCTGCTGCCCATCCTCACGGCAAAGGGAATTCGGGCATGATCGTCGACGTGAATGTCAGTCTCTCGCGATGGCCGCTGCGCCGCCTGCCCTGCGATGAGACGCCTCGACTGGTGGCGAAACTGAAGGAGCACGGCGTCACGCAGGCTTGGGCGGGCAGTTTCGACGGGCTATTGCATCGCGACATCGCGGGAGTGAACGCCCGGCTGGCCGAGGAATGCCGTCGCGACGGCGAAGGGATATTGATCCCGTTCGGCTCGATCAATCCCATGCTGCCCGATTGGACCGAGGACCTTCGCCGCTGCCACGAAGACTGGCACATGCCCGGCATTCGGCTGCACCCCAATTATCATGGATACGAGTTGAAGGACCCCGTTTTTTCCGAGGTCCTCGCCCTGGCCGAGCAACGCGGATTGATCGTCCAACTCGTCGCCAGGATGGACGACGTCCGCGTGCAGCATCCCTTGCTCCGCGTGCCGGACGTGGACCTGAGACCGCTCGGCGAGCTGGTTGCGGGCAGGACGAAGCTACGTGTGGTATTGCTCAACGGTTCCGGGGCCTTGCGGGGAGAGCAACGCAAGCGCGTGGGGGCGTTGCCGAACGTATGGATGGACATCGCCACCTTGGAGGGCCTCGGTGGTGTTGGCAGCCTTCTGGAAGACGTGCCTCTGGCGCAGGTGGTTTTCGGTTCCCATTGCCCTCTTTTCAACTTCGAATCGGCCCTGCTCAAGATGCAGGAATCGGAGCTTTCCGCCCAACAGTCGGCCGCGATTTTCCATGAGAATGCCCGTCGGCTTTTAGGCAGGTGAGCCGTCGCCGCCTGGAAAACGCTCGGGTAGTGAACCGGCAGATTTGCCCGAAGGTTCGTGGCAACAGTGACCCGGGCCCATTGGCCGAGGTGGGCAGATGGCACCCCCCGTCGCCTGCCCGTTCGGGAGGTAGGCGATGGTTTGGCAGCGGGGAAGACGATGGCGAGCCGAAACGTTGGCCGCGCTCCGCCCCCCTCTCCCTACAAATCCGCTCCCACCGAACCCGAAAAGAGAGGTCCGTGACGAACGCTAAGCGGATTTCGCGATTTCGGGATCGGTCTCTGGGGTTTCCGGCCGCTTGGGATCGAACCACTCTTCCTTGAACTCGATGCGCATACCTTTGCGCGCGGCGATGTTGGTCGTCAGGGCGATGACCGCGTCGCCCAAGGCGACCTCGGGGCCGCAGCGGGGCTTGTTCTTGGGATCGGGGTTGCGAATGCACCACGCCCAGTGCTCCAATTCCTCGCGGTAGCCGCGGCTGACATCGGGTCCGATGGCCGCGGCGCCTTGGGCGGCGGCATGGCCGGGGGCGCTGGCCTGGGTGTCGATGGTCGGCCCCGTCTTGCTTTCCTTGATTTCGATCCTGCTCTTCGTGTCCGATTCCTTGAAGAGCATCGATTCCTTTTCCAGTTCGAGAATCAGCGTCCCCTTGGTGCCGAAGACGATCTCGCCGTAGCCGCCAAATCCGTTGCCGTTGATCGAGGCGTAGGAAACGCCAATCTTGCGGAGGCGGCCCAAGGGATCCTTGGCGTCGTAGCCTGGGGCGGGAAATTCCAAGACGCAGTAGAGGTGGTCCTCGATCTCGCGGTCCCAATCGAACAAGGCCCGGGATCCGCCAGCGGCGACGTTCAGTGGGTGGACGTGTTTGATCTCATTCTTGTCCTTGGCGACGGCCTCGTGCAGGGCCGCGATGAAGATGCTGGCAGCGTCCAACTGGTGGCTGCCGAGTTCGACCATCAGCCCCCCGCCGGTTCGCGCCCAAAGCCGCCAGCGAATCAACTCTTCCAGTGGCGAGGCCTGATACTTGACGTTGCCTGCCGCATCCTTGACCACCTTTTCCTCATAGCCGTACTTGGCGGCGTCGACGGTCTTGTCCCTGATCTGGGCTTCGAGCTGGGCGATTTTCTTTTGCCACTTCTCGATCTCGGCCCCCTCGGCCTTGGCGAGCTGTTTCTTCCAGTTCTCCAGGTCCTTGGCGAGTTTGTCGTCGCCCTTGTCTCCTTTGCGCGTGCCGGGGGGAAGCGGCTGAGCCCAACTGTCCTTGCCAGGCAAATTGCCACGGTGCCATTGGGCCCGGATGTAGTGCAGATCCCCGATCAATCCGTTCTTGATGATATCCTTGGCGTTGTCGTAGAGGATGTTGTAGTGGCGCTGGTGGCCCACGGCCAGGATTTTGCCGGTCTCGGCGGCGACCTTGGCCATTTCCTTGCACTCGGCCACGGTCTTGGCCATCAGTTTTTCGGTCAGCACATGCTTTCCCGCCCGCATCGCCTCGATGGCGGCCGGGGCGTGGAGGTGGAGCGGCAGGGCGATGACCACCGCCTCCACGTTCGGATCGTGAATCAGTTCCTTGTAGTCTTGGTCGTAGACTTTGACGTGGCGCCGGGCCTCGTCCTCGGTCTTCCAGCCGTACTTCGCTATCAGGCCGGGCCGGACCTTGAGTTGTGCATCGCTGTACCAGTCGCCGTGGAAAGCGCGGTGGATGTTGTAGGGACGAATGTCGGCAATGGCCACGACCTGGATGAACTCGGGATTTACTGCGCCGAGAAGGACGCAGCCTTCGTCGCCAGTGCCGATCACGCCGATCCGCAGGGGATCGCCCAGCGATTTGCCATAACCATAGTAGAACGAGCCTAATCCGCCTCCGGCGACCAAGCCAGCGGCGATGGTTCCTTTGAGCAAGTCCCGCCGGGAAAGCCCGTAGGCGACCGCCGTATTGAAGTTATCCTTGCCGATTTGTTTTTCCTCGGGAGTAAGATACATGGCGTGTTGTTCCTGTGTTGGGGTTGGCGGTTTTGCTGGAAGCGGAGGCTTCGTTCCTCCATTGGTGTGAGGGTTTTCGCGAACCCACCGGAGCTTCAAGCCTTCCGGTCCAGCGTACTATTTCTCGTCGGCTGGCTTCTGCCAGGGGGCAATGAACCAGCGATGCAGGAAGAAATCGAGTCCGCCCCACCGGCCTACGGCGGTCGTGGCCACAACGAGCAGGGCGACCATTTCGATGAAGTCTTTATTGATCAATAGGGCATGACCGACGACGGGCGGTGCGGGGGGGTAGATCGTGGGCCAGGACGGTTGCGTGGCAACCACGAAGGCCATGAACGCCGCCCCGCCCAGGGCCGCCAAGGGCGTGAAAAACCCCAGCATCAAGCACAACCCGATTGCCGTCAGCCCGTAGGTCACGGCGAAATTGATCTGTTCACTGCGAGGCCACTTCAAGGGATTCCAGCCCAAGCCCGGGTAACCCAAGGCCCGCTGATCCTCATCCAGCAGTCGCCACAGGCCCGCCTTAAAGCCTTCGATCATGCCGTCGAGCTCCGACAGCCAGCCTTTGACCTGACGACGCAGTTCCTGTTGTTTGTCCCAAACGCGTTTCTTGTAGTACGGGGCGTTGTTGTCGCCGCGGGCCCGTTCCGCCTCGAATCGGTCCAGCGTGGCGAAGTAGGCAGCGATTTCCTCGCTGTGGTCGGCCACGTAGTTTTGCACCGAAAGCTCATACTGTTTGTGAAGCGCGTCGGCGGCCGCGAGCTGCTCGTTTTTGAGCTGGTACCGGGAAGCGAATTCCGCCTTGACGGCTTCCAGTCTCTCCAGGTGTTCCGCGGCGGCGATTTGCGGCAAGCCATTTTTGTCGCGCACCAACTCCCCCTGTTCGTCGCGCACCAATTGCAGCCGTCGCCGGCCGTCGATGTCGTCGACCATCGCGTAGAAAAACGGAGCGGCCGGTCCTTTGGCCTCCGTCAAGAACGGCTCCGCCGAAAACTCCGGATGCGTAATTTTCCATACTCCCTCATAAAGGAAGTGACACCCTAGGCTCAACCGCAAGACGACCAGCGTCGCCACGGTAGCCCAACCAAAGCGCAAACTAGTAGAGTTCAGGGGAAACCTCCTCTCGCCAAGGGGTCCACGTGCCGCGGGGCGCCAAGAGGACCGGGGTTCTCGGGCGTGCTCAGCGGTACAGCAAAGGGCTTGGAACGCGTCAGGCAGGAACACGCGTCGCCCATATGCAAGTTGTCCCTACGTCCTTATTGTAACCAGAATCGTAAACGATGACTACTAGCCCTATCTTACTCCATCTGCCCACCCATAGGGCGCGTGTCCGGCTTGCGGGATGGGGTCACGCGAGCCAATCGTCGCAGGCGGGGGAGACCGGAGACGATCGCCGTGGCATCGCCACGTTGCTACCGAAGCCGCCCCGCGCGGAGGCCTTTGTTTGTTGAGGACCTTCGGGCAGAATGGTTTCAAGCCAAGCGTATCGCATGGAGCACCACCCGTGAATATCGTGCTTTGTTATCCCGCCAGTCCCCAGCACATCCGCCAGATTCAGGCAACGATGCCGGAGGCCACGGTGATCGACGCCGGCCAGGAGCGCATCGCCCAGGCCCTTTTCGAGGCCGACATTTTTTGCGGCCACGCCAAAGTGCCCGTCGATTGGGATGGCGTGGTACGTCAGGGCCGGCTCCGTTGGATTCAGTCCTCGGCGGCAGGCATGGACCATTGCCTGGTACCCTCCGTGATTGAATCGGATGTGGTGGTCACCAGCGCGTCGGGACTGCTGGCCGATCAAGTGGCCGAGCATACGGTGGCGTTGATTACCGCCTGGTGCCGCAGCCTGCCCGACTTCTTCCGCGCACAACAACGCAAGGACTTTACCAGGCTGCCGACGCGCGACTTGCATCGCAGCACGGTGGGGATTGTGGGTTTCGGGGGGGTTGGTCGGCGATTGGCCCGCTTGCTCAGCCCCTTTCGTACCCGGATCATCGCCACCGATATGTTTCCGCTGGACAAACCCGATTACGTGCAGGACCTTTGGCCAGCCGAATGCCTGGATCGGCTGCTTGCCGAGTCGGACATCGTGGTCCTAGCCCTGCCGCTGAACAGCAAGACGAAGGGGATTTTGGATAGCCGAGCCTTGGCTGGTATGAAACGGGACTCGCTTTTGGTGAACGTCGCCCGAGGACCGCTGGTCGTGACGGCCGATCTGATCGCGGCCTTGCGCAACGGCCATCTTGCCGGGGCGGTGATGGATGTGACGGACCCGGAGCCTCTTCCCCCCGACAATCCCCTCTGGGACATGCCCAATGTGATCATCACCCCACATGTCGGCGGTCAAAGCAAGACCCGACAGGATGATGTCACACGACTCTTTTGCGAGAACCTCCGTCGCTGGCGAGAAGGGTTGCCGCTGATCAACTACCTATCGGACAAGAGCTTGGGATTCCCCATTCGCGGCCCGGGAAGCGTGCTGTGGACCGATGTGGTGGAGACCTTGAGTTAGCAGACGGTCGTGCCGCGAAGCCGCCGGGATTGGCTCCATTCCTCTGGGCCCGCTGGCCGAAACTTATGGTAAGTCAGCGCGGTTCGGGACCAAAGGCACCGCCTTTCGGCCCGTCGAGTGGGAGATCGTGGCAAACCTTGCGTCCCACGGCCCCTTGCTCTTGGAACACGGACACCAGCCGCCGGTCACGGAGGACGACGTTGGGCATCCGTACGCGATTGAGGTTGTTTCAACTGTTCCATCTTTCCAAGCCTGCATCGGACCGTCTGATCTACCAGGCAGTTTATGCACGTCGCATCCAGAGCATCCTTGAGATTGGCGTAGGCACGGCGGAGCGTGCGCTGCGGTTGATCGAAGTGGCGCGGCAGCATTATCCGGCCGAGCAAATCCGTTACATCGGCGTCGACCCCTTTGAAGCCCGCACCTCCAGCGATGGTCCTGGGCTGAGTCTGAAACTGGCCTATCGGCAGTTGCGCGCGACCAGGGCCCAAGTTCGCTTGATTCCTGGGGATCCATTGGCGGTTTTTTCGGTTCTGGCCAACCAACTGGGGGCTGCCGACATGGTGCTCATCGCCTGGCCCATGGACCGGCAATTCCTCCCCCGCGCGGCCTACTATCTCCCCCGGATGACTCACGAGCGGAGCCTGGTGCTCTGGGAGCAACCGTCGCCCTCCAGCGTGGAGAAATCAGTCAAAGTGTTGACGCGCGAGCGGATCGAATCGCTGGCCAAGAATTTCCGCCGTGCGGCGTAGGACCACGCGGCGCCCCATCCGCCGGTTCTACTGAGGCTGTCCGATCGCCGAGATCAAGATCTCTAAGCACGTCCGGGCGACATGCCGCACTGCCAGGGCAGCTTTACGGCGGCGCGGCAGCGTGGTAGACTTGCCCAGGGTGCTGTTTTGCAATTTAGCGGTTAGTTTGGCTTGGACCGAATCTACGCCAAGCCGGTTATTTCCAGCCATAAACGTACTTGACAACGGGGCAGGAGGACCGAAACGACTAGCAATTGCCGACTGGATGCAACTTTTTGTAGAATGAAAACTACTCCGGGAGAGGTGGCAGAGTGGTCGAATGCGCGGGTTTGCTAAATCCGTGAGGGGCTATAAGCTCCTCCGAGGGTTCGAATCCCTCCCTCTCCGCTTTTGGGGGATAGGCAACTTCGAATTGCGTTGCAACTCTTTGACTGTTAACGCATTGAGAACTTGATTGATTTGGAGGTTTGCGCAACTTGCTGCCTCCGTTCGTTATTTAGCGTGACCGTGCCGGATTTTGCGCGGATCTTTGAGGTGCCTCGCCGAGCCTTGCCGCCCGCTGTAGGTGGACGTGGAATGAGCGGTGGGTGACGCGGATTTGGGGCGGTGATCCGAGAGGCATGGCCCTAGAGTTTGGCGGCGACGTCTGGCCGATTGAACTGTTTGGCGGGATGTGAGGACCTGGTGCTCGACGTCCCCGCCCGTTTGTGATTGCTCAATCTCTATTGCCCGCCGCTTGGCACGAGCCTCACCCACTTTGGTTGCCCTTTCTGTCCAGACAGGGCATTGATGGGCGCTGCGACTCTCGCCTCGCCTGGGATTTGCTCAGCGAGACGCTGGGCCGTATAAATGGGGTTGCTGAGAGTGTCCTCTCGATGCAAGGCGGCTGAAAAATGAAAAGACGCGAATCGTTCAGGCGCGGTGGCGTTCGCCAGTGTCGATGCTTTTCCACGGGCCGGGCAAAGCTGGGGGTCGTTGTGGCGGCGGTCTCCTGGGGCATCGCCTTGGCGGGCTGGGCTTGTGAAACGCCGGTCTATCGTTATGCAATGTATCGCTGGCCCCCCACGGATTATGAGGCATTTTATTTCCACCGCGGACCCGTTTCCGAAACCGATCAAACGGTTCAAGCGGCCCTCGTCGAGCGAGACAAGGAGGGGGTAGCGCCGAACCTCAGCATCACGTCGGTGGACCTCGAGCGGAAAGACGCCTTGGAGGTCCTTCCCGATTCGGTCCGGAAAATCTGGCAAGACCTCGGCGATAAGACCCTGCCGCGCTACGTGGTGGTCACCCCCTGGGGCGACCCTCTGTTCACTGGCCCGATCGACCAGGCCGCGGCGCGGCAGATCATCGAGTCGCCGCTGCGAACCGAAATTGGCCAGCGTTTCCACGAGGGTTACGGCGTGGTGCTCTTGCTTCTGGAGGGCGACCAGGCCGAGGACAACGCGCGCATGGAGAGTGTGGCACGCCGGGTGATGTCGCTTGCCGCGTCCGGAAGACTTTTCGTTGATTCGGCCGAAGATTCGGACCAATCCCCGGCGAAAGACGATGCCGGCAGTTCGATTCCGCGCGGCGACGCCTCCCCAACCGATGGATCGGGTGGAGTGCGGGGCGCGATGCGCTTGGCGCTGCTGAAATTGAATCGCTCGAACACGGCGGAAACTTGGCTGTTGAAGTGCCTGGCCGCGATGACGCCCGACGCTCACGATCTCAAGCCTCCGTACGAGCCGATGTTGTTTGCGATTTACGGCCGGGGCCGGGTGATGCCGCCGGGCATTGGGAAAGAGGTCACGGTCGAGAGTCTTTGCGGCTTGCTGCGATTTTTGGGCGACCGTTGCTCGTGTACGATCAAGGATCAGAACCCCGGTTTGGACTTACTCATGCGATGGGATTGGGAGGCCGCGGCGGAGCGGTTTGCCGCTGAAGAGGAGGCAAGCTCTGGCCCTCCACTCTATGCCGAAATGGCAGCGGACGGGGGCGGGCCCCTTTCGCTCAAGTCGGATGTTGCGGGTGGGGGGCCAAGCGAGGTGGCGGCCGTGGTTCCGCCGTCTGCGCCGGGGCGGGATGGGCCGGCAGCGAGCGAGCCGGCACGAACCCAGGAAGCGGCGCCCACCGCTGGCGTCGCACCACCGGAAAGCGACCTTCCAACCCAAGCCCGCAGCCCCCAACGTTTTTCCTCCCGGCAGCGATGGCAACTGGGATTGGGGTTGGCCGGAATGGCCCTCGTGGTGTTGAGCGTGGGATACATTGTTGTTCGCAGGCAGCACCATGCTTCGTCTTGAGCGCGTCGAGAAAACCTACGCGACTTCCGCAGGCACGGTGCAGGCCTTGGCGGGGATCGACTTGGTGACGCCTCCAGGGCAGTTCCTCATCGTTCGTGGACCGAGTGGAAGTGGCAAGACGACCTTGCTGAGCTTGATCGGCGGACTGGCCACGCCTACGGCGGGACGAGTGCAGGTGGCAGGCGAAGACGTGGCGGCCATGTCGCCGGCCCAAAGGGCGGCCTTTCGCGCCCGAACCATCGGCTTCGTGTTTCAAACCTTCCACCTCTTGCCCTACCTGGATGTTTTGGAAAATGTGGCGTTGGCCGGATTGCCGGGCCAGAGGGCCGCAGCCAGGGACCGGGCGCGGGAATTGCTCGCCCGATTCGGCCTGGATCACCGGCGAACGCATCGGCCGGGCGAGTTAAGCACGGGGGAATGCCAACGCGTGGCGATCGCCAGGGCGCTACTCAACCAGCCCTCGCTCCTGTTGGCCGACGAACCGACCGGCAACCTCGACATGGACAATGCCGCCGCTATTCTGGATTTGATCTCGCAGTACCATCAGGACGGGGGAACTGTGGTTCTGGTCACGCATCAAGACTGGGTGAGTCATTATGGCGATCGCGTCATCACGCTTCAGCGTGGCATGATCGTCCACGATAGCGGGAATGGCCTTGTCGGTCGTGCGGGAATGGCGACAATGAAGCCAGGCGGTCGAGAAACACTCAGGGGCTGCCGGGAGGAACCAGACCATGGATGAGCAACCGAAGGAAAGTCAAACGAATGATGTTCCACCGAAAAAACGCATTCTTCTGGTGGACGATGATCCGGAAATCGTGGAGTCGATGAGGCTCGCCTTGGAGACCAAGGGATACCAGATTCTAGTCGCGCGGGACGGCAATCAGGGGCTGGCCATGGCCGAGCGCGAGGACCCGGACCTGGTCATCCTGGATATGATGATGCCCAAGCGGAGCGGGTTCTTGGTGTTGGAGCGTTTGCGCCGGACGCGGCGCGTGCCGATCCGAGTCATCATGATCACGGCCAATGAAGGGAGTCGGCACAAAGCTTATGCGGAAATGCTAGGAGTGGACGACTACATCCGCAAGCCGTTTGCCATGGACCGATTGATGGAGAGCGTGAACCGGTTGCTTTCGACTGATTGAGGCGAGTGTCGGGTCGCCTTCAAAGGACATGTCCGTACGATGATGCAGGAGCAGACCGAAGGCATTCCTGAGGCCTCGCTGCGACCTCTGCGAGGTTGGCACGTGGGCCACTACTTTTACCGTTTCGATCGCGCCCAGTTGCGGCACCTTGGGCCCAGCGAATTGAGCGACGGCTGTCTTGCGTTCGAAAGCGTGCTGGACCCGGCCGCCCCGGGCGCTCCCGCCCGATTGCAGACATTGACGATCAGCGGCCACAAGGCCGATTTCGCGTTCCTGGCCTTGGACGCGGATCCGCGGGTAGTGAACGGCATCCATCAGCGTTTGCTGGCCTGTCCGTTAGGCGCGGCTTTGACGCCGACGTGGTCGTTCATCTCGTTGACCGAGGTCTCGGAGTATCTCCCCACGCTGGAGCAATACGGCCAAGAGCTGGCGGCCAAGGGGCTGAACCCCGCCAGCGAGGAATATCAGGTGCGGCTCAAACAGTTTGAGCGGCGGCTGGAAATCATGCATCGGCAGCGCCTCACGCCCGATCTGCCCACCTGGCCGGCGGTTTGTTTCTATCCGATGAACAAACGGCGCCAACCGGAAGCCAATTGGTTTCTGCTGGATTTCGCCGAGCGTTCACGCTTGATGGGCCAACACGGCGAAAGCGGGATGAAGTTCGCGGGCAAGGTGACGCAACTGATCACGGTCGCCTTGGGTTTGGATGATTGGGAATGGGGCGTGACGCTTTGGGCCCGCAATCCCGAGTTCCTCAAAGACATCGTGTATCGGATGCGTTTCGACGAGGCCAGCGCTCGTTACGCCGACTTTGGGCCGTTTTACGTGGGTTATCTCGCGTCGGCTTCGGAAATCTTGGTCCAATGCCGGGTTGGCGGCCGGGAGGCCCAGCCGGGCAACGGTCCACTAGGGTAGCGAGGCACCGTAGCGACGCGCCCTAGCGACGCGCCCAGGCAACGTGCCGATCCTGTCGCCGGTCGTCGCGTTTCGTCCTCAGTCACCCGATGACGCGCGAAAAAGGCGAATTATTCTCCGGCGGGAGCCGATTTTTCGCGCTTGGGTTTTGGCGTGAGGATCAACGTCACCGGCGTGCCTCGCGGCGGGATATGTTCGGTAAATGCCTCGAATAGCAACTCGCTGTCCGACGCCGTGCTTTGGATCGGCAAATCGATCATGGCCCCCGGAAAGTTCGACACGCAGATCAAATCGCCATCGGCGTCGGCCTGATAATAGGTCTCGCCGGTGACCGAGTTCTTTTGGAAGCGGCTGCCTGCGAAAACCCAGGGATACTCGAGGGCCTTTCCCGTCTTGACGTTGCGAACCCAGTCTTGGGCCCGGGCCGTCTGCCGCTGGCCCTGGGCATCCTTCCAGACACAAGTGATTTCGATTTCCGAACCACTGGCAGGAACATATTTGGGCCGGAATTGCACGGGCGAACCGGGCTCCGCTCCCACGGCCAACAGGGCCGCGTGGACGAACGAGGCCTTTGTCGGTACTGAAAGGATCGACTCGTGTTCCTTCGAATTCCTCAAACAGGCGAACAACTCCAATGGCGACTGGCGTTGGCAGACGACTCCCACCAACACCACCCTGCGCTGCTCCCGGTCGATCCAGACCGGATACTTGTCGTTCAGCCGCTTGAGAGCCTCGGGCCGATCGACCAAGGGAGGGCCTAAGTCGGGCAGTTTGTCTTCCTGAGGGGAATCTTCGCGCGGCGGGATTTCGGGAAAGTCGAATTCCTCCTCCTTTGTCGAGGCCCTGGATGGAACTGGCTTAGTGGGAGCATCTGGCTTGGAATTGGCATCTGTCTTGGCCTTGCCTGGAAGATCGGGTTCGCCAGCGGCGGCCGTTTCAGTGGCCTCGCCGATCACCGAGGAAGTCGCGGACGTGAGGACCTTGCCCCGATGCACGATGGTCACCTGATGGCTCAGCTTGCCGGGCCGGGTTACGCGAAACGTCAGCCGCAGCCGCTGCGATTCACCCGGCCGCAGGGGCTTCACGTCATGCTCGATCGGACTTGGGGCCACTGCATGGACGAGTCCCGGATCAAAATGATCGATCACCACTAAATCCATGGCCGGAGAACTTCCAGCGTTGCGAATCTCCAAGTCGAACGTCGCTTGGTTTCCCACCGTAACTTTCTGCGGACCAACGATGGTGAGTTCCAGTTGCGGTTCGGGCTTGGAGAATGCAAGTGATTCCGCCGCAGGCGCGGCCCGATCGCGGCCGAGCGGGGCCACCACACAGAAAACAAGCACGGCAATCCCAAGGACGAAACTCGCGCGACCAGGTGAAAGGTGTCCCAGGCTACCCTGCGTTGCCCCAAAAAAGAGTTCCATCGCTGACCTGCCTTGCATAGAATGAAGCACCTTTTTTCCTTGCGGCGACGCGCCATGCCAAGCGTTTCCCAAGTACTCTGCAGCCACGCGAGCGGGAGGGCGCGATCCGCTTGAGCAAGAGAGAAGCCTCGCCGCTACTGGAGCGTAATATAAAGCACCATGCGCTGCGGCAAAAGATCCCTGTGGGCATAGGAACCGTGCCCATCGTGCGCATGGACGCAAGGAAGTCCCTCGGCGATCGCGAGCGTGAAAAAAACCGGAGGTCGAAGCCCATAAGTCATGGCGAGGATACCAACTTCCTCAACCACTTCGAGTAAAGACTGTCGGGCCGTGTTGCGCGCCGGACAGTCACCGAGCGATCCGTCCTTAGAAGTGGATTACCGTGGACGCAGCATGCAGGTCGAATTGAAAAACAGCGGTGTGGTGCTGGGGCAAGGCCTTTGGACCTGCCAGGTTCGGGAGAACGGCGCCTTGGCCCGGCAGTCCTCTGCCTGGGAACAAGTGCTCCGCGTCTGTGACGAGGGGGCCGATTATCTTGAGCTATCCAGCGAGTGGAGCGCGGGGATCACCGTGGAACGTCACGTATTTCTCGCCCCTCGGGATCGAATTCTGATCCTGGCCGACGCGGTCTTGGCCCCTCGCCTGACGGAAGTCGAATACCGTTCGCGTTGGCAGTTGGGCCCGGGCGTGGTTTTCCAAGGGGCCGAAGAGAACCACGAAGGATTTCTCGTTGCTCGCCACCGCCGCGCGTTGGTCCTCCCGCTGGCCTTGCCAGAATGGCGGGGCGAAGCGGGGGTCGGTTCGCTGGATCAAACGCAGGACCGCCTACAGCTCAGGCAGACGGTTCGTGGACGGACGCTTTTCGCCCCCTTGTTTTTCGATCTCTCCTCAGCGCGTTTCTGTCAACCGATCACGTGGCGACGGCTGACGGTGGCTGAGCGACTTCAGGCCGTGGCCGATGACGTGGCTGTGGGATTTCGCGTCCAGATCGGGAATTCGCAATGGCTCGTGTATCGTTCGCTCGCGCCCAAGGCCAACCGCACGTTGTTGGGCCACAACTTGTCTTCGGAAATGCTGATTGCCCGATTCCACTCCGACGGTGAAGTCGAGGCCCTTTTGGAGGTCGAATGATGCGTCCCCGCGACGATGAGGAATTGCTCCTGGAGTGCCAGATTTTCAACGTGGTCCGCAAATGGACCGAAGGCACAGACGGACGCCATCACGTGCGTCAGATCATTCGCCATCCTGGCGCGGTGGTCCTGTTGCCGCGCTTGGATGATGGGCGCGTGGTGCTGATCCGCAACTACCGCACGGCCGTGGCGCGGCATCTGCTGGAATTGCCGGCGGGCACGCTGGAGCCTGGCGAAGAGCCGGTCCTGGCCGCGCATCGCGAGTTGGCGGAGGAGACCGGCTATCGCGCGAAATCCATGCGCTTGCTGACCTCGTTTTTCGCCTCGCCAGGAATCCTCGACGAGCGGATGCACTTGTTTCTGGCCACGGGCCTGGAGCCGGGCCCCACCGCCCTTCAGCCCGACGAGCAAATCGAAACCGTGGTGTTGCCTTGGGAGGAGGCCTTGGCCTTGGCCCGGAAGGGGCAGATCGAAGATGCGAAAACTCTAATCGGCTTGTTGTTTGTAGAGCTGTTGCGAGCTACTTGAGGACGCTTGTTTCATTCAGATTTGTCTGAATGCTGGACCACATTCCATGGGTCCGTTCTCCGAAGAGGGCCACCGATCCAAGTAAGACTAACAAGATCAAGAAGAGCAGCACCGCGTACTCGACCGCTGTGGCCCCTTGATCGTCGCAAAGAAATTGTTGCACTCGCTTCACGGCAGCGCCTCGTGTTTCAGGAACGGGAACTCCCACTTCAAGCATAGCTTAGATTTTGGGGCAGTCGGGCCAGGACCTGGTCGAGGAACTCGGGCGATCGGGGTTCATCGGCAGGCCGCTCGTAGTGCCACTTGCGGTGGGTGGGGACCCAACGATCCTCGGCAGGCCACGGCGCAAAAAGATTTCCTCCCAAGGCTTGCGTCAACTTGTCGGAGTTCATACATACCTTGCCCGCCCGTGGCGGGATGGGACCCGCGTGCCCCCGCGGAATCCCGAACAAACAATCCGGGTCGTACCCGCCCAGGCGATTGATGATCTGAGCGATTTCATAGAGGCTCAAACGGCGTGGTCCCCCGGCATGATAAATCCCAGCCAAGTCCGAGGCCAGCACGGCCTCGTACACGCGGTTGAGGCAATCGACGTAGGTCGGCGTGCGGATTTCATCAATGTAGAGGGTTGCAGGACGCGACTTTTTGAATCGCGAGGCGATCCAGTCGATGGCCCCGGCATGTCCGTTCAGGCTCCTACCCATCGGCAACGAGATCCGCAGAATGCACGCTTGGGGATCAGCCTCGAGCACGGCCCTCTCCCCAACCACCATGGTTTTCCCGTAAACCGTCACGGGATCGGGCGGATCGGTTTCCACGTAATCCTCGCCCTTGCGTCCGGAAAAGACCAGGTCGCAGGACAAATGCACCAGCCGCGCGCCCACGCGAACGGATTGCGCCAACAAGTTTTCAACCCCTTCGACATTGAGCCGCCACGCCAAAGCGGGATCCAATTCGCAGGCCTTCAGCGCGCAATTGCCCGCGCAATCCAGCACCGCGGCAAAGCCGTAGCGGTCGAAGAGCCTCGCCAAGGCGTCGCGATCCTCGGCGTTGCAGGCGACCACGCCAGGGCCCGACAGACGCGAATCCTGTTCCTGGCGAATGCCGATCACTTGTCCGGGATAGCGAGCCAGGAAGTATCGCAGCGCGTGGTAGCCCGCCACTCCAGTGATTCCCGTGATCAACAGCGGCAACGGCGGTCGCGGCGCGAGGGGCGCAAAACGCAGCATGGCAAACGGCAACCGGTCTCCTCGGACCGCACGGTTACGACGCTACTCCGGAATCGGATCGCCGCGTCGCACCGTCTGCCCTTCCCAAACGGCTTGGTCCGTAGCCTTGTCATAGGTGAGCACGCGGTGGGCGCTGCCGGGAGCGGGCGGTTCGTCGATCTTCGGCAGCCAGCGGCGGTGATCGGCGATCACCTCGGCGTACTCGGGACGCCCGGCCAGGTTGGTCCACTCGCGCGGATCGGCCTGCATGTCGTACAGCTCTTCGCTCCCGTCGGCATAGCGGATGTACCGCCATCGCTCGCTGCGGATGCCATGGTTGCCCTGGTTGTGGCTGGTGATCGCCGGACGGTCGCGCCGCGCGGCCGCGTCCCTCAGTTGCGGCACGAGGCTGATGCCCTCCAGATCGCTCCGCGGGGGCAAGCCACACAACTCGATGAGCGTCGGGTAGATGTCGAGCAATTCGGCGGGCCGCGTGCAGCGCTGGCCGGCCTCGACGCCAGGCCCGGCAAAGACCAGCGGCACCCGCGTGCTCCGGTCCCAAAGCGTGTTCTTGCCCGTGATCCCCTTTTCCCCAAGGTGCCAGCCGTGGTCGCCCCAGACCACGACGATCGTGTTTTCCGCTAGTCCGGACTGGTCGAGGGCATCGAGGATGCGGCCGATTTGCGCATCCACGAAGCTCGTACAAGCCAGATAGCTGCGCACGAGATTGCGCCACTGGTTGTTTTCGCGGAGCCATTTCAGCCGCGGCTCGGGCAGGCTCCAGTGCAGGTACCACGAGAACCGCGGCGTGTCGTCGCGGTCGTCCTCCTGGATGAGCGGGAGCACGCTGTCGTCATCCGGGTAAAGGTCGAACCATTTCTGCGTGGCATAGCACGGCACATGCGGCAAGAAGAACCCGGCGGCCAGGAAAAAGGGTTGGTCTTTGGGCGCCTTGCGGATTTGCTCGATCGTCCAAGTCGCCACCTGATAGTCGCCCTTGTCCTCGTCGCGGTGTGGGAAAACGCCCCAGTCCATCAGGGGATGGTTGCCCATGGGCGTGGCCGGGATCAACTTTTTCGGCGGTTTCGCGCCGATGCCGCCGGCCGTGCCAAGGACCTGAAACTCTGGCGGGCCAGCGTTGTCCTTGCCTTTGCGTCGCGGCGGCCCGCCGGGGCCGAAGTGGTAAATCTTGCCTGTGGCCAGCGTGCGGTAACCATGCGCAGCGAAGTGCTGCGGCAAGCTGACGCGGTCACGCCACTTGGGCACGTCGCGGAACCACGGAGCAAGCCCATAAATGCCCGTGGTCGTCGGCCGCAGCCCGAGCATCAGGCTCGTGCGGGAGGGATTGCACAACGGCGACTGCACATGGGCGTTGAGAAAGGCGGTGCCCCGGGCGGCGAGGCGATCGATGTTCGGCGTCTTGGCCAGGGGGTGGCCGCCCAAGTGGCCGATCCAGTCGTTTTGATCATCGATAGCGATGAACAACACGTTCGGGCGCGACGAACTGGCCTGCGCCGCTCGGACGAAAGCCACCGACACCACGACACTCAAAGCGACGATCAGACTACGATTCATGGCCTTTTCCACCAGGTGCGTTTCGGGGCAACGAAACCCCGCGAGAACCGTCACCTGATCCCCTTCATCCCAGCGCCGTATGCTGGAGACCAACAAGAGCCCCGCCGGGGGCTCTTGCTGGCTGCGTTTCGTCCGTTTCGCCGCGGTTTGTCTGAAGGGGCGGGCTTCAGTACTGCCCAATATTTTCCGCACCACGCGTGGTGCTCAGGGCCCGCCACGTGGCAATGTCGATGGTCTGGGAGATGAACTTCGCCGAACCGTCGCCAAAGACGGCTTGCACGCCGCCAGGATGCCTGCTCCGCGAACCGAACATCGTCGGATCCGCAGTCGTCGATACTGCGCACGGGAGGTTTTGCTCGGGCTGGTTATTGCAATAACCTGCGGTATAAATCCGATCCGGAATCGGGCTGTTGGGCTCCTGGTACGTCTCGAATCCCGAGGCATCGCCCCACCAACTGAATCCGCGCAAATCGCTGCCTCGTCCAACCAGCACCTCCGCAACCAACATCGTGTTGCTAGTGCCGTCCAGGAACCACGAGAAATCATAGGCCCCGTCAGGCACCGCGCCAGGCACGGCCACAACGCGGAACGGCGCTCCCCCGTGCCGAATGCCGTTGAAAGTGCTTCCGATGAGTCGATTAAAGACGGTATTTCCATAGTTGCAGGCGTAGTTGTGCGAGTAGATGTTGAGGATCGGCTGGTTCGGGGTGTCGCTGGGGCAGTGGAACGTGGGAATCATGGCGGTCGTTACCGGAAGGTTGACCGAGTGAGCATAACGGTTGTCGTAGCCGGGACCGTCAACACCCTTCGGGCCATGAACATACTTGTCGAACAAATTCTTCTGCTCGATGTAGGGCAACAGCGCCACCTTCCACGTGCCCCAGCAGCAGCCATAGGCGCCGACCATGAGGGACTTGTAGACGTCGTGGTAATTGTGCATTCCCACGCCGATCTGTTTGAGATTGTTCGAACACTGCGAGCGGCGGGCCGCTTCGCGCGCGGCTTGAACCGCCGGCAACAACAAGGCGATCAAAATCCCGATGATGGCAATGACCACCAACAACTCGACCAGGGTGAATCCACGTTTGCGCATGACATGCTCCTTACGAGAAAAAGAACCTATCGCGGGACGTTTTCCGCCGCTTACACTGAACACGTAGCCCAGCAACTACGGCGATCCCTCGGCCGGATCAACTCCACGGGCTACTTGATTTCCAGATTGAATTCGTTCTTTCCGCCCTTGGTGACCTCGATTTCCAATTTGCTTTCGGGACCACTGTACTCGGGGGGAATCCGTTCTTTGGCCTCGGGGGCGGGATCACCCGGCACGGCCGGCGCGCCGCCCGAACCCTCCTCAGGCGACGAAATGCGCACACGGTACTTCCCAGGCGCAAGGCCCTTGTCCGCCGGAATGCTAAACTTTCCGGCCTTAATCATTCCACCGCTAATGGCCTGCTTGCCGGGATCCAAAGAGATGATCTGGATCGTCCCTTGATCCAACGGCTTGCCTTGGAATGTCACAGTGCCCGAGATGGCTTGCCGACCCGACGGATCGCCTCCCCCGCATCCCAGGGCAAACAGCATCCCCAGCATAGCCACTGCCAACAACGTTCCCATCAACCCTCTCTTGTACATTGGCTGTCCTCCCTAGGTGCATGCTTCCCTTAAGTCCGCGATTGTTGGCTGAAGAGGGTCGGTTCGTTTAATTCGGGCAGGCTTCGCCTCGCAAAACTCGCAGTCTCCCTTCGGCCACCAAGTGCTTCCTTTTGAAGAAACCGGTTGATTCGCGCGATCGTCTCCGGGCCAGGGCCATCCCCCACCATTAGTCGCGCCTTCAATTTAACCGAGCGTACCGATCCGTGCAAGCAATCTAGACCCCAATGAGTCCCGGTTGCCACGGAAAAAAGTGCTTGGGCGTTGGCGGGTTGCGGTTGTAGGACGGGATGGTCGCCCGCGCATCGATCGCGGCGGCCTGCCGAAATTTCCTGGAGCGGCCTCAAGCGCAGGTCCTCTCGCCACAGCGAACGACTCGCGGGAAGCTCATCGCGGCAGGTCGGACAGCATGGGCTTGAGCTCTTCGACGAAATCCCGGACGTCTTCGAACTGGCGGTACACGCTGGCGAAGCGGACGTAGGCCACCTGGTCGAGCGCCCGCAACTGCTGCATCACCAATTCGCCGATGAAGCGGCTTTCCACTTCGGACTCGAAATTGGCCTCGATCTGATTCTCGACCTCGGTGACGATCGCCTCCAGTTGCTCATCGCTGATGGGACGTTTCCAGCAGGCCTTCTCTAGACCAAGTTTGAGTTTGTTGCGGTCAAAGGGCACCCTGGCCCCGTCTTTCTTGATCACCTTCATGGCCCGACGCTCGACCCGTTCGCACGTGCTGTAACGCCGTTTGCAAACCAAGCATTTCCGCCTGCGCCGGATGACCGTTCCGTCGTCGCTGGCTCGCGAATTGATCACGCGATCGTTGTCCGCTTGGCAAAATGGGCATTTCATCTGGGTTGCCCCCCTTATTTGTACTAGATACCGCCTGAAATTCGAATAAAGGTTTCAATCTTTGGCTACGGCCGTGCGGCCGGAGGCGGAACGAAGCGAAGCCCAAAGCCGCACAGGCGGCCGCAAACTCCTCCGGGGGAGGTGTTCCAACCCACGGTGCAGCCATCCCGATGATTGTACCCCAAACGACCCTGCGTCCCATACGCCCGCGCTTCGGCTACGCTGTCGATCGCTTTACCTCGCGCCCAGAGCTCGTCTCGGAAGCAGCCGCAAAAAATGCCGCTTTGGGGGAGCAGGCCAATACCGTTGAAGGGACGTGCCTCGGCAGCCGTCTGATTTTTGCAGAGCCGGATTTGTATGTTGGAAGACGCGGCCAAACCAAATTATCATCCAATTGGTAATCTTTAATTTTATAGATTTTGGCCGAGTGGCTTGTTAAACCCGCAGGATCGTGTTAGAATCGCGCAACGAAGAGCGGCACGGAAAATGGAGTATTGCGGACCGATTGCTTCAGTGGGCTTTTCGGTCGGTGGCTTTTCTAATTCCTCTTTCTTTTAGGAGCGAGGTGATGAAGAACTTGAGAAAGTTGGGTTTCACCCTGGTGGAATTGTTGGTGGTGATCGCCATCATTGGGATTTTGATTGCCTTGCTTTTGCCGGCCGTTCAGGCGGCCCGTGAGGCAGCCCGGCGGAGCCAATGCACGAACAACTTGAAGCAACTTGGCTTGGCCTTGCACAATTACCACGACGTGAACAAAGCGTTTCCGGCCATCGGCTACGGCCGCGGGTGGTCGGATGTGGGCAGCACTGCTGGGGACGCCAACGATTTGGCGGAGGGGCCTACGATTCTAAACCACAATTCGTGGGTCTCTTTGGCCCCGTATTACGAACAGCAGGCGATTTATAGCGCCTACAATTTCAACGCCGCGGCTTGCGGCTACATTCGGAACTCGGCACGGCCCCTTGCGGGTGGCGGTGTGGCCCCGGCAAACATCGCCGTGGCGAAGACGAACTTGGCAATTTTCCGCTGCCCGTCGGATAGCTGGGATCCCCTGAACAAAGTTTCGACTGCTTACAGCCCGGACGGCACCGCGGCCAACCGGAGCTACCGGACCAATTATGAGTTCTCGGCTCACCGCAGTGGTTACTATAGGTTTAACTGGTGGCCGGGGCTTCCGGATCGCCGGTACAAGTACATGTTCAGTACCAACACCTGCTCGACCGTGGCCGACATCACCGACGGGACGAGCAACACCGTGGCCGTGGTCGAGACCGTCCACAACGTGATCAACGGCGATTGTCCGGGCTGGGCCTTCCGCGGTTGGGTCATGGCCGGCGTCGATATCGCAGGCGGCATCAACCAATGGCAGTGGCCGGTACTCGGGTCGTGGTACACGGGCGACCGGACAGTCAGGGTGGGTCAGCTCTTCGACTGGGGTTTCGCTGGAAGCCTCCACCCGGGTGGGGCCAATGTTTGTATGGCCGACGGTTCCGTCCGGTTCCTCTCTGAGACATTGGAAAGCAATCGCAAAAGCGATGGATCCTATGTGTTTCCCGCGGTCGGCACTCAAGGTCCCATCCTGCACGCCTTGGCGACGATTGCCAACAACGAATCGAAGACGCAGTGATGGCGCGCCGCCCAGTTTAGCGAGACTTCGCCGGGCGGCGGAATGAGGACGTTTACGCGAGTCTGCTTTTCCCAGGGGCGCGTGGGGCGTCCCTGGGAGTTTGTTTACGGGAAGGGTTGCGCTGTCGTTCAGAAAGGAGTTGGGAGAATGCGGATTCACTTCGTTGTGTTTTGCTGCTGTGCGTTGCTGCTGTCTCCTCTTTTCGCTGGCTGTGGCGGCGCCAAAGTCCCGCAAGGCCCAAAGCTCGTTCCCGTCGAAGGAACGGTGACCATGGACGGTAAACCGCTGGCCGAGGCCTCGGTCATGTTCGGTACAGGCCAGGGCATAGGGGAAACAGACGCCAACGGACGGTTTGAGCTCAAGTCCATTGGTGGTAAGAAAGGTTGTCCGGTCGGCGAGTTTAAGGTGATCATCGAAAAGTGGGTGAAGGCCGACGGTTCGGTGTATCGAAGCGCGGACGGAATCTCGCCCATGGACGCCGGCGCGAAACAGCAGATCCCCGCCCGGTATTCTGATCCCGAGAAGACCGAGTTGAGTGCCTCCGTCAAGGAGGGCGGCAACAACAAGTTTGAGTTCCAGCTCAAATCCGGAGCTTAGAGCTTATCCCATGACCTCCCCTCTCCCGCGAGCGGGAGAGGGGTTGGGGGTGAGGGCAACTGCAAGGCAGGTGTTTTTTCCCGGCGTCTGCAAAGATCTTGGGCCCTCGTCCCGACCCTCTCCTTCGGGCAAAAGGGACTTTTGGGATAGACACTCAGAGCTTGGATACGCACTCTTGTCGGGCAGGCACATCCGCCCCCGGGGACGCTGGCCAAGATGGCTCGCTCGGTGGAGGGGCCTTTGGCTGAGGGCGGTCCGACGCGGATCGGACGGCGTGATGAATCGTTGAGTGCGGATGGTGCGCAGAGTTTATATCGGGACCGCCGTCATCGCTTTGGTTGGAGCGATGGCAGCGGTCTTTTTTGTTGCAAGGTTGGTCCGCGAACCGGCTCCTCCCCTTTCTGGCCGATTGCCCCACGAGGACAACTTCTCGGCTGACGCGGCCGCTGAATCGACAACGTCCCCAGTCTCGACACATTCGGTGGCTCCAGCCAAGCATGTCGTTGGCAAGCCGCCAAGCCCTAAAAAAGGTGGCGAGTCCACTTCGGGGCCGCCCACGGAAAACGCGGCGAAGCCAGATCCCAGGTCTGCGCCCCCGCCACACCCGCTTTTGGGCCACGAGGACGCGGCGCTTTTGAGTAACGATGGACAGGATGTCGTTTGGTTCGCGTCTTCCGCGGAGTCTCAAGGCCCCATGCGCGCGAAACTGCTGGCACTTGGCCAGGCAATGATTCGCGCCAGTGACGCCGCGGGCGAAGCGGCGTCCCTGACCATCGATTATCCGCTCGACGAGACGATTTTCCCTCCGGACATGGTTCCACCTACGTTCTTGTGGCACGATCCAGTCGCGGAGGCGGACACTTGGCTCGTCAAGGTGGGTTGGAAAGGTGAGGCGGAATGGATCTGGGTGGTCGCCCGAGGTAGTCCTCCTTCGCCGGGCGAAATCGACCCGCGGTGCATCGCCAAAACCAACGAGATTTATAAGCCAACTCCCTATCAGGCGTCGGCACGGAGTTGGACCCCCAACGACAACGTCTGGGCGATGGTCCGCCGTCACTCGGTCGAGACGCCGACCCGCGTGACCATTTTCGGCTTCCGCGCCGCAGAACCGAGCAAGGTCCTTTCCCGAGGGGCGATGACCCTCACCGTGAGCAAGGACCCCGTGGGGGCGCCGATCTTTTACCGCGATGTGCCGTTGGCCCCGGCCGTAACACAAAGGGGGGTGATCGCGCCGCTTGGCGAAAACGCGATCGGGCTCATCGCGTGGCGATTGCGCGACGTGAGCAAGGCGGAGAGCCGGCTTTTGCTGACCGACGTGCCGACATGCACGAATTGCCATTCGTTTTCGTCCGACGGGAACACGCTCGGCATGGACTTGGACGGTCCCACGGGCGACAAAGGTTCGTATGTGGTGGCCCCCATCCGTCGCGAGATGGTGATCGACAACGACCACGTGATCAGTTGGAACTCGTTTCCCGGAAAACCTAAGGGACGCAAAACGATCGGCTTCCTATCGCGAGTCTCGCCCGACGGACAATATGTGGTCACCACGCTCAACGAAGAGGTGTTCGTGGCCAACTTCATGGACTATCGCTTCCTCCAGGTGTTTTATCCGACGCGGGGGATTCTGGGTTACTACAGTCGGGCGACGGGCGAGATCAACGCCCTGCCGGGGGCCGATGATCCAAGGTACGTGCATTGCGACCCGGTCTGGACGCCGGACGGCGAATACCTGATCTTCGCCCGGGCCGAGGCACGCGATGCTTATCCCAAAGGCTTTGTGTTCCCGCAACGGGCCAATGACCCGAATGAGCCGCAAATCCAGTATGATCTTTACCGGATCCCCTTTCGGGGAGGGCGCGGCGGCACGCCAGAGCCATTGGTCGGCGCCTCGAACAACGGCATGAGCAACAGTTTTCCCAAGGTCTCGCCCGACGGAAAGTGGGTGGTGTTCGTCCAAGCGCGGAATGGTCAGTTGATGCGGCCCGACAGCACCCTTTGGATTGTGCCCGCCCAAGGCGGTACGGCCCGCAAAATGCGGTGCAACACCCCGCTGATGAACTCCTGGCACAGTTTCTCGCCGAATGGGCGGTGGATGGTCTTCTCATCGAAGGCCAACACGCCTTACACCCAGATGTTTTTGACCCATATCGATGAGGAGGGCAACGATAGTCCCGCGGTGCTCATCCCCAACTCGACCGCGGCGAATCGGGCCGTCAACCTCCCCGAATTCCTCAATCGCCCTTACGACGAACTCGTCAGCATTCAGGTCAAGGCCCTGGAACACTTCCTTCACAGCGAGCGTGGCGAACAGCTTGCCCGGGCAGGAAAACTGGACGAGGCGCTGGCCGAATTCGAGACAGCCATCAAGCTCCAGCCCGACTTCTGGCAGGCTCATGTCCGCGCAGCCAAAGTGCTTGTCCAGCAAGGCAAATTCGACGAGGCCACGGCACGCTTGAACCAGGTGCTGGAAGCCAATCCGGAGCGTCCCCAAGCGTACAACAGCGTGGGGGTCGTGCTCTGGCATCGGGGCTTGCTGGCCGAGGCCAAGTCCCATTTCGAGCGAGCGATCCAATTGGATGCCAATTTCGCCGAGGCGCACTCGAATCTTGGCCGCGTGCTGGGGCAGGAAGGGTACATCGAAGAGGCCACGGCCCATTTCCTCACCGCTACGGACCTCCAACAAGACAATCCCCTGGCCCACTTGGAGTTGGCCGAGGTACTGCTCCATCAAGGGTTGCACGAGCCGGCGATCCGGCACGGGCAAGAGGCGTTGCGGCTTGATCCGCAGCTTGTGGATGCTCATCTCCTGTTGGCCAAGGCTTTCGCCGCACAGGGCCGTTTCGCGTTGGCTGCGGCCCAACTCGAAAAGGCCATGGCTGCCGATCCCAACAATTTGCGGCCGGTCAACGATTTCGCGTGGCTCCTGGCGACTTGCCCTGTCGACGAGGTGCGGAACGGGGCGAAGGCGGTGCAGCTTGCGGAACGGGCGTGCCAGGCGACCGAGTACGCGAATCCCGTGCTGTTAAGCACCTTGGCCGCGGCTTATGCCGAGGTGGGCCGCATTCCCGAGGCGATCGCCACGGCCCGCAAGGCCCTCGCCCTGGTCGTGCCCGAGGATCAACTCCTCGCCCAGGGCCTCCGCGCGCAGCTTCGCGTGTACGAGTCGGGCAAATCCCTTCGCCAGGCGACTGGCCAACCAAGGTAATCACTCACGCTTGGGCCATCGTCCTCGGGGTTGGCCAAGCAGAAGCCGCGGCTGGGGAATAACACGTTCGATGGGGTGAGGGGATTCTCTCGGCTCGACGATCGCGCCGCCTAACGCCGGGCAAAACTTCATTTCCGACCCAAACGGGATGGGCGTTCGGTGATCGCCACCGTGGTTTCCTTCTTTTCCCCGTCGCGGTAGAAGCCCACCTTGACTTGGGAGCCGACGCGGCTGCCCGCGGCCAAGAAGCGGAGGTCATTGGGGTCGTTGACCCGCTTGCCGTTCCACTCCACGATGACGTCGCCCGGCTCGATCCCGGCCTTTTCGGCGGGCGAACCGGCGGCAACGCCCTCGACCAGCACTCCGCGCACGTCTTGCAACTTGAGCTGGGCGGCCAGGCGGTCGTCCAACACGCCGGGCACAACGCCCAACCATCCCCGGGGCACCCGTTCGCCGGCCTTGAGCTTGTTGTAGACCTCCTGAGCGAGCTTGCTGGGAATGGCGAAGCCGATGCCGCGATAGGCCTCGCCCACGATCGCCGTGTTGATGCCGATCACTTCGCCGCGGAGGTTGACGAGGGGACCGCCACTGTTGCCGGGATTGATGGCCGCGTCGGTTTGCAAGAAGTCTTGAAGGTCCAAATTGCGAATGATGCCACGGCGGTCCTTGGCGCTGATGATTCCGGCCGTGACCGTCTGGGCCAGTTGGTAGGGACTCCCGATGGCCAGCACCTGGTCGCCGACTTCCAATTGGTCGCTGTCGCCCCAGGCGGCGGCTACCAAGCCGGGCACGCGGATGCGGAGCACGGCCAGGTCCGCCGCGGAGTCCATGCCGATGGCCTCGACATCACGCACCAATTGGCCATCGCTCAGCCGCACGGTGATTTGGCTGGCCCCGTTCACCACGTGGGCGTTGGTCACGATGTAGCCCTCCGGATCCACGATCACGCCCGACCCTTGGCCCATCCCCACTCTCGGTCGCGGCCAGAACAGCGAGGCCCACTCGTCGTCCTGCGTCCCCACCAGCCGGACGACTTCGATTCCAACCACGCTGGGTTCGATCGCCTTGACGGCCAGCCGGAAGCGATTCTCGGCATCGGGCAGGGCACCCAATTGCTCACGCGCGACTTCGGCCTGGGCCCGCGCCCGGCCGCGGGTAATCGAATACGTTACTTGCTCGGCAACATAGGGGACGATTAGCAAAAAGAGCAAACCCGCTAGTACTCCCAACAAGATCGGTAATTGAGTTCGCTGCATCGCCCGTCGAGGGGCAGGCCGAGGTTCGAGGTGATCGAATTCCATTGGGAAGCCTTCCAAAAAACCAGCAATCGCACCAATCCACGGTCATTATAGCGGCCGAGCAACGCCGCGCCACCAAGCAGAGTCGGTGAGAACACATCGCGAACCAAGTCGCCAGGCGTGTGCCGACCTCGATCTGCGTGCCCCATGGACCAAGGTACCGCGCCCCCTGCATTCCCCGGCGGCCAACTTTCGCGCGGCTTAGGTCCACTCTGCGGTTTAATCGAAGGCGCCGATCTCGTGCCGAACAGGGGTGCGACCGCGATCTTTTACCTGTCCTGGATTTTCGGTCGGCTCACTCGGGCAGCGGTTTGCCCTTGGTTTCCGGGGCCAGCCAGATCAAGACCATGCCGAGGACGTACACCAACGTGATGTTGGCCATGGCGTTGGCGTAGTCGCCGCCGAACCAGTGGACCAACTGGCCCATGTAAAGCGTGCCAAAGGCGGCGAGAATGCGGCCGAAGTTGAAGCTCAGGCCTTGGCCGGTGGCGCGGACGCGGGTGGGGAAGATTTCGGGCAAGTAGAGCGGGAGCCAACCGTAAAAGGCCGCGGTCACCCCGCCCACGAACAACGCGGTGATCCAGAAGAGTCCGCGGTCGGCAGGTCCCAGCCAACGGAACAGATAGGCGCAGGAGACGAGCGAGAGGAGGCAAAGGGCGAAGTAGACGGGGCGGCGTCCCCAAATGCCGCCAATCACGGGGGCCACGAAGCAGGCGATGATCGCCCCGATGGCAATCACGATCTGCACGCCGGCCTTGGCCCGCGCCGAAGCCGCCGAAATCTCCCTCCAGGCGGCGGGCGGCAACTGCGTCTTGGCCTCTTCGAGCTTTTCCTTCAGTTGGCTCTTTTCGGCGGCCAACAGGTTGCTTCCGGGCAGTCGGGCCTCGACCAGCTCAGCTTGTTTCATCTGTTCGACCCAAAGGGGAATCCAACCCGAAACCGCGGCCCAGGTGCCGATCAAAGGAATCGCCGAAAAGATGATCGCCAGGATCGTTCGCTTGCGCAATCCCGGGGCGAAGATTTCGAGGACGGGCAAGCGCTTGGCGGTCTTGGCCGCCTCCTTCCATCGCTCCGACTCGGGCACGAGGAAGCTCACGAAGAAAGCAAGGACCGCTGGCAAGGCGCCGATCAACATGAGTCGGCGCCAGGGGCTGGTGAAGGCCTCGACCACGTGGCCGACGAGACCCACCGGAGGCTCATGGCTGCCCACAGAAATCACCGGCACGAAAAAGGCGAATATCCCGATGAACAAGAACCCGAAATTGGCTGCCGCGCCGATCGCGCCCGCGAGTTTCGGGCGGTGTCGCTCGGGCCAACACTCGACGACCAGGGCCACGGCCACCGCCCATTCTCCGCCCATCCCGAGGGAGGCGATGAATCGGAACAACCCCAAATGCCAGGCTTGCTGGGCGAAGGCCCCGGCTCCCGTGAACAGCGAATAGACAAGGATGCTCAGCACCATCGCCCGCACGCGCCCCAGGCGGTCGCCGACCCAACCAAAGACCAGTCCGCCCAGGGCCGCGCCCAATAGGAAACAGGCCACGATCACCCCGTTCCAGCGGCCCACGGCGGCGTCGCCCATGTCGGCCAGGAGTTCCTGAAGCGCCGGCCGCGCGACGAGCGGAAACAGCCCGATTTCCACCCCATCGAACATCCAGCCCAAAAAAGCGGCGGTCAGCACCAGCCACTGGTCCCTGGTCAGACGCTGCGTCTCGGCCATCAGGATTTTCCCTTCGGAGTTGTACGTTGCGGGGAGGTCAGGGTTGCGATGGTAGCGTGATCTTAACCTCGGCCGAGGCCGCAAACAAGTTCTTTACCGGCGAATCTCCCGCTTCTGGTTCGGCCGGCGTCAGCCGACGCGGGCCCGGCGCGGTTCGCCCGACTTAGAGGCATCTGCCTCGGCGTCGCCTTCCTCGTTGGATGCGGCCTCAGAATTTGCTTCAAAGCCACCGCCGCGATTCCGCGCGGCCCGCGGGGGACGTTCTTCGTCGACGGCATCCTCGGGCAGATCGCGTCCTTGGGAAGAGGGGGTGCTGAGGAGAATGCGGTTGGCGGGACGCCGCGGGGCAGGGGTCGTCGGCGGGTCGGACGATGCGCTGGCCCCTCGGCTTCGTATCCGCTCCCATTGTTCCCAGGTCATGAGCACTTCCCGAGCCTGGGAGCCGTTGTAGGGACCGACGATGCCGTCCTCGGCCATGTAGTCGATGAGCCGCGCGGCGCGACCGTAACCAATCCCCATCGCCCGCTGCAACAACGAACAGCTCCCGCGCCCCTCGCGGATGACCAGCTCCACGGCGTTTTCGTAAAGCTCGTCGCGGTTGCCGACGGGATGGCCCTCGGGTTCTGGCGTGCTGGCCTTGAGTTGCACGAGCTCCTTGACGTATTGCGGCTCGGTGGTGGAGATGGCCTCGATCACCCGCGTGATTTCGTCATCGCTGAGGTACGTGCCCTGTCCGCGGAGGATCGTGCTGGTGCCCGGCCACAAGAACAACATGTCGCCGTTGCCCAAGAGCTTTTCCGCGCCCATCTCATCGAGCACCACGCGGCTGTCCGTGCGGCTGGCCACCTGGAAGCAGATTCGGGCGGGCAAATTGGACTTGATCAGGCCGGTGATTACGTCCACGGTCGGCTTTTGCGTGGCCAGCACCAGGTGGATGCCGACCGCGCGGCTTTTCTGCGCCAAGCGGATGATGTGGGCCTCGACCTCCTTGGCGGCCGTCATCATCAGGTCGGCCATCTCGTCGGCCACGATGACGATGTACGGCATGTGCGTGGGGATCTGTTGACGCTCCTCGTCGTCGGCGGGGCGAATGCGGTCCATCAATTCTTCTTCGCCCAATTGGTTGTACACGCTCACGTGGCGCACGCCGGCCCGGGCGAGGAGCTGGTAGCGTTCCTCCATCTTCTCCACCGCCCACCCTAGGATCGCCTCGGCCTTGCGCATGTCGGTCACGACCGGGTGCATGAGGTGGGGGATGCTGGCGTATTGGCTCAATTCGACCATTTTGGGGTCGATCAGCAGCAGGCGGACTTCGTCGGGGCGGCGGGTCATCAGGATCGACGTGATGATCGTATTCAAGCACACGCTCTTGCCCGTGCCCGTCCGCCCCGCGATTAACAGGTGCGGCAGGCTGGAAAGGTCCACCGTCATCGGGTGGCCGGCCACGTCCTTTCCCAGGAAGATCGGGATGCGCTGCGTGCTCGCAAGGCTTCCCGCCTCTTCCATCACCTCGCGAAGCCGGACCAATTGGCGTTCGTTGTTGGGCACCTCGATGCCGACGGTGTTCTTGCCGGGCAGCGGGGCCACGATCCGCACGCTGGGCACGCGGAGGGCTACGGCCAGGTCGTCGGCCAGGCCCGTGATCCGGCTCAATCGCAGTCCCGCCTCCAACTCCACCTCGAACTGGGCGATGACCGGTCCCGTCTGAATCTCGACCACACGGATGCGAAAACCGAAATCCGCGAAGGTCTTCTCCAGGATTTTCGCCTTGCGGCGGACCTCCTTTTCTTGCTCCTCGAACGAGAACGGTTCGCTGGGCAATAAGAGTTCCAAGCTGGGCAGTTCGTAGTCGGCGGGTCCGTCGCCGCTGGCCGCCTCGATTTGTTCGAGAAGTTCCTGGTGACCGGCGGCCCTGGGTTTGCGGACCCGCGGTTCCGGCAGTTCCAGGGGCTTCTCCGGCGGCTTTTCCACAACAGGTTCGGGCCGGGGTGGGCTGGGCTCGGCCCGTTTCAAGACCCGAACGGCCGGTGCGTTGTCGCTCGCCTGCTCGTCGTCCGGGCTGTCGTCCGCGGAATCGAGATCGGACCTGCGCTTGCGGCCCCTAGCGGCGCAGGCCTTTCCCACGCTCGCCGCCCCCTTCCCCAAGCCGCTGACCGGAAGACCAATCAACCACGCGGCCACGGTGAGGATTGCATAGTCCGTGGCGAGCAACAGGCCGCCGACGATTAAGCTCATAACGACGATATACGACCCGGCAGCCGCAAAGTACTCTTGAAGAATCCCCTTGGCGGCTGCGCCCAAATAGCCGCCAGCGCCGATGATTGGGCCGGGCGAAAGCCACGGGAAGGCGAGCGTTGCCAGCGCACAGATTCCTACCAAGGAAAGCAGCCAGCCAAGTAACCGCAGCCAAGGAGAGGGAATCTCGCGACGGCCGAGCATGAGCACGTCGAGCACGACCAGCGAGGCAAGCAAGTAGTAGGCCCCTACCCCAAACCCGGTAAACAGGAGGGTCGCCGCGACCGCCCCAGAGCGCCCACAGAGGTTCGCCGCCTCGGATCGCGGAGGGTAGACCAGGGAACTAGGCGGATCCGCCGGATCGTAGCTGAGCAAGCTGGCGGTGAGAAACGCCGCCACTGCCAGCAGGGCAAGGGCCGCCAGGTCGTGTCTAGGATCGCGTCGTTCGGGCATCGGCAGCCACGGGCTTCCGCAATCGGGCGGACCGCGGAAAGCTCTGGATCAAGCCAAATGAAATCACCCCCGGGGCCCGTCCGTGCCCGGTTGCACGACTCGCGCTGGCTTCTTGGATTCTCTCCAAAAAGAAAATGGATCGTTTCCGCCCGCGCACGCTGCAACGACAGTCCTTGCCTTGGTCTTCGCATCGGCCGTCAAGCCCAAACGAAACCAGTTCTTGTCGTGGCGGCTTTCCTCTTTGCCTAACATGGAAAGCGAAGACGACCGCGACAAAACGGAGAGGCGTCAAAGGTCATCCCAACAGAACTGACAAGTGCAGGAAGCAACTGGTGCAGCTCGACTACGGCATCTAAACGCACCCCCGCGAGGTGACCATGAAGACTACCCACACGATGGGATTCACTGGCTGAGGTAGGCCTGGGATATTGCCACTCGAATTGTGGGGGTTTCAAAAATGCACACAATCACTTGTCAATGGAGGAAAGCTCCATTTTGTGGTATTGAGCTTTGCATTAATCGCGCGATGGCGTACTTGATCACTTCCCAAATCCCCGGGGCTCTGATATTCTTCAACAGTGAGGAATCTGGTTTCCCTTCCACAGGTTCAGGAGAGAGAAAGTCAATGTCAGCTAATGTGAACACCGAAACCTGCTCGGGTTGCGGTGATTGCGTGGAGGCCTGCCCCCTGGACGCCATCACGATTCAGGACGAGAAGGCCGTTGTGGATCCCGAGACTTGCGGGGATTGCGGCGCTTGTGTCGACGTGTGCCCCACTGAGTCGATCACGGTGTCATAACTCGTCGACCGAGTTCGTCGTGGCGGAGTTCCGATAGGACTCGGCTGAGGCTGTTGTTGACATTTTGAAACGGCGGGCTGTTTGCAGTCCGCCGTTTTTTGCTTCTTGCCAATGATGAGACTGGAAACGCAGAGGAATGCGGGCAACAATATGGAGTGGCGAGGATCGAGTGGAACATGAGGCAAAGCCTTCCACGTTATCCACTCTCTCCGAACTTCGCAGGGTCCGTTTGGGATGATGAAGTCCACGGTCATTGGCTGAGGCAAATGAGCGACCATGATTCCACCGGGTGGCCGGAAATCGCGTTGGTCGGCGACTTGACCGAAAACCAGTCCCAATTAGTGGCGAGTTTGCTGGAAGTCCCGCCGGGAGGCGAGTGTGTCTTGTACTTCGATTCGCTTGGCGGCAGTCCCTATTGTGCCATCGCCTTGACCAGCTTGATCTTGCTTCGGGGCCTGCGAGCGACCGGAATCGTTGCCGGAGAATGTTCCTCAGCGGCCTTGTGGCCTTTTGCCGCCTGTACCCGGCGACTGGTCACCCCTTACAGCGTCCTTTTGTTCCATCCGATGAAATGGCAGAGCGAAGAGAACGTGGGGCTCGCCGAGGCTGCCGAATGGGCCCGCCATTTCAGCCGCCTGGAAGCTGACATGGACCGACTGTTGGCCGATCTGTTTCAAGTGTCCGCCGAGAAGCTCCGCGCATGGACCAATCCGGGCCGGTACGTGTCGGGTACGGAGTTGGTCGAGGCCGGTTTGGCGGAACTGGTGGAATTGAAACCCTTGGATTGGTTGCGGCGCAAGAGGCGGAAATGACCCATCGCACCACCCGACGCGATTTTTTGCGGGGCCGGTCGGGCCAGGGAGATTCCCCAGCCCGATCGATGGCGCAGAGCGGTCTTGATCTGAAATCCGACTCCAGCGCGGGGCTGCCGCTGCTCCAGATCGCCCGACCTGCCATGGCTTGCGAGTTTCAGGTCGTTTTCAATGCCGGGCAGTACGTCCAGGCCACGGAGGCCGCGATGGAGACCCTGGACCTGATCGAGCACTTGGAGGGTCGGTTGAGCTATTTTCGCCCCACGAGCCAGATCAGCCGCTTGAACCAGGTTGCGGCTGAGATGACGGTGGAGGTTGATGCAGAGTTGTTCGACCTGCTCCGCCTCGCCCGAACGATCCACGACGAGACGCAAGGCGCCTTCGACATCACCAGCGCGCCGCTTTGGGAAGTTTGGGGATTTGCGCGGCGTCAAGGCGAAATGCCGTCGGAGAAGGAAATCAACGATGCCCTCAGATTGGTGGGCAACCGTTATGTGGAACTCGACCCGGCACGGCGAACCGTTCGCTTCGCCAAACCCGGGGTGCGCGTGAACCTGGGGAGCATCGGCAAGGGCTATGCGTTGGATCGCGCCGCGGAACTCCTGGCCCAGCGGGGTATCGGGGATTTCCTGTTGCACGGCGGCCAGAGCAGCGTGCTGGCCCGAGGATCCCGGGCTGGACCCGTCGGAGCTGCTTCGGCCGCTTCAGGCTGGGTCGTGGGCGTCAAGCATCCCTTGCGTCCCAAGCAGCGGCTGGCGGAGATCCGTTTGCATGATCGGGCCTTGGGGACCTCGGGTTCGGCAATGCAATTTTTCCGATATCGCGGCCGGCGCTATGCCCATATCCTCGATCCCCGGACGGGTTGGCCCGCCGAAGGCGTCTTGTCGGTCACCGTCGTTGCTTCCCATGCCGCGGTGGCCGACGCCCTGTCCACCGCGTTTTTCGTGCTTGGCCCCAAGGCCGCGGAAGCCTACTGCCGCGAGCATCCGGGCATTGCTGCATTGTTCGTATGTCCCTTGCCCAAGAGCGAACGGCCCGCCCTGCACGCCTTCGGTTTTACCCCGGAGGAACTTCGGTTGGTGGGCGAGGAATTGTCCCTGCCGTGGCCTGGCTCCGGCTGAGCCCGTGGGGGCGGTACCCTCGGCAAACCGATCGGGCCGATTGCCCCAACGGCGCGGCAGGACCAAAATACCTCAGATGGCAACATGAAGATGGCGATTTTCCGGTGCCCACGACGAGAGGTTGGTCTGGTCCTGGCCATGCTGGCTGCGGCGTGGCCGGTCCATTCCGCGCCCTTGAACTCGATCCCTGACACGCCGAGCTTGAACAATGTCCGCCGGCAAGGTTGGTTGCAGTTCAACCTCCGTGCGGGACGGATTGTCGTGGCCGGCCTTCGTGGTGTGAATTTCAACCACGCCGGGCAATTGACGCCGGATCGCCGGGAACGGTTGACGATTCGCGTCAGCGCGAACGAACCGATCCTCAGCTACGAACTGACCACGCCGACCTTTCGATTCCAGGTGGACGTGGCTGCGGGCAATCGGGTGCAGATCCGCCGCCTCCCTGGCGAAAACCAGCCCGGACCCGCCGTCGAGTTCCGCCAATCGCCCAACGAGCCGGTGTCCTTGAAAGTGACGGAAAGCGACGAGGACCGGCTCTATCACGCGGCGAGCATCTGGCATTTGTTCCTCGCCGAGCCGGCCGCGGCTCGCGAGCACCTCGATCCCTTGCTGAAAATTCTGTTTCGCGAGTGGGATTTCTCCAAGACGGCGGAGGAGATCGAAGCGGCGTTGGTCCGCATGGCCCAGAGCGGTGTTCCGCCAGATCAGAAACTTTGGGCCCAATGGGTCAAAGACCTGGGCGACGCCAGTTTTGCCAAGCGGGAGGCGGCGGACCGGCATCTTCGCGAGTCCGGTCGGGTCGTGGCCAGCTACCTTCAACGGCTCGATCCCGCCACGCTTGACGCCGAACAGCGATTCCGCATCCGGCGCATCCTTCGTGCCTTGGCCGAGCTGGGAAACGAGGAATCGCCGCCGCAACTGGCGATGTGGCTGTCGGGCGACGTTTCCGTGTGGCTGGCTCTCCTCGCCCGGGACGACGAGCCAACCCGACGCGCCGCCCTCCAACGTCTTCAAGCCCTCGTGGGCCACCCCCTGGCGTTCGACCCTGCCGCGGACCCCCAGGAGCGGGGACGCCAACTCGATGCGCTGCGAACCGCGCTCGGTGAGAAATCCCCAGACGTGGCCCCAAAACCGTAGGCCGTGCCCGCATATTCCGCCTACGGAACGCACCTCACCTGGTCGTCGAAAAACGCAATGGAACACCACTGACTCGAGATGTTGGCGACGGGGTGATTTCCGTACGTCTTCCGGGTGGTCAACCGATTTGCATGATCGCCCAGGCCAGCAGGATCAGAATGCCTACCGAAATCCAAGCCAGTCCAAACCCCAGCAAATCTTCGCGATAGCGGCGGAAAAAGCCTCGCCACCGGTCCCGGGTCAACCACCCCGGAAGGTCGGTCAGCAGCAGGTCTTGGCCACGTTCCGCGGCCGGAACAGGCTCCCCGTCGGAGGAAAGGTTCATGGCGTTAAAGAAGCGGGCGATGCGTTCGGGGTCTTCGGGCCTGGTCAGCAGGCTGACCACGATCAAGGCCGCGAAACCAGTGAACAAGGACCAGGCAAACGGCGTGGCCGTCCATCGGTAAACCAACCGCAATTCGCCGACGGCGAGGTAGTTCAGCCCATAGTACACGCCGAAGGCCGCCACGGTCGCCGCGAAGGCCCCATACCGATTCGCCCGCCGCCAGACAAACCCGCCCAAAAACATGATGCCCATCAAGGCCGCGATCGTCTCGGTGAACAAAAAGGCCTGAAGGACCTCATCGACGTAGAGCGCAAAGAGGATGCCCAAGAGCGTCAGACTGAGGCCCGAGAGCCGACCCATCCAGAGCAGCTCGCGGTCATGGGCCTCGGGGCGGAGGAATTCGCGGTACAGGTTCCGGGTGAACAAGGCCCCCGAGTTGACCATGAAATTGGAGCAGGTCGACATATTGGCGGCGAGCACGCAAGCGACCATGAGTCCGACGAAGCCGGGTCCCAACAGGTGCAGGCAGGCGTAGCCGAAGGCGTCTTCCTGGTGTTTCAAGGCCGCGCCGCCTTGGGCAATCATGGCCGCCACGATCAGCCCGGTCAGCGCCCAGCCGATGGTGCAGAGCCGCTTGACGAAATTGCCATAGGTTTGCCCCACGCGCCCGGCCCGCTCGCTCGAACCTGTGGCGTTCATCGACAGCATGTGCGGCTGCGCGGTGATGCCCACCAGCCCGTTGATGGTAAGCATGGCGATGGTGAAGGCGTCGATCTGGCTGGACTCGTTGTACACTTCGAAGAACCAAGGCGGCAAGGTCGCCTTCATGCCGGAGAATCCTCCGACTGTCGCCAATCCGGCCGGAATGAGCATGAACGAGAGCGCGAGAATCAAGAAGCCTTGGATGAAATCGGTATAGGCCGAGGCGATCAACCCACCGAAAAAACTGTAGAGAATGAACGCGGCGGCCATGCTCAACACCACCCCGTTGGCCGAGACCATTTCGCCCGTGGCCACGGAGATGATCCTGCCAGCCCCCTTCAACATGGCCCCTTGATTGAACACGAAAAAGGCAATGGCGAAGATAGTGTAGAGCAGGGCCAGATGGCGGCCGTAGCGGTCCTCGACGATCTCGCCGATCGTCGTGCGTTGGCTGCGGCGGTACCACGGGGCCATGAGCCAATAGAACGGCGTGGCCAACATGTTCTTCCACTGCCACCAGATGGTGGCGAAGCCCGCACTATACGAGGCCCCTGCCTGAGCCACGGGATTTTCGGCGTTCGTGCCGGTCCCGAATGCCTGGCCCACCATCACCCACCAAGGCAGTTTTCGGTCGCCAAGAAAAAACCCGCCGCTGGTCTTGATCTTCCGCGCCATCCACAACCCGAACGCGGTGATCCCGACAAAATAGGCAACCAGAACTGTCCAATCCAGATGGGTGAAGCGGGCAGAAGCGGATGGCATCGAAGCTCCCGTGCGCGCAGGAAAAACAGCTTCCCTTCGACCCCATAGCGGGGCGGAATGGCGTTCACACTATACCGGCCTGCGGGAGCCGCGACCAGCGGGCCGGATAGCGCGGATCACGCGATCGCGGGTTCCATAACGGACGGCAAGCGCGCCAGTAAGCCGCGAACCAACTCGCGGCGACGCAAGAGATCCTCCCGAAGCCGTGCGGAGCGCGTGTGACGGATCTCGACGGGGAGCTCATCCAACTCGCGCTGGAGCAATTCCCGAATCAGGTTCAACTCATCCTGGGAAAGCCTTGCTGGGTCGAACATTTGCCACCTCCTTCTGCGGGACGGGTCGGAAGGTTCGTCAACCCGAGCAACCGGCCGGCGACGGCCGACAGCTACCATCGAGGGGCCCCTACCCTTAAGCCTTGCGGGTTGAGCAACCTCCGTCATCGTCCCGTTGTTACAGGACCACGTGCCATAGCAGATCGGCCCCAGATTCTTGGGAGAGAAGTCACAAACCGTCTACCTATCATTTTAGACGAAGCGTGGCTGCCAACAATCCCGCCACCTAGGGCATGCCGTTGCGGTGTTCGAGGTCGGCGACTTTTTGTACCCGCCGCGCGTGGCGGCCGCCTTCAAATTCCGTGTTCAGCCAGATTCGCACGAGACGATCGACGAGCCGCTCTCCAAGCGTGTCCCCCGCAAGGCAAAGGACGTTGAGGTCGTTGTGGCGGCGGCTGATCTCGGCCGTCAGATCATCGTGGCAAGGGGCCGCCCGCACGCCAGGAAACTTGTTGGCCGCAATGCACATCCCAATCCCCGAGCCGCAGATCAGGATGCCCCGATCGACCTCCTTGCGGCTGACGCGCGACGCCACCGCGGCGGCGATGTCGGGATAATCCACGGGGCCGTTTTCTTCCGTGCCCACGTCGATGACCTCCTGTCCAAGGTCTGTCAGTAACGCAAGAATTCTCCGCCGCAATTCCACGCCGCGGTGATCGCTTCCAACCGCAATTCGCATCGCACGTCGGTCCTCAAAAATCCATCTTCACGGGGTGGGCCCCCAATTCAAAAACTACAGCTACGCTGCGGGAAGTAGGCGAGGCGGTCGCTGCCGCCAAGCGGCACGGCTCACACCCGACCCAAAAACTCCCCGCTCCGCGTGTCCACTTTCACCCGCTCGCCTTGTTCCAGGTATTCGGGAACCTGAATGACGAGGCCGGTTTCGAGCGTGGCGGGCTTGGTGCGGCCCGTGGCCGAGTTGCCCCGCACGCCCGGATCGCAATGGGTGACGGTCAGTTCCACCGCGGCGGGCAATTGCAGCCCCACGGCCTGATCGTTATAGATCAGCACTTGGACGCCCTCCAGCTCTTCGGTGAGGTACTTGCTCTCCTCGGCCACGCTCTCCCGCGCCAGTCCGTATTGCTCGTAATTCTCCTGATCCAGGAAATACAAGTGCGAAGCGTCCGCGTACATGAACTTGACGGGTCGGCGCGCGAAATCGGCCAAGTCCAGGGAATCGGTTCCCTTGAGCGTGATGTCGACCTTCTGCTTGGTGATCAGGTTTCGAGCGCGGTATTTGTAGAGGGTCGCCGCTCCTCGGGCCGAGGGCGATTGCACGTTCACCGCTTCAATCAGACAGGGAGCGTCGTTGTAGTTGACGATCGCGCCGGGCTTGATTTCCTTGGCTAACATCTCCTTTTCCTCGTTTGGCGTCCCCAAGCGAATCTCGCTCGTTCCTTGTCCCTCATAATATCGCTCCCGACTGCGGATCGACGGCGATGCCATCCGTGAGTTCGACCAGCGCGTCGAGCACGATCAACAGGCCGCTGGGATCGAACAAACCCTCCTCCTCGTCGTCTGCGTCGTTCGACTGCTCGAAATGCAGCACGTCGAATCGGCCCTGGCAGCGCTTCAAACGTTCGAGTTTCTTTCGCTCGTCGGGTTGGCAAGCGAAGCTCGAAAGCTCCTCGACAAGTTCGCGGGCTTCGTCGCGAACCTCGCTCCCGGCGAGAAAGCTGATGTCCATGGCAGCAAAGTCGTCGGGGGCCAAGATGGTGATGGACTCGATTCGGCCTTGACTGTCGGTGGCGGCATTCGCGATGGTGAAATGCGTTCCCTGGGAGGCTTCGAGCTTCGAGCGGAGCGCTTCCAGCTTGGGGCGGCGGTCGGGATCGAAAAACACGAAATATGTTTCGCGCCACTGGTACCGCCGATCTTCAAACATCGACATGGGACGATCCTCCGCGGAGCTTTTCAATCCGCTTCGTCGCAGCCTTCTTCCGCCTCGTCGCCGCCCGCCCATTCGGCCAGGGCTCTTAACGCCGCGTCCCGCTCTTCCCGATCCGCCCAAACCGACTCGCCATCCTCCAGCCGGACTTCGTATTGCCCTTCGCGCTCACAATCGTCGGCGCCGCAGAAATGTGGCAGCGCCGAAATCCAGAGGATCCGGTACAAGGGCACGTACTTATCGTCGACCACGCAGAAAACCGGCATTGGCGTCTTTTCCCCCCGCTACGCGCCGGCGGCCAGTTCGCTTGCGCGGCGCGTTGCCGCCTCGACAGCCGCGATGAGGGCGGCCCGCAATCCGCCCGCTTCCAAGGCCTGCAAGCCTGCGATCGTCGTGCCGCCGGGACTGGCCACCCGATCCTTGAGCACGGCAGGATGCTCGCCGCTGTCGAGGACCATCGTGGCCGCGCCGAGCAGCGTTTGGGCCGCCAGCGTGGTGGCCACGTGTCGCGGCAGACCCATCTTCACGCCGCCATCGCTGAGGGCCTCGATCATCACGTAGGCAAAGGCGGGCCCGGACCCCGACAACCCCGTCACGGCGTCCATCCATTTCTCCTCCACTTGGAGGGCCACGCCCACGGCGCCAAAGATTCGCGCCACGATTTCGCCATCACCGGGCGTGGCAGCCCCGGCCAGGCAGTAGGCACTTACCCCTCTGCCTACCAGGCAGGGCGTATTCGGCATGACCCGCACGAGCCGCGTCTGCGGACCCAACGTCTCCAGAATCGCCGCACAGCGAACGCCGGCGGCAATCGAAATCACCAGCCGTTGGGGGCTGATCTTGCCCCGAATCTGGTTCAAGACCTCGACCATCTGTTGCGGCTTGACCGCAAGGACGACGACTTGGGCCCAATCGACCACATCGAGATTGTCGGGCGTGGTGCGGGCGCCAAGCGTCTGCGAGAACCGTTCGCGGGCGGACGGCGAGGGATCGCTAGCCAGGAGTTGGTCTTGAGCGATCAACCCGGCTCGGATGAGCCCCTGCCCCAGTGCGGTTGCCATCTGGCCTGCCCCAATCAGCCCGATCGTCACGTTCATCATGGCCACCGTCCCCTTCGTAGCTCAGCAGATTTCTGCTTCCGCCATGCTACGTCAAACCGGTGAACGCGACAATGGGCAAGATCAGACTGGCACATCCGCCGCGGAGGCAATCACCTCCACGGCGGTAGCCGCCTGCGGCACCGATTCTTCCGTCGCCGATTCCTCATCCGATGGCTCCGGATTCAACGGAGGCTGGGGCGGAAGAACCGGCCGGTCGAGAAACCCCATCAAGCGACGGGACCGCACCGGATGCTGCAACTTGCGAACGGCTTTGGCCTCGATTTGCCGGACTCGTTCGCGCGTGACCGAGAAAATCTTGCCCACTTCCTCCAGCGTGTAGGTATAGCCGTCCGCCAGCCCGTACCGCAATCGAATGACCTCTCTCTCGCGGTAGTTTAGCCCCGCCAGGACGTCCGCGATGCGGCTCTTCAACGAATCCTGGTTCATTTCGTACAGCGGGTCCTCTTCACGGTAGTCTTCGAGGAACTCGCCAAAATAACTATCGTCGTGTTCCCCGACTGGCTGATCCAGCGAAAGGGGCTGCCGGCTCATCTGGAGGATACAGATGGCTTCGTCCACCGACAGGCCGGCCGCGTTGGCCGTGTCCTCGATACTGGGCTCTCGTCCCCGGGCCTGAAGCAACTTGCGGGTCACGGAACGGACCTTGCTCATGGTCTCGATCATGTGGACCGGGACGCGGATGGTGCGGCTCTGATCGGCGATCGCCCGCGTGATCGCCTGCCGAATCCACCACGTGGCGTAGGTGGAAAACTTGTAGCCCCGCTCGCACTCGAACTTGTCGACGGCCCGCATCAAGCCGGTGTTGCCCTCCTGGATCAGGTCCAAGAAGCTCAGTCCCCGATTGCGATAATGCTTGGCAATGGAAACCACCAAGCGGAGGTTTCCAGCGGACAGACGGCGCTTTGCGGCATCGTAGCGCTGTTGCAGCCGCGACGTGCGTTCGATGCGGCGCCGCAGCGTGGAAGGACTCTCCAAAGTCAGACGCATCAAGTAGCGAAGCTCCTTGCGGATTTCGTCCACCCGATCCGCGGCGCTGCGCGTCTGCTGGAGATTGGCGAGTTCGGAGGCAAGGGCCTGGACCCGGGCGGCAATCTGTTGGAGTTTCTCCCAAAACGGCTGAAGGCGCTGGGTGCGGAGCCCCAATTCCTCGACCAGCCGCACCGCCTTGTAACGGCGAACCACCAAGCGCCGCCACGCCGCGCGTCGGGCGGGCATGGAGTGACTCTTGCTAATGGCCACGGCGAAGTCGCGGCGATTCCGCTGGAGCAAATGACGCAACGTACGCAGGTTGGGCTCGAGCAGTTTCTGAATATGCCGCTTGCCGCGAATGTTGGTCACCGAAACCTCCACCGTGCGATCCAATCGCAGATGGCCCTCGCGCACCCTCTCCAACAATCCGTACGCTCCCTGCAAGAGGTAATCGGTGGCCAACATGCTGTGGCGAAACAAAGTTCGGGAGCGTTCGATGTCTCGGGCAGCGGCAAGTTCTTCTCGCCGGGTCAATAGCGGAATCTCGCCCATCTGCATGAGGTAGATGCGGACCGGGTCGTCGATCTGGTCATCCCCGCCCGTCTCGCCCTCGTCTCCCTCCACCACCTCGTCTCCATCGAGCAGCAAGTCGTCGAACAGCTCACCATCGAGTGGCAACTCGTCGTGATCGTCGATCGGTTCGACGGGCGACCGGCCGTTGATGCCGCTCCGACCATTGCTCGGGCGATCGGCACGTTTTTTTCTAGTGTTCCGCCGAACGGTCTGTACATTGTTGTTCTTCCGCAAGGTGAGATCCTCAACGTCGAGAGTCAGCTTGGCTAACCGCAGTGCAGCGTCCAGAAACGTACGCGAATCCTCTCCACGCACTTCAGGTGCCGTTCGCGGCGCCGATCCCTTTCGGGCTCCATAAGTTTTTTTCCAAAAACAACTTGCGGAGCTTCGAGCACCTCCTCTTTACGGCTCGACTGGCCATCGCGTTGCAGACGGGCATCGTCCCGTGCAACATCGCGTTGCTTTTTTTCAGACCTGCCAGACGAGTTTTAACAACCAGGGCACAAACAAATAGCCCACTCGATTTATTCGCGCTAATCCATTTAAGTGCCAAGAAAACAATAAAGTGCTTAATGTACCCAAATTTCCTTATTAGTCAATATGGAAATATGGAAAAACGAGGAAAAATAGGGTTTCTGACTTGTACGAAGTAATACCCAGAATGATGCATGTATCTCCCCGCCCAGGCAGGGATGCGCGTTAGCAGTTTTCATTCCGACCGGATTCGGTAAAATAAGAGGCTTCCTTCCCGAAATTTCCCCCGACAGGTCGTTGGAGAACTGCGAATGGCTCAGAAAAGCAAGAAGAAGAAGGCCGAGACGATTTTCTTGGTTTGCGAAGAAAGCGGAGCGTACAACTACGCGATTCGCCGCAAGCCGGGCGGGGAGAAGTTGCGTTTGAAGAAGTACTGCCCCAGACTTCGCAAGCACACCTTCCACAGCGAGAAGAAAAAGTAGCCATCGCGGCGACGTCTTCAGGACGCCAAACAGCCGCTTTGGGAAACGCTTTGTGATGCATCGGGGTGTTGGAACGCTTTTTGCCCATTGGCGTTGCGTGATGGGGCTTCGCTGGCTCGGGGCAACAAACCGATGAACAGGCCGTGGTGGATTTATCCCCATGATCCCCAGCGGATTGCGGCCCTCCAACGGGCGGCGGGGATTTCCGCCATGCTGGCGCAGTTGCTGATCGCGCGGGGTATCTCGGACCCACGGCAGGCCCGCCAGTTTCTCGACTCGCGTCTGTCGGACCTTCGCGATCCCATGTTGATGCCCGGCTGCGCCCTTGCCGCCGAGCGGATTTACGACGCCGTGCGACAGGGACGGCGAATCGTGATTTACGGCGATTACGACGTCGATGGGGTCAGTGGCACGGCGATCCTTCGCCAGTGCTTGAAGCTCCTTGGCGCCAACGTGGGCTATTACGTGCCGAGCCGATTGGAGGAAGGCTACGGGCTGAATGCCGAGGCCATCGGCCGTCTCGCTGACGAGGGCGCGGAAGTCTTGGTGACGGTCGATTGCGGCATCGCCAGCGCCGACGAGGCCGCGGCGGCCCGACAACGCGGATTGGAACTGATTGTGACCGACCACCACGAACCGTCTGTCCGCCTGCCGCAGGCGGCGGCCATTGTCCATCCGCGATTACCCGGCTCGGATTATGCGTTCGGGATGTTGAGTGGCGCGGGCGTGGCGCTGAAGCTGGCCTGGGCAATTTGCCAACGAGCCAGTGGAGCTAAGCGGGTTTCGCCGGCCATGCGGGATTTTCTCGTGCAAGCCGTTGGCCTGGCGGCCCTCGGCACAGTGGCCGACGTGGTGCCGTTGATCGACGAAAATCGCATTCTGGTCCGCCACGGTCTGGTCAGCCTGGAACAAAGCACGCAGCCGGGCGTCCGCGCGCTGCTGGAGGTGGCCGGGCTGAGTAACAAATCGCGGTTGGACGCCGAAGACATCGCCTTTCAAGTGGCGCCTCGCCTGAACGCGGTGGGCCGCCTTGGTCAGGCCCTGCTGGCCGTGGAACTCCTGGTCACCGACCGGCCTGACCGTGCCTTGGAACTGGCTCAATACGTCAACGGTTTGAACAGCGACCGTCAGACCTTGGAGCGAAGCGTTTACCTGGCGGCCAACAAGTGCGTCCAACAGGCCGATGTCGAAAACGAGCCAGCGATCGTGCTGGCCCAACACGGCTGGCATCCAGGGGTGTTGGGCATCGTGGCGGGGCGGCTGGCGGAAAAGTACCAGCGGCCGACGGTGCTGATTGCCTGGGAAAAACTGGGAGTGCGGCCGGGAACGGGCTCGGCCCGCAGCGTGCCGGGCTTCGACCTCCATGCGGCGTTGGCGGCCTGCTCGGAACATCTCGTTTGCTTCGGTGGCCACGCCGCGGCGGCCGGATTGACCATCGAAGAGGCGAAATTCGAGGCCTTTCGCGCAAGCTTTTGCGAGTACGTGGCGGCCCACCTCCGCGACCACGCCGGCGTGACCGAGCTACGCATCGACGCCGAGGTCCCGCTTAGTGCCTTGAGCGTGGAGATCGTCGAGCAGATCGAGAAGCTTGCGCCGTTCGGCCACGGCAACTTTCGGCCCGTGATCTGTGCCAGCGGAGTCGACCTGGCCGACCCACCCAAACTGATCGGATCCTCCGGCCGACACCTCGCGGTCCGCTTACGCCAGAATGATGCCGCCATGCGGGCGATTGCCTTCGGTCGGGAGGATTGGGCGGAGCCGTTAGCCGCCGCCAACGGGCCGCTGGATGTCGCCTTTCGGCCTGTCGTGAACGAATTCCGCGGACTTCGCTCGGTGGAGCTACATCTCGTTGATTGGCGACCAAGCGGCTCTTAGGACGGCATTCGGGCGGCCTTGATCGAGCCGCTCCCGTCGCTGGAGGGTGCTTGCCGGCTGAGCGTGGCCAGCGCGGGGAACATGGCACGGTCCCATCGGTTCACTCGGTTAGACGGACGATGCGGAAATCATCGAATCGCATCCAGTGTTCGGCCTGGGACGGACCCTGGTAGCACTGGATGCTGACCTGCTCCTCGCGGCCAAGCGGCAGCGGACCTTCGGCGGCGGTTTGGAACTCGCCCTGTCCATCCGGCCGGAACTGGGCGACGAATCGCTCGCCGTCGACGATGAGTCGGAGTTGCACGCTCTTCGTGGCCGTGGGCTTCTTGCCTGGGATGATGTAGGTCTTCCCGTCGATCAACTCATGGACCAGTTTTAGCACCGGCTGTCCCTCCCGATACCAGGTGATCCCCGCCTGCTCGTATTGCTGGCTCGGCTCCACCGTAAACACCACGGCCACCTCGATCGCGTATTTTCCTTTGCTTCGATCTGGGGCCTGCCGCACGAGGGCATTCTTGACAGTTTGGGCCAGTCCGGGCTCGACGCGGATCTCCAGGGCCCCGTCCCGAATGCGCCACGTCCGGGGATCTTCACGGAGCCAGCTCCACCCCTCGCCCAACTTCCCCTCGAACCGGTCCTCGAATACGACTTGCGGTTCTGCCGCGCCAGCGAAACCGACAAGCAGAAACAGCCCGATTAGAACACAAAGCTTCGAGCGACGCATCGTCAGGTTCCTCCACGAGCAGTGGTGTTGAGACAGCCGTTTCCGGGCCGTGTTTTTCGGCAAGTCCATTTCAGCAGTTCTCTCGATCGAGGAAGTCTATCAAATGGCGATAGGCAAGGCGAGCCTTGTCTTTTGGTCTGCCGCGGGCTAACGTGAGAATCGCGAGCGCTGGAGCCATCGGACAGGATCGCGGCATCCTTTGTTTGGCGAAGATGGCCGTTCGCCGTTGAGTACGGTTACCTGATAGACCACATCGCCACCAGCGATGCTCAAGCGCTAAAAGCGATTTCAACTAGTGAACAAGCGGTTCGACGGTTCGGCCGTCCCGAGCCAAGTTAGCGTGCCGGATTGGCTGCCGCACTTTCCGGGCTAAGGGGCTGTCGGCGGCGGAGATGCGGGGCCATGGCGCGCCGTTGCCGCTGAACCGCTGCATGGATGTGAGCGATGTACTGCTCGATGGAGTGGTCCGCGAGTGGATCAATCTGAAGCTGCCTTAAACCGACAACGAAACCTCGCAGGCGATCGAGCACGCGGTGCCACCCCACAACCGACCGCACCCGGCCTAGCGCATCGATGTACATTTCGCGTCCTCCATGGCGATAGCCCCACCACGTGGGCGGGACGCGGGTGACGATGTCGTTGTTGTTGACCCAGCGGTAATGAACCAGACGGCAGTAGTTGACGTAAGCGCGATTGCCCACACGTGGGCTGCCGTAGGTGAAAAGGCCTTGCACCCAGTGTCCCATTCTGGACAACCGGTACCGTCGAGCGCAAATCGTGGCCATCGCCCCGCCGAGCGAATGCCCAGCAAACCACAGCGGCTGTCGATTGCCTGAAAGAGCCCGCTCGATAAACGGCCAAAGATCGTCTACTTCCCGCTTGAACCCGCTATGGACGCGGCCCACGGCCTCCGCCAGAACGGTCACGGCGTTGACATCGGCCTTGACGTCGTTCCAGTCGGTCGGTTCCGTGCCGCGACATACGATCACACAATCGGAAGCGTTCCGAAAACGATAGGCCTGCGCACCGTCCCGATCGAAAAATATCGCCTCGTCGAAACCGATTTTGTGAGCACACTCCAACGCGGGTTCTGGAGGCATGTAGGCAATTTGGGATAACTCCGCAAAAAGAAGCGATTGTTCCAGCCGAGTCTTCTCGGCAATCGGGTCGTCGAGCCTCGAAAATAAGTCGATCCCGCGGAACCAGTCGCGTTTCGCGTTATCCTGTCGGCGCGGAATCATCGTTTGCTTCCCTACAAATCCGCACGACCCGCCAAACCGATGGGATCGACAACCGCCGCGAGGGTATCATGCCGGCTGCCGCAGCACCATACTGGAATCTGGAATCCACTGCAACATAACTATGGGGGGTGTAGGACTTGTGTAGTGTAGAGGATGGCGACTTGTTGAGGGCAAGCAAAGATCGGCTAACTGTCGAATTGAAATTCGTTCCATTGACATCGAAGTGCCGCAAATCAACTGATTGGGGTCACCTGTAGCAAACGTCGGCCAATCTTGTCCAACGTTCTCGCATGTTGATGGGGAGCGGACTCTGCAAAAAGTCATTGTCATTACCCCACCTACGTATGTATTCAGTAACAGAATCCCCCTCTAGTTGTGGAGAATGCTTTCCATCGCCCGGCTTTTTAGACAGAATCGTTAAGAGGGCGTTAAGCAGTACGGAAATTGAGCAAGAGGTGAAGTTTGTTGGCGGGGCCAAGATTGGTGGCGATCCAGCAGAGGCAAAACGGTTGACGGAGGGTGCGTCGTATGCGAGCCAGTTTTCGAGCAAGCCTCGTTTTCAGCCTCGGACTGATCGTACTTTCGTCTTCATCTTTTAGTTATGGCGCAGAGGATGAAGGAATCACGAAGGAATTGCACCCGTGGGGGCGGTTTTACAACCATCGGGGCGCGTGGAAACGATATCGCGTGATTACCGAAACGCTGGACGCGGCGGGCCAGGTGGCGAGCACCATTATCACGGAGGCCAAAACGAGTCTGGAAGAGGCCGACGAGGAAGGGGTGACCCTACGTATCGAGTCGATCGTGGAAATTGCCGGCAAACGTCTATCCGGTGAGCCGAAGCAAGTCCGCCAAGGACTGCGGGGCGATGGGACCATCGGTAAGCCGCTGATTCGCAACGTGGGCGCAAGTCACGTGGTCATCGAAGGACAAAAGATTCCTTGCCGAGTGGAAGAGGCCGAGACCGGTGGTCCGCACGGCAAGACAGTCACGCGGACCTACTATTCCCGCTTTTTGCCGCCCTACGTGTTGCAACGCGAAAGCAAGACCACCGGCCCGGATGGCAAAGTGGTCGAGGAACATACGTTTCGCGTCCTTTCTTTGGATCGGCCCTGCGACGTCGTGCCGCAGATTCGTCGCGCGGCCTGGGTCGAGGCGGTCTCGATCACGCCGAGCGGGTCAACAATCACTCGGGCGTACATTTCGATGAAGGTGCCGGGCGGGGTGGTCTGCCACGACACGGACGAACGCGACGCGGAGGGCCGCCTGGTGCGGCACAGCAGGTTGGTCCTTCTGGACTTTGGTTTGGAGCCGGAACAGGAGGAAGTCGCTGACTTCGGGCGGGTACGAGGTCGCGGTCGGCGGGCGCACCGCGCCGGTTCTCCGTGAAGGCCGTCCTACCTGATCTTAGTAGCGCCCCGAACGTGGAGTTTTGGTGCTGCCTTGGGCGGCTGCGCGACTTTTGGCTCCTCCATCAACGCCGGATAAGTTCGAGGGGCTATACTCTTTTAGGAATCTTGCTACTTTTTGCGCAAAACTCCGCGACGCGCCAACCTGGTGGGCACCCATGATTTTGCCTCCCAAACCAGAAAATCCGTTCTCTAGCCCAAGTTAGTTGGCACAGCTTACCAAAGAATCCGAGATTCTCCTATTGACATTTTTGCCTCCCTGCCAAATCGCGCAAAAGCTGATATGCACCCCCGGTGAACTTCCGTTGACAGTTTTTGGGGTGGCCGCGTATCATCCGGGTGAGGAGAGCCGCGAAGCATGGGACCATTTGCCGGGTTTGAAAACATTGTGCGTCAGGGCGAACCTTTGGCCATGCAC